>CAYQES010000047.1:0-7994 GCA_964416595.1 uncultured Bdellovibrionales bacterium | reverse complement strand
CCGCCCCACCTTGCAAAACAACACCCCAAAGAACCATTAGCTATACAAAAAAGTTTCTGCGCAATGCTCCACCTTTGCCAAATATTGTTGATGGCAGTAACGTACTATCACTGATTTTATTTGTAAATGAAGCTCTCGCAAGCCACGGAGCGGCCCCCTCGGCAATAAACGCTGCACTATAACTCTAGGAATTGAGAGCCATTTTCCTTACGGCTTCTTCTCTTCCTTCGTTCCGGAAATATCCGAAGGCCGTATCCCTGGGCGTTTCACCCCAGTGCCCGTGGCAGCGTTTCCACCACTCACGCCTTGGCCTCCCATCACACTACCAGTGGGCAAACTTTTCGTCTGGCTAAGATTGCCCTCTTGTATGGTAGATAAAAAGCTGCCCTTAAGGGCCGCGGTTTTTGCGGCCTCTAAATTGGAGATGTGTTTAGAAATATCGCCTAAGATAAGCTTTAAAATATCCCGGGGCTCCGCATAGCACTGGCTTTTGTTTAAAAATTCCACCGGATCCCCAATCACTTCCCGGGGAGCGTCGAAATCTTCAGGGAAATAAATATTGGAAATATAGCTTGTCACATACCACTGGGCGCGTTTTGCGGCCGTCAAAGCTTCCGTAAATGCATCGGCCGCGATTTTGTAACTGGCATTGGCACCAGCAAAGGTTCCGGTTTGCGCAGCATTCGTATTTTTGTCCGCCTGCACGAGAAGGAACTGGGCTTTAGCGTTTTGGGTTTTTATAAAGTCTTCTAATTTATCCAAGCAATGCATGCCTACGTCAGCGTATTTGCCATTATCCGCGCAAGTGCCCGAAGCTTGTTCAATTTTTTGCAAAGGCACACAATCAAAGGGAGCGGCGATGGCGGAGATATTTGCTGCCAAAATTAGTAATACTAAATTCATACTCTCTCCCTAAAAATTAAAATTTCCCGTGGCAGGATTATATTCGTACCAACCGGGTTTATTGCCTTGGCGAATCCACTCTTGGCACCAAGGGCTGTCTTTATAGCGCACGCAAACCTTGCGCATGCTTTTGGGTGGCTTGTAATCGTTTCCTGGCTCATGAGCCGCATTGGGCGCGGAGGAAGGCCCGCCGGTTACTTGGTAACCCACATAACCTTGTTTAATTTTTTCGTGGAGACCATTCCCATGGCCACTGCCATGTTTTAATTTTGAAAAAAGATTTAAAACTCCCAATTTCTGCTTAGCATTTTGCACTGAATCCGTATGCCGCCCACTCCAATCACAGGCTTCACCCCGGGTGTGGGCGGAGTTTGTGCTAGCCCGGCCATACTGCCCGCAAGCATTGAAACAACTCACTAACCGCTGCTGCCCTTCCTTTGTGCGCACGCAAGAAATAGGGCCAATGCCCGCCGTTTGCATGGCTTTCACAAAACCCAGCATGGGTTGTTTCAAGCCCTCGAACACTAAGCCGTCTCCAGAGCTACAGCGATTACAGTCCATGCTGGCCAGCGCAAGGCTTGGTAGAAAAAACAAATAAGCGATCAGTTTTCCCATGCTTATCTCCTAAAGGCTTATCGTCTTTTTTCCGGCTTTTTGTACCTGCCAGTAGAGATGGGGGCAGTACAGAAAATTTACCTTGGGCGCCCCACGCTGCGACGCTCCACCAGCCACGAAAGCAACCAAAATCCCTATTAATTTCAGCAATATTTATTAGTTGTCTATTTTAATCTTCTATTATATAGTTAGCCCCGTTCTAGCTCAGCCCGCACCAACAGAAGGGAAATTATGCGTCTCTACTCTTACCTCTTCGCTGCCCTTCTCCTACTCCCGAGTGTTGCCTTCTCCATGGAACCCAACGAAGACCTCTACAAAACCTGCCAAGAAAAAGTTCGTAATGGCAGCTACGGCGGCCCGACTTACAACAAAATCTGCGAAGAACACTTCAACATGCCAGATCCCCTCCTGATCAAATGCATTCGCTGGGGCAAAGAAAAAAGCTTTCCCAATGATCTTGAACTCCGCACCTGCCGCTTCTACTGCGAGAACAATAAGGACTGGGGTGCTTGGTACGATTTTGAAATCCCTCTGGAACTAAAAGAATCCTTCAGGGGCTTTAAAGGCATGCACTTCACGAACCGTTGCTTCATCGATGTTTGCCCTGCTCTTTCGGGAAAATACAAAGAAGAGAGCGGAAGCCTGCGCACGATCGAATCGAGCCGAGGCGAAATGTATCGTACTTATCGGATGGATGGTGGCGAGCCTCTAGAAGCCACGGGCTACAAAAAGTTACAAGGCGAAGAAAGCTACCGGGCCTATTGCTCTGATAAGAGCCTTACCGTTGAAAGATTCAAAGGCAGCAACCTCATAGAAACAAAAACCCTTGAAATCATCAATGCCCAGGGTGATTTGCGGGAAAAATCCGCTACGGGCGTGAAGGTTCTGAAGAAAATCTCCAATTAAACGTGGCGTCAAGCCCCTTTTCTTTACTGCTAGGGCAAAGTACGGTACCTCTCCTCTCTTCTGTGGAGAATTTCATGAGCCTACAAGCCATTACTTACGACGACGTACTACTCGTGCCCAATTACAACCACCATGAATCCCGCCGGAACGTGGATATTTCCGTTACGGATCGAACCGGTAAACTCACCCTCGAATTACCCATTTTCACGGCCAATATGGATTCCGTGACCGAAAGTGGCATGGCCAATTTTATTGGTGGAAAAGGCGGCATGGGCGTGCTCCACCGCTTTCTCACCATCGAAGAAAATATCGCTGAATTTAAAAAATGCAAAAACCAGGTTTTTGTTTCTGTGGGTTGTTCCGAGCAAGAACTCGAGCGGGCCCAAGCATTGCGGGATGCGGGCGCTCACTATTTCTGCGTGGATGTGGCCCACGCCCATGGAAAATATGTAGGTAAAACGTTAAAGCAACTAAGAGAAATGTTGCCCAATGCCTGCCTCATGGCCGGCAACGTGGCCACCTATGCTGGCGCAGATTATCTTTCCGCCTGCGGCGCGGATCTTCTTAAAGTGGGCATCGGCGGCGGTTCCGTTTGCACCACGAGAATCAAAACCGGTTTTGGTGTTCCAAACCTCACAGCCATCACCGAATGCGCCAAAGTGGATCGTTCGATCATCGCCGATGGCGGCCTCCGCACTCCTGGCGATATTGTAAAAGCCTTAGCTTTCGGCGCTGATTTCGTGATGATTGGCGGCATGCTCGCGGGCACCCGTCCAACGCCTGCACCTGTAGTAACCAAAGCGGACGGCAAAAAAGTAAAACAGTACCGGGGCATGGCGAGTTTTGAAGCCCAACACGATTTCTTAGGTGGTGTGCCCGAATGGAAAACCGCCGAAGGTGTGGCCGTGGAAGTTCCCTATCGGGAAGACGAAGAATCCATTTTGGCTGATATCATTGGGGGCCTACGCTCTGGGCTTACCTATGGGGGCGCCGCCACCATCAAAGAATTACAGCGAAAAATGAGCTACGTGCTGGTAACCCAGGCGGGACGCATCGAAAGCATGGCCCATAAGGCTTTATAGAGTTTTTCAAATAATTTAAATTTGTCTTTACACCTCCCATGGAGCGCGATAAACGCATTGCGCAAACATAAAGATTTTAATGGAGGATCTATGAAACTAATCTCCCTTTTATTCCTTTTCTCGCCCGTAGCTTTTGCTGCCCAAAGTGCAGTGTATTGCAAAAGTGAAGGGGAAATTTATAACGCCGGCTCAGAAGATGGCCGATATGAATGTGCTGGTGCTCTTATGCTGGGCGAAGCCTGTTTCACGGGTAGCCGCAAAGACATCATTCAACTTATTAACGTAGATGGTTTTTTTAACTGGGATGAAGAGTGGCTAGAAAAAGCGCACTTTAAAGGAAAAGATTCTATTGCCTATCTCTACGTAGACGGAGTCAATGAAACCCAAAAAAACCTATCTATGGATCGTTGCACAAAGGCTTTCTTCCGCCGCTAACAAATTTAAATCCCTTGGCGATCCAGGCCCGCTAGGATTCCTAGCGGGTTCTATTTTTTGGTAAATCTTAACCTTGGTACAAACCAATATAAGGCAATTCCCGGTATTTCTGTCCGTAGTCTAGGCCATAGCCCACCACGAATTCATTGCCGATTTTAAATCCGCTATATTCTACTTTCACGTCTACTTTTAAGGCTTCTGGTTTTTCCAGGAGCGCACAGCAAGCGATGGAAGCGGGATTGCGCACGGCCAAGAGCTCCCGAATGTATTTCAACGTGAGACCCGAATCCACGATGTCTTCCACGATCAAAACATCCCGGCCGTCTAGGGGGAGACTAATATCAAGCCCAAGCTTCACTTCACCGGAAGAAGTTTTTGCGTCCCCGTAACTTGAAACAGAAAGAAATTCGCAGCGCACAGGAACTTTCATAGCCCGCACTAAATCGGCGTAAAAAAGAAAACTGCCCTTCAGCACACAAATCATTGTGAGCTCTCTACCCGAGTATTTTTGACTAATCTCGGCGGCTAGTTCTTTCACCCTATGGGCAATTTTTTCTTCGGAAATCAAAACTTTGATGGCGGCGCCCATATAATTCCTCCTAAAAATCCGTGAAAAACATGCTTAATTCAATCTGGGCAAATCTCCAACGGGAATCCTGCTTTCTTCCGCTGGCGGATTAAGGTATCCCTTTATTTGATGCAGACAGTAAAAGAATTGCAAGATTGGATACAGCAACACCCCAAGCTTTCTCCCCTCTTGGCTGCTTCTGCCGGCGAAAGCGATGCCGCCCATGATCGCTCCCACCTCTTGCGGGTTGCCCTTTGGACCATGCGCTTAGCGCCTACTGTGGATCCCCTAGAAGCCACTGCCGCGGCCCTTCTCCATGATTTAGTGAATTTACCCAAGGATCATCCGGAGCGGGCCAAGGCTTCGGAATATTCCGCTGCGGAAGCGAAACCTCTTTTGGAAAAAGCCGGTTTTTCTGTGGATTCCATCCAGCGTATTTCTGAAGCCATTCTCCATCACAGCTTTAGCCGGGGAACGGAGCCCACCTCTCTCTTAGGCAAAGCCTTGCAAGACGCAGATCGTTTAGAAGCTTTAGGCGCAATCGGCATCATGCGCCTTTTTTCCACGGGCAATCGCTTAGGAGCAAAATACTTTCATCCGGAAGATCCTTGGGCAAAAAACCGTGCCTTGAACGACAACCTATTTTCCGTGGATCATTTTTTCACCAAGCTTTTAAAACTTCCCGCCACCTTCCACACCCCCAAGGGCCGGGAAGAAGCGAAAGCGAGAGCTGCGGTGCTAGAAAATTTTATTGCCCAAACTGCCACTGAGTTAGGAATTCCACGATCATGAGATTGTTAGTAGTAGAAGACGAAAAAAAAATGGCGGGCTTTTTGAAAAAAGGCCTCACGGAAGCGGGCTACTCCGTGGATCACGCCAGCACCGGCGCTTCCGCCGAAGCCCTGGCCGGTGAAAACTCCTACGATTGTTTGATTCTCGATGTGATGCTCTCTGACCAAACGGGTTTCGATACGGCCGCCAATTTACGAAAAGAGGGCTATACGGGCCCGATCCTTTTTCTTTCAGCTCTATCGGGCACAAAAGATAAAGTGCGCGGCCTCGATGTGGGTGGCGACGACTACCTCACAAAACCCTTTGCTTTTGATGAACTCCTGGCCCGGGTGCGCGCACTTCTTCGACGACAAACCGACCAAAAAGGCACAGTAATCCGCTTCGCAGATCTAGAAATGGATCTTGTGCAACGGAAAGTAAAGCGGGGAGATCGGACCCTCGAGCTCACGGCCAAAGAATTTGCGCTCTTAGAATTTTTCTTACGCAGCCCCAATAAACCCCTTTCCCGCACCTCAATCGCCGAACACGTTTGGGATGTACACTTCGACAGCGACAGCAACGTGATCGATGTGTACGTGAATATGCTGAGGAAAAAGCTTGTAAGAGGAGAAGAAAAGAAATTGATCCATACCATCGTGGGAGTGGGATATGTTCTCCGGGAAGATTAAAACTTTCTTTTCCAGTATCCGCTTACGACTCACGGTGCTTTACATTACGCTCTTGGGCATAACCCTGAGCATCTTTTGCACAGTGCTCTTAAAACGCTTCGTGAGTAACCACCAGCAGGAATTCGACTACGCCCTCTATAACCACGCCGTGGACGCAGCCCAATCCTTCACTGTGGATTATTTCGGCGAATTCGTTTTCACCCCAAACTCCATGTTGGTGCAGCAAAAAGTTTTCCCCTTTTCTTTGGGTAAATCGTTTGTGCAGGTGATTTCTCCCGAAGGCCGCATCGTGGTGCGCTCGCCTAACTTAGAAGATAGCGCCCTCCCCATTTCTGCCGAAGAACTACAAACCGTTTTTCGCCGCGGTCACGCCTACCGAACCCTCACAGCCGCGGATATGAAACATGTGCGAGAAGCACAACCTGGCGAAAACTACCGCCAAATTTCCTATATCATGCGCCGGGGGCGCCCCCTCTTCATCATGCAAGTGGCCGTGCCCACCACCTTGCTCGATCGGGAAACCGGCGATCTTATCGAATTCTTTTTCTTAGGGATTCCTATTGCTTTGTTATTGGCAGCTTTAGCTGGGATTTATCTTGCGAGTAAAGCCCTCTCGCCCATACGAGAAATCATTAAGAAAGCCGAACTTCTTAACCCCTCCAATTTGCGAGAACGTTTGCCAGAGCCCAATACGGCCGATGAAATTCATATGCTCACCGTAACATTGAACGGGCTCCTAGGCCGTATCGAGCGGGCCTTCGAAAGTTTAGAAAATTTTATTGCCGATGCTTCTCATCAATTGAAAACTCCGTTGGCGATCTTAAGGGGAGAGCTCGATGTGTTCCGCTCCAAGGTTCGCTCGGCAGAAGAAATTTCTGCCTTCACTGAATCCGCCTCCCAGGAGTTGCAGCATTTATCGCGCCTCGTGGACGACCTCCTCACCCTCACAAAAATCGACGCAGGCGCAGGCTCTTTATTACTACGGCAAGTGCGCTTGGATGAAGTGCTCATGGAAACTCTCGCGCGTTTTGAAGTGCTAGCGCAAAAGCGCAACATCAATATCCGTGTGGATCTAGAGGATAAAACCCAAGGCAAATCCGAAAGTGATTTCTTGGTAAACGGCGATCCAGATCTTATACAAAGTATGTTTAGGAACTTGGTGGACAACGCCATCAAATATTCCCCCGATTCTTCTTTAGTGGAAGTAAAAGTGGTGAATGAATTAGACCGCGTGATTACTCATATCCGTGATTTTGGAGATCCAATCCCTCCGGACGTTGAAGCCCGCCTTTTCCAACGCTATGAAAGAGGAAATTTACGGCTCAACAGCATCTCTGGCACCGGTTTAGGGCTCACTATTGCCAAAAGAATTGCCGAGATGCACCGCAGCAAAATCACAATTTCCCAAGACAATTCACCAGGAAAGGCATTTTCCGTGGAGATGAATAAAAATTAATCTCCTTTTCATCTTGTTTTAACCCCACCCCACTATTCTCAACTCATGGACGGGCCAGAAAGCCCCCCAGCCTGAAAGGGCGAACGAACGTTGAACGAATGGAATGAAAAGGCGTGGCGATGAGTACAGGAAGAATAGAGTGGAAAGAGATTTACGTCGGGTTTCTCCTCTTCCTGCTCGGCTTCCTGTACTTATCGCATTTATCCACGCAAGCGGCCAAAGCTCCCATGGGGCTAAAGGCCTCGAAAGTGAAGTCCGAAGCGCCAACGCCTTCCCTTCACACAATTGCTAAACAAAAAATATTTTTAACCCACAGCCAGGAAAGGAGCTAATTTTTCCCCGGGGCTCAGGCGCACATTGCACCCTCCATCAACCACCGATTGTGCCTGGGCCCCTTTTTCCATAAAAAAACCTACCGCTCCTTTTAAAGGGGACGGTAGGTGACCCAAAGAACCTAGATCTTTAGAAAACTACCAAACGCTGATCGACGTAATTTTGTCGTTGAGCGCATTACCTACATAGTAAACAGAATCGTAGAAATCCCGGCAGTAGCCACCGAAGTTATAGTC
>CAYQES010000046.1:0-11177 GCA_964416595.1 uncultured Bdellovibrionales bacterium | reverse complement strand
TGTACGCTGTGATTCAAACTGGTGGCAAACAATACAAAGTAAAAAAGGGCGATACTGTCCAAGTGGAATTGCTTCCCTTGGAAATGGGCAGCACCACGGATTTTAACGAAATCCTACTCGTGGGCGGCGGCTCCTCTGTGCAAGTAGGCCAACCTTTTGTGGCTACAGCCTCTGTGAGCGCTGAAGTGGTGGCAATCGAAAAAGGCCCCAAAATCATCGTGTACCATAAGAAACGCCGCAAACAGTCTGATAAGAAAAACGGCCATCGCCAGCCTTACACTCGCCTCCTCATCACTGGTGTTAGCGGCCCCGGCGGCGAAAAAGATTTGCTCTCTGCCGAAGAGAAAAAGCAAGTTCTCGCCAACACTGGTTTTGCCAAAGCCGATGCTTGGGCCATCCAAGAAGAATCTTTCGAAGAAACAGAGAGCGCCCCTAGGGCTAAAAAAGCTGCCCCTGCCCGCAAGGCACCCGCAAAAAAAGCGGCTCCCAAAAAAGCGAAAAAAAACTAAGCTAAGTAAGAGGTAAGGAAAAATGGCATCAAAAAAAGCTGGTGGTAGTACTAAAAACGGACGCGATAGTAACCCGAAAATGCGGGGCGTGAAGCGCTTTGGCGGTGAGACCGTAAAAGCCGGTAACATCCTCGTGCGCCAAGTGGGCACCGTATTCCACCCTGGCAACAATGTGGGCCTGGGACGGGATTTCACTCTTTTCGCCCTCGTGGACGGACTAGTGAAGTTCGAACACAAAGACCGTAGACGGCAAAAAGTTTCCGTTTACCCTGTAGCTGGCTAAAAAACCTCTACAGTCCTAAAAAAGGCATTCTCTGAAAAAGAGAGTGCCTTTTCTGTTTCTTGCCTTCCCCCACCCTTCCCTGGTAAATAGCCTGCTGCGTTATGAAATTTATCGATGAAGCCCAAATTGAACTGATTGGTGGCCATGGGGGCCCGGGTTCCGTGCATTTTCGCCGGGAAACCATGGAGCCCTTTGGTGGCCCCGATGGTGGCGATGGTGGTCACGGGGGCAGCATTTATCTGCGGGCTGACACCAACCTCTCCACCCTCATGGATTTTCGTTTCCGCAAAAAATACCAAGCCCCCCATGGGGATCCGGGCATGGGCAAAAGAAAAGCCGGCAGAGACGGCAAAGATATCATTCTCCGGGTGCCCGTGGGAACCATCGTGAAAAATGCCATTTCTGGAGAAGTGATCTGGGAAGCTCTTTCGGCCAACGAAGAGCCTTTCCTCCTCTGCGGTGGCGGCCGGGGCGGCAAAGGCAATACGCATTTTGCTACGTCCACCCACCAAACCCCCCGCTTTGCTCAACCGGGAGAGCCGGGCCAGGAAAAAACCATCCAGCTGGAACTGAAACTCCTGGCCGATGTGGGCTTAGTTGGCTTTCCCAATGTGGGAAAATCGAGCTTCATCGCCGCCATCTCCGCGGCCCGTCCGAAAATTGCGGACTACGCCTTCACCACCCTTGTGCCAAACCTCGGCGTTGTGCGTTTAAGCGATGAACGCAGCTTCGTTGTGGCCGATGTGCCAGGCCTCATCGAAGGCGCCCACGAGGGCGTGGGGCTCGGTATCCGCTTCTTAAAACATTTGGAGCGCACGAAAATCTATCTGCACATCATCGACGCCGCTTCCGGCCGGGATCCCGCCGAAGATTATGCAATTGTGCGCAAAGAGCTCGAAGCTTTCAATCCGGAGCTTTTGCAGCGGAAAGAAATCATCGTATTCAACAAAATGGATTCGGCTCAAGGGGACACTGAACTCCTCGATGCTTTCTGCGCCAAGCTTGATAAAGAAGGCCGCCTCTACCGCAAAATTTCCGTGATCACCCGAGAAGGCACCAAAGAATTAGTGCAGCTGTTGGCGGATATTCTTTTCACCACAAAACATGATTTTCCTCTGCAATAAATGATCGATTTTAGCCGCAAAACCATTCTTTTCGGTGGCAGCTTTGATCCTGTTCACGAGGGCCATTTGCATGTGGCCAGCCAAGCGCTTCGCACCTTTCCAGATAGCCAAATCGTTTTTGTGCCCGCCAACCAAAGCCCAGGAAAATCAGCGCCCCTGGCCTCCGCAGCTTTGCGCCTCCAATGGCTTAAACAAGTAACAAGCGGCTCGCCCTTTTTAGTTTGGGACGAAGAAATCCAAAGAGGCGGCACAAGCTATACGGTGGAAACTCTCCAAGCAGCCCATAGGCAAGGCGCCAAAAAAGAAAAATTATTTTGGATTGTGGGATCCGACACCCGGGTTTCTGAATGGAGGGAACCGGAAAAAATCCGTGCGCTTTGCACTTTGTTGGTAGTGGAGCGGCCAGGGAAACCCGCTGAAAAACTGCAGCCAGGGGATCAGCTGCTAAGCATTCCCCCCTCCACCGCTTCTTCCACGGCCATTCGGACCCGCCTGGCCTCCCGGGAGCCCAATTTTCAAGATCTACCGCAAGCACTAGTGCCCGAGTTGAAGAATCTTATTTTGCTGTCACAAAACCCCTATGTTAGAAAATAAAGAGATGGATTCACGAAAAATAGCTGAACGTTGTGCCCTGAAATGCCTAGAGAAAAAGGCTGAGAATGTGGTGATCTTGGATTTGGAAGATAAATCCTCCGTGGCCGATTACTTTGTGGTCTGCAGCGGGTATTCCGACCGGCAAGTAAGCGCCATTGCTGAGTATATTTCCGATGATATGCGCCAAGCAGGCACCAAACCCTTAAGCCAAGAGGGCATGGTGGATGGCCGTTGGGCATTGATCGATTTTGGCCCCGTGATTGTGCATGTATTCCAAGATCAATTACGGGATTTCTATAATTTGGAAGCGCTTTGGCAAGATGCGCCCCGCATCCGTATCCAAGAAAGTGATACTTCGTCCAGCGGGCGTTTTGATCCAGACTTCAATTCCGGCTCCGCCACTTTCTAATTCCATTTTCTCTCTCGGAATTGTTCCTGGTTTTATTTTGCATTCGCGTGCGTCATGGTGATAAAAATTCGCCATGAGTGAGCAGGCAGCGGATCCCAATAAACCCCTAAAAGATTTAGCAGACATGCAAACGCTGGTTTCCTTGTGTAAACGCCGGGGTTTTGTTTTTCCTTCCTCAGAAATCTACGGTGGAATCAATTCCTGCTGGGATTACGGGCCCCTCGGTATCGAGCTGAAATTGGCCGTGAAAGATTCCTGGTGGAAGGCCATGACTCAACTCCATGAAGACGTGGATGGTGTGGATGCTTCCATCCTCATGCACCCTCGAGTGTGGGAAGCTTCCGGACACGTGGAAAATTTTAATGATCCGTTAGTGGACTGCAAAAAGTGCAAAGCCCGTCACCGGGCGGATCATTTGAAACCCGTGCGGGAATTGGAAGCAAAACTCGGGCACCTACCAACGCTAGCGGAAATGGCCGAAGTGCTAGCCAACGGCAATTGCCCCAATTGCGGTAGCACCGGCACCCTCACACCTCCTCGTTTGTTTAACATGATGTTTAAAACCCATATGGGCCCCGTGGCCGATGATGCCAACACAGTTTATTTACGCCCCGAAACCGCCCAAGGGATTTTTGTGAATTTTCGCAACGTGCAAGAAACAATGCGCCGAAAACTCCCCTTCGGTATCGCTCAAATCGGAAAAGCCTTCCGCAATGAAATCACTCCCGGCAACTTCACTTTCCGCACCCGAGAATTTGAACAAATGGAAATGCAATATTTCGTGGCCCCCGGCACCGATTCCGAGCATTTTGAAAAATGGCGAGCCGAGCGCTTGGCCTGGCACGTGAAAAACGGCATACGCGCCAATAAACTCCGCTTCCATCCCCATGGCGAGAACGAACTCGCCCACTATGCCAAACAAGCGGGTGATATCCAGTATGAATTCCCCATCGGCTGGCAGGAACTAGAGGGAATCCACAACCGCACGGATTTTGATCTCTCCCGCCACACGGAATTTTCCGGAAAAAGCCTGCAGTATAACGACGAGCAAAACAATAAGTTCATTCCCTACGTGATCGAAACTTCCGTGGGCTGTGATCGCTTTGTGCTCGCGGTTCTGTGTGATGCCTATCGGGCCAATGAAGATCGGGTGGTATTGCAATTCCATCCCAACTTCGCGCCTTACAAAGCGGCTATTTTTCCGCTCATGAAAAAAGATGAGCTCGCGGGGCCCGCCCGTAAACTCTTTGAAGATTTACGCAAAAAGTACCGCGTGGATTATGATGCTACCGGCTCCATCGGCAAACGCTACCGCCGCCACGAGGAAATCGGCACGCCCTTTTGCGTCACGGTGGATTACGACAGTCTCGATAACCATACGGTAACCATCCGCCACCGGGATACCATGGCTCAAGAGCGTATCCCCATGGCGAAGGTGAGCGAGTACATGGACCACGCTTTTCAAAACTGGAGTTCTACCTAAGGGAGATTGCTTATGAGCAAGAAATACGTTTACTCCTTCGGCCCCGGACAATGCGAAGGAGACGGTTCCCAAAAATATCTTTTAGGAGGAAAGGGCGCCAACCTAGCCGATATGGTGAAACTGGGTTTGCCCGTGCCTCCGGGCTTCACTATTTCCACAGATGTTTGTACCTACTTTTATAAGCACGAGAAAACCTATCCTGAGGAATTGAAAAAACAGGCGGAAACGGCCATTGCTGCCTTGGAAAAAGATTTATCCGCAACGGGCATGAAGTTTGGCAGTAAAACGAATCCATTATTGGTAAGCGTGCGTTCTGGCGCTCCCGTTTCCATGCCCGGCATGATGGATACGGTTTTAAACCTCGGCCTAAACGACGAAACCGTGCAGGGCCTGATCGCACAATCAAAAGATGAGCGCTTTGCCTACGATTCCTACCGCCGCTTTGTGATGATGTATTCCGATGTGGTGCTCAACGTAAACACTTCTTATTTTGAAACAGCCCTCGAGCATAAAAAGGCGGATGTGGGCGTGGAACTCGACACCGAGTTAAGCGCCTCCGATCTAAAAGCCCTCGTGAAAGAATTCAAAGGCATCACTCTTGAGCAAACGGGCCAGGCATTTCCAGAAAATCCTTTAGAGCAATTGTGGGGCGCAATTGGGGCTGTGTTTGGATCCTGGATGAATCCCCGGGCCAATACCTACCGCAAAATAAATTCCATCCCTGAGCATATCGGCACCGCCGTAACCGTGCAGGCCATGGTGTATGGAAATATGGGCAATGATTGCGCCACGGGTGTGGCTTTCACCCGGGATCCTTCCACGGGAGAGAAAAAGTTTTTTGGAGAATTTCTACTGAATGCCCAAGGGGAAGATGTGGTGGCTGGCATTCGCACACCCCAACCCATCAATAGCGAAAGCTTTAACGACCAAAACAAGCACCTCCCCACGCTGGAACACGCACTGCCCGGCGCCTATAAAGAATTGGTGGAACTCTACCAAACCCTCGAACGCCACTACCGAGATATGCAAGATATTGAGTTCACCATCCAAAAAGGCAAGCTCTTCATGCTGCAAACAAGGAGTGGAAAGCGCACCGCCGCCGCCGCCGTGAAAATCGCCGTGGATATGGTGAATGAAAAACTCATCGATAAACGGGAAGCCGTGATGCGAGTTACTCCTGAGCAAGTGGACCAATTCCTCCACCCACGCCTGGATCCAAAAGCCAAACGGGACGTGATTTGTAAAGGCTTGCCCGCCTCGCCCGGCGCCGTTTCCGGGAAAATTGTTTTTGATCCTGACCGCGCAGAAAAATGGGTGAAAGAGAAAAAAGAAAAAGTAATCTTGGTGCGCGTAGAAACTTCTCCGGAAGATATTCATGGCATGCACGTGGCCGAAGGCATTCTCACGGCCCGGGGCGGGATGACCTCCCACGCCGCCGTGGTGGCGCGTGGTATGGGAAAAACCTGCGTGGCCGGTTGCGCAGCTATCAAAATTCTCTACGACGAGCGGAAAATGTTTGTGGGCCAAAGAGAGTTTAATGAAGGCGATTGGATCACCTTGGAAGGAACCAGTGGGGAAGTGATCCACGGCAAAGTGAGCACCGTGGTGCCCGATCTCACGGGTGCCTTCCATACTTTCATGGCCTGGGTAGATGAAGTGCGGCGCCTCAGGGTGCGCACCAATGCGGATACTCCCGCGGACGCAAAAGTGGCCCGTATGTTCGGCGCCGAAGGCATCGGCCTCTGCCGCACGGAACATATGTTCTTTGATCCCGAACGAATCGGTGCCGTTCGGCAAATGATTTTATCCGATAGCCAAAACGAGCGTGAAAAGGCGCTCGAGAAAATCTTGCCCATGCAAAGAGGAGATTTTTACGGAATCTTTCGGGAAATGAAGGGCCTGCCCGTAACCATTCGCTTACTCGATCCCCCCCTTCACGAATTCCTGCCCCATAAAGAAGAAGATGTGCGGGAACTCGCCAAGGAAATGGAAGTTTCCTATGAACACCTCCACCGCCGCAAAGAAACCTTGCATGAATTTAATCCCATGCTTGGTCACCGGGGCTGCCGCCTAGGCGTTTCTTACCCTGAGATCTATCGCATGCAAGTGCGGGCAATCATCGAAGCCGCTTGTGAACTCCAACAAAAAGAGGGCCAGGCTGTGGAGCCAGAAATCATGATTCCACTCATCGCCGACTGGAAAGAACTCCAATACATCCGTAGCTACTGCGAAGAAGAAATCCAAAAAGTTTTTGAGGAAAGAAAAACCACGGTGCCCTATACCATCGGCACCATGATCGAGCTACCCCGGGCGGCCCTCACCGCCGATCAAATCGCCGCCACAGATAAAGGCAATGCGGAATTCTTTAGCTTCGGCACCAATGATCTCACGCAAACCACGTATGGTTTATCCCGGGATGATTCCGCATCGTTTTTGGATACCTATGTGGACAAAAAAATCTTTCCCCAAGATCCCTTCGTTTCCATCGATGTAGATGGTGTGGGCGAGTTGATGAAACTAGCCGTACAAAAAGGCCGGGGTGTGCGCGGACACGCCATGAAAGTGGGAATCTGTGGAGAACAGGGCGGAGAGCCCAAATCCGTTCATTTTTGTCATAAAATTGGCCTCGATTACGTGAGCTGCAGCCCTTACCGCGTGCCCATTGCTCGATTAGCCGCGGCCCAAGCCCATATTCAGCAAAAGTAAGTTACAATCCGGCTGTTTGGGAGTGCCCACGGCATGAGTTGGTCCAGCGTAAAATTTTTAGAAACCGGAGACGCCTATTTCCAGGCGTTACTGGAAGAATTTGCCCGGGCTCAGCACTCCATCCTTTTGGAATTTTATATTTTCGAAATGGATCGCCTCGGAAAAGAAGTACTAGAAAGTTTGCGTCTTTGCCGGGAACGGGGATTGAAAGTTTTTTTGCGCTTGGATGGCATAGGTTCCCGGGAGCATATGCGTGGCATTAGTCAGTTCTGCGAAACCCACGATCTCGAACTGGAAGTTTTTCACCCCCTGCCCTTTGAGTATATCGGATCCTATTTTCCCGTGGGCTTTGCGGAACGGGATAGTTTTTTTACCCGCTGGAAGTTGATGAACCGGCGCTCCCATCGAAAACTCGTGGTCATCGATGAAACCGTAGCTTTCATTGGCGGCACCAACGTGGTGGAAGCCCAGTCGGAGCGGTACAGCGGGAAAAAAGCTTGGCATGATTTATCCGTGCGTTTAGAAGGCCCGGCTATCGCGGAACTAGTGCACGCCTTTTGGTTTCGCCCCTTCCATCATTACACTATCAAAAATTGTCTATTGAATTATTCTTGGCGCCTTCGGCAAGCTCGCAACGCTTGGATCTCCCGGGCCATCACCCAGGCAAACGAACGCATCTGGATCATCACGCCCTACTTTGCTCCCACGCCCACCATGCTCTTTCATCTAAAAATAGCCGCGAAACGAGGTGTGGATATCCGCCTTATCTTCACCAAAAAAATTGATGTGTGGGTGAGCCGTTTAGCGGCCCTAGGCCTTTATAGAAAGCTCATCCTCTGGGGCATCAAAGTGTATGAGTACGATCCCACTCTCCTTCACCGCAAACTCTGGATCATGGATAATATTTCTTTTGTGGGTTCTGCCAATTTTAATCACCGCAGTTTTATTCACGATTTAGAAATCGATGTGATTTTACGAGAACCTGCGCATGTTCAGCAGGCCCAAGAACTCTTTCGCGCCGATCAAAACGACAGTAAACTCATCAATGAAAATTACTTACAAAAGCTCAGCTTGAAGGAGCGCTTCCTATCGTGGCTGGCGGGATGGTTCACCTACTGGCTATGAAAACCTGGCGACTCATCACTTATAATATCCATAAGGGCGTGGCCCCCTTCCAAAACCTCAATGTGGTTGAGCGCGTGAAACTTAGCCTTCGAGAATCTGAGGCGGATTTTTTATTGCTCCAGGAAGTGGTGGGTGAGCGGCAGCTACCCCGGGCTAAAGTGGAGCGGCAACTGGAATCTTTGGCTGATCATCGCTGGCCCCACAAAGCCTACGGAAAAAATGCGATCTTTCCCACTCGCAATCATGGCAATGCGATCTTGAGTGCTGTGCCCATTAAGGCCTTTCATAATTTTGATCTCACGATTTATCCCGTGGAAAAACGGGGCCTCCTCCATTGTGAGTTGGATGTAAAGTCTCCCGGACTCCATTTGTGCTCTGTGCATCTGGATATTTTTGAAGTCACCCGTAAATACCAGCTGGCGGCCCTGGTGGAATATTTGCGGCACATTCCGCTTTCGGCGCCCTTAGTGGTGGGAGGAGATTTTAATGATTGGGCCCGGAAAGTCGGATCCGTTTTGCAAAAGGAGTTGGGCCTGGAGGAGTTATCCTCTCCCTCCTTTCCTGCCTGGCATCCCATTTTGCGATTGGACCGGCTCTATGTGCGGGGGATAAAGGTGAAGCGCTTTTTTCCCATGGTAGATCCACCCTGGGATCGACTTTCAGATCACTTGCCGCTGGCGATGGATTTTCGCCTGTAAGGGCGCACAACTCGAGGGGATTTTTTAGCAGGATATTTTTTCTAAGGGCCTTTTCTCTTTATCTACTGATCGATACACTTAAGGCAGATGCGCCATCCTTTCTGGCTTATTTTACTACCTCTTTTTTTTCAAAACCAATCCGCCCGGGCTGGCGTGGAAGGTTTCCAGGAAATCGGTAAATTTTTGCAAGAAATCCTGCCAGAAGGGCAAACAAGCTGCGCTCTCGGCAAGGCCATGGAGGTTTTGGGGCTGGGTGATTATAAGGGCTTTAGCCTAGGCTATAATAATGTAGGCACGATTGTCTATTTCCGAGATTTAATTTCAAAAAATCCTTGCTTCGCGAATAAGATGATTGAATTTTATCGAATGCTTGAAAACCAAGATCTAAGTTATAAACGAGAAAATTTAGGCCATGGCCCACTTACCATTAATACGATGACGGCAAGGAACAGAGTTCCCACGCTTACTATGGTGGCCGGTCAAGGCCCCTTTGCGGGGCTTGCTCCTGGATGGGCTTGGAAAAAAGCCTTAGCCCTAACTAACGGAAATCCTAATCTTGCTATCTCCCTATTAGCCAGCTGTGGCAACGACAATATTAATATTGATTACAAAATTCCTTCCACCAAGGAAGTAAATGAAAAACGTTTACTTGAAATAAAAGACCAGATCTTTAAATTAAAACAGATGCTTAAAAGTCTGCCAAATTCTTCGAAAGAAAAAGCATTGCTAAGCAATCAAATTGCAGTCCTATCTTCTACAATACGGATTAAATTTCCATCTTCTGGCGAGTACGTCATTTATTGCCCAGAGGGGTATTCTACTCTTTTCGTGCCTCGTAGCTTAGGCGAATCTGTTGATCTTCCAGACGAATTAAAGACTAAAATCGCACAAATTCAAAAACCCCAATCAGGCGGCATGGCTCTTTCAGCCAAATACTATCATTTTTATGGAGGTGCTTTAGTTGGCTGCAAAATGGCCGAATGCGGCCTCTCTCCAGACAAAGCCGCTTATGTAGCAAAGTTTTTGGGTAGTGCCTACCGCTCTATTAGACTTTGCGATAAAACAAGGCTTTTATTGTCAAAAAGGCAGACATTAGAAGATTACTTAGATATCAATCTTAATTCAACAAGCTGGGCCCAAGAGGCCATTACGGAACTTGTGCGTAATCCCCCTGCCGACTTAATAAACCAATGCACCAACCTTACTAGAGGTGAAAAAGCAGATGTTAATTTATTACCCATTTGCAAGCTATTAAGTCAGTTCCCATCTCCTTCTAATTCGTCATCACTCGCTTTAGATCCGCCTGATCAAAAAATCGAGCAAGAAAAAATCCGCGACTATCTCAAAGAACTCGACTCCGCTGTTCTCTACCGCAATTGGTATTTAGGCGGCGGCTCTATCATGGATCTTAATATCCCCTGCACGGATCTGCGCTTGAGTGGTCCGGAAAATTTAAAAGATCCTGACCTCACCACCGAACGTTTGCCTTACAACCCGCCATCCTTCTACGCTTCCAGCTGTAAAATTCCTGGCTGGTCTCCAGAACGTTGCACACGTGCACGAGATAGCTTGGCCACTTGGGATGTGGATTTTGAATGGACCAAGGCCCAGCACGAGATTGGTGCCCGCTGGGCCGCTACTCAGTGCAAACCTGTGCCTAAAGATTTCCAACCCGATCAAGTGATGTGCAAGGATGGAAATAAAAACGGAAGCGCGCAAAATGCTTCTACGGGCGAAGAGGGAGCTTCCTTACCCGCTGGTGGAGCTTCGGGTCGATAGGAGAATGTATGAAAAAAAATCTTTTATTCTTTTTGTTTATGCTTACGATTTCGTCTACAGCTTTTGCGCTACCCGAAGATCAACTCCACTGCCGGGGCGATCTCATGGTGTATGCGGTCAAAAAAGATACGGCTAAAAAAGTGAATGCACTCATGGAAGGTTATAGTGCCAAGAGCAACGAACTAGATCGAATCCTCGTGGCCAACGATCCCAAAGAGCCCTTCTTGGAAATCTACCCTTGGGTGGGCATCCATCACAAAGATTATGCCGAGCGTTACAAAAAGGAATTGGATATCGCTTACGAGTCGGACCAGAAAACTTTTTTTAAAGCCAAAGTCACGGGCAAAAAAACCGGCTATTCCGCCCAGATCGTTTGCCATTTGGGCCCGGAGCAGCCTTGGAAACCCACAAAAAAATCTTCGAAAAAATAAAATTGCGCGCGGCATAATTTAGCCAAAGTTTTCTTG
>CAYQES010000045.1:0-11402 GCA_964416595.1 uncultured Bdellovibrionales bacterium | reverse complement strand
AAACTTCCGCGCAGTGTTTGATTGCGCCAATTACGATCGCAGCCTGGAAGATTTACGCCCTCTTTTCACTCACGCTTATTTTCCTGAATTCTTAAAAAATATGAATCTGATTTTGGGGGCTGGTAGCACAAAAGACTTACGGGATACCTTGCGCCATTGGCTGGAAGAGGGCTCCCAAGGCACGAGTCGTATGGATCGCCTCTTGCCCGTTTTGGCCAGTGTGATCAAAAACTCTGCGTTTCAAGAGGGTTTATCCCTACTGCAGCATTTGCTCGAGGCTGGAGAGCAGATTTGGGAGCAATTGTTTCCGGGTTTAGCGGAGTTTCTTTACCAAGAGGGATTTGAAGAGAATTTTGAGGATCTCTCCTTTCTCCTTGGAGAGGCCGGCGCTTCGGATAATACAGACTATGCCACTCAGGCCAAGCAGTGGGCTAGTTTTTTAAAATCCAGAGTGGAAGGAAAAACCGTGGCTTGGCGAGCCCTCGCATTAGCCGATCGGGCAAAAGAATTAGAAACCCCCTCTTTTGGCTTGCAAGCTTATCTGCATCAACTGTTGGAAGAGGGCGTGTTTGATTCTCTTTATCTAAACACGGGAGAAGCTAGGGGAGAAAAAATCAATCCCAAACTCAACGCCAATCCTGATGAGGATGAAATTCGGGAAGGCTTGAATTTGACTCCAGAGGAACGCCAAGAGCGGGCTTACCGCAAATTATTTGCACAAGGAAAAAATGGAGCTGATGCGCCCGTTGTTCAATTGGCTCAGCTAGTGGAGGAATTCCAAACGGATCATCCAGATTTTTTGCCTGCTCTTTCTCGTTGGCTCTCAGCTAACGGCCCTCGCTTGCAAGAGGGGCTCACGGAATATGTAGTGCATTCGATTGTGCTCTCGAATGTTTCCCGTCTTTCCATGGAAGAATATCTTTTGCTCTTTGCTAAACAGATGAATCGTGATCCTGAGCAGAAGTTAAATGGAGAAGAGTTTGCGCGCTTTTTGCAAGAAGCTTTCGCGGCCCCCGCGTTCACTCTCTGGACAGCCAATAAGTTATTTGCGTTAAACCAAGAGCAATTCGGGCCCCGTAATGGCAATGCCTTGCAGGGTTCTAGTTTGTCGCAGAATGTGGTGAGTTTGTATAATTTGCCCGCTGTGGCCCCGTTCGGAGCCACTTTAGCGGGAAAAAAACCATTGGCTCTAGGAGTGTTAGTGAAACGCTTCCAGAACCTACACCAGGAAAAATTGGTGGCGGAATTTTCTGGGAAGAATCAAAAATTTGAAACCCATTTAGTGGATGCCTGGTGGTTGGCCGCAAAAGAAGTGTTGGGCGAGAATGTGGTGTTGGATTTTGGCATGCGGCTCGTGCAAACCCTTTTTGCGGAAATGGTAGCAGAGCTTGCGCAAAAGGGCGGAACGATTGCGGAATGGTACTTTGCTTCTCCCTACACAGATCCAGGAACCGCAGAGGCTCTGGCTAGTTATGCCTTCCAAGAGTTGAATGTGTTACAGATTTACGAGAAAAATAAAGAATATTTACATGGGGAACTTGCCCAAGAGATCTTTCCTGAAGAAAGAGATCGCCGGGCTTTTCGTTCATTATTAAATCAACTGCCCCATATCTGGTTGTATATTAAGAGTGGAATGTCGCGTTCAGGCAATGATCTTAGCCGTGCGCTAACGGCAGGCGATCAGGGGGATATGAGCCGTAGTTATGTGCGCTTGTTAGCAAAAGCGTCTAATTTGGGAATGGTTCGTGAGGGTGTGCAACTGATCGAGGCCTATCAGAAAAAATTTCCTATTCAGGCAAATAAGCGAGCCAGAAGAGCCAATGATTTTGAGGAAGTTGTTAGAACAAAAAAGGGCGTGGAGGCTTTGGATCGTGTGCTTCGCTCTTTGTTGAGTCCTAAAGTAGAGCGAAAGTATGAAACTTCTACTCTCGGAAAGCTCTTAATTCCTATTTCTCATTTGATTGCGCCAGCGCAGAGAGCAACTACTGAACGGTTCTTGTTGACTGGGGCTGAGGAAATCCTAAAAACGCCAGATAAGAGTTTGAATGATTTTCTTCGGGATTTATTTGCGAAAAATAAAGACCCTAATGGGCGTTTAGAGCGTCAGGAGTCCATGCGGGCTACGGCAGAGCTTTTACGGGATCCGGCCTTTCCCAGGGCAGTTAAACAATTAAATGCTTTTTTGCGGGAAGGCGCCGTGAAACCTGCTCTGGATTTTTTAGCCAACAAAATCGACGACGGTTCCTTACAAAAAGTTTTGTTATTTTTGCGTCGAATCTTAGGGTTTAGTCGATGAATTTTTTTTGGTTTGGGCTAGTATTTTTATTGCCGAGTTTGGCCTCGGCGGAGCTAGGGCCGTTGTTCGGCGTAGATCCTGTGAGTTCTGGTATGGGCGCCACAAGCTTGTTGCAGGGGCGGCCCTCTCCTTACCAAGTTTTTTCCGCTCCAGCTACCCTGGGATTTTTGCGATCCGTAGAAGTAGGAGTGGGCGCGGTTTATTTTTCTCCCCAGCTCAAGCCTTTTGGTACCTTGGTTTTGAATTCCAATGGCGGTTTAGGAGAATTCAAAGAGGCGGGAGTTCTTGCAGGTGGCGGCCAGGTGTTGGCGCTGGCTTTTCCGATCGGTAAGACGCGCCCGCTCACAATCGGTGTATTGGCTTATTTGCCCTTTTCTACTTTGATTCGTGTGTCAGGCAATCCCGTTAACTTCCCTTTTTACCCTCTCTATAACGATATCAGCCGGAACTTTTTTGTGGTGATGGGGGCGGGGTATGAAATTTGGGATGGTGTTGCCGTGGGCATTAATATGCGCTCTACCACGAAATCCACCACGATCTATTCTTTGCGCGCAGACAATTCCATCAATTATTCGGCTACAGCCACGGAAGCCAAAAGTGAAAGCCGGCTTTCCTATTCAGTGGTCTATGATCATGGCCGCCGTAATCCCGAAAAGCCCTTTTCTGTTGGAGCTATGTACCGGGCCCAGGCAGGCGTAGAGACAAAACTTTCCGCGGATGTAACGGCCTTTGTTCCTGTAAAGGGTGAACTCATCAGTGTGCCTTCTTATAGTCCGGCTGAGTGGGCGTTGGTGGGATCCTTAAAAGCTTGGCGCATGTGGACTTTTAGTTTCGATGCGGCCTGGGTGCGTTGGAGTCGTTATGTTTCTCCCTATGGTACGGGAAATATCAACACCTATGTGATTGGTTCAACGGGCAATGCCGGCTTTAAAGATATTCCAGTGTTGCGAATAGGAGCCAATAAAGATTTTTTCCGCGAGGCCAAATGGCTGAAGAAAATTTCTTTTCGTGCGGGCTATCTCTACCATCCTACGCCTGTGCCACACCAAACTGCGGATAGTAATTTTGTGGATAATACGCGCCATGACTTTACAGTAGGAACCGGAGTTGGTGTGCGCAATCCATGGCGCGAAGAAGATCTTGTTCATTTTGATATTTTTGCTCAATACAATTGGTTAAAAAGCCGGCATACCCAAAAAATCTCCATGAGAAATGTGGGCGCTCCGGGCTACACATCTGGTGGAGAGATTTTATATTTCGGTGGCGGGCTCAACATAAAATTTTAAAGGAAGGAAAAATTCATGAAAAAAATCCTAGTGGCCTTAGCGATTTTTATGAGCGTAGGAATTGCTCACGCAGAGGAGAAGCAAAATCCCGCACTGATTGATATGGAAACGGGCGTGCAGCGTCCGGCACCTGCCGTTCTTGAATACACAAGTTATGTGCAATGGGTGCAGCCCATTTTAGAGTGGGAGAGTGGCAAGAGCGCTTTGAGTGCTTTTACTCCCCATGTATTTGCTTGGATGGAAGAACAAAAGGGCCGGCCTTTACCGCCGGAAGTATTCAAGGATCCTAAAAAAATCTTTGTGAATGTGGATCGCCCGTTACAACAAACGATCCAACTGGAAGATGCGGGAGAAATTGAAGAGGGGAACACAGTAGGTGCCGAGGTGTATGCGGAAATGGAGGGCTCCGTGGAAGAGGGCCTAGCAGCGATGCTTTTCCTTTGGGGGCGCCCCGTGGGAGAGGCTAGTGGTCGTACCTATCCTGCGGCTAGCCCATTTGCTAGAAGAGTAGAATATTCTGCGCCCCTGCCCGAATTAGGCGAAGGTGCTTTTGCCAATCTCACATTAAGAAGGGATGGGGGCGTTATCAAAGATTTAGCTGACCGCTACATCTTGCTAGTAAGAGGCAACGCCCAGGTTGGCTATACGGTAGTAATGCAGTATGTGCGCCCGGCTCTCAAAACGGAAACCCAACATGTGTTTGCTATGGCCCTCCTCGAGCCCATGGGAGAAGGAAAATTTTCCTATCGCATCAGTACCCGTTACCAAGGGCAAAACTATAAGATTCTTGGGGGCATAAAGCTTGGTCGTGCCACTGTTGGCTTTAACCGGGAGAAAGTGAGGGCGGTTGCTGAAGAGTATCGCGCGCGGATCCAGGAATTACGACTAACAGGAACTATCAAGGATAAAAAAACTGACATTGAGTGGGGGCGTTAAGCCTTGGGGCTTGTGTTTTACGCTTTTGTTAAGGCAAATAATTAAGTAAGGGGGAATTATGAAAAAAACTCTAAATATACTAGCACTTGGATTTTTGTCCTTGTCCGCACCGGCTTTCGCTGCCGACGCGCCAGTAGAGATCAACCGCGCATCCTATGGAGAATGGTTAGATTCCATCGGTTCGGTTACGAGCCCTTATTTAGAGCCCGTGTTTGACTGGTTTGAGGAACAGGCCACAAAACCCTTCCCTGCAGAAGTGGCCATTGATCCCGACCATATTTTAGTTTCTGTGGAGCGCCCCTTACAAGAAACTATTGAAGCCGAAGAAATGGGCGATGTGGAAAAGGGGGTTACCTACGGCCTGGAATCCTATCTCTTGATTGATGCGCCGGTGAATGTAGTATTAGAAACGATTCTATTTCGTTGGGGTAAACCCATTGGCGCTACTTCTGGGGTTACTTATCCAATAGATAATGTTTATAGCTATCGCCAAGAAAAGCTTGAGCCATTTTGGGGCCAAGCCTATCGCACGGAAACTGTATTGCGGGGCGGAGGTTTTGCTAAAGACCAAAACGACGTATGCAGTTTAGTGGTGAGAGGTAATAATGAAAGTGGCTATATTTTGGTAGGTAGTTTTTTTGGCCCGAACGGCAGAACAGCTTCTACCTCTTCTCTTACTGTCATTACAATGAACCCCACGGCCGATGGAAAAACAGAGTACCGGGTATCGGCCCGCTATACTGGCCAAAGCTATATGACTTTTGGTCTTGAGTTTGGCCGCCGTAATTATGGTTTTAATGTGAGCCGTATTCGCCAAGGCCAAAAAGATTTTATGAATATGGTGCAAGAGCTAAAAAATACGGGCAAGATTTCGGAAAGACTGCCCTAGTACATCAAGCTAAAACCCGCAATGCAGTAAAGCCCTAATTCCGCTTCGACGGCTTAGGGCTTTTACTTTAGTGCTTTTTTCTTATACTTTTGGGTCAATATTCGTAAATAGATTAAGGGCATAGCCATTTTCACCGATCTATAAAGAGAAGGAGAATGGATGGCATTTCAGCCACATAGATTTGGCCGCTACATCATTGTGGATCCCGTGGCCGTTGGCGGTATGGCCGAGATCTATCGTGCTCGCGTTGCTGCGTCCAAAGAGGGCCCTGACCGGATCCTGGTGATCAAAAAAGTAATCGCCAACCTTTCGCAAAATTCTGAATTCATCCAAATGTTTGAAGAAGAGATCAAAATTACTGTTGGTCTCACCCATCCTAATATCATCCAAATCTATGATTACGGTAAGGTAGATGACCAGTACTTCATGGCCATGGAATACGTGGAAGGAAAGAACTTACGGCAATTTGTGAAGCGCTTGGCAGACATGAAATCCATGTTTTCCATCGATATGAGCTGCCACATTATTAGTCAAGTGTGCCACGCTTTGGCCTACGCCCATAACTATCGGGATCGCCTCTCGGGTAAACCCTTGGGGATTGTGCATCGGGATATTTCACCGCAAAACGTGATGATTTCTTACGACGGTGCCGTGAAGCTCTTTGATTTCGGGATTGCTAAAGCCAAGAGCGCCTCCGAGGCCACGCGCGCTGGGGTGATTAAGGGAAAACCTTCCTATCTTTCTCCGGAACAAATTAATGGAGAAGAGCTCGATGGCCGTTGCGATATTTTTGCTTTGGGGATTGTGCTCTGGGAATTATTGACGGCAAAGAGATTGTTCGTTTCGGAAACGGATATGGGCGTGCTGCGCCTGATCCAAAGCGCGAAGATTGAGCCTCCTTCTACTTTTAATCCTGTAGTGCCTCAATCCCTGGATGCCATTGTAATAAAATCCCTTACGCGCGATAAAAATAAACGTTACCAAGGAGCCGAGGAATTTCAGCGGGATCTGCATAAATTTTTATATTCTTTTAATCCAAGTTTTAACCCCGCGGATCTTTCCTATTACGCCCAAGAGCTTTTTAAAGCAGAAATCCACGACGATCGTGAACGTCTTTCAAAATATTTGGCCATGGAGCCCGTGGTTGATGGCAAAGATTCAGACCCCAAGAAAAATCTATCTACAAAGTTGGCTGATGGTCTTATTTCCACCACAGATTTTAATCGTGATGCTGTGATGCAATTGCAGACATCGGGAAATGTAAAAGTAGATGTAGGTTCTTCGGGCACTAAAAAAATCAATCGGCCTGTGGTTTCTACCAATAAAGACAATATGGTGATTCCGCCCTGGAGCAAACAAAGCATCGGCACGAATGGAGCGCCGCGAGTTTCTACGCGAACCACCAACAATTCTACTGCTCTTAGCAAGGAGCTAAATGATCAGTCCAATGGTAGTGGTCGCAATATGACTGTGTTGCTAACGGTATTATTGGTGTTTGGTCTTTTTGCTGCCCGCCAATATGGCTATTTAGATGGCACTCCTTTGAGTTTTCTTGGTCGCCAAGAAGAACCGAGAGTTGCTGACGTTGAAATACCCAAAACCCAAACCCCTCAGCCGCCACCCGTGGCCACTCCACAGCCGGATCGGCCAGTGGCTGGTAATAATAAACCAGATCAGGGGCTATTAAGTGGTGAGGGCTTGATCATACTTCAAACCAACGCTATAGGTTATAAGGTATTTGTGAAGGGCAGGCCTGTGCCTGTGCACAACAACCAATTTACGGCTCCTTTGAACGAAGATTTGTTTATCGATGTAACCAAGTTTGGTTACCAAACGGCGCGCTTTCGCACGAAACTTAACGGACAAGCGCCGGTGGCATTCCGGGTGGATTTAGTGCCTCTACCCAGCGGTATTATTCATTTTACAACCACGCCAGAAACAAAACTAACGTTCACTTTGAATGGTGAAAAAGTTTGGGAAACCCAAACTCCTGTTCGCAACCAAGCCATTCCTGTGGGTCAGTACCACGTGTTAATGGAGAACAATCTTTTAAATCTGCGCGCCGAAGAGAATATAAAAATCGAAGCAGGCAAAGCCACCCGCGTGGAACGCGTGCTAGGCCGATAATTTCTTATTTTTCGTAGCGATAACCCGCTCCATATACGGAGCTAAGGTGTTTTTGCATTTCTGGAATTTTTTTCCGGATGGCGCGCACATGCACATCAATGGTGCGATCATTGATAGCTTTTTTGGAATGGTGGCGCACAGCTTCGATGATTTCTTTACGGGAAATGGTTTCACCGGGAGAGCCCGCTAGGCGCCGAAGGATATCGAATTCCGTGAGCGTGAGTTCAAAGGTTTTATTGCGGTACTTTACAGTGCGATTCGCTGGATCAATGGTTAAATCGCCAATGATCACGGGTTCGCCGGTTCCATTTTTTTCGGCCGCGATCCGTAGTCTGGTTTGGATCCTGGCCATGAGTTCTTTGTAGTCAAAGGGTTTGGAAACATAATCGTCAGCCCCAAGGCTTAAGCCGTTGGTGATATCGCTCACTTTAGATTTGGCGGAGAGAAAGATGATGGGGATGCGAGCGGTGCGTTCGTCCTTCTTTAGGAGCTGGCAGGCGTCTAAGCCCGATAAGTGCGGCAGCATAATATCTAGGAGAATGAGGCTGGGGCCTTGGTTGCGGGCTAAATCGATGCCGAGTACCGCATTATCAGCCAATAGCACTTCATATTCCCGTGCTAGCACTTGCTGCAGGAACGTACGGGTATCTTCGTTGTCCTCGATCACGAGGATTTTGGCTTTAGCGCTCATTGTAAGATTATTTTAGTATGGGGCGAACAGACCCCGGCTTCAAGAGCGCCTTAACAATCAGGCGATTTTTTTCATGAGGCGGGCCTTAAATCCCAATTCCCGTTTGCTGTGGGCGCTGATAAACGCTTCCACGAGTTTGGGATCGAATTGGGTGCCCGAGCAGCTACGAAGTTCCGCGAAGGCCACTTCTTTATCGAGGGCCAAGCGGTAGGGGCGGGTGGAGGTCATGGCGTCAAAGGTGTCGGCGATGAGAATAATGCGGCCGTAGAGGGGGATTTCGTCGCCCTTTAATCCTTCGGGATAGCCCAAGCCGTCATACCGTTCATGATGGAATTTGATACCTGGAATCAGGTTTTTGAGCGGCGTGATTTTTTCTAAGATGCGAGCGCTGCGCACCGGATGGCTTTTCATGATTTCAAATTCTGCTTTGCTGAGGCGAGCCGGTTTCATCAGCACATTATCTGGGATGCCGATTTTACCAATGTCGTGCAAGAGCGCCGAGAGTTCTACTTCTTGGATTTCTGCTTCCGAGAGGCCAATGGCTTCCGCTAAAAGCACGGAGTATTCTGCCACCCGCAAAGAGTGGCCATGGGTATAGGAATCCTTTTCCTCTAGGCTGGAAATAATCGCTTTAAGCGATTCCAGCAGGATTTCTGGATAGGGCTCCCTGGGCTCAGGAAAGAGCAAAACGGTGCTCTCTGTTGTTCTGTTTTTCTTGGGTTTTCCCATTCCCTTTTCACTCCCCAAGAGCACTATCGGCACTTTTAGGGCTTTTCTGTAGCTAATTTACGGGAGGGGGTGTGGTGTAAGTTATTAAAAATAAAGGAGTTTTTTGCATAATCTCGAACTCATTCATCCAGGAAGAAAACTACCCAAACCGCCCAAAATCAGAGACAATACTCAAAGGGGGAAGACGCCATGGAAGGATGTCTCGCTCTGCTACTATTGCTGCCTTCTTTGGCATTAGCAGACGCTGTAAACAATGAATGGAACTCTACTACCCGCTCCCTTTCCATGGGCAATGTGGGTATCGCTAGTGCGGAAGATGGCACCACCGCCATGTTTTACAATCCCGCCGCCTTAGCCCGAAACAAACGAACCACAGTGGAAATTTTCAATCCCCAATTCGATGTGGGCTCAGGTGTGTTTGGTTTAGGCGGATCAGAAAGTTATTCTAAACATATGGCGCTTGGTAAAGTGCGTCCGCTCTTGGAGGCCAAGCCAGGCAAAGCTTCTTATTTGGGAACTTCCATCTATCCAAATGTGAGTGCACAAAATTTTAATTTCGGGATTTTAGGAAAAGCAGAAGGCGGAGCTTATTCTGACGGCTTGAATCTTACCTATCGTTCTCGCTACCTAGTGATTCCTACTCTCGGGTTGGCTATGGGCACTTTGGGGGGCCGGTTTCGTTTAGGGTTTGCGGCCCGGGCCATTCAAATTACAGAAAATGATGAAACCACCACGCGCCAGGGTGTGGGTTATACGGTGAATGCGGCGGAAGGCTTTGGCTTAGGGCTAGATGCGGGAGCCTTGATTACTGTGCCATGGTATGGCCTTCCCACTCTAGGATTTGTGGCTCGGAACGTGGGCGATACCACCTTCCCGGGCTCCGCTCCTTTTTCCATGGCGACAGGAACCAGTACACGCAGGCAAAAAGTAAAAATGACTTATGACGCTGGGTTTTCATTGTCGCCTAAATTCAGTAAAAAAAGCGGACTCGTTTTTGCGGTCGATTACCGAGATGTGCAGAATGTACATAACGTAACTACGCGCAGACGGATCAATCTTGGTTTGGAGTTTAACATTTTTCAAGCTTTATACCTGCGCACAGGATTTGGCCGGGGCTATTGGACAGCAGGTATGGGGCTCGCTTCCAAATATGGCAGTTTAGATATGGGCACATATGCCGAAGAGTTGGATGACAGATCATTTGGCGCAAAACAAGACCGCCGGATTTCTTTGCGCTACGGGAGCCGTTTCTAAATGATTCGCATAGCCTCTACGAACCAGGAAATTTTAAATACTTTTTTGGCCGCAGCAAAAGAAATAAAAGCGGTTTTAGTTACACCCGATACCCTTTGCGACCGTTTGGGGGATGCAGATCTTTTTTTACTCTCGGATCAAGAAGCCTTGGCGATCGCGCATCACTGCGAGTCAGAATCGCGCCCAACTTTGGTGGTGGCGGTGAAAGTAGGGGAAACCCTGCCCCGAGCTTTTGCCGATGGCGTGGTAGATGATCTTGTGCTTTTGCCATTGCGAGAATTAGATGTGGAGCGGCTTTTACGTATGCACGAACAAATGCAAGCCTTGCGGGCCGTGGAACAAACCAGCCGCGCAGTGCCGGAGCTTGTAAAAAAATTGCAAGAAGACATTAGCCTCGCGCAAAAAATCCAGCGGCGCTTGATTCGAGAAAAATTCCCGCCCATGCAAGGCATCAACATCAAAAGCAAATACTGGTGTGGATTAAAAGCCGGGGGCGATTATTTCGATGTCTTTGAGTTCCCCGATAAAAATCATGTGGGCATTATTTTATCTGATAGTTCGAGCTATGCGTTGTCCACGGGCTTTATTGGCTCCTTAGTGCAATTTTCTGTGCATGTAACCCAAGATGATCTTAGCGATCCTTCTCGCATCGTGGCGGCTCTATACGGAAAATTAAAGGAAAGCATGAAGGAGAAGGATCATTTCTCTATTTTTTACGGAATTTTAAACCGTAAAACTTTCCAATTGCGCTATGTGGATTGCGGCCCTCTCTATGCGGGCCATCGCAATAAGCAGGGTATGGAGTGGATCGCTAAGGGAGAATCACCAGCGCTTTCGTTGTCTGCGGGCGTGGTGCCGCCCTTTCGTGAGGTTTTGCTAGAGCCGGGGGATCGGATGATGTTGCTTTCAGACGGTTGGGGCGAATCGCTCGGTTCGCCAATGACTAGTTTGTTAGAAAATTTCTTGGCCGGCGATCAAGACTCCCAAGATGTGATCAATCATATGGCCTTCTCTTTACGCAAGGGCGTAGAGAAGCTGTATGAGCTAGAGCCCGAGGAAGAATTTCCTATGCCACCCCAGGATTGCTCGGTGCTCTTGTTTGATCTTGCGAAGAATGCTTTGCGTTTAGCCAAGACTTAGATTGTGCGACCAAGAGTGTGGTTTGAAAATAGAACAAGCCTAGTGTTAAAAAAA
>CAYQES010000044.1:0-11409 GCA_964416595.1 uncultured Bdellovibrionales bacterium | reverse complement strand
GTCCTCCTTTCGGTGAGGAAAATTTTTCTGTAAGGTAAAGTTGAGTTGTCGGATGATGACATTCCACAAGTCGTAAACCAGGCCCGGATTAGGGGGAGGAGTGTTCCTAATGTGGAAAACGGTAACGTGTTTAAAATACCCCCTTAATTGGAATTTTTCGGGGGTCTATAAAAAGCAGAAGGTTTTGCGGAAATACTCCCCAAAAGGGAACTTAAGGGAATAACTCCCGAGACTAGGGCGTCTCGCCTTAGGAAGTAAACGCGTGGGCTATTTATGGGCTATCGTGGACTACAATTGCGTACAATTGATCACAATAAGCAACAGAACCAAAATCCCATGGTTGGCCACTGGTTAATGTTTAAGTAACTGATGTATTTTTGTTTTAGGATTTAGCTTAAATGAAACTACAAACAACTTTTGATGAACCAGTTAAATTGCGAGTGTGTGCTGATTCATTCCGATATCAGATATCTTGATATCGGATATCTGATATCCGATTGAATGGTGCTCACAGAGGGACTCGAACCCCCACACCTTGCGGCACTAGCTCCTAAGGCTAGCGTGTCTACCAATTCCACCATGTGAGCAAAACATGTCTATAACCGGCTTTGGCTTTCGGCAGTATACCGGCAAGCGGCCAGATGGTCAGGAACTTTATTTTCTAAATCAGGCACGATCTCCCGGCAATCCTGATGCGCGATAGGACAGCGAGGATGGAAGGAGCAACCAGTGGGCACCTTGATGGGGCTCGGCACGTCTCCTTGCAGAATAATCCGTTGGCGCTTGCGCTTAGGATCCGGCATGGGAATCGCGGAAAACAAAGCCCGGGTATAAGGGTGCATGGGTGAGCGATAGAGCTCTTCCGCGGGCGACATTTCCGCGATTTTGCCTAGATACATCACGGCCACTCGATTGGAGATATGCTCCACCACTTTCAAATCATGGGCGATGAAAAGGTAGGTGAGTTTCAATTCTTTTTGCAAATCCTGCAGCAAATTGATGATCTGGGCTTGGATGGAAACGTCCAAAGCAGAAACGGGTTCATCACAAACAATAAATTCCGGCTCAACGGCCAATGCCCGGGCAATGCAGATCCGCTGGCGCTGGCCACCGGAGAACTCATGGGGATAACGGTTGATCGCTTCCGCGCGCAATCCACAAAGATCCAAAAGTTTTAATACGCGCTTTAATATGTCGGGGCCTTTGGCTAAGCCATGAATCTTGATGGGCTCGGAAATAATTGAACCAACCGTCATCCTTGGATTCAAAGAAGCAAAGGGATCCTGAAAAATCACCTGCATTTTACGACGTAAGCGGCGCAGCTCCGTGCTTCCCATTCCCAACACATCTTGGCCGTTAAAATACACTTCTCCGCTCGTGGGCTCGATCAAACGCAAAATGCAGCGACCGAGAGTGGATTTTCCGCAACCGGATTCTCCTACGAGCCCTAAGGTTTCCCCGCGCTTAATGGCAAAACTCACGCCTTGGATGGCTTGAACACTAGCCACTTCCCGGCCGAGAAATCCGCCTTTAATCGGAAATTTCTTCACCAAATTATTTACAACTACTAAGCCGTCGTTCGGAGTGTAGGCCATTATGCCCTCTCTTCCGTATGGGGGAAATAGCAGGCAGCCTTGTGGCCACTACCGGTGGAGGTGAGCGGAGGATCCGCAGTCACACATTTTTCTGGATTACCCATTTCTGTGCGGCGACGGCAGCGATCTTGGAAGCGGCAGCCTTTGGGTAAATGTAAAAGGTTTGGCACAAGGCCGGGAATTGTTTCCAAGCGACCGGATTTTTTCTCACCCGAATGGGAAGGAATCGAATTCAAGAGTCCCTTTGTGTAAGGATGCGACGGGCGATAAAAAATATCTTCCGCACTACCCTCTTCCACTACCCGGCCAGCATACATCACCACCACATGATCACAAGTTTCGGCTACCACGCCTAAATCGTGGGTGATCAAGAGCACGGCCATATTTAATTTTTCCCGCAGTCCCTTCATGAGCTCGAGGATCTGGGCCTGGATCGTAACGTCGAGTGCGGTAGTAGGCTCGTCCGCGATCAACACGGCGGGATTGCAAGCCAAAGCCATGGCAATCATCACCCGCTGGCGCATACCACCGGAGAGTTGGTGGGGATAGTCATCAATGCGGCGCTCGGGGGCGGGAATGCCTACTAAACGCAGCATCTCAATAGCCTTGGCCCGGGCCTCTGATTTAGAAAGTTTTTGGTGGAGGATCACCGTTTCCATGATTTGGTTGCCGATGGTGAACACGGGGTTCAGGCTTGTCATGGGTTCTTGGAAAATCATGGAAATTTGGTTGCCGCGGATTTTTCTAAGCTCACTGGCGGGCAAGTTTACAAGATTTTTTCCCTTAAAAACGATTTCGCCGCCCACAATGCGGCCCGGAGGGTTGGGGATCAATCCCATGATGGAAAGAGAAGTAACGGATTTTCCACAGCCCGACTCGCCCACAATCCCTAGTGTTTGGCCCGGACGCACAGAAAAAGAAACATCGTCCACAGCCACGAGCTCTTCGCCCTCCACCCGGAAGGCTGTGCGCAAATTTTTTACCTCTAAAACTGGTGCGTGTTCCATTTTCGTACAACTCTACTTCAATTTAGGATCTAGGGCATCGCGTAAAGCATCGCCCACAATATTTAGTGCCAAAAGTACCACTAGCATGGCTACTGTAGCCGCCCCTAGCTGCCACCATACTCCCCGGGCTAGCTCAAGCTTTGCTTCATCGATCATGGTGCCCCAACTAGGAATCCCTTGCACCCCTAATCCGAGGTAACTCAAAATCACTTCGGTTTTAATAGCGCTCACAAAGAGGAAGGAAAAGTTCACAATCACTAAATGAAACACATTGGGCAGAATATGAATGAAAATACGACGGCCATCCCCAGCACCTAAGGAACGGGCGGCTTGCACATATTCGCGTTCTTTGTGTTTTAAAAACTCTCCCCGGATCAAGCGGCAGATTCCCACCCAGCTGGATAAGCCTAGGGCCAAGTTAATCGAAAACAGGCCCTTGCCCATCACCAAAGCGATCGACAAAATAAAGAGGATCGAAGGGATATTAGAGATAGTAGTATAAAACCAGGTCACAATATCGTCGATCCAGCCGCCAAAATATCCCGCCATAGCCCCCAGCACCACACCGATCGGCACGGCGATCAAGCTAGAAACAAAACCCACACTCATGGAAACATAGGCGCCATAAATAGTTTTTAATAAAACACTGCGGCCAAAAATATCGGTGCCAAACCACATGCGCCAATTTTCTGCGCTCGGAGGGCTATACTCGGCACCTACGGTTTGCCCCCAGGAAGAGGCCACAAAGCCAAGCTTCACTAAAACTCCTAAGAGTGCGTATGAAACCACGATGCTTAAGCAAAGCATGGCGAATCGATCCCGCTTCAAGCGCACCCATGCATCCTGCCAAAGGGAGCGACCTTTGGGGGCCTTGGAGACTATGGATTGTACATTACTTGTTGCAGCCACACTCATGATGGCTTCCTCATTTCAAGGTGATGCGCGGATCCACTAAAGAGTAGCAGATATCGCTGATTAAGTTAAAAACCATATACAGAATAGAAAGCAGCATCACCTGGGCTTTGATCACGGGAATATCCGAAGTGTTGAAAGCATCCACGATTTGGGAGCCCATGCCAGGGATGCCGAAAAAACTTTCCAGTAGCAAAGCGCCAGTGATCAAAATCGGAATCTCAATCACCACGCTCGTGATGATCGGAATCATGGCGTTCTTAAGCACATGCTTAAACATCACAATGCGCTCGCTTAAACCTTTAGAACGGGCAGTGCGAATATAATCTTGGCTCACTTCATCTAGCATCACGGTGCGATAGAATCGAAGCTCCGCCCCTAAGGAAAGGGCGATCCAGATGATCACTGGTAAGGCAATATAAGCAACCATTTCTGGCCCCCAGGCAAATCCAGAAATAGGAAACCAACCCATTTGATAAGCCAAGAAATATTGGCCGAACAAAATATACGCTAGCGATGGAACAGAAATCAGAAATACGCAAAACACCACAATTGAACGATCGATCCAGGTGCCGCGCCAAAAGGCCACAAAGAGCGCCAAGGAAACAGAAATAAGATGAGAGATCACAAAGCCCGGCAAAGCGAGCATAAAAGAAACAGGGGCCGTGGAGGCAATCATGGTCATGATATCTTGCTTGGTGGAATAGGAGCGGCCGTAATCAAAAGTAACAATCTGTTTTAAAAAATCTAAGAATTGGTAAAAGAGCGGGCGATCCAGCCCCAACTCCGCCCGCATTTCCGCAATCAATTGGGCGTTGGCATGACGCCCCACCATCACCAGCACCGGATCCCCCCCCACTACGTTAAATAGAAGGAAAGTAACCAAAGCGATGCCAAACAAAATGGGCACCATATACAGCACGCGTCGCAAGATATATTGGAACATTTTATTTCTCGTACTTCTTCTTCGCTTCGAGATCGATCTTTAGATACTTGGATCGATTGAAAGAAAATTCATCATACTTGAAATTTTTTAGCCAAGGCTGTTGCAAGATCACGCCAATACGATGCACCCCCATCACCACGGGCGTATCTTCGGCAATCATTCTTCCTAAGCGCTTGTACATTTCCGTACGCACTGGACTATCAGGCAATATGCGGGCCTTTTCAAAGAGCGCGTCGTATTCTTTGTTTTGGTAGTACGAACCGTTCATGCCCCCAGGTTGTGCATTTGGGCCATAGAAAAGTTGCAGGAAGTTTTCGGCATCAGGGTAATCAGCACCCCAAGCAATGCCCCAGAGTTGGGTTTGCCGGTTTTGCACCCGCTCTAAAAGTTGCGGCCACGTACTAGTAATCACATTAAGTTTGATACCAATGCGATCCAATTGCTTCACCGCATACTCGGCCATCTGCCTGCTAGTGGCTGAAGTAACTGTATCGTAGGGCAATATAGGAAACCCCTTACCTCCAGGGAATCCCGCATCAGCTAAAAGTTTACGGGCTTTTTCAATATCACCAGTGCGATAGGGATTCTGGAAACCAGGGTCGTAGCCATTGATGCCCGGAGGAATAGGCGTTTGGGCAGAAGTGGCCATGCCGTTATAAAAAAGTTGGATAGATTCTTTATCGTCGAGGGCTAAAGAAATGGCTTGGCGCACCCGTTTATCCCGCAGCTGGGGGAAATCTTTGGATTGAGTATTGAAGGCCGTATAAGTGAAGTCCATTTGCACGGCCGTGCTCATATGGATACCTTTTTGCTTTAGTTCATCAGCCAAAGCTAAATTATCGTAGGTAAGGGGCTTACTGGCATCCACAGGACCCACCGCTTTACTAAAATTATCTTTTGGGATGCCAGAATAGTCGAGCTCGCCCTTCATAAAGTGTAACCAACGGGGCTGGTCTTCCACGATCACTCGCACATTGATGCCATCTACCAATGGAAGTTTTTTGCCTGCGTCTTCTAAATAACCTCTTTCTTTATCGCCCGCTTCTCCTTCAGAAGGGTAAACGGCGTCCCAATAATTAGGGTTCTTTTTATACACAAGAACTTCTGCGGGCTTATATGTGTCTAAAATAAAAGGCCCTGTGCCCACAGCGTAATTAATAAACTCCGCTTTGTAGGTATCCACTGCCTCCTTGGCCACCACGGCGCCATAGGGCATGGCAAGGGCATAGAGTAATTGGGGGTAAGGTTGTTTTAATTCAATCTGCAGAGTGTAATCGTCTAGAGCTTTTAAGCCTGCCACTTCTTCGTCATAATTGGAGGGCTCTTTGGAATCTGCATGTTTTTTCCGCCACTCATCTAGCCCCTTCACGCGGTTCTCTAATAACCACCAGCCGGTAGCTTGCACGCGAGGATCTGCCAGTCTCTTTAAGCTATACTCAAAATCCTTGGCCTTCACTTCCCGGCCCTTGCCATCGGGGAAAACTTTGCTGTCGTGAAAACGCACGCCCTTACGGATCTTAAAGGTATAAACTAAATTATTTTTAGAAACCGTAGGCAGGGCTTCGGCCAAGAGGGGCTCTAGTACATAAGGACGCTTGAAGGGATGAAACTGCAATAATCCTTCATACACCCGCATGATCTCTGCGGAAGAATAAAGATCCTGCGCACCAGCTGGATCCATTCCTTTGATTTTCGCCGTAGTAGCTAAATTGAGAAAATTGGGATTGTCGTTTTTTTTCGTGCAACCAACACTTACAAAAGCCACCAAGGCAACAAGAAGGATCCTACACAACACAACAACCCCCACTTCACTTAAGGTTCGTTTTCGTTTCTGACGCGGCTGTTCAAGCAGCCGCCGAAAAAGCTAACCGAACTCTAAAATCAAGGCAAGGCTTTTGTCTTTCGTCCAAAATCTTGGGCCGGTGGAATTTGGAAAAGATTTTTTTCAGGCACAGAAGGTTGCCAATCCTCCCAACTTACTGAAACTGTCTGCCCGGGTTTGTTCCCGCCTTCGCTTTGCCATCGAATCTTCGTAGGATAGAGGGTTCCGGCCCGGAATTCGAACTCTTGGTATTGTAAAGAATACGCAGCCCCAGGCTTGGGGGCTAGCCGGCTCCATTTGGACAACTGGTGGCTTTCGTCCCATTCTAAGCTTTCTGCTCCTTCACCCAAACTAAGCGTTGCCCCATTGCCTTCTACTTGAGCTTTTTGCCAACGCTCCCACTCCAGGCGGCCCAGAAAATACCCTGCCAAATTCTTACCGAAAGGCAGGTTGGGAATCTCCGGCACCGCCAAAAGCTTGGCCACGGGGCCTGTAAGGTTTTCTTTCCGATTTTGTTGGTAGAGCCAAAAGCGCCCTCCATCCATAATCAGCAAAACTTGGGTGGAACCCAAGGGATCTTGCACTTCTAAGCGCAACTGATCGGGCCAGCGCAAAAGCAAAACCCCTGGAGCCCGCAGGGATTTTTCCCCTTGGGTTTGGGTGAGATAAATGGTGCCCGACATCGCCGAGCGCCCATCATTGGCCCGCTGTAATTGTGACAAAGGAAAGGTATTTTTGATGGTTTGGCCCGCACAGGCCCCAAGAAACAAACTGATTAAACTAACGAGAAGCAGGAAGCCGGTTGGAGGCAGGCTTTTGCACTTCCAAGGGCACAGAACTTTCTGCCAAAGACTGCTGCACATTTTGCCGTTTTTCTTCCACACGGGCTAGGAGCTCCTTATCATCTGCCGCTGCCCGCATAGCCCGCTCATAGGTAGCCAAAGCCTTTTGGGGCAGATTCATAGCAGCATACACATCCGCCAAGTGCTCCGCAATCACACCCTCTTCAGGCTTCAAAGCTAAGGCTTTTTCTAAATACTTCATGGCTTCCCGTTTTTTGCCTTGCCGAAACAAAAGCCAGCCATAACTATCCAACACAAAGGCATCTTCTGGTTTTAAAGCTAAGGCCCGGCCAAGAAGTTCGGCGGCCCGATTCATATCAGTTCCTTTTTCCAATAAACTATAACCCACAAAATTTAGGGCGTTGGCATTGGATGGATTGATGGCCAAGATCCGCTCCATGATGGCTACGCTTTTGTCTTTTTTGTCTAAACGCTCGTAAAGGAAACCCAAGTAATAGAGAATATTTTCGTCCGCCGGGAAAAGTTTTTCTCCCCGCTCTAGAGCACGCCTAGCATCCTGGATTCGGTTCTGGTCTTCATACAATGCGGCTAAAAGCGGATAGAAAGCCACCGCATCGGGCCGCTTGTTCATTGCGTCCAACAGAAAGTTTTCCGCGTCTTTTGGGCGCTTTTGCTGGCGATACAATTGCACTACGCGCCCCACCATTTGGTCGTATTTGGGGTAATCAAAGCTAATGCGATTGTAATAGGCAAACGCCCGTTCATAATCTTTTCGCTCTACTTCGAGCTCTCCAAGATAAAATGCGATTTCGCTGGAAGCCGGATAGCGATCTAAAAGCCCAGAAAGTAGGAAGCGGGCCTTCTCGATCCAACCCAACTGCCAGTACACGAGGCTCAAACGCAGCTTCATATTTTCATTAGTGGGATCTTCTTCCACCAAGGTTTCAAGGTACGTTACAGCCTTTTCAAAATTGTTTTTCTCTAAATAAAACTCTGCCAAATGCTCAGCTAGCTCGGCACTAGGAGATTCCCGAAAAGTTTCTTCGAGCACTGCGTAGGCCGCCCGCTCGTCTTTCTTTTGCTGGTAAAGATCCGCCAATCCTAAAGCGGCTTTGGCAAAACCTGGCCGGCGCTTCAAGGCCATTTTTAAAGAAGAGATCGCTTTGTCCTTTTGGCCATCTTGTTCGTATATTTTGGCCAAGTAGTAGTAGGCAACGCTTTGATCAATATTACTGCTCGAAATATCTTTCAGCTTCACCAGTTGCTCAAGCTGGCCCACACCCTCTTTTACTTTTCCCACCTCAGCCAAAGTTACGCCGTAATACAGCAAAGCATCCCTATTGGTGGGTTCAATTTTTAAGGCTTTACGGTAGGTAGCCAAAGCCCCATCGAGCTCCTTGGCAGCTACTTGGATACCAGCCAAAAGGAGATAGTTATCCACGTATTTAGGGTCTAGTTCCACGGCTTCTTCACAAAGAGTTTTGGCTTCCGCGTAAGATCCAAGCTTCACTAATTCCGCCGCCAAGCGCGCCCGCACTAGCGCGGATTTTGGGTCGTGCACCAAGGTGGCCCGATAGGATTCGATGGCTTTTTGCGGTTCATTATCCAGCGAATAGGCCTGCCCCATACTGAAGTGATAAACAGCCGCATCTTCCGATGCACCGGGCACTTGCAGAGAGCTACGGGCTTCTTGGGTAGAAAGAGGAACCACCCGCACATATTTTTCTGATTCCGTTTGCTCTTCATTTTCTGTTTCCAGACGCACTATCTTTCCCCTCGGCTTGGCGATCGAGCAGGCAGTGCAAAGAAACGCAACGAGCAATAGTGGAAAAAATCTTCCCATGGAGACTCATCGGGGAGATAGATGTGGGCCTTTACCGGTAAAGCTAAAATGAAAGTGTTTTTTCGAAGAATTAGGAAAAATCCCCCCAAATACCGAATCAAAATCGTTTTATATGCGACCGGTTAACATGTACTTTTTTCAAAATTCCCCGGCCTAAAGGAAACGATTTTGCTTTTTTTGCGGTCGCGCCTTTTCGCTCTTGTCAGGAAGTGCGGACCGCATTATCTACAGCAGCCTGGTTGCATCACGATGACGCGATCGAAAAAGTTTAACTTGACAGTAATTCGACGCAGTTGGTAGTGGCTAGTACTGCTTTAACGACTGCAAAATATGGCAACAGGAAGTGATTGCTTCCTTCGCTGGAGATGATGGGCTGCAAGATCGTCGACAGCAAGAAAAGCAAGAACCTTTTACGTTGCTCGAGAGGTGGGGACATTCAATGACCGAAGTGAAAGTAATCAAGCGCTATCAGAACCGTAAACTCTATGACACACACCAAAGCTGCTATGTGACTCTGGAAGAAATCTCCCAGATGATCAAAAACGGCGATGACCTCCGCGTGATCGACAACAAGACCAAAAATGACATCACGCAAGCTACGTTGACCCAGCTCTTGTATGAAACAGAGCGTAAGACTTCTAGCCCTGTGCCTGTAGAGCTCTTGAAAGAAATCATCCGTAAAGGCGATGGTTCCTTTTCTGGCTATATCCGCAACAATATGAAAGGTGATCTCTCCCGTTTTGAAACGGAAACGACCACCAGCCGCCCTGTTTCTGAATTGGCCGAAGCCATTCAGTAAATCTGGCCCCTATTGCCGAGTGATTTCATGGTATTCTTTAGGCATGAAAGTGCCTAGCCAATACAGAACGAAATTACTCGGCTTTATTTTTGCCCTTTTCCTACCCCTCACCCCTTTAGCCCATGGCGAAGCGGGAGACCACGCCGCGGGCCTCATGATCGGCCAAGTGTGGCCCAGCGGGGAAATTGGCAAAGACGTTGAAGGCAATGTGGCCCCCGGCCTCTTCTACGAATACACCGCCAGCGACGTTTTCTCCCTCTATGCTTCTGGCATCAAAAGCACCCACTCCCAAGGCAATTTAAAACTCCTCTCCACCAATGTGGGCATGAAAGCCAATCTGGTGTACTTCGACAAACTCGCGCCCTACGCCCTCGTAGGGGCCGGATTGTATTTTGTGAAAAAACGCATTGGCGCCGAGACCGCCGAGAAAACGAACTTTGGTATCCATCTTGGTTTAGGGGCGGAGCTCGATTTGTCGGAACTTTTTTTCATCGGTTTAGAGTTTGATATTCATAATCTCTTTGCGGGCAGCGTGCATTTACCCGTGGCCGGAGCTAAAGAGATTTCTGGACGATGGACTGGTTTCTTCTTACGAGGCGGAGTACGATTTTAGGCAATATGAAATACCTATTGCTGTTGTTGCTGGCCGCTCCCTCTCCTCTTTTTGCCTCGGATAAGCCCTGGTTCCGCGATGCGGGTGATTATATCGCCCACCGTTCGGTGCGCATGGGTATGGCTACAGACCCTAGCTCCAAAATTTTCTCCGATGGCAAACGCTTCGATGCGACTTTAGGTAAGCGTTTATCGCTCTATACTTGGGGACAAGAAAGCCCCGCCTCGGCTTGGACCTTCGGTGTGGACGCTGGGATGCTCGCTTCTCTTCAGCGCTACTCCCGCAACAACCAACTCACTTTCGCCACCAATACCTTCGACGGTTTTTTTGGCGTTTTTGTGGGTGGTGGTTGGGACGGTTGGATTGTACTTTTGCGGGCCGCTCACCTTTCAGCCCACTTAGTGGATAACTCCCCCCGTATCCTCACACCCATTGCCTACAGCCAATTCTGGGAAGAAATCATCGTAGGCAAAAGCTTTCCCCACCCGGAAGAAAAAAGTGACTGGGATTTCCATGTGCAAGGCAGCGTGGGCATGAACCACACGAGCGCTCCTAAATACCGGCAACCCCGTGCCGCTTTCGGCATGAGCTTTGGCCACGCTTTGTACGGTCCAGACACTCTCGCCATCCTCGCCAGCGGTGATGTGCTAAGAGCCGGCGTGAACGCCCAACGGCCTACTTACTCCTTCTTTGCGGGCATCGGGAGCCTCAACCGCCCCGAGAGTACCATGCGCCCGTTCCGGGTAGGAGTTGCTTTCTTACGGGGCTCTGATTACCGCAACCAATTGTTTAGCCAGCGGCAAAAGTGGACTACGCTAGAAGTTTCTACAGAGTTTTAAAAGTCGCGGCTTTTATACTGTAAAAAAACTTACGGCTAAATCCGCGCCTAGCACACACCTCTTCCACATTCTGTAATTTACAGGCCAGCAGAATCAGATTCCACCCAACTACTGTTACCTGTGTTCCCAGTCGCTACTTTAGCTTGCTTTAGAGGAGGGCGTGGACTGCCAAATTATTAGACACTCGTCAGCAGATAAAGTGGCGCTCAAGCTCAAATTAACCACTTTAG
>CAYQES010000043.1:0-12972 GCA_964416595.1 uncultured Bdellovibrionales bacterium | reverse complement strand
GGGAGCATATCGCAGAGTGCGGCATTTAAAAACAGCCGTGATCTCCCTAGCAGAAAAGCTAGACCTAAACTTTGAGGAAAAAATTAGGCTCTTTGATAACCTCACCGCCGTGCATGCCACCCATGAAACCGATACATATTTTAAACAACACTTTGGTGACCTTCTAAAGAAGCCTCTCACCAATGAAGAATACAAAATTCTCGAAAGGCTGGCGAAGAACAGCCGCATTAGTAGCCCCGTACTGCAAGCAGAAGTGGCTGAAAAATTAGTAAAGGGAAAAATTGAGAGCCTTGCAAAACAGTTACCCGTTACCCCACTGCAGGTAGAGAATTTAATTCTAGAGATCAATCAAATTGCCCCGTCGGATTCATTGAAAAAAGATACCTTGTTGGAAAAGGCAGCCTGGGACTTGGATCTTAGGAGCAAATCTTTAACTACTTTCATAGAAGAGAACAAAAGCACAAATTTAAATAAAGCGAGTCCTGGCCTCATGAATTATGGATCAGAGTTTAGCAGTCATATCGCAGAATTTAATTCCACCACCCGTGAAGCTGTTCTTTCCTACCTTATCGATCCCAATGGAAAAGAAATGCCCAAAGAGATCGTAAAAAAAATTGAACAAAAAATGTATTTAGATGACATAAGCGGGAATCTCGAGCAGCACGATTACGAAACGCAGACAAGATTTGAAAAAATGGCTGAAAATCGCGCCGATGAATTCAAATATAGATTCGAAGCCGCCATTTTAGATTCTTCTCCCCTAGAAAAAATCCCGCTCTTTGAGCTTGTTTTAAGCGCTGGTCCTGAGGCACCCATGAAAGCCAAAGATTTTCCATTGAATATTAGTCGTAAATTTTTAGGCTACGCACCGGGCTCCATCCAAGAAAAAATGCTCATGGCATTTATGAAAGTGATTCCTGCCCATGAGCGCACCGCAACCGTTGCCTATCTCTTAAGCCAGATAGGTCAAAATAAAAGTAGCGTAAAAGCTTTGTTTGAAGTGTTCCAAACCGTGGGCATCAAATTTGGGCAAATGACTTCCGTTTGGAAAGTGTTTGGCGAAGAAATCACCAAAGAAACAGCCAAGCTTAAAGATGAAGCCAAGGCGCTCTCGAAAGCTGAGATCGAAAAAATCATGAAGGACACGCTTTCGCCCGAAGAATTTAACCGGATTAAACTTAAAAAAGTGCTCGGTAGTGCGAGCTTAAAAACTGTAGCCTTGGTGGAGTTAGAAAATGGCAAGGGGGCCGTAGTCTTAGTGCAAAGGCCCTTTGTGAAAGAGCAAATCCAAAGCAATTTGGATCTTAGCCTCCGCTTCCTTGAAGAGCTAAAGTGGCAAAACGTAAATATTCCCACCGGTATGTTCGATGCGGCCATCCATGATCTGCGCTCCCAGCTCACCGATGAAATTAAAATGACCGATGAAGCCAAACGTATCTTGGAGGCCCAACATTTATATGGTCAATTAAACACCTCAATGAAGGGATCCTTAAATGGCTATAAATTTCAAGTGCCAGGCTTAGTGGACGGCTTCAAAGTATATGACAATCTGATGGTGATCGAAAAAGCTGGCGGTGTTACGTGGAATAAACTCAATCCGGCGGCCCGTGCCATAGTGGGAAGACCCATCGTGGAAGGAGCCCTGCGGGAGTTATTCCGGGATGGATGGTTTAACCCTGATATTCACGGGGGCAATACATTAATTGATGAAGCTAAGAACATTATCGCACCCATTGATTTCGGCCAGGCAGAAACCTACCAAAAAAGACCCTTCTGGGCTTCCGACGAACGTTATGTTTTCGCAAATTTCTTAAAGGCGGTATCGGAAGGCAATGCGAAAGAAATTGAAAAATTCGGCCTGCAAATGATGGAACCAGCTACAGCTAAAAATGTGAATCGAGTGCAATTGCAATCCAGGATCAAAAAGGCATTCATAGATCTTCAAGACAAGGGCCTTTCTGACCAAATCGTCGAAATCGTGAATGCCTTCTCGGATAACGGTGGAAAGTTCCAACGGAAATATTCTTTTGGCGGATTAAAGGGCCTGATGATTCTGCAAGGGGAAGAATATGTTTCGAAAGAAGAATTTAATAAAATTCTAGCCAGCGAAGTTCGCAATTTGTTACTGAAAAAATCGCCAGTAACCTTAATCGATGCGGCCCGGAGACTTATCCCTTGCAGAACAAAGTACGGTAAATTTAAATCGTTAGCTCCCAATTAACCCACTAATTTATCCTTCCCCAACACCCAATCCACCGCCGCCGCTAAATCTTCGGCCACAAAATTCGGTTTTTCTTCTTCGGCCACGTCTTTGCCTAAATTCAGCAGTACTTCTTCTTGGGCGCCTTTGCCGGAGCGAAGCAAAATAGAATATTTACAACCCGCCCGGCGGCCCGTGGCCACATCGGTGAGTTTATCGCCCACAAAAATAGAGCGGCTCACGTCCAACCCCAATTCTTCGGCTGCTTCCAACACTAATTTCGGCTCAGGCTTTCGGCAAGCACAATCATCCTGGGGTTTATGCAAACAAATTTTATAGCTATCAATCGAAGCGCCTTCGGCTCGCAATAACTCATCCAACCGATCATGGATCTTCGGCAACGCTTTAGGCTCGATCAATCCCCTCCCCACTCCGCTTTGGTTCGTTACCACCACAATGGCATAACCTGCCTTTTGTGCGCGTGCGATTGCCTGCCCTGAACCAGGAATCAGCTCAATCAAACGGGGATCGTTGATGTACACCCGATCGATATTGATGGTGCCGTCGCGGTCTAGGAAAAAAGCGGGACGCAAACTACCTCCGATTCTGGCGGGTCCAGTTCCAGGCGGAACGAACGATACTTTCGAGGTCGTGGGCGGGGGTCCAACGTAAAATATTTTTAGCCTTTTTACTGCCGGCCACTAAACGGGGGGGATCCCCGGGCCGGCGGGGGCCAATGGGGATTTCGAGTTTTTGTTCCGTCACCTTTTCCACCATGCGGATCACTTCCTTCACGGAAGAGCCTTTCGTGGTGCCAAGATTGAAAATATCGCTCGAACTTCCGTTCAATAATAATTCCATGGCGGAAAGGTGGGCCCTGGCTAAATCTTCCACGTGCACATAATCCCGCACGCAGGTGCCATCATCCGTGGGGTAATCGTTGCCGAAAATGGTGGCGGGATAGTGATTAGAATTGAGAACGTGGAGCAATAAACGAGGAATCAAATGAGATTCAGGCTCATGCAATTCGCCAAGCTCCCCTTCAAGATCGCAGCCGGCCGCATTGAAATAGCGAAGGCAAACGGATTTTAAACCGTAAGCGGAGTCGTAATCGGCGAGAATTTCTTCGATCATGCGTTTCGTGCGCGCATAAGGGTTCATAGGCGCGATTGGATCCAGCTCAGAGATCGCTTGTTCGGTGGCGCCATACACCGAACAGGTGGACGAAAAAATCAGCGCGGGCAGAACCTTAAGGGTGCGCATGGCATCCAGCAATTCCAAAGTACCGCGCACATTGGTGCTATAGTAGAGAGCCGGATCCGTCACGCTTTCACCCACGAGAGCGCGGGCCGCAAAATGCATCACAGCCCGGGGCTGAAAATCCTGCATCACTTGGGTGATGGCTTTACGATCCAGAATATCGCCTTCAATCAACTTGCCGTATTTTGCTAATTGCCGAAAGCCGGTGGAGAGATTGTCGAAAAGGATAACTTCGTGGCCAGCTTGCACCAAAGCTTTAGCGGTTTGGGATCCCACATAGCCCGCTCCCCCTACCACCAACACTTTAGCCATTGGATACCTTAGGATCTTCCCCTTCGTTGGATTCTGGTAAGGAAGAATATTTGCGCAAAAGTTTTTTCACTTCTTCCGAGCAGCCGGCGCAGCCCGTGGAAGCATAGGTTTCTCGCCGTATATCCATCAAACTCGAACAGCCTTGGCGAATGGCTTCCATAATTGTTTGCTCGGTAACGTTGTAACAAAAGCAGATCACCTTTTCCCGCGGGCCAGTTTTGGGTTTTCTGCTCATAGATTAAGGATACCCTAAAAAAAGCAGGACAGGAAAGCGCTTACAACAATCCTTGCGCCCGGGACCAACGGTCAAACTCTAGCTCTAACTGATCAAAACTCTCGATCACAAACAATTCCTCTTGCATATGCCAGATATCGTAGGGTTTGGCAGCAATGGTATCGATGTCGAAAGGATGTTTGGTGGGTTTGTCGGATAATGAATAGAGCACTTCGTTGGGAGAGGAAACTATACCGGAGCCATAAATTCGTAGGCCCTCAGGATTTTGGATCAAGCCAAACTCTACCGTATACCAGTAAATCCGCGGCAGCATTTTTGTGGCCGGATGGTTAAGAGTAAAAGCCTTCACGCCGGCTTTACCGAATTTTTCAAAAAAAGCGGTAAAGCGGGGATTGGTGAGCAAGGGCACGTGTCCCAAAAGATCGTGAAACATATCCGGCGAGGGCGTGTAACCCAATTCGCTCCGCTCCCGGATAAAATCCGTGGACGGAAAAATCTTCTCGGCCAACAGGTGAAAAAATTCTTTATCGGGCACCAGTCCATCCACCCGCATGAGTTTCCAGCCTGTATGTTTTTCAATATCATCGGAAATATCCGCGAGAGCCGGAATGCGGGTTTTGGGGAAATGGACCTTACTCAAACCGTCCATGAATTCATTGCAAGCGCGCTTGGGCAAAACTTTTTGCTGGTTCTCGATGAGGAGCGCCCAGGTGCCATGTTCTTCTTCGGTGTACTTCGGAACTTCCACATCGTGGATATCTCGGTAGTCAGGCATGCACTCTTGCAGGCCCTTCGGGATGGGTTTACCGGAATGTTTTACGCTCTCGTAGCTCATGAAAAATCTATACCTTAGATAGCCAAATTTTGGTAGGCCCTGGGCCTTGAGAGACAAAAATTCTCAAGTGTTTTTCACTAATTGGCTAGGATCCCGCCATCTTGCAGGGATAAGGCTTTGGCGTATGCGCCCCCCTTGGCCAAGAGCGATTCGTGATTGCCTTCTTCCAAAATCCGGCCCTTTTCCATCACCAAGATTCGACTGGCTTTACGAACCGTGGAAAGGCGATGGGCCACCACGATGGCCGTGCGACCCACCATCAAGCGATCTAAGGCCGCTTGCACGAGCCGTTCGTTTTCACTGTCCAGGGCCGAGGTGGCTTCATCGAGCAATAGAATCGGCGCGTCTTTCAAAATCGCCCGAGCGATGGAAAGGCGTTGGCGCTCACCGCCGGAAAGTTTTTGCCCACGGTCGCCAATTGGAGTGTCTAAGCCCTTCGGCAGGCGCTGGATAAAATCCCAGGCCTGAGCCGCTTCCGCGGCGGCTCGCACTTGAGCATCGGTAAACTCATGGCGACCCGCTTTGATATTGGCCCGCACCGTATCGTGGAACAAAAATACTTCTTGGGTCACGAGTGCCACATGGGAGCGTAAACTTTCGAGGGTCAAATCCCGAATATCGGTGCCATCAATCCGAATAGAACCTGAGGTAGGATCAAAAAATCGCGGGATCAAACTAAGGAGAGTGGATTTACCTGCTCCACTTGGGCCAACTAGTGCCACCACTTCACCTTTACGAATCGTGAGCGAGAAATTATCTAAAAGCACGGGCAATTCCGGCTTGTAGCGAAATTGCAGATCCCGAAATTCTATTTCCCGAGAGAAAGCAGGCATGGCGCGGGCACCCACCCGATTTTCCACCTCAGGTTGTAAGCGCAAGATACGAAACACACTGTCCACGGCGGCTACGCTTTGGTTTAAAGCGATATTGAGATCACTTAATTTTTTTAAGGGGTTCAGCATCATGGCAAAAGAAGAGAAAAACGCGATCACATCCCCCGGACTCATACGGCCCTTCAGCGCCTCCCGACCCGCATAAAAAACCAAGAATGTGAGCACGATACCAAACACAAATTCCACTGCTGGGCGAGAAAGCTCTTCCATGCGGATGGCTTTGTTAGCCGTGCGAGTAAAATCCCGATTGGTTTTCATGAAGCGGCCACGCAGAAAACCTTCCAATCGAAAGGACTGAATCACGCGCATGCCCGAAGTGCTCTCCGAAAGCAAAGAGCTCATCTCGCCAAGTTTTTCAAAAATCCGGTGGCTGTAACGCTTGGAGTGTTTCCCCGCATTTCCTAGGAGAAGCGCACAAATCGGAACCATCACGAGAGCGATTAAAGTAAGTAGCCAATTGAGATAAAAAGCGTAAGCCAGGAGCGCGATCAAAGTGAGCGGCTCCTTGATCACGTCGATAAAACTCGAGATCGCCCGGGAGATGAGTTGAACATCCATGATCACTTTGGAAAGCAGAGCGCCCGCTTGGGCTTCATTAAAATAACCGATCGAAAGTTTTAGGAGGCTCTGGTAGAGATCGTTCCGGAGCTCTTGGGTCATGAGATTGGATGCGGACCGAATCAAATAGTTATTGAAGAAGCGCACCACAAAATTTAGCAAGAAACCTAAAGGAATGGCGATCACCAAAAGGCGTAAAGATTCATAGCTCCGCTTCACCAACACTTCATCGGCCAAGAATTTAAGAACAGGGGCCGGACCAAAGGCCAAAACCGCCATGGGGATAGAGAGGAAACCGGCGATTACGACCGACGGTAAATGCCCCTTCATATAGGGCCAGAGCAATCGTACGGCCTCTCTTTTTCTCATGAAGCGTTCCCCAATCCCCTTTTGGCTTTCACCCGGGCGGTTTGTTTTACCTCTTGTAAAAGATCTTCATTCACCGGCGTGAAACCCCGTGGAGCATGCCAGAGATGGAATTGCAGACAAAGATTCTTCCCACTGCGAATTTTTAAGCCCAAATTTTGGAGGCGAAGTTCCACGTCGGTATCTTCCCGGCCGTAGCCCTCAAAACTTTCATCGAAACCATCGATGGCGAGCATATCTTTTCTTGCCACGGAAAAATTACAACCTTTTAAATCCACCACTTTTTCTAAACCAAAGGCCTGGCGAAAAAGCGGATTCTTCACCATATAAGCCCGATGAAAAGGGCGAGAACCCTGTTTACGCAAACTATCCACCCATAAACGAAAGAGGCCTGAGGCCACGCCATTTAGTATCCCGCTTTCTACGCCTTCGGGAGTGAGACCAGCAGTGAACTCCGCAGAGAGATCTACCCGGCGGCCAGCGATATAGTAACCGGGGCGCTGCAAAGCCACATGCTGGGCCACAAATTCTTTATGGGGCACACAATCGCCATCGAGAAAAATCAAGGTTTGGCCCCGGGCCTCCCGGATCGCTTGGTTAAGGATGCGGCTTTTACGAAAACCTTTGTTTTCTTGCCAAAAATGCCGGAGAGGAAAAAAGGCTCGGGCCACATACTCTTCCACCACTTTTTTCGTGTTCGCATCGGAGCCATCATCAGCCAGCATCACTTCGAAATCTTTTTCTGTTTGGGTAAGCAATCCACTCAACACCAAGGCTAGGGCTTCGGGCCATTGGTAGGTGGCAAGAATAATGCTGGCTTTGGGCTCTTTCATGGGCAAAGCCACTGTAGCATAGAGCGAATTTTCAGTCTAAGAGACGGTAGTTTTTGTATTCCCCGGGCAACCAACCCGTGGCTTTTTCCATGGTGCGGGCGAGGAATTTTCGCATATCCCGCCAAGTAAATACTAAAGGCGCACTTAGCAAATCCACCCGCCAACGCTTTTCTTCTACCCGGGGCACCATCACGCGAGGATGAGTGCCTTGAAAAGGCTCTAAGCCATAAATCCTTTTATAACGGTAATTTTCGCCAGTACCGCTCCCATCTTGGTGGTAGAGTTTATCCATGGCCACGGTTTTTTCCCGCATCACTTCCGGCGGCCGCACCCAACCATAATGAAAAATCCGCGCGCCTTTTGCCCGAAGAACTTTGAGTTTTTCCCGCTCTTCACCGCGGCGAAACCCTTGGGCATCTTTCCAACTCACAATCCCACGCTTTAAACGAACAGCGCGCACTTCCCGGCGGTAGGCGGAAGGATTGTAATTGACCACAAAAAAATCCCCATAGAAGTGCACGTAGTTGAACACAAGTCCATCCACCTCGGGGCGGGCCTGGGCTTCTGCGAGCGCTGCACGAATTTTTGGGTAATCTTCTTCATGCAACACTTCATCCGCTTGGAGATATATTCCCCATTCCCCTTGGCAGCGCTCTAGGGCGAGATTGGTTTGCTGGGCCAGCACGGCGCCGTTTTTCCTTAAGGAATCATCCCACGTGGATTCAAAAAATTTTATTTTGGGTTCCTGCGCAGCCAAGCGCTGGATTTCTTGGAGAGTGCTATCATCTCCTCGGCCCACGTTCACCACTAATTCATCCACCACGGGCAAAAGGGAGCGGATGCTCTCCACAAAAGGGTAGCCGTACTGCACACCATTTCTCACGAAGGTAAAGCCGCTGATTTTCATAAACACAAAGTACTCTTCATGGTTTCATATACTACTAAGGGTTCAAGATCTGCCATGCAACGGTGTTTTTCTGGGGATTGTTGGTCGCAAAAAGCAATCCCACACCAACGACCTTGATCTTCCCGGCGGCATGGCAAGCCTTCCAGGAAAAAAACCGGGTGCTGGCTCCGTTCATATGGGTGCCATTCCACGGGATCCTCTGGGCCAAAGAGCGTGAAAGTAGGCACGCCCAAAGCGGCGGCCATATGCTTAGGACCAGAATCATTTCCCACATAGGCCTTGAGAGGCGAAAGCGCTTGGGCCAGGGTGCGCACCGAGAGCCCCGCCAAATGCAAAAAATCTCCCTTGGCTTGCAAGCCCCCTTGAAACGGCCGGAGCGTTCGGCTCCGCAAAGCATCAATCACCTGCCCCGCAAAAAAAGCCTCCGCCTCTCCTGGCCCCACCACCAGTGCGGGAATCAAATCATTGCGCCCCCGCAGTAAATCTGCGAGTTCCGCAAAGTGGGTCGGTAGCCAACGTTTGGTTTGCCGGCTCGCGCCGAGCCCAAGAAAAATCACTCGTTTTGGATCCACCCCTTTTTCCCACCAAAATTTTTCCCCCAGAGCCCGCTCTTCGGGATTTAAGAAAATTTTTGGTGGCTCGGCTGGCAGCGGGATTTCCGGGCCAAAAATGGTGCGAAAAAAAAAGCCATCCCACTCGAGGGCATGTGGATGCTTCCCATAGGCCTGCTCTGTTTCTTTATTTTGGTAGTGGAAATGGGTGTGTTTGGCGCCCGCAAGGGCACTCCACCAACGGCTTCGGGGAGAAGCGTGGAGCTGGAGAAAATAGTCAAAGCGCTCGGCCCTTAAGCGCCATTGGAGCTGCCACCAGCCCATTTCGAAGGTAAAAATATTTTGGATTTCCGGATTTCCCTCTAACACCGGCGCGAAGGCCCCGGGCACAAGCACGGAAATTTCTGCACGGGGAAATTTTTTCCGTAAAAGCGCCACAGAAGAGCTAAGCAAAACTGTATCCCCCAGGGCCCGGCGCTTGGCCAAGAGGATTTTCATGTCAAACCCCGCTCTTCCGGGGCCTCCATAGCCTCCAGAGAACGCACATTGTTTTGGTTCTGGCGAGGATCGGGAAGTAAATGTAATTTATTTTGCGCGGCAAGTTCCTGGATTTGCCAAAGCTTAATGTGGCGCACGGTGCGGGAAACGGCCTCCATTAGGCAAATCACAAAGCCGTAGGCACCGTCTTTATAGCCTTTGTAGTAAAAAAAGTTTTTCCACCAATTGGCAAAAAACACCACGGCCAAATGTGGCAAAGAAGTGCGCTGCCCGGCGCGATAGCGATCCATGGCCTCGATGGTGGTATAGCGGTTCATCTTATCGAAAAAACTTTCGGCCGTGATTTTAGGATTATGCTCGATGAGCGCCTGTTCCGGCGCCCGCACTAGGCCGCCTTCCACTTCGGGATATTCATGGATTGCGCCCACGTAGCGAGCCTTATCCCGGCGAAAAAAACGATCTTGGTAACTAGGATTCCAGCAAGCTCCGTGGATGCGGCGACCAAGAAAATATTCGGCCCGTTTGATTTTGTAACCGTAGGGAGCTTGTTGGTTCTGGCCGGAGCGAAAAAATTCTTTTAGCCATTCCGCTAGTGCCAGCGTGGCTGCTTCATCCGCATCGAGCACCAACACCCACGGATGCTTGGCCTGTTGCAAAGAAAAATTCCGTTGCTCGCTAAAGTTTGTCCACGGGCGTTCCACCACCCGGGCGCCCGCTTTTTGCGCGAGCTCCTTGGTAGTATCGGTGGAGCCGCCATCCACTACAACGATATCGTCCGCAAACCCGAGGCTACTCACGGCTCGTGAAATATGGGCAGCTTCATTACGGGCGATCAAAATCGCGGAAAGTGGAAGTTTCATCGGCGCATCCAATGGATCCATACTAGTACAGCGGCCCACAAATGGATACAGGCGGCGTCCAAACGGGTGGAAACATTGGCCCCCCAAAGATCGGGAGAGGAAAATAGTACGAGAGCTACAAAAGGAACAGCTAACTGGAGGGAAGCTTTACGGCAAGAGTGCGTGAAATATTCTCGCAAGGGAAAAAACAGCAGCAGCAAATAATCTTTCCAAATAATATGGGAGAGAAAAAGAATGGTAAACGCCGCGGCCGAGAGGAAATCTTTGTCTTTTTTTCGGAAGGCTTCCCGCCAAGTATAGAACGTAAGCGTGCCACCTAAGAGGAGAGCCAATCCCCGGATGAGAGGAACTGGCAGCGAAGTAATGGTCCAGGAAGTGGGACCCACGGCATGAAGATAAAAAAGCTCGTCGGTAAAAAGCCGGAGCAATAGGGCTGTAAAACTCTGGTTATGGGAATGGGTGGGCAAACCTTTTTCTTGGAGCGCACGGAAAAAATCCCCGTAGAGCTGCCAAGCCATGGCAGAACCAAAAAATAGAAAAGGTAGAAGGAGGAGAAAAACTCCTAAGGCTATTGCCGGAAGAATCCCCTTCTTCTCGCGTAAAAAAACGGGCGCCAATACGGCGGGATAAATTTTGAGGGAAGTAGCCAAAGCCCAAAGAGCTCCGGCGCGGCCAGGGAAAGTGTGCAGCCAAGCGCCGGTGGCATTGAGCAAAGCCAGCACTACTAAATTAATCTGACCGTAGCCAAAAGTGATCGCGAGGTAGCGGGAAAGGAGCACCATCGCCAGCAGGGCACCGAGAGAACGGCCCGCCAGTAGCGCCACTAGTACGCCAAGTAAACCGTGCCAAACCCATTGGTGGAGGGAGAAATTCTTTGAAAAAGCAAAAGGAGTAAGGAGCAGAGCTGTGGAGGGCGGGTACAAATAACGATCCGGGCTTACCGTGTAGATTTGCGCAGGGTTTTCCAGAGCATGTTGGGCGGCTACGTAAAATACTTTGAAGTCAGGGCTTTGCAGTTTACGGGCCTTGGGTACCGTGGCCAGAGCAATGGCTAAAGCAAAGAGTAGAGCCAAGAGAGGAATGCGAAAATCCATGTTGCACACGGTACCGCAAAGGCACCGGTTTGACAAAAACCACGAGCTTCCTTAGTCTTAAGATTAGATGAAAAAAATCAAAGCCTTAGCTTTTGTCCTCTTGGCGTTTTTATTTTTCGCGCCCCTCGTAAACACCGCTCTGCCCGCCTTGGAAGAAGTAGTGGTCGTGGTAGACAAAAAAACCCATCAGACGCATCTAGCCAATTATAAAGACGGTCGCCTAGAGCCCGTTAAAACATTCCGCACCACACTCGGACAAAAAACCGGCGATAAAATCATGGAGGGGGATTTGAAAACCCCCGAGGGAATCTACGAGTTTTTGTTCCGGGCCCAAGCTCCTAACCTGAAACCTAAGTTTGGTCCCTTGGCGATTTACATTAGCTATCCCAATGTGATGGACAAAGCGGGAGCTAAAACTGGTTTTGACATTCTGATCCACGGCACGGATGATCCGGCTCGCCTGGAAAAGCAATTTGATTCCCTAGGCTGCGTGGTGCTGGACAACGAAAACGTTAAAGTCGTTTCCGACAACATCAAACTGAAAGACACCAAGGTGATTATCACCAAGGATTTTTCCTTGCTGCAAAACACCCCCCGCCTCCCCAAAGCCAAAGCTTTTTTTGAGCGCTGGATCAAAGCTTGGAGCACCAAGGATCTAACTACCTATATTGAATCCTATGCCGATGAGTTCCGCAGCGATGGCATGAACCGCTTGGCTTTTGCGAACTATAAAGATGCACTGAATAAAAAGTACGGCACCATCACGGTTACGGCTTCCGATGTGCGCTACTATTTCCACGAAAAATACGACCTCATTACCTATACGCAGAACTACTCTTCCACCTTCCCCAACGGGCAACCGGCCTTCCAAGGTTCTAGCAAAAAGAACCTCTACCTACAGGAACGTAACGGTGAGTACCGGATCATCGTGGAAGAAAGCGGAAAATAGGTGTATTCCTCCCCTGGGAGGAAACACATGGACGGCAATACGATCATCCTGGGAGCGGGCCTCTTAGGATCTAGCACGGCCTACCACCTAGCCCGCCTCGGCGCTAAAAATATTTTAGTAGTGGATGCAGATCTGGCCGGACGCCTTTCTTCTTCCGAGCTTAATGCTGGCGGCGCCCGGGCCACATGGGATCACAGCCTTAACGTGCAGCTTTCTCAAGCCAGCATACAATTTATGCGCGAACACCCGGAGCATTCGGGCTTTCGTTCTTGCGGTTATTTGTGGATGTTTCAGCCTGCGCAATGGATGGGGGCCCTCGAGCGGGTAAAGTTTATGAAGCAGGCCCACGGCATCCACGTGGATGTGTTAGACGTGCCAGCCCTGCGGGCAAAAACACCTTTTATTGATAAAACCGAGGATCTCGCGGGCGCCACCTTTTCGCCGGAAGACGGTTTGTTTAATCCTAACTTGCTAAAAACTTTTTTCCGGGAAGAGGCTCGGCGTTTGGGCGTGGTTTTCCTCGAAGGCCACCGAGTGAAAAAAGTCGAGCGCGCTGGTGGAGACCGAGTGACAGTTACTTGCGAACTCACCCCCCCAAAAACCGCCCGCGAGCTAAAATAT
>CAYQES010000042.1:0-13506 GCA_964416595.1 uncultured Bdellovibrionales bacterium | reverse complement strand
TGCATCTAGCGCTTGAATCCAGTGGGCTTGGGATCTTGGGTGCCGGTTTCGGCGATGTCTTTCACGGCGTCTATGAGCAGCCGGGCAAGGCGGTCCATAGCTTGGGAGGCCGTCTCCTGCACTTCTGCGTGGTCCAAAGTTTTCTGCTCGATCCCAGCGGCCATATTGGTGATGCAGGAAAGCCCTACAACCCGCATACCTAGGTGGCGCGCGGCGATGGCTTCGGGCACGGTGCTCATGCCTACAGCATCTCCACCGAGAGTGCGGAGCATTTTTACTTCGGCAGGAGTTTCGTAGGTTGGCCCACGCAAACCCACATACACTCCCTTTTTCACGGGAATTCCCAAGCGCTCCGCTGAACGCTCCAAGGCCCCGATGCCTTCCCGGCAATAGGGCTCACTCATATCGGGAAAGCGGGGTCCAAACATCACGGAATCTTTGCCCGTGAGGGGATTATCGCCCATAAGATTCAAATGATCGGTGATGATCATCAAATCTCCCGATTGAAAAGAAAGGTTCACGCCACCCGCCGCATTAGTGAGCAGCATAGTGTGGGCGCCGAGGGCCGCCAGAGCACGCGTAGGAATCACGATGCTATTCATGGAATGGCCTTCGTAAAAATGCCAACGCCCTTGCAGCACAGCCACGGGCACGCCCTGCAAGGTGCCAAAGAGAATGCGGCCGTTGTGGCCTTCCACGGAAGGGTTTTGAAAGTGGGGGATTTCATCGTACGGGATGCTCGTGGGATTCTGCAGGCGGTCCGCAAAAGCTCCTAAGCCGCTGCCTAGAACAATGGCGATCTCCGGCCGCACCCCCATGCGGGGTTCCAGAAATTCCACAACATCTTGAATGGCTTGCACCACGGGTGAATGAGTAAACACCTATTAGATCTAAATCAGATTCGCTGGCGGATCAATTTAGGTTTTTGTGGGGGAGTAGACGAAACCTCTACGGCATTGTCCAACATCCGCCGGGCCACCTGGGCGCTTTTAGTGTCTTTGGCGTAGATCTCGGCGATTTCCTGGCCCTTTTGCACCGCGTCTCCCAAGGATTTATGAAAAACGAAACCCACACCATGGTCCACCTTATCCGAGGCCTTACGACGGCCGCCGCCTAATTCCGTAAGAGCAAGGCCGATGGCTTCGCCGTCCATGGACCGGATGTAACCCTTTTTTCCGGCCACAAAAGCGATTTTTTTCGGTGCTAAGGGTAGGCCCTGATCGAGGATGGCGGTGTCGCCTCCTTGGAGACTCACGATCTCTAAAAACTTTGAGTAGGCTTTGCCGGAACTCAATGCCTCTTCCAACATAGAGCGTACGGCTTTCACGGGTGAGCGTTTTTTGCCCAAATGATCTTGGGAGAGTAAAAACATTTCCGTGGCGAGCTCGAGGGTGAGTTCGTGGAGACGGGCATCAGGGGCCGCATCCTGGGGGCCACGGCGCAGGAAAGCCACGCATTCGTTCACTTCCAGGGCATTGCCCACAGTGGTGCCTAAGGGAGAATTCATATCGGTCACGAGGGCGCTGGCGTGTTTGCCTGCGGCCTTGGCCGTGGCCACTAAGGCTTTAGATAAGGCCACCGCTTCTTTTTCGGTTTTCATGAAAGCGCCGCTGCCGCATTTTACGTCGAACAAAATACCGTCGATATCTTCAGCTAGTTTTTTGCTCATGATGCTCGCCACGATGAGGGGGGTGCTTTCCACTGTGGCTGTTACATCTCGCAAGGCGTAGAGTTTTCGATCCGCCGGGCAGATTTCTTCGGTTTGCCCAAGGAAGGCTAGGCCAACGCTGGCAACCAATTCGGAAAATCGCTGCAGCGGTAAAAAACAGTCAAAGCCCGGAATGGATTCTAATTTATCGATGGTGCCGCCGGTATGGGCCAGCGAGCGGCCGGCGATGGTGGGGTACGCGAGACCACAACTCGCGAGGAGCGGCGCCAGCAAGAAAGTGGTTTTATCGCCGATGCCGCCGGTGGAGTGTTTGTCGATTTTAGGGGCTTTGATTTTGGAAAGATCCACGGTGTTGCCGGAGTGGAGCATGAGGGAAACGAGCTCCGCCGTTTCTTTCGCATCCATGCCTTGGAAAAAAACGGCCATGAGGAAAGCGCTCATTTGGTAATCGGGAATTTTTCCTTGAGTATAGCCTTCCACCATGAATTTTAATTCTGTGGAACTCAAGGCTTGGCCAGATCTTTTCTTTTTGATCAGGGTAACTGGGTTCATGAAATCTCCCGCAAAAAACTTTGACCGATCTTTTGTTTTTCCGTGGAACCTAGGGCTTCTAGAATCGTTTGGCCGATATCAGCAAAACTCGAGCGGGTGCCGAGGTTTTTTCCTCCGGCCGCCGCGATTTTTTTGCTCGTGGCCAGGAGGGGCACATATTCTCTGGTGTGATCGGAGCCGGGGAAGGTGGGATCATTGCCGTGATCGGCGCTCAAGATGAGTAAATCGCGCTCGTTCATTTTTCCTAAAAGTTCGGGGAGCGCGCTATCGAACCACTCAAGCTCCTGGGCGTAACCTTTGGCATCCCGGCGGTGGCCGTAGAGCATATCGAAATCTACTAAGTTAGCGAACACAAGGCCACGAAACTCTCGATCGGCCTCTGCCACGGTGGCGGCGAAGATGGCGCGGTTATCCCCGGCCTTCACCTTGCGGTGGAAGCCTTGCTCCGAATAAATACTAGCCACTTTCCCGATGCTCACGGTTTCTAGGCCCGGAGAGCGCTGCAATTTTTCCATCATGGTTTCTTCGGGTAGGGCAACGGAATAATCTTTGCGGTTCTTGGTGCGGGTGTATTTACCGGCGCTGCCAATGAAGGGGCGGGCGATCACCCGGGCTACGCCTAGTTCATCGCAGAGTTTGCGGGCTTCTAAACAAATTTCATATAATCGATCCAGACCAAAACTTTCTTCGTGGCAGGCGATTTGGAAAACGGAATCAGCGCTAGTGTACACGATGGGTTTCCCGGTTTTTACGTGTTCATCACCCAATTGCTGAATGATTTCCGTGCCACTCGCGGCCATATTGCCCAAATATCCAGGCACTTTTGCTTGCGCCACAAAACGATCCACAAAACTCTGGGGGAAACCTTCGTAATAGGTGGGGAAAGGTTTTTTCACGGAAATGCCGGCCATTTCCCAGTGGCCCGTGGTGGTATCTTTTCCTTTGGCGAGCTCGGCGCATTTTCCGTAGGCTCCTTGGGGCTCGGGCTGGGGAGCTACGCCGAGTATGTTGCTGATATTGCCAAGGCCTAATTGTTGGAGTTGCGGCAAGCGCAGGCCTCCCACGGCAGATGCAATATGGCCCAAGGTGTGGGAGCCTTCATCGCCGAAATCTTTAGCGTCGGGCATGGCGCCGATCCCGAGGCTATCGAGCACGAGAAAAAACACTCTGTCGTAGGCCGCTTTCATGGGAGCTAGTATACGCCACTTCGGGGGCCTTTGGCATGGCCCATGATATTAACCCCAGAAGAAGTGCCCAAGCGATTAGCCCCCGCTAAAATCATTTTGAGCGCATCCAGCGTGCTGCGGACTCCGCCGCTGGCCTTTACTCCCATGGTATGGGCCGCCACAGAGCGCAGAAGCGCGATATCTTCGATGGTAGCTCCGCCCGTGGAAAAGCCCGTGGAGGTTTTTAAGAAAGCGGCGCCCGCGGCTTTCGCGAGGGCCGAAGCCAAAAGTTTTTCATCGTGGGTTAAGAGGCAAGTTTCTAAAATTACTTTTACGGGGATTTTTCCGCATGCCTCTACGACTTGCTGGATATCCAAAAAGGCCTCCCGTAATTTTCTTTCTTTCACGAATTCTACTTGCAGCACCATATCGATTTCCTGGGCGCCCTTTTGGATGGCGGCTTTCGCTTCTTGCACTTTTTCTTCGGTGCGATCGGTGCCGAGAGGAAAACCCACAACGGCCACGGTTTTTACGCCCGATCCTTTTAATTCGCGCACGCAAAATTCCACATGCTCCAGCCGCACGCATACAGCGCCGAAATGGAATTGCTTGGCTTCCGCGCAAAGGATTTGGAATTGAGCGGGTGTGGCTTCTAGTTTTAACAAAGTGTGATCGATGAGTGGCGGGAGCCACTGAAGATCTTGGGGGTTCAAGGGGTTGTTTTCCGCTTTTTGGATTAACTCTTTCAGCGTTGCCGCGGCAGGAATCTGGTTCATGTTTTCATCCCGTATTCCACGCCAATGCTTGCGTGTTTTCGCCAACGTAAAGAACGCGTAAAAATTTTGTCTAAGCGGCAAAAGAGAATTTTAATTTCTTTTCCTGCTGCGCGGGCTTGTTTTAACGTTTGTTGGAACTTTTCGGGATCCGTTACTCGCAAACCGTTCACGGCCAAGATTTCATCGTGGGGTGAGAGGCCGGCTTTTTCTGCCGCCGTGTTGGATAGCACTTTTTGCACCACGCCCTTGCCCCCAGACCATTGGATTTGGCAGCCGAGGAAATGCAAAGCGGGATCACTGATAGTTTCCACCACATTCACACCGAACTGGGCCGCAGCCTGGCGCCAAGGAAGCGGTTTTCGTTTTTGCAGCCAAGCTTCCACGAGGGCTCTTTGCGGAATCTTGGTGATTTTTTCGGCGAAGGTAAAGAGTTCTTCTCGGGTGAAACCCGCCCTGGCAGTGGCCAGGGGTTCATAAGCGTCGATACCAAACTCTTTCCAAAAAGCTTTCATGAGGCGAGCGAGTGTCCATTTGCCCTTGGATTTTTTCTGTAGGTGAGCATCCCAGCACCAGCCGAGGAGCGCGCCCTTAGTATAATAGGAAACATCCGTATTGATGCTGTCTTCGTCGGGGCGGTAGGCGCGGATCCAGGCGTCGAAGCTGGTTTCTGTTAAAGAGCGGCGTTCGTGGGCGGGAATTCCATCGGGTAGGATGGTGGCATCTTTTAGCCGTGCTCTCCAGTAGGCGTCCGTAGAAAATAAGCGGGCTTGGTGGGGAATCATATCGTCGAAATAATCCGTGAGACCTTCCGCGAACCACAGATCCTGGGTGTAATTTTCTTGGCTGTAATCGAAGGGCCCGAGGGCTTTGGGGCGTAATGATTTCACATTCCAAGAATGAAAATATTCATGGGCCACGAGTTTTAAGAACTTATCCCATTCTTTGGCTTCACTTAAAGCTGAGCCATCAAATTGCGAGAGTTGCGAATTCCGATGCTCAAGGCCGCCGTACAATTTGTGACCAAAATGCAGGAGGAAAAAATATTCTTTAAAAGGAGAGCCGCCAAAAAATTTCAAGGTTGCGCCTGCGATTTTTTGGAACGCAACTTCCATATCTTTCATACTGCGCGCGCATTCCAAGCCCACCCAGGCGATATAGTGAGGAATGCCGGCGATGGAAAATTTTCCCACACCGCCAAATCCTGGCGCCGCGGCCACGATCGGGCAATCGATCCAGTGGTCATCATCCCGCACGGAAGCTAGCCAGCGGCCCGGGCCTTTGCGGTGAAACTGTAAGGCTGAAGAAACTAATTTCCAAGAAGCGGGCAAGCGCAACTCCACGGTGAAGGGGCCCCGGAGCAGCGGCAAGAGTGAAGCACCCACGAGCACGGCGTAGTTTTCGTCCACAAAACTTGTGCGCACGGTGCGATCAAAGCAATACACTTCGTAGGAAACCGAAGCTGCGCCAGTTTCTAAGCGCCAGCGGTTCTTGGCTACTTTCGTGGCAGGTTCTAATTTTGTGATGTGGCGAGAATAATCCCGCACAAAATAGCTGCCGGGAGTCCACACAGGGAATTCCAAAATCCCCGGTAACGCCTCTTGCATCGAGCGCAAACTTACTTTGGCCCGGTGGCTTTGGGGTTGACTGAAATCCACGATCACATGAAAGAAGGGTTTTGCTTTCGTCATAAAGTTTTTAAGTAGGTAGGTTGAACTTCATTGGAGGAACAAGTGAGGCCTAAAGCATAACGGCGAGCACCGAGAATTCCCACGGAAGAAGCTTGCAGGATGTGCTGTTCTCCCCCAGCCAATTGCACGCCCTCAGGCCAAAAAGAGCGATACAGTTCTGCGCCTTCTCCTAAAAGAAAATCTCCAGGCTGCATTTTTTCAGCGGCGATCTCAGGAGCGGCAGCTAGGCCTTCTTCGGTAGAAGAATAATCTGGCGAAAAATCCGTAACCCGCAGGGCATACACCCGCCGGCTTTTGGCGTCACTTACGGCCCAGATGGGGGCCGTGGTTTTTGCTTGTAATGCCAGGGCTAGGAGCGAAGAAACGGCCACGCAAGGAATCCCTAAGGGCGCCGCCAAAAATTTTGCTGTGGTGATGCCGATGCGCAAGCCCGTGAACATGCCGGGGCCCACACCTACGGATAAATACCCCAAATCTTTTAGGGTAAATTCCCCTTGGCTCAAACACTCGTGAATGCCCGCCAGCAAGGTTTCGTGGTGGCGCATGGTTTCGGGCCCCACCCAATTGGCCAGCACCCGCTCTCCTTGCAGGAGGGCGGCCGTGGGCCGGGAAGTGGACGTATCAATGGCTAAATGTAGGAGATCTACCATGGCGCTCCCATTTCCCGGGAATCTAGAACGAAAAGGGGACTACCCGGGAAATATCGTTGTAGAGAGCGAATACCATCAACACCAAGATCAGGGAAAGTCCTACTTTTAGCGTGGCCTGCTGCACTTTTGGGGAAAGCGGACGGCCACGGATAGATTCGATAACGGCGAATACGATATGGCCACCATCTAGGATTGGCATAGGAATGAGGTTAAACACACCTAAGCTGATGGAAATGATAGCCATGATCCGCAAGAAATCCCGCCAGCCCCGCTTTACGAGAGTATCGCCGGCTAATTTGCCGATCATGATCGGGCCACCTACGGTTTTCGCAGAAACTTCACCGAAGGCTAGTTTCTTCAGGCCCACAACTGTCATCACCGTATGATTTATGGTTTCCACATTGCCAATCCAGAATGCTTTGAACGGATTCAGTGTGCGTTCCATGATGGTGTTTTTTGGCATTTGCGGCTGACCTGCCGAGAGAATGCCGATGGTGTAAGTAATAATGGTTTCGCCCAAGGGATCTTTGCCTTTGGTGGCTTTGATGGGGCTCGTGAACTCTTGCACCACGCCTTCCCGCTCCACTTGGAGTTTTAGGGCATTGGTGTAGTGATCGTTCACAGGGGGATTGGCTTTCGCGAGCGCTTCGCCTGTTTCTTGGATCACGGCTTTCAAGTGATCGAAGCTGTACACTTTTTTGCCGTTGGCGGAAATGATCCGGTCTTGGGGCTTTAAACCCGCTTGAGCGGCGGGAGCATCAGGCACAACTTGCTGGATAAATAGTTCGGGATTGTAGAGGCCTGCTAAGTCTAAAAAGGCGTGGATGTCTTTATTGGATTTTTTCACCAGGGCCGTTATATCGCCAGATTCTAGGCGCAGATTTTCTTTACCCCGCTGCACTTTAAAATGCAGGCTACTTTGAGAACTTTCCAAAGCCCGGCTAACTACCTTTTCCACTTCTTCCCAGGAATCTACGGCTTGGGCTTCCACTTCGAGGATTTTGTCGCCATTTTTTAAGCCCCAAGGATGCTGGGGTAAGTTGGTGGCCACGATGGGTTCCCGGCCAAAGGGATCTAAGCCCTTTAGCACTCCCGCCACGGATTCTTCTCCATAGGGAGTGAGTGCATGTTCTTTCTGCACAGTGATCGCGATTTCTTTAGGAGTGCCTTCCCGTAGCAGAGAAAACTGCAGGGTTTTTTCTGGATTGCGGGCGATGAGTTCGGCCACGTCATCAAAGGTTTTTGTGGGCTTGCCGTCTACGGCTAAAATCACATCCCCTGAGCGTAAACCCCCTTCATAGGCGGGAGTTTCGGCCACTACTCGGGTGGCAACGGAAGGCAGCTTTTGCACACCAGCCATGGCCAAGAGGGCGAAGATAAGAATGGCGAGCAAATAGTTAAAGAGTGGACCGCCGAAGAGCACGCTGATTTTTTGGAAGAGGGATTTTTTTACGAAAGCCCGGTCAGGTTTAGGATCAGGATCGTTGGCTAGTTCATCGGGATCTTGGCCGTAGATTTTTACGAAGCCGCCCAAGGGAATGAGGGATAGGCAATATTCTGTTTCGCCCCATTTTCTGGAAAAAATCCGGGGGCCAAAGCCGATGGAAAAAGTATCTACTCGGATGCCGCTCCATTTGGCGAAGAGAAAGTGCCCCAGTTCGTGCACTGCGATCACTCCACCCAAGAGCACTACGATTCCAAAAATAAAAATTAATTTGTCGATAACTAGAGAGAGAATTGGCATGTAATCGATCCTACCACAAGATGGTCAGGTTCCTATGCGCACCAGGAAATAGAAAAAAGGAGCCGCTAGAATTAGGCTATCGAAACGATCAAATACGCCACCGTGACCGGGAATCAGGTTACCGCTATCTTTTACCTGATAAGCGCGCTTCATTAGTGACTCCAATAAATCCCCAGCCTGGGCTACGAGCGATGCCGCCACGGCTAAAAGAGCAAGCTTCCAGGGCAACAGATGCGGGAGGGCATAGTGCCAAAATAGCAGCGCTAATAGCACACAGGCCACCAGGGCCGTGAGCGCTCCTTCCATGGTTTTTCCAGGGCTCACATTGAGCGAAAGTTTATGACGACCCAAAAGTTTGCCGCCATAGTACGCGGCCGTGTCGCCCACCCAAATGATTAAGAGCAAAAAAAGTAGCAGCGCAGGGCCATGGGCAAGAGAGTGAATTTTGGGCAAAAAACTCGGGAACACAACTAAATAAAACAAGCCAAAAATTCTGGACTGGGCATGAAAAAAACTTACCCGCACTTCTTCCGGCGCGGCTTTGTGTACCTGCCAGAGACTCCTGAGAAGAATCAGCAGCGCGGCCACATACATGGCTATAAGTGCGCCAGGCAATTGTAGGCTTAACCACGCGCTGAGAGCGAGAGCCGTTACCATCGCTGGCCAACGTAAACGTTGTGCGGCTCCCGAAAAGGTGAGGAATTCACCATAAGCAGCCACGGAGATGGCGATCGTGAGCACCACCAAAGCCCAATGACGAAAAAAATAGTAGGCTGCAAAAAGTGCGGGCACTCCGACCAACGCGGTGATCCAGCGTTTTTTATGTTCTAAGTTCATTGGTGCTTATTACCTTGCCGAAGCGTCTTTCTCTGTTTTCGTAAGCGAATAGAGCTTGGTTTAAATCTTTGATTCCAAAATCGGGCCAACACACTTCGGTGAAATACAATTCGGCGTAAGCCGATTGCCAGAGGAGGAAGTTGGAAATCCTTTGGTCGCCTCCCGTGCGGATCATGAGATCGGGATCCGGGCAGTCACGGGTAAAGAGATGACCAGAAATCGTTTCTTCGTTGATGGAATCGGGCTTTAGGGCGCCGGTGGCGGCGAGCTCTGCAATGATTTTTACGGCTTGAGTGATTTCTTGGCGAGAACCGTAGGACAAAGCAATGTTCAAAATCATGCCCGTATTATTTTGCGTGGTTTCTTCCAGACGTTTTAGTTCGGCTTGAATATTTTCTGGCAGCATGCCGGTGAAACCGAGAGCACGAAAGCGCAAATTATTATCGATGATCTCTTGGGTTTCATGTTTCAGGTAGCGCAGCAAGAGTTTCATGAGGAAGTGCACTTCCATGGCAGGCCGCTGCCAGTTTTCTGTGGAAAAGGTGTAGAGCGTGAGGGCTTCCACGCCGAGCTTGGCGCATTCTCTCGTAATTGTGCGTGCTACTTCCACGCCGCGAGCGTGGCCAAAGATACGGTTGTGACGCCGCCGCTCAGCCCAGCGGCCGTTTCCGTCCATGATGATCGCGATATGTCGCGGGAGTTTCGCCACGGCGGCTTAGCCTTATTTGTTTTAGAGGGTTAAAATTTCTTTTTCTTTTTCAGTGAGGATTTTGTCCACTTCACTGATGGCCAAGTCAGTTTTCTTTTGCACTTCGTCCTGGGCGCGCTTGCTTTCGTCTTCAGAAATGGCTTTGTCTTTTTCTTTTTTCTTGAGGGCCTCATTAGCATCGCGGCGATGATTGCGCACGGCCACTTTGGCGTCCTCACCCATTTTTTTGCATTGTTTTACGAGATCTTTGCGCCTTTCTTCCGTGAGTGGTGGGATCGGCACGCGGATCAATTTGCCGTCGTTCATTGGATTTAAGCCCAAGTTGGCGGCGATGATAGCTTTCTCAATGGCTGGTAAGAGCGAGCCCTCCCAGGCTTGTACCTGCAGGGTGCGGGCATCGGGAGTGGAAAGGTTGGCCACTTGTTTTAGGGGAGTGGGGGTGCCGTAGTAATCCACGATCACGCCGTCGAGAATGGAAACGTTGGCGCGGCCCGTGCGCACTTTGCCTAATTGTTCCTTCAAGGATTTTAAGGACCCTGCGTTGGCTTGTTCAAACTTTTGTATTGTTTCCTTCATCGCTAATATTCCTTCCTATTGGTTGGGCAGGATTACAGTACCTACTTTTTTACCAAGAATCACATCCTTCATGGTGCCTCTTTCATTCATGCTGAACACCACGATCGGCATATCATTATCCATGCAGAGAGAAATGGCCGCCGAGTCCATCACTTCTAAGCCTTTGTTGAGCACGTCGATATAGGTGAGCTCATGGAATTTTTTGGCTTTAGGATTTTTATTAGGGTCAGAATCGTAGATGCCATCCACCTTGGTGGCTTTTAGCAAAACACTCGCGCCGATTTCACAGGCCCTGAGGGCTGCGGCCGTATCGGTGGTGAAAAATGGGTTGCCAGTTCCTGCGGCGAAGATCACTACTCGATTTTTTTCTAGATGCCGTTCGGCGCGCCTGCGGATATAGGGTTCGGCGATCTCTTGCATTTCGATGGCCGATTGCACACGGGTGAATACATTTTGTTTTTCTAGTGCGTCTTGGATGGCGAGAGCATTCATCACTGTGGCAAGCATGCCCATATAATCGGCACTGGCTCGATCCATGCCCGCCTCCGAAGCGCTCATGCCCCGGAAAATATTTCCGCCGCCGATCACAATCGCGATTTGCACGCCTAGCTCGTGAATTTCTTTGATATCCTGAGCCAGGTTCTGCAATACGGCAAGATCCACACCGTAACCCTTATTTCCGGCCAAAGCCTCGCCGGAGAGCTTTAGGAGCACTCGTTGATAGGCAGGCTTGGCGGATTTAGAGGTTGGCATTAGTTGCTTTCGGCCTCAGCAGATTTTTTTGCGGTTTCACCTAAAACAAAGCGTGCAAAGCGCGCGATGGAAATGTTTTCCCCGATTTTTGCTACGGTTTGGCTGAGGAACTCATTGATGGTGATATCCGGGTTTTTTACGAACTGTTGGCCCATGAGGCATTGCTCGGCGTAAATCTTTTGTACTTTGCCTTCAATGATTTTATCCAACACGGCCTGCGGTTTGTTGGCCATTTTGGGATCTTCTTTCATTTGGGCGAGGGCGATCTCTTTTTCCTTGGCGATATAATCTTGGGGCATATCTTCGGCGCGCACACATACAGGGGCCGCGGCAGCGATATGCATGGATAGATCTTTTACGAAAGATTGGAAATTTTCGTTGCGGGCCACGAAATCAGTTTCGCAATTCACTTCTACGAGTACGGCCACTTTGCCATTGGAGTGCACGTAGGAGCCGATCACACCTTCTTTAGTGTCGCGGCCAGCTTTTTTTGCAGCAGCCGAGAGGCCTTTTTTGCGCAAATATTCAATCGCTTCTTCTAGGTTGCCTTTGGTTTCACCTAAGGCTTTTTTACAATCCATCATCCCGGCGCCGGTGCGCTCGCGGAGTTCCTTTACGGCATTAGCAGTGATTTCCATAGTGATCCTCTAAAACGAATAAAATTGTGGGGGAAGCGGGGAAGGCTTAGGCCTTCTCCACTTCTGTGGTGGTTTCTTCTTCTTTCATGGCTAACTCGGCCTCATCGGGAGTGAGTAGATCCACGTGGCCTTCGAAACGGGAAACAGGAGTATTGCTCTCCTCTTCTTTTTCTTCCTGGATTTCGTTGGCGCGGAGTTTTTCTTGGTACTTGTTGTGGCCTTCGATGCAGGCTTCGGCTACGAGTGAGCAGAACAAGCGGATGGATTTGATGGCGTCGTCGTTACCGGGAATCACGAAATCGATGCCCGTAGGATCGCAGTTCGTGTCCACCACGGAAATTACAGGGATGCCCAAGCGGTTGGCTTCCAACACGGCCGTGTGCTCTTTAGAAGGATCGATGATGAAAAGTGCGCCGGGGAGTTTGCGCATATCTTTGATACCGCCCAGGTTCTTTTCTAACTTTTCCCGGTGTTTGGTGATGCGAGCCAAGTGTTTTTTGTTTAGGGCTTGCAACTCACCGCTCTCTTCCATGGCGTTGTATTTTTTCAACTGATCGATGGAAGCTTTGATGGTGGAGTAGTTGGTGAGTGTGCCACCGAGCCAGCGGTTCGTTACGCAATATTGGTCAGAACGTTTGGCCTCATGGGAAACGATATCTCGGGCTTGTTTTTTGGTGCCTACAAACAGCACTTTTTTGCCTTCACTGGCTACTTTGTGGGCAAATTCCACGGCATCTCGAGCGAGGCCCAAAGTTTTTTGCAAGTCGATGATATAGATGCCATTACGGGCACCGTATACGTACGGCTTCATTTTTGGGTTCCAGCGTTTGGTTTGGTGACCGAAGTGAACGCCTGCTTCAAGCAGGTCTTTCATTACAACATTAGGCATGATTTCCCCTTTCCAGGTTTAAGTTAATCCGCCGGCTCCAGAACTGAATATCTGCCAGAATATTCAGCACTTAAACATTCGATGCTTTACGGGGGTAAGGCACGGAAGCCGTGAGTTTTGCTAGGTCTTAGCATGGCCTGGGGCGGGCGCAAAGGGGAAAACGTGGGGGTGGGGCTTGGCGTGGAGGAGACTTCAAGCGCGGCCGGATTTTGCCGATGAGAAGGGGTGAGGATTTATGCCGATACCGCTCCTTTCTCAGCCTCAAGAACAAGAAGAACCTAAGGGCTATTTACGTCTGGTGCCTATGCCTGTTGCCGTGCCGGCTTCGGCGCATTTATCATCCCGGCTTTTTGCCCATGGGATTGATTTGATGGTGGTGCAGGGATGTAGCCTGTACTGCGCTAAGTTGTTGTCGTTGTTATTGGTTTCTTTGCATATGCCTACTATTCAGGGTCAGGGAAGGTTTGCGGGGCGCGTGTTCTGGGATGCATTTACCTATGGGCAGGGGCAGTTGGCGCTGGTGACTTTTTTCTTCTTTTCTTTGGCATATTTTGTGGGGTTGCCCATGTGGACAGGCAAGACCCTGGGACTGGGCTTGCTCGGTTTGCGTTTGGAGCGATTTGACGGCGGGCGACCCAGCTTGCGGGCTTTGTGGCGGCGGCAGATGGTTTGTTTTTTTGTCTATGCCAGCGGAGGCTTGTTGTTAGTGGTACATTCCCGGGCCTGGGGGTTTATCCAGGATCGCTTCACTTTCACCCGCGTGGTGCGGGAATCTTAAAGAATGGGTGTTGATGCGCTGCAACTTCGCTGGAGCCTGTCTGAGAAGTTTGTGAATTAAATTAAAGGGATAGGTAAAATT
>CAYQES010000041.1:0-14795 GCA_964416595.1 uncultured Bdellovibrionales bacterium | reverse complement strand
GATGGATAGCGCTAACCAACTAGAATCTATAGGAAAAATTTAATATCCGCTAACTGTTTGAAGGATCAAAATTACTTTCCATAAATGCTTAAATCGGCAAATCATTTTTGGCACTTCGAATTTCTATCAACAATTAAAGGGGCCAGCTTAAGCGATGCATGTAATTTTTTCCGATTTTTCTTATGACTGTATGATTATTTTAATTGTGATTCGGATTTTCTTCTCCGTAGAATCTTATAAATACATGGAGGTTCTATGAAATTTTTATTGTTGTTGCTCTTGCCCCTTTCTTCCTTAGCAGCTAGCTTCGATAGCGATGTTCCTGTGGACGTGAAGAATCAAGTTCTACAAGATTTAGAGTTCATGAAAAGCTTAAGGGCTGAGAAAGTATCGAACTTGCACCAACAGATTTTCGGTGACATGAACGGCAATTACTACAATTGGTTTGATTCCCGCGTAAAAGCCATTGGTATGAATGATTGCGGCAGCCCCAATGCTGTAGCTTGCGTTATCCCCTATATCAGCTCTTCCAAAATTTGGTTCACGGATAATTATGTGCGCTTTAGCCATCCTCAAGTGGCTAAAATGATGGTGGTCTATCACGAAGCAAGGCACACAGAAGTGAACAGCCGCAATTGGTTCCATGCCACTTGCCCTCGCCCCTTCCGGGATGCCAATGGCCAGGATATGAAAAGCATTTGGACAGGCGCCGCCCTTGCCGGCCAACCAGCCTGTGATGTAACCCCCATGGGCTCCTATGGCTCTTCCACCATTTTGCTAAAAAACATCCAGAAATTCTGCTCCAACTGCACTGAAAAAGTAAAAATGGATGCTGGCCTCTACGCGGATGATCAATTGAATCGCATCACCAACGCCTCCGCAAAACAACAAATGCTGCAAGATTTTGCAGCGTCTCTCGAGTAAAACGTTATGAAGAAGGGTGTCTTTTTTCTTATAGCCGCCCTTCTTCTAGCCGCCTTCTTTTTTCAGAAAAAAACCTTAGTGCCTATCGAGGTTCCATCTCCCGCTACCGAAGCCACAGAGGCCAAAACTAATTCTGCCACTTCTTCTCCCTCCGCTTCTTCCATAGCCACCAGTGAAGACAAAAACAAACTTATCCTTTTAGAAGCGATACTAAAATCCCGTAACGATAACGATCCCCGCCTGGACACAGAATTTAAAACCCTAAGCGCAGGCGCCGCCGCCCTACTCCGGGAAAAATACCAATCCCTTCCCCTAGAGCAAAGAAACGAAAGAGGAACCATCGCCTTCCTGCTCGGGCGTAACATTCAGAATGAAGCCGATCTAGAGTTCTTTCGCGGGGTTGTGCAAGAAAAAGCCTGCCGTAGCTTGAAGGATTGCAATGAGGATCCCCAACGCGCAGAAGGTGACACCCTCCACTCAGAGGCTGGATCCGATGTTACCCTGGCCTATCCCCAATTGGTGGCTTTAAAATCCCTCGAACGCATTCTGGCAGCGGGAGAAAAGCATCCTCTCTTCCAAAAAACCTTAGAAACAGTGCAGGCCGCGAGCCAATCGCCTATCGACAAAGTTTCCCATCTGGCCAAATCACTGGAAGATCGCTTCAACCGCTAGCTATTCTTCGCCGCCCTTAAGATTTGCGGGCACAGCGATGTGTAAGCGCTTGGGAGGTCCAAGCCTCATGGCTTCCATTTTTTGCTTAAACTCTTGGAAGGCACTTTTGGCATTTACCTTGGTATTAAAATTCATTTCTTCTCTGATCGTGCTCACTTCGTGCCCCTTATAATCATGGGCAGGATATACAAGAGTTTCCGGAGGCAAAGCATAGAGTTTTTTGGTAATGCTCTCGAACATTTTTTCGTTAGAGCCTTCTTGGAAATCCGTGCGGCCCACGTCTCTCACAAACAGAGTGTCACCCGTAAACACCATTCCTTCGGAATAAAAGCTTAAACAGGTATTTGTGTGCCCAGGAGTCGCAATCACACGAATAGTATATTTTCCGTATTGTAACTCTTGTCCGTCTTCCAAGGCCAGATCGGCCACTGCCACCCCAGCCACCTTACTCACACCTGTTTTTGCACCCGTAGCTTTGCGCAACTGAGCTGCCCCCGTCACATGATCCGCATGTACATGAGTGTCCAATACATATTTTAACTGTAAGCCTAATTCCTGGAGAAGCATCAAATCTCTCGGAACTTGCTCCTTCACCGTATCGATGAGTAGCGCCTCTTTGCTGGCAGAATCTGCTAAGAGATAGGTGTATGTCCAAGTTTCGTAATCAAAAAGTTGGCGAAAAATGAGCGACATACCGGAACCTTTATTTTTCCAATTGGGATCTAAAACTAGCCAGGCCTTCATCAAAACTCTTGGCAAGCTCGGCCTTCATATTAAATACAAAACAAAAAATATTCGCTGGAAAAGAATTATGACCCTTCATTCCCCATTTTACTTTTGTTTGGTTGTCACCCACAGCTTCTGTCACTAAATAAGCTTCGTTCGTAGCAACCATGGGTTCTTTAAATCTTAGCTCGAAATCAATTCTTTCGCCGTCTACAAGATTCTTTATTTCTTGCTCACCTACGCCTATATTTTTGTTGCCCGCCCAAGCAAACACAAAACCCACTGTGCCATCTACTCCCCGGTACTCTTTTTTTACATTGGGATCAAGTTTTGCCCATGGACTCCAACTTTCATGATTCTTCACCATCTTTAGTTCGTTAAACACAGTTTGCTTAGGTTTATTGATAATGATTTCTCTCTCAACCTCGAAATCTTTTGGAGCGATCACACCCAATATAGCCACGATCAAAACCAAGATTCCTAATGTTATACCTACTTTTTTCATTTAAATGCCCCCAAGCCTGAAGTGTTTGTAATAGAATCCAAGAAAAAGCCGTATTTTGCACCCTTATCCCCCAACCTTAAGATTTTTATTGTCAAATGACGCCGCGAGTTGCACCGGTCCGCGAGCTTTCATCCAATTACAAATACGGAACCGTAGAATTAGTATTTATTTATCAAAGCGCTCAAGAAGCCTTTTTGCTTCCTCTTCGTCGATCAACACAAAACGTTTGACCTCTTCTTCGTAGGCGTACACATCCGCGTGGGCGATGTCGAACCACCAACCGTGCACAGCTAAAGTGCCTTGGGCCACCCGTTTTTTCACTTCCGGGTAAGATTTTACATGCTCCATTTGCAAGAGCACGTTGAGCTGAGAAAGTTGATTGTGTTCCGAAAGCGCAGGATCGAGGGCCAATCCTTGCCGTAATCGCTCCAGGGCTGGATCCCCGTGGCGCAACCATTTTTGCAGATTGGGAGCTTCCACTTTTTCGCGGCCACCGATGATGGCCCGCATGGCGGCGCACTCAGAATGGCCACAAACGATGATATCCGAAACATTCAAGCTTAAGGTGGAATATTCAATGGCGGCGGCCTCTGCTTCATCGCCCGTTGACATACCATCATCCCCGCAGGGTGGAATTAAATTACCCACATTCCGCATCACGAACAAATCGCCAGGGTTAGTGGAAGCAAAAGTATTAGGTACCACGCGACTGTCGGAGCAGGCGATAAAGAGAGTGTCGGGGGCTTGGCCCGTAGCCAGACGGCCAAACGCCATCCGATATTCTTTTTGGTTCTTACGCCGAAACTCTACTATGCCTTGCACCAGCTTTTTCACGGTGGCAAAAGCTACCGCATTTTACGTTTGCCGTCTAGGCGCCTTGCAGGATGCGTCAATTTTAATCAAATAGCTCTTCTAGAAAAGATTTTTTGCGCTTGTAATGGGGGTAATGGGAATGGCGCACCTCCGCGGGAGAATGGGAAGATCGGCTTTCCTGGCTGTCCTCCCGGGATCTTTCCAATATTTTGTCTAATTCTCCCCTGTCCAACCAAATGCCCCGGCATTCCGGGCAATAATCAATCTCAATACCTTTTCGTTCTGAAAGCACAAGCTTAGATTCTTTACAGTTTGGACATTTCATCGCTTACTCCTTAAAGCATTAAGGCTAAGGCAGTATGATAAAAAGATAAAATCGATAAATTGTCTCACTTCCATCGTTTCTAACGAAGTCGCCGTCAAAAATGGGGTGCATAGCTAAGAGTGTGATAAAAAAGAATCGAACCACTCCCCAGCAAGCATCAAAAAGGATGAGACCCGTGCAATTATCGCAACTCTTTCATAACGGATTGATAATATTAGCCATTTTCTCAACCCAACTACACTTACGGTCGTACTGCGCTTTTGCCAATCCCCCCAAAAACCTCATCATCATCGGCGATTCCATCTCCGAGGGCTATGGTGTAGCAAAAGAAAGCTCTTACCCCGAGCTCATAGAAAAAAGCTTAAAAAATTGGAAGGTAACTAACTCTTCTGTTAGCGGCAGCACAAGCGCATCGGCCTCTACCCGGGTTGCATGGGCCCTAAAATCAAAACCACAAGCCATTTTGTTAGCTCTCGGAGCAAATGATGGCTTGCGAGGATTAGACTCCAAGGAAATGGAAAAAAATCTTAGCACTGCTATCGATTTAGCCCAGAAAGCTGGGGTTAAGGTTTTGCTAGCCGGCATGCTGGCTCCCCCTAATTACGGTAAGGAATATACAACCCGCTTTGCAGCTGTATTTCCCCATTTAGCCAAGAAAAAGAAAATCCCCCTCTATCCTTTTTTGTTAGAGGGCGTAGCTGGCAAAGCAAAATTTAATTTACCTGATGGCATCCATCCCAACGAAGCGGGCCAGAAAAAAATTAAAGACGCCCTCCTCCCCTTCCTCATGAAAGAACTGCCATGAGCCTGCAAATCAACAATTTACGAAAAACCTATACACAGGGTGAAACTACCATTGAGGCCCTGCGGGGTGTAAATGCAGAAATCCAAAAGGGAGAATTGGTAGCCATCTTGGGCGCATCAGGCAGCGGTAAATCTACCCTACTCGGTTTATTAGCAGGCTTAGACAAACCTGACTCCGGAAAAGTAATCTTAGACAATATAGATCTGTACGCCTTATCTGATCGAGAACGCACCCAATTTCGCGCTCGTAATATTAGCGTGGTATTTCAACTGTTCCACCTTTTGCCGCATCTGACGGCCTTAGAAAACGTAATGCTTCCTCTGGAAATTTTATGCGAACCCAACCCCACTAAAGCCGAAGCCCTATTAAAAGCTATGGGTTTAGGCCACCGTTTGCACCATCTTCCTTCTCAGCTTAGTGGGGGAGAATGCCAACGCGTAGCTATCGCACGTTCCCTCATCACAAATCCCAAACTGCTTCTTGCTGATGAACCAAGCGGAAATTTGGATAGTGAAACCGCCCAAACCGTGATGCAGCTCTTTTTTGAAACCGTACGCGCCCAAAAAATAACCTGTTTATTGGTCACCCATAATGAAGAGCTAGCAAAACGCTGTGATCGAATCCTGAAGATCCACGGAGGAAAAATTTGAAATTCTTTTTTCTCCGTGAACTAAAAAAACATCCGCGCTTTGCGTCTATTTTTATTTCTGTTTTAGGTTTAGGACTATCTGGATTTTTATTAGTAGAGGCGCTTCGAGTTTCTGTGGCCAAGTCTTTGTCTGCAGAATCCCGCTCAATTCTGGCGGCGGATCTAGCTGTAAGTATTCGTCGCCCTTTTCAACCAGAAGAAATCCAAGTCATCCAATCTGCAGTGGGTGATCTTCCCAAAACACAAACCATCGAATTTTTTTCCATGCTTGGCCAAGGTGAAGAGGCTCGCCTTGTTTTAGTAAAAGCGGTGCAATCCAACTATCCCCTCGTTGGTGAACTCACCTCTCGGCCCCCAATCCTAGGAAAAATTGGGAAACAATTGGAAACTCGCGCCGTACTGTTAAGTGCCGACACCCTTCCCGATTTACCCATCGGCAGTTCGCTGCAATTGGGCAGTGACAGCTTTAAGCTAAAAAATCGTATTGTGGAAGATCCCACCCAAAGCTTTAGCTCCTTTGCTTTAGGTGGGCGCGCTTACCTGCATGAAAAATTTGTCACCTTACAACCAGGAAGCACCGCTACTTATTCTCTTCTTATTCTCTGCCCCTCAGAATCTGATGCTGAACAAATAAAATTAAAAATCGAAAAAGTATTACCAAATCCAGAAATTCGTATAACTACCGCCAAAGAATCTGCAGAAAATTCGACCCAGGCCCTAGCCTATATGGGTGATTTTTTGGGTCTTGTGAGCTTAATCGCACTCTTACTTTCTTCCCTCGGCGCAGCTTATCTTTATCGCTCACATCTAGACCACCGAAAATACGAGATCGCCATCTATCGCGCCTTGGGCTTATCGTTAAAAACCATCCAATGGCATGTGGCGAGTCAAACTATAATCTTAGCCCTCTTAGCTTTAATTCCCGCAAGCCTACTTTCCAGCTTGTTGCTGCCAATTTTGGAAAAGGCTATCAACCTTTGGAGTCACGTAAAGGTTGATTTACAGCTGCACTTACTGGCTTTTGTGCCCCTTTTGCTGATCACTATCATCGGCACGCCTCTTCTCTTGCTACCAGAACTCCTAGCACTAAAACGTTTCACCCCATTGGCGCTATTTCGAGAAGATTCTTCAGAAAACAGTGCGCGGCCTTGGCTGCATTACTTGCCCGCTCTCTTATTTTTTGCAGCTCTCACTCCTCTAGTAGCTCGCTCTTACCGTAATGCAGGTATTTTTATCGCACTCTTAATAGCCTTAGCTTTTGTTTTGCTGCTAGTGCTACGATTTTTTTCCAAAATCTTAAAACTAAAAACAAAAAGCTGGCGCATCCATCACGCATTTTTATTTTTGTCACGCAAACGTAGATCTGCCGCCACAGTTTTCCTCACATTGGCACTAGGATCCCTACTCTTACATCTCTTGCCACAACTAGAAGTAAGCATCCGCTCAGAACTAGAAACCCCCACTCGTTTACCCTCTCTTTTCTTTTTTGATATTCAAGCCGAACAAAAAATCTCTCTAGAAACGGAGCTGGCAACTTTAGGCCACAAGTTCACCTCCATATCCCCTTTAGTACGAGCTCGCATTCTCACCGTGAATGGAAAATCTTTTGAGCGAATTATCGATTCTAGTAGTTTCAAAACTAGAGAAGAGGAGCAAGAAGTCCGCTTTCGTAATCGCGGCGTTAACTTGAGCTTTCGCAACTTTTTTCAAGAAAGCGAAACTCTAGTGCGCGGTAACCCATTCAGTGGTTCTGAAAAAATTCCTGCTTTATCCGTAGAAACTAGATTTGCTAAGCGCATGGGCTTAAATTTAGGGGATATATTACGTTTTGATGTGCAAGGCGTAGAAATAGAAGGGGAAATCGTAAATGAGCGTAGAGTGCGGTGGACCAGTTTCCAACCCAACTTCTTCCTCGTTTTCCAAGAAGGTGTTTTAGAAGACGCTCCCAAAACATATTTAGCCAATTTAAGCGCACTAACCAAAACAGAAAAAACAAAAATTCAAACCTTACTAGCTCACAAATTTCCCAATATTTCCGTGATCGATGTGGCCGCCATTATCACAAAAATTCTAGATCTTTTAGGCCGCATGCGTTTGGCTCTTCTATTGCTGGCCGCCCTAGCATTGAGTGCTGGATTTTCTGTACTGGCCTCAGTGCTCAGCCTAGAAGCAAGAGAAAGGGGAAAATCCCTAGTGCTCTATCGCACACTAGGAGCTAGCGAAAGTGACTTACGCTACATACTTTTCACAGAAAGTTTAGTCTTAAGTTCTTTGGCTATTGTTTGCGGTGCTGCCGGAAGCCTTGCTTTCACCTATGTGCTCACGCGTTTTATTTTTGATGGAGCTTTCGCCATCAATTTTTTATCACTCATTTCTTTTAGTGTCCTATTGCTTACAGTAAGCCTTTTTACCTCTTGGATTGCGAGCCGTGCCCTGGTTCGACAAACACCCTTAGAAATTTTACGCCAGCAAAAAATATATTAGCTTTACCGGCCCCATTCTCTTGGCTTAGCCTTTACCCATGCATCCTATTCCTTGGTTTTTATGGATTAGTATTTTAGGAGTTGCGGGCTTTCTAGCAGGTTTTTTGGGACCTATCTTTTTTGTTCCAGAAGCAAACCAAGGCCCACTTGTAGGCATTTTTATCACTGGCCCGGGTGGCGCACTCTTGGGCTTATTGCTTTTTCTTTCCACCCGTTTTTTAACCCTCGCCCCACGCAATCAATGGAACCTCCTTTATGGATCTACCACTTTACTTGTAGTGCTTACGCTCATCTCAGTTTTACCGGGGCCTGCAAAACTAGGGGAAATAGTAGAACTGCAGTTAGTGAGTTGTAAAAAACCTGCTCTCGAACAAGAAGCCTCCATTCAAACTTGGCGCGATCGAATCAAAGATGTGCAGTGGGTAACAGCACGGGAAGGCTGGGAAAAAGATCTGCGAAAAATCTACCAAGAAGACCAAGGCGTAATACTCGAGGCTAAGATTCTGCGACAAACTCTTTTTAAGCGGCACCGAAAGCCTTGGAATAAAGGAAAAATCACGAGCCACCCCCCGGGCAGAAAGATTGAGGCTACGCTTTTTTATCTAGCGGAAGTGAAAAATTCTTGCGCAAGTTTCACTCCTAATAAAAATTATTCCTTTTTTATTCCTCACGATTTTTCCGTTCTCAGCGATCCCAAACAAAGCTGGCCACCCCAGAAAATTGCTCGCCTGCTACTGCTGCATGAGCTACAGCCCATTCCCGCAGAAATTCCTATAAAGGAAAGGTAGCCAAGCGCACTAATTCTTTTCCGGCCCTTGAACTTAAAACTTCTTTTCTGTAGATCAAATAAATCTCATCGGGCCGGGAAGGAAAATCTTCTCGAAACAGGGTTAAAGCCGCATCATCCACCTTCGCCACCCGCTCCGGCAACACACCGATCCCTAAACCCTGCTTGGTGAGAGTGCGCACCAATTCCAGGCTAGAAGATTGAATGATATTCCAACCCTCAAAATGTTTCTTAAACGTTTTCCCCAATAGTTCTTCCACTTGAATTCTAGTAGCATCAGCAAAAATATTTTTTGGTAGATTTTTTGCGCCACGCTGTTTCCAGAAAGTTACTTTATCATCGCCTAACTTTTTCATCACAAGATCCGGGTGCTTTGGCGGATTCACCACAAAGCCTAGGTCAATTTCATAGGCCACCACTCCACTTGTAATTTTACGAGAAAAATCATGCACAAGATTGATACCAATGCGGGGCGCCTCTTCATTGATTCTTTTAGTTAAAGTAGGAATAGTATAGGCACCCACACTTTGGTGACACCCCACCAGGAAACTTCCTTCAAGTTGGGTGTGGGCCACAGTGACTCCTGTATGAATTTCATCCCAGCAATCTTTTAAAACTTTAGCTTTACTATAAAATTGAACAGCATTTTTGTTTGGAATGACACCCTGTTTTGTTCGAAAAAATAAACTGGCTCCAAGTTTTAATTCTAACCGCTGCAAGGATTGTGTGAGAGTTGGCTGCGTAACTCCCAAACGCATGGCGGCCTTTGAAACATGTTTCACATGGTACAATTCAAGAAAATATTGAATTTCTGTTGGACTCGGTATCATAACTTTTTACCTATTATATTTTGTTTAATTATTAATTATATCTATAACCCACTTTTACCATATTGTTCTTTTAAAGAAAGGGGGCGCCATGAAAAACGCCATCATCACGAAAATCCTCAATGCGAAACGTGCATCCGGAAAATGCTACGGAAAGTGTTGCGCGGTTTTCTAATATATTAGGCGCGGGCAGGAAGTGATTTCTGCCCGCGCTACACCTTAAGGAGAATATATGCTTTGCGCTCTAGAACTTATTTTAGAATACAAAAATCCAGCGGTAGTTAAACGATTTCAAAAAGAATTCCCCGAGAAATCCGACCGGGCAGAAGATATTTTTTCTGATCTATTACGTTTCTTTTGGGGCACAAGAAAACATCTATTGGATAAAACAAAATCTCCCCAGAAAACCGAATTGGATTTTATTTTTATCATGGATGAAGAGATGAGAGAAATTGATCAAATGTGGCATGTTTTTTTGCTCTACACTCGAGATTATATGGATTTTTGCCAAACGTATTTTGGTGAATACCTTCATCATCAGCCGGATCTAGTACCGATTTTTGAAAAGAATGGATTTCAGTTTGAAACCAACCTGCAAAAATTCTTAAGCTACAATTTCGATCTGTTTGGTGGGGCCGTGATCCAAAGATGGTTTGCCAGGAGTACAACCTAAGCTGGCCCCTTTAATTGTGGATGGATGGCGCTAACCAACTAGAATCTATAGGAAAATTCAATATTCGCTAACTACTGGGAAGGATCAAAACTACTTCCCGTAAATGCTTAAATCGCCAAATTATTTTTGGCATTTCGAATTTCTATCAACAATTAAGTGGGCCAGCTTAAAGCCCTTGCATATAACTCCGTAACTCTTCTGCATTCTGGTTTGCTACCAAACCCACATGCCCATCAGGACGAATCAAATACAACGCATCTTCCTGCAAACCTACTTTTTCCATATTCTTAGTCCATGTAAATTCATGAACTGCTAGATCCAAATCCTTTGCGGCAGCGTGAATCTTCGCATGAGCTTTGCCATAAATATGAATTTGCCAAGCCAAAGATTGTAACGGCAGATAATTATCTCCCCCCGAAAAGGAAATCCACGGCAAGCGATCTCCCGCCTCCAGTTTCCCAGCCACTCCCCGGTTCAAAGAGCTCTTACGATACGTGATCCTAGTTTGTGAAACCGTTAAAAAAGCAAATCGTAAAAATTGTGGCAGCCGCACCAAAAAAGAAAATAGCGTAGGCATGATAAAGGCTCGAAAAATAGAGCCAAAAAATGAACGGGACGCAATAATATGAAAAGCTGTGTCCGTGGTAGCCACTAGCCGATACGCAAACGGTTTTCGCTCTTCTTCATAACTAAACAATAATTTTTCCTTGGCTCGCCCCTGCACCACTTCCGCCAATTTCCAAGCAAGATTGATAGCGTCTCCAATCCCTGTATTCATCCCTTGGCCACCGGCTGGGCTATGAATATGGGCCGCATCCCCCACTAAGAACACGCGGCCCTTACGAAATTGATTCACCACCCGGTGGTGCACATGATAGGTGGAAAACCAATTCACCTTGGATATTTTTAACTGCGTATTTTTCTCTACAGCTTCTTGCACGTCAGAAAATTCAATTTTTTCTTTTGTTTCTTGTTCTGGTGGTACAATTCCAGTTAGCCGAATCGAATTTTTCTTCTGGATTGGCATCACAATGCAAAAGTCTTTTTTACTTAAGCTAATCTGAACTCCACCACCGGTCATCTCGCCTGTGGCGGCCACATCGGCCACATAAAACACTTGAGAATATGTGCCACCCGGAAAATCAATGTTTAAACCATGGCGCACAAGGCTGCGTGCCCCATCACAACCGGCCATATAATCTGCCAAAACAATTTCTTCCCCGCGGGATGTGCGGATTTTGGCTTTTACACCATTGTTATCCTGGCTAAATTCTAATAATTCCGTTTTCCTCTCCACCTCCACACCATGCCGCACGAGCTCCTCACACAAAATGCCCTCATGCACGTCTTGTGAGCAAAAAAGAAAATTAGGAAAGGGGCTCAAACCTTCCCCCGCAGCTCCCAGTCGAGCTTTAGCCACCACTCGGCCCACTCGACGTAGAATAATTTCCTTGGCTACAATCCCTTGAGCCATTAACGCATCCACGATACCCAGTTGCCGGTAAAACTCTAGCGTTCGCGCCTGCACGGCCAGGGCCCGGGAAGTTTCTCCTGGACCACTGCTTTTATCGATGATGCGAAAATCTACCCCCTTCTTTTTTAGCCATAAAGCCAAAATAAGGCCTGTTGGTCCGGCACCTATAATAAGAACGGAAGTTTTAGATGTAGTCATAGTTCTACTATTTATAAGACTTTGTGAAAGTAGAGAACTCTTTTTATAGTTGTGTTCGTCAAAATTACATTCTATCCAAAAACTCCTCCAGCTTATCAAAGGAGCCGGTCCAGCCTTGGGTCATGCCGCCTTTGGCCTGATGGAAAAAGGCCCGCTCTTGCGCCGTGGCCTCGCCATACACTTCCCAACGAATTGTCACCCGAGTTTTTGTTTCACTCTCGGCTTCAAATTGCACGGTGGTTAGCATTGTTTCCGGCCAAATGGGCGCCAAAGGATGCCGAGAAATTCGTTCTTGCTCGTCGCAAAACTGTTGGGTGTACACAAGCCGTTTTGGTGGAGTGATCTCTATGTATTTGGCACGGCCGTACATGGTTAAATCCTTGCCATTAGTCATCGAATATAATGTGCCGCCACCTGTCTTAATATCGGCCCGGATGAATTTCATGGTAAAACCCGTAGGTGGTAACCACTCGGCCAAGTGTTTAGGTTCTGTCCAGAGCTTAAATAGTAACTCTTGGGGTGCATCGAAACTACGATTGATCACGAAAATATCTTTTTGCTCCGATTCATCCGATAAATACTCCGCCAAGCGATCCCAGGTGGAATCTCCACCAGCTTTTTTGATAAATTTCTTGGTTTCCTTGGCGGCTTCCGCGGAAGGCAGCGCCATGGTCATTTCCATTTTTGTTTTTCCTTTGGTTTCGGTGAAATTCACGGTCACGCGAAATAAGGGAGCCTGTTCATCATTGCCCCCGTGGTCGTAAACCAAGCGGGAGTACTTCTCCACTTCAAAGTATTTCGTTTTATTGGGATAGTCCGTGCCATCTGGCCCATGCATTGTATAATGCCAATGCCCACCAACTTTTAATTCTTTGCTATGGGTTGTGAGCGTAAACCCTCTCGGTCCCCACCACTTCGCCACTTGTTTTGGGTCTGTCCAGGCCTCCCACACCATTTTTACAGGAGCATCATAGATGCGGGTGATGTAAAGCTCGTTTGGTTTATTTTTTCCGGACATTTTTTCCCTTTCTTTTATGCACTGTATTTTCCTGCATGGATTTTAAATATGCATCCAAGCGATCAAAACTTTCTTCCCAAAAAACCCGATATTGTTCCATCCAATCGGCCACATCTTTGAAAGCCGAGCCATTTAATTTACATGGCCGCCACTGAGCATCCCTGGATTTTGTGACCAAACCAGCCCGCTCTAAAACCTGTAAATGCTTGGTTACTGCGGGCAAACTCATTTGCTTCAGAAATGGCTTCGCCAAATCCGTAACACTCGTCTCGCCCTTAGAAAGCCGGGCCAACATGGCACGCCTTGTGGGATCTGCAAGAGCCGCGAAAGTTTGGCTGAGGTAATCGTCCATATTATACCTATCGGTTAATTAACTAATTAGTTAAATATAAAACAAATAAAAAGCACTGTCAACACCGTGTATGCCCAGGGATACGCACAAGACGTACGGTCAAAGTGCACAACGCAAGTGCAAAACTCGTTTTCTCCCGAGAAAACGTAAGGATGTAGCCGTACAAATAGAGGCATGAAAATACTTGGAATTTTAACTGTTGCCCTAACCATCTACGCCTGTTTTTTCCTTTCCCACCCGCCTAAGCAGTCGGAAGCGGAAGCCATTTATGTGCCCTTAGCGGATCCCGTGATCATCCACGTGAACGCTAAGCCCGTTAGGCCTAAACCCATGCAACAAAGAGCAGAAACTAAGCCTGAACCCAATCCTCTTTTGGAAGCTATGGAGGCCAATGATATCTGCCGCACTATGAAACTGTTGGAAACCACTCAAAGTAGATACAAACATAGCATCCAAGCTTTGCTTACAATAACGAGCCTCTCCACCCCTACCCAAGAAGCCTTTAAAGAGGATGGCCCCTTTTTCGCTTCCTTTGAAAAATTAGATCGAAAATTTACACACACTAGTTCCAATTTTTTCTGGGCTCTTCGCTTAGGAACGCTTACCCAGCAAGGCTCTCCTTCGTCCGATGCAGCCCTTGTTGCTGCCAAAAAAATTCTTCTACAATTAGAAAAAGAAGATCCTGCCAATGCTGCTTACCCTTACTTTAGGTTAGCCGTGGAACAAAAATTAAAGGCCACCGATGCTGAACTTTTAGAGATCGCCAAAAAAATTGCTCAGGGCTCTTATTTCGAAACCCATATGGATTCGATCATGAAAGAAATCACTACCGCTGCCTGGATCAATCCCTCTGTACGAGCTGCTATTTCTGATAGTGAACTCTACCCCCTCTTTCTTTACCCCTCTCTAAACACCTTACAAAAACTAGACTTCGACGGAAAATCTGCCATCGGTGATCTGATGATGCAAAAAGGACAACGCTCTAGCCGCGGCATGCAGAGCATGGAATATTCTGAACAAGAGTATAGCTACGGACATGTCTTAAAAGGAGACGATAAAATGCCCGATATATATCAGTTGTCGCAAGAAAGAGAAGATATGGCTGCCAATCCCGCTTATCGCCTTTATCCTCCTATTCATGCCACCCTAAACGGACCAGCCAAACAATGCGATCCGTCCATTTTAGAAAATTGGTATTACGAGAATCGCGGGAAGTTTTGACTCTCCGTAATACCCGATTAGCGCACTGCGCTTATTACGTGCAAAGTAGATTAGAAAAAATAGCTCACTCCGCCCAAACCAGATAAGAGGAGACCTTTCGTATCTGAAACACCATCTTCTTCATAAGAATTATATTTATAGGAAAAATCGTTTGCTACTTTTCCCTCTAACCAAAAGGCTGCTTTCTTTTTAATAAAAAAGAAATTCATTCCAGCCCCAGCACTTATATTAAAAAATTCATCTTTCCAATCCCAACCGTAATCCTGAGGAAACTTTAAAGTTTTGTTACGAATTTTTATTACTTCCACAAATTCGTACTCCTGAAAAACATATCCCGCGCCAG
>CAYQES010000040.1:15286-15782 GCA_964416595.1 uncultured Bdellovibrionales bacterium | reverse complement strand
GAAAGCTGCGGGCAGTAGTTTCGATTGGTGAAGCAGATTATTTAGCGCCGATCCATTGGAGTTCGCCAAGGGGCAGGAGGGTGTTATAGCGGCTAAAATCTAAATGTGGCTTAGCCCAATGCCCCACAGAATAATGCGTTACCGGCCAAATCACTGCCTGCTCGAACAATAATTCATTCACTTTTTGTGGTGAAAAATTATCTTTAGAAATTTCACTATAAATTTCCCCTGTAGCATCTGGCAACCAGATCCCCTCATGCGAAAACATAAACCTAATATCACCTAAAGGATCATTTACAGAAATACCCGTACTGTAAAATCCAACATCCACATTGTGTATTTTCAGATCTGGATCTTTATTTTTATTTACTTCTTCATAAGCCAAATCCTTCAAACCTATTGGCCTATATCCTAATGAAGCAATACTTTTTTCTAAGCTTTCTAATGTCATATTAATAGAAGGATTTGCAGCGGGTCGTAAATCATCGAAAACAAT
>CAYQES010000040.1:0-15276 GCA_964416595.1 uncultured Bdellovibrionales bacterium | reverse complement strand
CCCGGCATCGCGGGCTCTTGAATGCCGCTCATTACTAGAGGAAAAAATGAAGTAGTATAAGAAAAATTAACTGCTTTTAAATTAGCGTAAAAGACATCTCTGATTCTCAACCTATTTTTCTTTTCAAAAAAAGGGCTCTTGGGATTTTTCCAAGAGTGCAAAAATAAAAACATAATTTGATTCAAGCCCTCACTAGAATAGAGATGCGTATTCTTCAATGAGGCATCGTCAGAACGCCCGATCAATAAATCGGATGCAACGCGCTTAGCAGGATCAAAAACCATGTCGATTTTTTTAAATGCCTTGAGATGTTTTAAATCTGCAGGGAAATTATCCCTTAATGAAAGCTCTACCGCCTGCTTCGAAATGGATGAAATAGAATAAGGACCTAGCACAGGAATGTTTTCTATCTCTTTGCTTCTCCATTCCCCTGTTTTTTGATCGAAACTTTCTGGATGAACTATTGAATATAAACCAAAGCTTATAGATTCTAGTAAGCGAGGAAATGGGCGCTTTAAGCGGATAACGACTGAATCTCCATCCACTTCAATCCCTTTAAAAGAACTAACAGGGGATTTTAAATTTACCGTATCCTCCAAATGATCTAACAGTTCATTTTTGGATTTTTTCTCCTTCATTAAAAAGAAGGTTCTTTTAAGACTGAGCGCGACTATTGAAGGAGTGAGCTTTAGCTCATCAGAAAATTTTAAGTCATTGCGAATTTTGAATCGCCAAAAGGTATCAGAATGCCCTGAGCTCCAACTTTCTGCCGCTTCTGACGTAATACGAGAATCTTTGTAATTGCCGACTAGCCTTAGGTGAATGGTACTTTGAATAGCGTGATGTTTTAAAAAATCGTATAAAATTGGATCAAGAGATATGGGGGATTCGAAGATGAAAACCTGCAACTTATCTCCCCCTTTTTCTATGGAAAATTTAAAAGTAACCAGAATAAGCGTAAGCAAAAGAGAAAAAGTTACAAATTTAAAAGAGAAAAAATCTCTAATAGACTTCATTTTTCCTTTTGTTTATCAAAAGGCTTAATACCACTATTACCATCGGAACGTTCTATCTCTGAAGCAACATGAACGCTCAAAGTTTGTGTAATTGGGATTACTTTAAAAACACTTAGAACCAACGCTAAAAATCCGATCATTCTTGTTATATTCATAAACACTTCTATATCAAATTTAATGCGAAGCATCAACAGTAAATCGTGTAAATAAATATACATAATTTCAAATATATACAAAGACCCATCAAGAAGGATGTCAACGACGCCACCAAATCATTAACATTCATCATAAACCCTTTTCTACCGATAAGTTAAGCAGAGAAAACCATGTGGAATTTATGGAAAAAAACAAAAAAAGTGCAGCCCCAAAGGACACTCCAAAAACCTTTGGGCGATTCGCTTTCAAAAATCATTAATTCGCCATTCAGCCAAAAAAATAGCCATCGCATTAATTTAATTTTCACTTTCTGTTTAGTAGCGGGAACGTTTATATTTTTTCATTTTGCTGGCTTACTCGCTTCAAATAAAAATCCAATTTTACCCGGAGAAATTATTTTAGCAGGTGCATGGAAACTTTCTCTTGAGGATAATCCGCGGTTTTCTAGTCCTAAGTTTAACGATTCTTTATGGTGCAATTCGGGCGTACCAGATCCAATGCTTTGGCAGCCAAACAATAAAAATTTAAGTTGTCCTCAAAATTACTACCCGATTAAAAAAATGCGAGAAAATACTTATTGGTACCGCGTTTGGGTAAACATCCCACCAAATACAGCCTGGAAAAATCCTTCACTTTTTTTAGGCGCTATTAAAGATAAGGCGTGGATTTATTGGGATGGAGAATTGGTTGGAATTAATAGCATAAATAATGGAACCGTAATTGTCGCGGTTCCATTAGAAAAAACACAAACGACCCCAGGAAAACATCTTCTAGCAGTACGCACAAAAAGTGGAAACACAAGATACCCTGGAATTTTCCACGCCTACCCAAGAAAGGTTACCTTAGGCGAGGCCGAAAATAATAATTCTCAATTTAAAAAAATTATTTCAGAAAAATATGTTTATCCCTCTCTTGCCATGTTTGTTCAATGCTCTGGGCTAGTGATTACACTTATTCTTTTATCTTTTGGAAAAGGGTCGGGAAGCTCACTCATCTGGCTTTCATTGTATTTTTTTTCCACAACGCTTTCTTCGCTAAGCACATTTTCATTTTCAGGCCTTGAGCTTGGACAATCATTCAAAAGAATTTCCATTGCAATGATCAGCATTAGTATTTTCGGCTTCAGCTTAAAGTTTCATCCATCCATTAATAAAATCTACCATATAATTTCAAGAATATTGGTGGGCGCATTGATACTATCTCTAAGCATTTACGCTTATTTTCTTTCAACAGAAAATATGTTCGGTTCGACGTCTAGGCAGTTAACACTCACGATAGCACTTGTACCTTTCGTGGCATTTTTTGCATCACTATCCTGGGAAATGCACCATTTCCTTTTGGGCAAAAAGGTTGCGAGACCACCTCTTGTAGATATATTTTCCCTTACTATATTGGGATCCTTACACACACTAAATGTGTTAAGTGAATTCTTACTTTTAAATACTCCTCACGTATTCGATCATCCAGCCATAAAGGCATCTTTATCTGTAGCATTGATTGCCACAATGATTTATCAGTATACACAACAGGAAAGAACGTTGGCCTTCTTTGGCCGCTTTATTCGACCCGGCCTCAAAAACCTACTCAAAGAAGAAATACAAAAATCAGAATATTCCGATAAAAAGATTTTTCGTCCCCGCCAGATTGCTATCATGAAAATTGATATCGTAGCTCATACAGAAACTACGTATCAAATGCCCTATGGCATAAAACGACTTTATCAAGATACTTGGTTCACGATGATTGATCAGGTAGTGGCCGAGCGCGTTTTCTTAGATAAAAACGTTGGCGATGGTTCCATCTATTGTTTTTCTGAAACTCATAAAGAGGGTAGTTGTGGATCAGCCTTAAATGCAGCTCTACAAATTCGCGATGAAGCCGTTGCGCATTTTGATGAAATCTTCCACCAACGCTTAGAAGAGTTTTTATCTGTAACCGAAGAGCTCCGTGGCCCTGCCCAATCTTTCTTTGATGGCTACAAAGCTAGAACAGGCATTGATTTTTGGCAGCGAAAAACCAAAGTTCGTATAGGTTTGGTTTATGGATTCGTAGATGAGGGCCTTTGGGGATTAAGTTCCCAAAGCCACTATGATGTGCAAGGAGATCTAGTGAGCCTTGCCGTAAGAGTAGAATCAAAAGCCAAAGAAAATGAAATTTTAATGGATGAGGCTTTTGTAAAAGAAGCCGGCAGCCTTCTAACCCCAGAAATGATTTCACCCCGCCTAGAGACCCTAAAGGGTATGGGCGAGGTGAAGTTATATGCAATTTCTACTAAGAAAAATCTTAGCCTAGTAGCTTAATCGCAGTCAGAAGTATCACAAGCAGCAGCAACTACGCCTTTAGCGTCGAGAGCAGAGGCGATTCCGTAGCTGATACCGAAGAGGGAGAGCATGAGAGCGGAGGCGATGATTAGCTTTTTCATGTGGAGGTCCTTTCTTAACACCGGTTAGTACCGGATAACGTGTTGCGTTATACCATAGCTAATCGCAAGGGCAATACCATATTTGGTAAACCAACAATTCCACGCACTTATCTCAAAACGGATATATACCCTAAGTCCGCGGCCTGCCTAAGGAATCCTCAATTCAATAGGATCTATTTGTAGCAAATGCCCGAAGAACCGCGCTAATTAAGGGTCTTCCGGCTGTTGAAGAACTCAACTACGGGTGTAAAAAGCTTATACACCCCCTCTCCACCCGGATCACCCCCCAAAACCACCAATAATTTCGATGCTTTATGCTTATATGTGCAAGCAGTAGTCGAGCCCAACCAGTCCCCACACGGAAGCGCGAGCGCCCAGTAAAACCCCGCCACACGCTAGGCTGTAACCCCCAGAATCCCTATCCGGCAGCGGTAATGCCTCAATCACCGATAGCCAGTACCGTGTTTTCCGCTCCACACGCCACCGCCATACCTCCACCAACCCGCTCCCGCCTCCAGGTATCTCGCCTAAACAACGCAGCACCCCACGCACTTTGCACGTGCAAAGTAGAACGGCACCGGATGCGGTCACAAAACTCCAACCCGCCTCCGCGCTAGTCTTCACTCTCGCCAAAAACAAATTCCCCCACCCGCATCAGAGGAGTTTATACTCATCCCTCAGCTCAACCCTTCCGAAAAGAGATCATGCTACACTCAGAAGCCCGCAATCCCCGATTCATCACCCTTCTTGCTTACGCACTTTGGTCCTTCCCGCTGGGCTATATTCTCGTGCTCGGCATGCTCTACAACCTGCCGCTGGCGAAAATGGTGTCGATCTTTTTTTCCTTCTATTACATCGCGCACTCGGCGCTGGCGGTGTTCACAGGATTTGCGCTGTATCATATGCGTCCGTACGCGTGGCACTTCTATGTGTTTCATTCCATCGTGATGATTGGGGCGCAGTTCGTGATTGCATATCGCTATGGGGAAAACAACGTGGTGGAGATTCCGCTCGTGTTGGTGAATTTCACGGCGCTCGTGATTTTGTTCCTCTTGAAATTGGAGCTCAGGGTTCCTTATTTTAGCCCGAAGATTGCGTGGTGGGAGAGTGATCCGCGCTATAAAATTTCTGTGCCCGTAGCGATGACATGCTCCGATCACTTTTATAGTGGCGACATCATGGATATCTCCGCTTCCGGTTGCTTTATTAAAACCAAAGATCCACTAAAAGTAGACCAAACGATCCAAATAAAATTCTCGCTCTTCGATCATAAGTTCGAATGCGGCGGAAAAGTGGTGTGGCGCACAGAATCGGGAGTGACTCACCCCAAAGGTGTGGGCGTGAGGTTCGCGAATATCGATAAACAAACGCAAATGGACTTAAGGGAAACGGTGAAAAAACTGAAAAATCTCTCCCGCCGCTTCAAAGATATCCGCGTAGAGGAAAAAACCTCGAATATGGAGAGAAAAGTACAAGAATTACTCTCCCAGCGGAAAGGCTGAAAATCTTGCCCCAAAGCCCAGAATCCATTACGATTCTTGTATGAGAAAACATTTGAGCGTTGGAATCTTGGTGGCCTTTTTTGCTTTTTCTTGCGCCGGCTCCAAAACCCAAAGCGTCCGTGAAAAAAAGGGCGATATTTACTTTACTGCCGGCACCGAAGCACTCATGGAAGGCCGCTACACCGAAGCTCTGGCTTCGCTCCAAGAATCCGCAAAATTTCTGCCAGATTCACCGAACGTTTGGACCAACCTAGGTTTGGCCTACGCCGGCAAAGAAGAATACCAGCGGGCCGAAGAGAGTTGGAAAAAAGCCCTTAAGCTAGATCCGAAATGGAGCGACGCTCGCGCCAATTTAGGCGCACTCTATGTTCGGCAACGGCGCTTGAAAGAAGGCGAAAAGATTTTGCGGGAAGTTTCGCAAGATCTTGTGTACCGGGATTTGGCCAAAGTGCACTTTAATCTTTCCCGCATTTATGCCGAATGGCGCAAACCTCTTTTAGAAGAACAACAACTGCGGCTGGCGATCAAAAATAATAATAGCCACTGCGCTGCTTGGTTTTATTTGGGTCTCCTACAAAAAGAAAAAGGGGATTTTTCTGTGGCCGCGGAATCCTTGGATAAATCCGTGCAGGGGATTTGTTTCAACAATCCCCAAGCTCATTATGAAATCAGCTCGCTCTTGATCAAAGCCAAAGATACGACTCAAGCCCGAGTAAAACTGCTAGAGATCATCCAACTGTTCCCGCAGTCGGAATGGGCACGCAAAGCGGAAGTAACACTGAATATGATTCGCTGATAGAAGCGCGAAGGAAACGTTGAGCATGGAAATTGAACAGAACCGACAAGAAAGCCTAGGCCACTTCATCAAAAAAATGCGGGATGAAAAAAACATCTCCATCGAACAAGTGGCTTACGCCACCCGCATCAGTTTAAAAATGCTGCGCGCTCTGGAAGAAGATGATCACACAGCTCTGCCCGCCCCCACTTTCGTGCGCGGGTATTTGCAGGCCTATGCCAAATATGTTCGCATCGATACCCAAGATCTTTTACTCCGCTACCAACACCACCTAGCCACCGCGCCTGATGGAAAAAAGGGCGCCATCCGCTCCCACTATTTGTACGTGAAAGAGCGTTACCAAGAAAAACGCCGCCTAGTAATGATCATCGTGCTTTTTGCTACGATGCTTTCCGTGGCCGGAACCTATTTCCTTCTCAAAGCGAAACGGGAGCGAAATAAAAAATTAGCGCAACAGGCAGAACAGATCCTAAAAACCGATGAAGCAGAAACAAAAGCGATAGCACTGCCACCAGTGGAAACAAAAGTAGAGAACCAGGACGCAACAAAAGCGAAAGATGCTCCTAAAACAGAACCCGCCAAAGCGGAGCCTGCCAAACCAGAAGCAAAAACAGAAACGCCACCACCTGCTCCGGCCGCGGTTCCACCTCCGCCCAAAGCGGAGCCGGCTCTCGCACAACCCGCTCCACCACAACCCGCCATAGATAACGCGAAGGATGAAAAGAAGGCCTATAACCTTCTCGTGAAAGCAGAAGAGGACGTATGGCTCCGTTTCCAAACGGACCAAGATGAAGTGCGGGATCTTACGCTGCGGTCCGGGAAAGCGATGATGCTTCGCGCTAACTCTGTGATTAAAATCTTTTCGGGCAATTTAGGCGCACTAAAAGCCACTATGAATGGAGCCCCGCTGCCGTCCTTAGCCACGGGCGATCGCTCTAAAAGCGTGGTACTGCCAGCCTCAGAGGCGGAAAAGCATCCCCTACCCCTCTTCCCCCAATTCCAAACGCTGAAAACTCCCGGCGCCTCAAATGATGCAAAGCAAAATTCCGACTAATGCTCGAAAAAGCCCTCTTCAAACTTCTTCTGACATTTTAAGAAGCGCTTGACAGAAGCTTCTGACATTTTTTTATCCACAGAATGTAAGAACTTGTCCACATTTGCAAATCCTTGTAATTAAAGAGTTTTATTTTTTAGGCCCGTTCTTATCCACAATCGCACGCCCTTGCACCTTGTCGTCGATAACCTAAATAAATTTATTTGTTAGATTTTCATTAGGCTCTAGACGAGCAAGTAAGTTTACTACCATGGAGAATTCTTCACGGTGGGAAATCGTCGGTAAATCATCTTATTTTCAAATTTTATCGACGATAAATCGACGACAACTCCTAGCGCGCTACACGCCGGAGAGTGAATAAGGCAATAATAAGTAAAATACCATTGGCAGCAAACATCCCGAGAAAGGCGGCAATCTTGCCTTCGCTGGCAAGGTTATGGCCGAGAGAGTATATCCCCCAGTAAAATAGCAAGACTAAAAGGCATAAAAGAAAGGAGTTCGAGCGCACAGTGCGAGTGCGTACCACCCCAAAAGCCACGCCCATCAAGGCAAAAATGAAACAAGAGGTAGAGAGTGCGAAGCGCTTCCAATACTCCACACCGAAGTTGATGTAATCCAAACGCTCATCTTCATTCAAATTATCCCATCGCACTCCCCGTGACATTTTGACGCGAATTTGGTCCAGACGTTCTTTGAGTCGAGAAATATCCATTGTCTTAGGAATATCCACGCCCACTACTTTGGATGTCTCAATTTTTAGAAAAATATCGTAGGTATCGAACTTAGTTTTTTCGTACAAATTTTTCTTTGGATCGCCCCGATGCAAACTACCGTCGAAGAGTCGCAGCACCAAGCCCGGTGTGCCCGCGGCATCTTGGAGGTTGTTGAGAATTTGTCCATGATGAGCCACCACAGTTACAGGCATGCCTTGTTTACGCTCGTCGTAGAGCAAAACTTTTTGCATGGTATTTTTTTTGGAGTCCACTTCATCCGCATAAAGCACAAGATCAAAGAATCCTTCCGTAAAAGTGCCCGAGTGAATGGTAGCGATGGCCTTAGTGTTATAAATGCGAAACAGTTCATAGCGGAACATGCGAGCACCATAGGGCACAAAATAGGAGTTACAGAACATGGTGAGCACCGCGAGCAATGAGCCGAGCGCTAGCACTGGGGCCAGCATGGAATACACTGATAATCCCGCAGCTCGCATAGCCAACACTTCGCTATCGGTGGAAAGGCGGCCAAATCCTAAGAGCACCGCGAGCAAAAAAGCGATGGGGAAAATCACCGGCGTGAAAGTGAGCGAGAGATAGCCCATGAGGGAGAGGATCGAGTAACCAGAAACATTGTGCACCACAAACACATCCGCCAAGCGAATCACTTGGAACATGAGCAGCACAAAAAGAAAAAAGGCGGCGGCGCCGAGGAAAGGGCGAATCGTTTCATCGAGGATATAGCGATAGAATGTCCAAGGAATTCGTTTAATAGGCATTTTTATGCACAAATCCTCTCCAGGCCGTGAGCAAGAGGATTTTCCCGTCCAATGCCAAACTCCAATTACGAATATAGAATAAGTCGCACTCAATGCGTTTTTCTAAACTCGTATCGCCCCGCCAACCATTCACCTGGGCCCAACCAGTGATGCCCGCCTTCACTTTATGGCGAAGCATATAGCGAGGAACTTTTCCTCGGAACTGATGCACAAATTCCGGGCGCTCGGGCCGCGGCCCCACGAGCGACATTTCCCCCACTAACACGTTCCAGAACTGAGGAATCTCATCAAGACTAGTGGAACGTAAAAAGGAACCGATCAGAGTGCGACGATCGTCGTTTTTCTTGGCCCATACGGCTCCCGTTTCGTTTTCTGCTCCCACTTTCATGGAACGGAATTTCCACATGCGAAAAGTGGATCCATCCATACTCATGCGCACTTGCCCATAAAAAATTGGACCACGGCTCGTGAGCTTCACAAGCAACGCGAGCAATAAAAACAACGGAGAAAATAGTAAGAGCGCAATCGAAGCACCCAGCAAATCAAAAAGTCGCTTCCAGAACGCACCTAAAGGATCAATCGGAGTGCTATTGAGATCGAGCACGGGGATTTGGTCAAAATCTTCCACAGTGCAACCGGTTACGATGAAATCATACACATCGGGCACTAAATGCACGTCGATCACGGAATCACCCAACGATAGCAAAATCTCTTCCTGCTCTCGCCCATCTTCCCTGGGCAACGCGAGAATGATTTCTTCTACACCCATTTTTTCTGCCACGGCACTCACCTGTTGGTAATTGCCCAAAACGGGGGCCGGTAAAGATTCTTGCGCCTGGCCGCTCTTGGTGAAAAAGCCCTGCACCTTGATTCCAAGCTCCGGCATACGAGCCATTCTTTCCACCATGGCCAAAGCGGAAGCTCCAGAACCCACGATCACCACTTTCCGAACATGCATCCCCTTGGCCACTAGACGCCGCAAAGAATTCCGCAATGCCAAACGACTCAACAATAAATAAGCACCAGCCAAAACCGCAAAGTAACCGATCACCACCCGACTAAAGCGATACTCCGTAACCACCCAGGTGAGCACCACAAAGAGACCCAAAGCAAAGCCATGGGCCTTCAATACATTCCCCAATTCCGCGGTGCGACGCGTTATTTTACTCGTTCGATACAGCTGCAAATAAGAGAACACTCCCAACCACAGAAAAACCACGGGAACCGTGAGCGCCACATAGCGGGAAAAGGGGGGAATGCCTTTAGTAACAGGAACAATTTGTGTATAAAAGCGAAGGTAAAAAGACAGCAGCCAAGCGGCTACCAAGCCCAACGCGTCGGTAACGACCAATAAGCTCCCAAAGACTTGGTAATATCGCTTTAACACTGCCTCATTTTAAAACATTCCGTGCCGCTAAGAAAGGATCCCCTCATGAAGATCGTTGTTCAGCTTGCCTTTGATAAAGCCCCCGAATCCACCCAGGTGATGGGAGCTTTCCAAGCGGAGGGGAAAAATGCTCCTCACTGTACCAGGGATGAATTTTCCGATCTCTTAGCCAAATTGAACACAGAAGAGGTGTTTAAGGGCCGCAAAGGGCAAACCTACTTCCTACGGGCCTTGGATGACGCCTCCCCTAACCTGCTTTTCGTGGGCCTAGGCAAAACGGACGAAGTTACCGGTGAAACCTACCGCATCGCCGGCGCCCATATGGCCAAGCGCTTAGAGAATGAAAAAATCAAAGAAGCCGCCGTAGATTTTGCTTCTTTCCACACCAAAGCCCTAAAAAATGAAAAAGCCGCTTTGGCTCTCGCGGAAGGCGCGCTCTTCTCCCAATATTCTTTTGATCACTATCGCAGCGAAAAAACGAAGCCCACGCTCGCAAGCATCGCCTTCTACGGCGACAAAAAATCGGAAAGTGCCCTAGAAAAAGCCGTGAATCAGGCCACCGCGGAAAACAATGCGGTTCGGATCGCCCGGGATCTTTCCAATGAACCCGGCTCCCATCTGTATCCTTTGGAACTTGCCAACCGGGCAAAAAAATTCGCCAAAGAATATGGCGTGAGCTGCAAAGTGCTCGACGTGAAAACCCTCAAAAAAGAAAAAATGGGGGCGCTCCTGGGCGTGGGCCAAGGATCCGCCAATGCCCCCTGTTTGATTGTGTTGGAGTACAAACCCAAAAAAGCGAAAAAAACCATCGCCCTCGTGGGAAAAGCTGTGACCTTCGATTCCGGTGGTATTTCCATTAAGCCCGGCCAAGGCATGGAAGAAATGAAACATGATATGAGTGGCGGCGCCGATGTGATCGCCGCTACCTTGCTTGCAGCAAAATTAAAATGCGACAACCACATTGTGTGCGTTGTTCCTGCGGCAGAAAATATGCCCGATGGTAATGCAATCGTTCCTTCTGCTGTGCTCACGGCCCGCAGCGGAAAAACCATTGAAGTGCAAAACACCGATGCGGAAGGCCGCTTGATCCTTTCCGATGCCTTGGACTACGCCCAAGATTACAATCCCGATGCGATTATCGACGTGGCCACCCTCACGGGCGCCGTGGTGATGGCGCTCTCCAACGTGGCCGCCGGGATCATGGGGAACGATGAGGGCCTTATGAATAAATTCAAAGCCGCTGCCGCAGAAACGGAAGAACGTTATGTGGAACTGCCGATATTCCCCGAATATGTGGAAGACATTAAAAGCAAAATAGCCGACATCAAAAACATCGGCGGCGAAAAAGGCGCAGGCTCCCAAAAAGGCGGCGCATTCTTGAAAGAATTTATCCGCAAGGGCAATAAATGGATCCATGTGGACATCGCTGGCACCGCTTGGAGCACGGGAAAAGTTCCCTATCATCCCTCTCACGGCGCTAGTGGCCACACGGTGCGCACACTCGCCCAATTTGCTTTGGATTTTTAATACGAGGAAATGATGGAAAAATTGATTCGCATTCACGAGGCGGGAAAAAATGTAGGGGCCGTAGTTACTTTGCGCGGTTGGCTTTATAACCATCGCTCTTCGGGCAAAATTCGCTTCTTGGAAATTCGAGACGGTTCCACCGCCACCATCCAATGCGTAGTAGCCCCCGGCACCGCCGACGACCAAAGCTTTGCATTATCCGGTGAGCTCACCCAAGAGAGCTCTGTTGTAGTAACTGGACTCGTGAAAGCCCACCCCAAAAAAGCGGGAGTGTTTGAGCTCGACGTGCACAACCTGCAAGTAGCGCAAAAAGCCGAAGCCAATTACCCCATTTCCCACAAAGAGCATGGCCCGGAATTTTTGATGGAGAACCGCCACCTCTGGCTCCGCACTCCTCGGCAAGTGGCCATTGCCCGCACTCGCGCCAGCATCGTGAAATCTATCCGGGATTTTTTTGATTCCCGGGATTTTGTGCTGATGGATGCCCCGATCCTCACGCCAAGCGCTTGCGAAGGCACGTCTACCCTCTTTTCCACAGATTATTTCGACGAAACCGCCTATCTCACCCAGAGTGGTCAACTCTACGGCGAAGTAGGTGCCATGGCCTTTGGCAAAACCTATGTGTTCGGCCCCACCTTCCGTGCAGAAAAATCTAAAACCCGCAAACACCTCACGGAATTCTGGATGGTGGAACCGGAGATCGCCTACTGGAGTTTAGAAGAAAACATGAGCCTCGGTGAAGAGCTCGTGACCCAGATCATGAAAGATGTTCTGAATCGCAATCCTGCGGAATTGCAATTGCTAGGGCGGGATCAAAAAGCCCTGGAGACTATCGCCGCCGGCGGTTTCCCCCGGGTGCACTACAACGATTGCGTGGATCTTTTGAATAAAAATGGTCATCCCTTCCAGTGGGGAGATGATTTCGGTGCGCCCGAAGAAACCAAGATCGGTGATCTTTTTGGAGGCAAACCCGTTTGGATCCACCACTTCCCGAAAGAAATAAAAAGCTTCTACTTCAAACTCGATAAAGAAGATCCCCGCTACGCCCTCGGTTGCGATCTCATCGCGCCTCACGGTTGGGGTGAGATGATCGGTGGCGGAATTCGGGAAGAAAATTACGAAACATTGAAGGCCGCCATTGAGAAACACAAACTGAACTTGGCTGACTACCAATGGTATTTGGACTTGCGACGCTACGGATCCGTGCCCCATGGTGGATTTGGTTTAGGTTTAGAGCGTACAGTTTCTTGGGTATGTGGCCTGGAACACGTGCGGGAAACCATCGCCTTCCCCCGCATGTTGAACTATTTACGGCCGTAAACTGTGGGTTTCCGCATCGTTTTGGTAGAGCCCCAGATTCCACCCAATACGGGCAATATCGGCCGCCTCTGCATCGCCACTCGTTCAGAACTTCATCTAGTAGAACCTTTGGGGTTCGATATTTCGGAAAAAGCCGTGCGCCGGGCTGGCCTTGATTATTGGAAGCATATCAATCTCACCACTCATAAAAGTTATGGAGATTTTAGAACGAGCTTGCCCGCGGATGCGCGGCTGTGGTTTTTCTCTAAATTCGCTACTCGCACCCTCTACGAAGTGGAATTCCAAGCAGGAGATTATTTGGTGTTCGGCAAGGAAACCACGGGGCTTCCGGAAGAAGTTCATAGAGACGAAAAAGAGCGGCTGCTTAAGGTGCCAATGCCTGGCGACGATATCGTGCGCAGCTTAAATCTTGCGGGCACGGTGCATGTGGCGTTGTATGAAGCCTTACGGCAGGTGGAGTTTTAAAAGAGTAGATTGTATAGCTAGATATATGTGACTGCATTCGCCTTGGTCGTCGTTTTAAAACGGGGCACAGAGCGAAAAATTAGAGGTGTTTTTAAAATTAGAGTGAGCCCCTGAGGTTAGACCTTTGAACTTTGCTAGGGCCTAGTGGGTATAAACGCGGCGTCTTCGGACCTTCCCGGCAATCCACGCCATGACACCCAAGCCAGAATGCGTTGTAAACCTTTACCATTGCGCTGGGCATCATGCGGTGCTATTAAGCAGCCTCTTGAAACCTTACCCAATAAGGAGACCTTATGAAAACTATAATTTTTGTTTTGTTAGCCCTTTCCTCTTCTTCCTTTGCCGGTGTCAATGGCCTCTACTATGCAGAAGGTCCCGATGCTGGAAAGCTCGTAAAAACCTCAGGCTTTATCGGCTATTACGCCACCTGCTTCAATGGAAATGCTTACGCCGTTAAGAACGCCCTTTGGAAGATGATCGATGCCGATATCGAAAAAGCGAACGCCTTCGTGCGCGTAGACACAAAGAAAGACACCATCATCGCCGGCTACGTAGACACCAAATGCACAGACGAAGGCGAGAGCGATGCGGATTGCCGCACAATCGTTACGATCCAGCGCTGCCGCTAATCACCGCATTTTGATATACATAAATTTTACTTTTAAACGGCGCCGAACAAATATCGGCGCCTTTCATATTTTCGAGAAGCTTTGCGCGGGCAATAGGCCTGTACTATAAAATATATGGAATTTTAGAAAGGTACGTTTTCTAGCACAAACTTTCGGTTTTCACGAAATTTCTAGTGATGAGAAAGTCGCTAGAACCCCTTAAATCCCTTTAGAAATCGTTCCATCAGTCCGGGCGCACACTAGCAGACGTACCTGACTAAGCCCATATGCCCAAAGAGGGGTTATAAAATTCAGTAAAATCCACGTTCTAAAATGAAATCGTTCAGGGCTAACCTGGCCTTACTTTCGCGCTGGTATCAGGCTTATCTAAAATGCGTTGGGCGCTACCGTAAGCCATATCTTAAAAATCGGCCCGAATCAGAACGCGAACAAAGCTCAAGGCTCTAAAGCAAACTCAATTCCTACATTATTTATTTGCATTCAGAGGCAGTAAGAATTTGCTGGCGCTCATTATCACTGAGGCCATGAATACGAAAGTTAGACTTCCGCATTCGTCGATAATGATTTCTGATAGCGATTTTGGTCACTCCATATCTTGCAACAAGTTCTTTTGTAGAAACACCATCAATCCAACGCGAGCACGTGCCAGCCCCGCAAGATCAAACCTTGGTTTCTGCCACTCAATCGGGTATTCCTCGACCCAACTCAGTAGTTCTCCTACTGTGGGACCACGATCACCAATATCGGTGGAAAGGGAAAGGTGCCCCTCCGCCATTTTAATACTTTAGATTTTTAATTTGAACACGACGAATAAATTTTGCCGTCAATTTCGTCTAACTTAATTTTACCATGGCATTCTTCGCTCCAACTACATTCTCCATGACCCCAATAATAAGTTTTTAAAACTTTTTTAGTATTTGGATCTAGTAGGTCTAATGCAGATTCAAGCCACTTTGATTGCCATGATATTGCACGCCAGTCGAAGTTTACAGTATTCAATACTTGAGAAAAAGTATAATTCGCATGACCAAAGTCCCCTATTACACAGACATAGAGAGAGCCAGTCCAATCCTCATAGGCATCAGGATCATTTTGAACATCTACAACAAATCGATAAACATTCTCATGAGTGACCATTTCTCGTGTATCAGCAAAGTAAAAAGTACTGTTTCCACCATTAAAATAGCCAAACTCTTCAAGAGGAGGAATGTTCAAGGCTAAAGCATTCCCACTTAGTAAAATAGAGCAAAGTAGCGTTGCAAGAGTTAATGGGCATTTCATTCAAGGCCTCCCTTTAATTGGTTTTATGCTCAACTAACTTTAAAAGGATATTTGTGCAAGCTCTTGCGACTTGCTGGCTTTCTTTTGAACAAAACGTGATATTATCAGTGCACCCTATCGGGCAGGAATGCATAGACTTCATACTTTCGCGCACAAAAGCGAGAAACAAAAAAGCCACCCTTTTGAGGTGGCTTTTTCTTTGCCCTGAGGCAACTCTATTAACGCTTGG
>CAYQES010000039.1:0-16202 GCA_964416595.1 uncultured Bdellovibrionales bacterium | reverse complement strand
AGGGGAATTTTACCTATCCCTTTAATTTAATTCACAAACTTCTCAGACAGGCTCCTGCGAGGAATCGCTGCGTTAACAAACTTCATAAAATTTAAATCATTGTTTTTATTGAACAACGCAATGCGAACTCGCAACGAGTTCGCATTGCGTAAACAGCTACCGATAAAACTTCGCCATCCCAAACTCACCCTTGAGGTAATCACCGCGGTGGGCGAGCCCCCAGTTCACCAAGCTCTTCACGATGGGCTTAAGGGTTTCGCCTTGGGCCGTGAGGCCGTAGCTTACTTCGGGAGGGATGGTGGGCTTACTGATCCGTTCGAGTAACCCTGCGGCCTCTAGTTCCCGCACCGCCTTGGAGAAAGCTGTGGAGGTAATGCCGGGCAAGCGCGATTTAATTTTGCCGCTCCGCTGGGGGCCCTTTCGCACCAGCCACAACACAATTACTTTCCATTTGCCGCCGATCAAATGGAGCGTCATTTCTGCTGGGCAGTTAAAGTATTTTTTGGTCATGGGCGCCACCATTAGTACATAAAAAAGTACTAGTCAATTTTTTGTGACTATTGCCCATAGGGAGAAAGCGATCTAAATCCTTTACTCGCGAGGAGCAACTACCGATGCAAAAAAAATCCACGATCGTAACCTACCAGCCCCAGCACAAAGAGGCGTTCCGCGCCCTGAACCTCCAATGGATCGAAAAATATTTCCGCGTGGAGGAAAAAGACTTGCAGCAGGTGGATCATCCGGAGGATTGCCTGCGGGACGGCGGGGAAATCTTTTTTGCTCTCGTGGATGGCAAAGCCGTGGGTACCTGCGCTCTCTATAAGGTGGGTGAGCATAGCTACGAATTAGCCAAAATGGCCGTGCACCCCAGTAGCCAAGGCTTAGGGATAGGCGATCAACTCATGATCGAGGCGGAAAATTGGGCCAAACAAAAAGGGGCGACAGAAGTGCTCATCCTCTCGAACACCATTTTGAATCCGGCCATTTCGCTCTACCAGAAACATGGCTACAAAACCGTGCATCTGGGTTCCCACCCAGACTATGAGCGTTGCAATATTGAAATGAGGAAAACGCTCTGAAATCCTCCGTCTTGCGCTGGCAACAGCCCCTATGATAGGTTGACCCAATGCGCATATGGCTGGCCGATCTCACCTATGATCAACAAACGATCGCTGCGGACACTATCCCCACCAACGTGGGTTACGTGGCCTCCTATTTACTGCACAACGCCCCGAACGAGCACACGGTTCGTCTCTTCAAGTATCCGGGAAAATTAGCTAGCGCCATCGATGAAGCCCAAACCAGCGGAGATTTTCCCGAAGTAGTTGGCCTCAGTAATTTTATTTGGAATTCTCGCCTCTCTTATAAATTTGCCGAGAAAATAAAATCCTTAAGCCCGAAAACCGTGGTGGTGTTTGGTGGTCTTCATTACCCGAACGAAAACCATAAACAACAAAAGTGGCACCAAGATCATCCCCTCGTGGATTTTCATGTGTACAAAGAGGGCGAGCGGGGATTTTTTGATCTCATTCAAAAACTGGGAAACCACAACCTCAACGTGGCCGCCGTTAAAGAAGGCGAAGTGCTCGGTACCCATTTTTTAAGAAAAGACGGCAGTCTCCATGGCCCCGATCCGGCTCCTCGGATCGAAGATTTAGCTTCCTTTCCTTCGCCCTATACGGAAGGTTTGCTCGACGAGTTTTTCGACGGGCGCTTGATGCCCATCCTCACTACGAACCGTGGCTGCCCTTTTTCCTGCGCCTTTTGCACGGAAGGGATCAAATACTACACCAAGGTAAATCGCAGTAATCTGGATCGGGTGCGGGCCGAATTAAATTACATGGCCAAAAAAATTGGTGCTTTGCCCGCGGAACAGATCCAGAAAAATATCTACGTTTCTGACTCCAACTTCGGCATGTACAAAGAAGATCTCGAGGTTTGCCAGATCTTGAAGGACTTACGGGATACCACCCACTGGCCCCAGTATATCCTCGCCACCACGGGTAAAAACAGTAAAGAGCGTGTATTGGCTGCCGCGGATATTTTAGGCGGGGGCTTGAAACTATCGGGCTCCGTGCAGAGCCTAGATAAAGAAGTGCAGAAAAATATTCGCCGGGAAAATATTAAATCCGACGTGCTCTTGGCCGTGGCCAAAGCCGCCGGCAAAGTGGGCGCCGATAGCTATTCGGAAATCATCCTTGGGCTTCCTGGAGATTCCTATACGGGCCACGAGTATTCCCTGCGCACGATCATCAACGCAGGGTACGATCAAGTGCTCGCTTGGCAGTTGATCATCCTGCCCGAAACCGATCTCGCCGTGGACGGCAATATCGAAAAATTTCAGATGAAGTGCCGCTACCGGGCCCTCACAAAATCCTACGGCATCTATCCTTTTAAAGACGGCACCCATATCGCTTGTGCCGAAATCGAAGATGTTTGCGTGCAGGGGATCAATCTGCCTTTCGAAGATTATGTGCGCGCCCGTAAACTCCACCTTGTGATTAACGTTTTCTATAATAATCGTTTCTTCAGCGGGCTCTTGAAGCTTCTGGATGGCTGCAATGTGGAGCGCTACAATTTGGTGCAAGAATGCATGGCGCTCTTGCCTACTTCTCCTAAGCTCAGTCAAATTTTTGAGCAGTTCATCAGTGAAACCCGCTCGGAGCTTTGGGATTCCAAGGCTGATTTAGAAAAATTCGTGGACCAAAAAGAAAATATCGAAAGGTATTTAGATGGCTCCTACGGCGCGAACTTAATTTTCAAGTACCGCATCCTTTCCATGCTTGAGGCCTTCACGGATGTTTGTGCGATTGCCAAGCGAGCCACGGAAAATTGCTTACGGGCCGCGGGCATGTACAGCCCCGAAGTGGCCAATTTCTTGGAAGAGCTCATTCGCTTTGAGCAAGAAGTGAAGCGGGATGTGTTCACTCTCGATTTACAGGATACTTCTTTGCCGTACCATTTTGATATCTTGCGTTTCCTCGCGGAAGATACTACGAAGCCCGTGACCGAATATCGTTTTGCAGCGCCTAAGGACATTCGCTTCTATCGCACTGAAGAAACCAACGCGCTCGTGGCCACGAACACAAAAGTTTTTGGCACTTCCATTGCTGGTCGCTACAAGCAGCTCACGCGCACACCGCTACAGAAATTGTACCGGTCCGCCTCTTACACTTCTTCGCCAGCTTCACGTTAGGAGCTAGCTTTATACGTGCCCACTAATTTTTGCAGCACCGCTTTGCTCCAGAGGCGGAAGCGGTCGATGTAAATATATGCAGCGGGAATCACGAGTAGCGTGAGCAGAGTGGAGCTGATCAAGCCGCCGATAATCGCCACCCCCATGGAGGTTCTTTGTTTCGAGGCTTCGTTGAGGCCCATGGCGATCGGTATGGTGCCTGCGATCAGGGCCATGGTTGTCATGATGATGGGTCTCAAGCGGGTTTTGCCCGCCTGGATCATGGCGGTGATGCGATCCACGCCTTCGGCCGTGCGCTGGTTAGCGTAATCCACGAGCAGGATTGAGTTTTTAGTGGCTACGCCTAAGAGCATGATCACGCCGATCATGGAGAAAATGTTTAAGCTCTCCTGCGTGATCGCGAGAGCCACGAAGGATCCACAGAACGCGAGCGGCAGCGCGAGCATGATGGTTAAGGGGGTGACAAAACTTTCGTAGAGCGACGCTAGGATCAAGAAGATAAAAAGGATCCCGAAGAGCATCGCGGTTCCCATGGAATCCATTAACTCCTGGAAGTTTTCCGCTTGGCCCACATACGCAAAACTCATATCGCTGGGAAGTTTTACTTCGTCGCGAATTTGTTGGTCCAGTTGATTCATCACATCACCCATGCCGTAGCCTGGCGTAATATCCGCTTGGATTTGGATGTAGCGGGCCCGATCTTGGCGCGTGATTTTGGAGGGGCCTTGGGCTTCCACGGCGGTGGCCACATCTTTCAAGCGCACGAGGTTCATGTTGATATTGGGCACGTAGGTGTCTAGGAAGTTTTCTTTTAGATCCCGTTGTTCGCTATTAAGGCGCACGCGAATATCATATTCTTCCCCGAGCTCCCGGAATTTGGCTGTGGTCACGCCTTCGATTTGGGTACGAAGTTCCATGCCTGCTTGCACGGTGCTCACGCCCAATTTATCAGCGCGATTTTTATCCATGGCCACTTGGAATTCAGGTTTTCCTGGCCGGTAGTTTACATCCACATCTGTGAGGCCCGGATTTTTCTTGGCGAGAGCGAGAACTTTTTGAGCATATTCTTCTAGTTTTTTCTGATCCATGCCCACCACATTCAAGTTGAAGGGCCGCTGGCCGCCGCCCACGGCATCATAATCCTTCACGGCGATATTGGCATAGGCGAAAGGTTTCAGTTGTTCCCGTATCCGCTCCTTCATCATCGTGGTGTTCACGCCCTTGCGTTGTTTACCGGGAACGAGTTTAACATAAATAGAGCCAACGTTGGATTCGCCTAAGTTACTGCCGATTGTGAGGGCCCCCACTTCCACTTCTTTATTGGCGCGCACGATTTCATCGATCTCGGCGCCGAGTTTGTTGGTTTCATCTAAGGATGCACCCGGTGGAAGATCGAAGGCCACTTGGAACTCGCCCGCATCTTGGGAGGGTAAGAATGTTTTTGGCACAAAGGCCACGGTGGAAACGGCCAATACAAACACCAAGAAGCTCGCGAACAAAGTTTTCAGGGGGTGGCGCATGATCACGCCGAGGAACCGTTCGTAGGAATTTTCCATCCGATCTTGGAAGCGGGAAAAGAGGCGGACAGTGAGGCCAATCGTGCTGTCCCAGGCTCGATGGAAAATGCTGGTACCGGGTTTTGCGTGGGGATCAGCGGCGAAGTAGGCCGAGAGCATGGGCGCCACGGTGAGAGCGTCGAAAAGAGAAATCAGCATGGCGAAACAAACCGTTAGACCAAACTCTTTAAAGAATTGCCCCACCACACCTTTCAGAAATCCCACGGGGCCAAACACTGCCAGCACGGTGAAGGTGGTTGCGATCACCGCGAGTTGCACTTCTTTGGTGCCAATGCGGGAAGCATCTTCGGGTTTTTTTCCCATCTCGATATGCCGGAAAATATTTTCCCGCACCACGATAGCATCATCGATGAGTAAGCCTACCGAAAGAGAAAGCGCAAGGAGGGTCATGATGTTGATCGTGAATCCCGCCATTGTCATGAGAATAAAGGCGCCGATGAGGGAGTTCGGTAGGGCAAGGCCCGTGATAATCGTGGAGCGGCCGTTCCCAAGGAAATAAAATACTACTATCACCGCCAATACGATTCCTAAGAAAATGGATTCTTTCACGTCGGTCACGTTGGCTTGGATCCACATGGAAGCATCCCGGATCGGCGTGATTTTTGGATGACCCTTAGTATTGCTTAAAGAGGGCCTCATTTTTTCCACTTGCTTCAGCACGTTTTGCACAACGGCGATCGTGTTGGATCCGCTCTGGCGGTAAACGTTAATAAAGAGGGATTTTTTGCCGTTCACATAAACCCGGGAGGTTTCGTCTTTTACAGTATCTTTCACGGAGCCGATATCTTGGATCGTGATCGGAACATCACTGCCGAAGAAATTCACCACTGTTTTTTGGATATCACCTACGGTTTCAAATTGGCCCATCGAACGGAAAGCGATTTCTCGTTTGCCTTCGCTCACTTTACCCACGGGCACGTTTTCTCCGGCCGCGCTCAAGCGGCTCGCAACTTGGCTCGCGGAAATTTCATAGGCTTTAAGTTTTTTACGGTCCAGCTCCACATGGATTTCCCGCTCCCGGCCCCCAACCACCTCTACCAAGCCCACTTGATTCACTTGCTCGATCTTGGGCTTAATAATGTTATCGGCCACTTCAAAAAGTTTTTCTTCTGGCAAATCCGCTTCCACCGAAAGGGTGAGTACTGGTTGGTCTCCTGGGTCGATCCGGCGGATCACGGGCTCTTCAATATCTCGGGGGAGCTTTCGTTTGGCGCCGGAAACCCGATCCCGGATTTGTTGTTCCGCGTATTTCACATCGGTTTCCAAGGTAAACTCGGCGATCACGGTGCTGAGGCCCTCAGTGTTGATCGAGCTCAAGCGTTTGATGCCGGAAATGGAGCTCGCCTCTTCTTCAATGATTTTAGAAACAAGGGTTTCGATTTCTGCGGGGCTTGCGCCGGGGTAAGGTGTGTTTACGGTTACAACTGGAAAAGTAACATTCGGGAAAAGATCCACGCCGAGGTTATTCAAGCACCAGTAGCCCACGGCCAGCATTACTAGTACTAAGCAAGTGATGAATGTAGGTCGTTTGATAGAAAGATCGACAAAGTTCACATATCACCTCGGAACAATTTCATTTGTGCTAAAAGTTGTAATACTTCTCCTTGGGTGCGGATGCGGGAGAGCTGAGTGCTGGAATAGTCTTGTTCAAAAATCAGAGCTTGATATGTGGTGGTGCGGCCTCGGAGGAGGCGGCCTTGTTCGTGTTCCGATTTTTCTTTTTGCACGGCCTCGATGTTACTCAGAAGCTTTAAGCGGGTTCGAGCGTCCTGCAGCTGGCTTTGGGTTTTGGTCCACTCCAAATTTTCTTCTAAGCGTTTTTGCTCTAGGGCAAAGGTAGCCGCTTCTTGGCTAAGATTGGCGCCCTTCAAACCATCTAAGAGAGAGGGAATTACCAAGGGCACACTAAAGTTTAGGCCATAAGAAAGGATTTTTCTTTTAGCCGTGAAAGCTTCATTCGTGGCTTCTCTTTGGATCACATCCCTGCCAGTCCAAGATAGATTGGTGAAAAGATCAAAAGTCGGTTTTAGTTTTTCTTTGTCTAGTTGCAAGGAAGCGATCGTTGCCTTCTCTTGGTATTCAGCGGCGCGCAGATCAAAGCGAGTACCAACTTTGATGGGCTCCGCCAGGTGCAAAGTTTCTTCGAGTGAAGGTAGAACTAATTCTTCGTTTACCTTTTCTCCCACTTCTTGCCGTAACAGATTAAAAGCACGGGCCGCATTGCGCTCTTCTTCTTGGGCGGCTGCGAGCTCAAGCCTCCGTAGATCATAAGTGGCTTGGGCTTGGAGAAGATCGGCTTTATCTCCTAACTGCATATTCACCCGGCGCGTGGCCCATTGGAGCATTTTGTGGGAGCGATCCAATACTTCCTTTTGCATAACAACAGCTTTTCGCGCCAGCGCTAAGCGCCAATAAGTGTTTTCCGCGGAAACTAGCAAGGCCAGAGCCTGGTAGCGACTACCATAGTGTTGAGCCAGGTGCGCGGTTTCTAGAGCATCTTTTTGCGCTCGCGTTTCACTACCGAAACCATTGCGGCCCAGGGATTGGGTGAGCTCTATTTTATTGTAAGCAGTTCGGTAATCGGGCACTGGCACCATGGTGGCGTGGTAGATTTTGGTGTGGCCCTGGTTAAAAGAATATTTGGCGTTGAGACCAATGGGCGAGTTCATGCCGAGGCCCACGGTATATTGCTTGCTGTGGGTGCGATCACCGCTGGCGGCGGGCATGGCTGTTTCTTGGTAGTCGTCGTAATTGGTGTAATTGCCAAATAAAAAAGGAGACGTGAGGGCAGAAGCAGCTTGGGCTTGCAAGCCTTCACCCTCAACATTCATTTTGGCGGATTTTAGGCCGGGATTTGTGGACGACACTTGTTCCAAATATTGATCTACCCGTAAGGGAGTAGCCCAAAGCAGCGGCGAGAAGCTGAAGGTTAAGATCACAAAAAGTGTTTTCATTTTTTCTCCTCTGCAATTCCGTGCAGTAACAGTTGCACCAACTGCTCCACCACTTGCGTCCGATATTTTTCGTTTTTAATGGAAATGCCCAGCCATTTTTGCTGGACATCTTGGCCCTTTCCCATTTGAATCAAGGAGCCGAACACAACGGCTCCCGCTAAGAAGGGATCCATGTCTTTTTTCACAATTCCATTTTTTTTACCCAGTTCAAAAAATTTGGCTACTGCCTCAAAAGCTTTTAAAAATGTGCTTTGGAAAACATCCCAAAGGAAAGGATTCTCCGTAAGATTTTCCCTATGAAGAATGCTGCACACATTGGCCTCCTCCACGTGGCAGCGGAGAAACTGTTGCATCCACAACCGCAGCTTAGCTTTAAAATCCGCTAGATCTTCGGCGGGGCTCAAATAATTTTGAGCGTCTTGTAAGCGTTCTCGGCCGAAACGTTCTAAGCAGTGGCGAAAGAGGCCTTCTTTGCCGTTGAAGTGGTAACTAATGAGGCTAATATTGACGCCCGCTTCATCCGCAATTTCTTTCACGGTGGCGCCACTGAAACCTTTTTCCGCAAAGATTTTTTCGGCGGCTTTGAGGAGGAGCTCTTTCGTGTCGGATTCGATTTCCGGAGTTTTGAGCTTGCCAGCCATAAAAACAATATAAAATACCTTTTTAATAATTTCAAATGAACATTTGAAATTATTAAATGTTTGTTTTACATGGTTTTAGGAGAAGCGGGTGGCGTAGGTGCACTTTTGGCAAAGATCCTCGACCAATTGGCCGCGCTCAAAGCCCTGTTTGATTTTTTGTAGCCGGGAACTTTTTAAGATTTCTTGAAAATCCTGCTGACGGATATTGCCCAGGGGAATCGCCGCTTCTTTATCCAAACAGCAGGGAACCACGGTGCCATCGGCGTGGATGCCGAGGTGAGTGCGGGTGCCTTGGCAACTTCCCGCGGTCCGTAAAAATGGGGACTTAAGGGAAGGCCAGAGAAAACGAGTGTCGTAGTGCAAGTAGAGGCGATTTTTTAATTTCTTAGATTTACGTAAACGTGGATCCACCCGGCGGTTGATTTCTACTTGGAAGAAAGTTTCGATTTCACTTAACAGAAAGGCATTTCGCTCATCTTGCTGATCCTCGGCGGAGAGATTCCACAATCGTAAATTCAAATAAAGATCTTCACGCTCACGCATGGCGCGCTCACAAAAAGCAAAAATTTTCTGCAAATAGGTTTTGGGATTGGCTGCGGGAAAATTATCGAAAAAGCTTTGCAGAGAAAAATTCACCTGTTGCACGATGGGGTGCAGGAGCGCATTTTCTAGATCCGCTTGGAGGAGCGTGCCATTGGTGGTGATTTCCACAGGGATACCCACGGCGGCAGCCACTTCCACGAAGCCCACAAAACCCGGGTGGGCTAAGGGCTCGCCCATTAGGTGGAAACATACGCGATCCGTATGAGGCTTAATTTGCACGAGGATGGCGCGAAGTTCTTCGGCCGTGAGTTGTGTTTTTTTTCGCTCCACTTCCGGGCAAAAACTGCATTGGAGATTACAAACATTTCCAATTTCTACGTAGATTTTTCGTAACCGCGTTTCCACGCCCAGATCTCTACCACAGAACGCTTATAATACTTGCAAGATCTCGTACTCCCGGGAGCCTTTGGGGCGGGAAAAGGTGAATATATCCCCCGCCTTTTTTCCTTGTAGGGCTAAACCCAAGGGGGAATCCAAACTTACCACCGTGATTTTTTCGTTATTCGCTATGGCTTGTAAACCTGCTCCCCAGGGCAGAAGGAAATACCAAAGGGTATTGCCTTCGGAATCCACTTGCACGAGGGAACCCGAAGCGATCAAAGATCCAGGATTTTCTCGGGTCGGAAAGCTCTTTAAATGCTCCATCATTTTTTGCAGTTCTTGGAGGCGCTTGCCTTGCGCTTGAGCTAAGTAGGAAGCTTCCAGGGCTCGGGTATCATATTCATTTTCAGGTTTACTCTCCTCGGAGGTGGCGGCCTCTTCCGCGGCTTTGGCCGCTTGCCTTAAAAATCGGCATTCCTCTTCTAGTTGCTCCAAAACAGAATCAAGGATTTGTTTTTTCATCATGATTTTTTAGCGGCGGCTCTTGCCCGGGCGGCTAATTTGGCTTCCGTACGGGCGCCTACGGGAACTTCCGCCCTAGGGCCCTTGGGCTTAGCGCGGGATTTCTTTTTGCCCTTCACAGGCTCCGCGCTCTCTTTTTCTGCCAAGAGTTTTAAGGCTTCTTCCATGGTAACTTCTTCGGATTTCCGTTCCTTAGGGATAGTAGCATTGGTTTTTTCGTGTTTTACATACAAGCCATAAGGGCCATCAAAAATTTCCACGGGAGCTTTGGTGGTGGGGTGGGCACCGATCGTTCGCACGGGCGCTGAGCGGCGGCCCCGGCCTTTGGGCTGCGCGAATAATTCCAAGGCCCGGGCTAAATTCACATCGAGCACGTTGTCTTCTTTTTTCAAAGAACGAAAATCTTTTTCGTGCACCACATAGGGCCCAAAGCGGCCCACGGAAGCGCGAATTTCTTTGCCGGTTTCTGGGTGATGGCCCACGAGGCGGGGCAGCTCGAGGATGCGGAGCGCGAGTTTTTCGTCCACCGCATTGGGATCAATCCCTTTCGGGATGCTTACGCGTTTTAATTTTTGTTTTGGATCCGAGGGCACTTCCCCTACTTGCAAGTAGGGGCCATAGGATCCGGTTTTCAAAAAAATGGGCAAACCCGAGGCAGGATCCGTGCCGAGGCTCGTGGCGCCTTTTTTCACTTGTTCTACTAAGCTCTTGATGCTTTCTTCGTTGAGATCCGAGGGAGCCATACTTTCAGGAAGGGAAGCCTTCACGATTTCGCCGGTTTTGGGCTCTGTGTATTCGAAGTAGGGTCCATATTTTCCCACGAATATTTGCAAATTTTTCAGGTGACTAAAATGCAAGGAGCGGGCTTTTTCTGGATCGATTTTTTTGTCTTCATCTGCCACTTTTTGTTCCAGGCCGTGCTGCCCAAGGAAAAATTCTTTTAAGTAAGGCAGATATTTCAGTTTGCCCTCGGCGATTTCGTCGAGTTTTTCTTCCATATTGGAAGTGAATTTTGTGTCCACGAGTTCTTGGAAGTGTTCCGCGAGTAGCGCTGTTACCACAAAGCCCGTGAAGGTGGGCACAAGCGCATTGCCGTTTCTCACGGCGTAGTTGCGATCCAAGATCGTGCTCACGATGCTGGCATAAGTAGAAGGGCGGCCGATGCCTTCTTTTTCTAGGAATTGGATGAGAGAAGCTTCGGAGTAGCGAGCGGGAGGTTTTGTTTCGTGCTCGGTAACTTCACTTTTCAAATGCTTCACCTTATCGCCCACATGCAAATCGGGCAGGAAGCGTTCTCTTTCCATGAGGGCTTGCTCCGGATCATCGCTGCCTTCCACATAGGCCCGTAAAAACCCCGGGAATAAAATCTTCATGCCCGAAGCATGGAAACGGGCGGCGCCTTTATTGGTTTGCACTTCCGTGGAAACAGAAACTTGTAGTTGTTTCGAATCGGCCATTTGCGTGGCGATGGTGCGCATCCAGATCATTTCGTAGAGATCGTAATCTCGGCCCCTTAACCCCATTTCTTGGGGCGGAGTAAAATCGAGGGAGGGGCGGATCGCTTCGTGGGCCTCTTGGGCACCTTTAGCTTTCGAAGTGTAGCGGCGGGGGCCATCACTTAAATAATCATTGCCGTAGAGTTTTTTTACGAGGGAGCGGGAACTCTGGATCGCGCTTTCGGAAAGGTTCACGGAATCCGTACGCATATAGGTGATAAATCCGCGCTCATAGAGGCCCTGGGCGATGCGCATGGTTTCCCGGGCTGAGAGGCCGAGTTTGCGGTTGGCTTCTTGTTGGAGCGTGGAAGTGATGAAGGGGGGTGCGGGTTTTCGCGCCACGGGTTTTTCGTCGATCTCCGTTATTTTCCACTCGCCCGCTTGCGCTTGTTGCAAAAGTTCTTTAGCGGCTTTTTCTTCCAGCAAAATAATATTTTCTTTGGAAAGGAGCTTGCCGGTTTTTTCGTCGAAATCTTTTCCTTGGGCGATTTTCTTTTCGCCTAAATGTGTGAGGCGGGCTTCGAAGGAGTCACCATTTTTGGCCAAATCCGCAGCGATCCCCCAGTATTGGGCGCTCACAAAACTCATGCGCTCCCGCTCAAGATCCACGAGGGCTTTTAAGGCCACAGATTGCACGCGGCCCGCTGAGAGGCCAAAGGCGATTTTTTTCCAGATAAGCGGAGAAACGGTGTAGCCCACGAGGCGATCTAAAATGCGGCGGGTTTCTTGGGCTCGAACTAACTTATCGTCGAGATCCCGGGGATTATCCAAGGCATCCTTGATCGCTTTTGCGGTGATCTCGTGGAACACCATGCGTTTCGTTGGAATTTTTGGTTTCAGCACTTCCAGTAAATGCCAGCTGATGCTTTCCCCTTCGCGGTCTTCGTCAGTCGCGAGGTACAAAACGTCGGCATCTTTTAAGGCTTTCCGGATTTCCGAGAGGGTTTTGTGTTTGCCCGGCGGAATCACATAAAGGGGCTTGAAATCATCTTTTACGTTGATGCCGAGGCGGGACCATTTTAGTTTTTTTAGCTCTTCGGGGATTTCCGAGGCTTTACCCGGCAAATCCCGCACGTGACCCATGCACGCCAGCACGGTGATATCCCTGCCCAAAAACTTCTTAATAGTTTTGGCCTTCGTGGGTGACTCAACGATGATGAGGGCATTATTTTTCACGGCGTATGCATCCCAGAGGTTTCCGTTACAATGAAATAAGATTGCGCGAATGCAAAGAGAAAATTTTTTAGTCCGGCTTTTGTGGTTTTACGTGACGGAGCGTTAGGCTGGCTACCGCTCGCTCTCTTCTAGCACCATACCCCGTTGGAAGGCCTCTTCCCGGGAAAAAGGCAGCAGGGTGGCGCTATTAAAAATCGCAAAACGTAAATCGGCGCCCTCGGTGCTGGCGCCCGTTAGATCCGCTTCCCGCAAATTGGCGGATTTTAAATTGGCTTTTTGCAAGTTGGCGCCCGTGAGGTTGGCTTTGCGTAAATAGGCTTGGGAAAGATTTGCGCCCGAGAGATTTGTTTTTTTCAAATTGGTTTTGAACAAATCGGTTTTGGAGAAATTGAGACCCTTTAAATTATAGCCACTTAAATTTGTGCACGGCAGGTTTGTGCAATCTTTATTCACCCAGGTGGGGAGTCCATTTTTTTGGCGGCCGGTGATCAATGTAATAAAAGGAAGCATAGGTCTCCATTATATAGAGGCGCCCTTAGGCTGTAAAGGTATGGGGGGTTTTAAGCGTGGGGACGATAAGGTTCCACCCTTTGCTCGATGGTGCCGAAGAGAGAGTGGCCGTTATCGTCTTGCATTTCGATTTTCACACTGTCTCCGAAACGCAAAAAAGGAGTTTGCGGTTTTCCCTGCTCAATGGTTTCCAGCATGCGAACTTCTTGCAAGCAAGAAGAACCCACGGCACGGTCGCGGTTCGAGATGGTGCCGGAACCCACGATAGTGCCTGCACAAAGGTGGCGGGTTTTAGCCACATGGGCAATGAGTTGACCGAAATCAAATTGCATATCCACGCCAGCATTGGGTTGGCCAAAAACTTTTCCATTGAGGTAGGTGCGCAAGGGCAAGTGAAGTTTGCCATTTTTCCAAGCGGATCCGAGGGCATCGGGCGTGAGCGCAAAAGGAGAAAAAGCACTGGCGGGTTTGCTCACAAGAAACCCAAAACCTTTGCCGAGTTCCGCGGGGATGAGGTTGCGTAAGCTCACATCGTTCACGAGCACGATGAGTTGGATGTGTTTCAGGGCCTGCGTTGGAGAAACTCCCATGGGCACATCATCGGTGATCACGGCCACTTCCGATTCAAAATCGATGCCCCATTCTTCGGAAGCCAGTTGGATGGGATCCGTGGGAGCGAGGAAGGAATCAGAGCAGCCTTGGTACATGAGCGGATCCGTTAAAAATTCTTTGGGCATTTCGGCGCCCCGGGCTTTGCGCACGAGTTCCACGTGGTTGAGGTAGGCGGAACCATCTACCCATTGGTAGGCGCGGGGGAGGGGAGAGTGGAGATCTTTGGGGTTTAAGCTGAAGGCGTTAGCGAGTTTGCCCTGATTTAGTTTGTGGTACGTTTCCCGCAGAGCGGGAGCGGTGGCTGACCACTGATCCAGGGCCGCCTGTAGGGTGAGTGCAATTTCCGGCACCTTTACGGCTTTTTTTCCTTGGGAATCTACCACTAAAAGTTGACCGTCCCGCCCGTAACGCATCGAAGCAAGTTTCATAGGTTCTCCTTATTTTCTGGGAAATACCATAGTTGGGGGCGCTCTCGTTCAGGTTTTTGTTTGCCAGAGAAAGTTTCTTGGAGGGGGTGGTGGGGTTGGGTACAAGGAGCATGAAGTTGGATCAGGAGGTTTTATGATGCGGGTTTTATTGGGACTCAGTTTTTTCATCGCTTTTTCTTCCGCCTGTGCTTCCGTGGGGAATTTTGAATTGGTGGTAACCACGCCGGTGGAAACTTCTTTGGGAGTTTCTGGGGTGCGGGGACCCGTGGAAGTTTGGCGTGAGATGATCGACAGCGCCAAGCAGGAAATTCTATTGGGCCAAATGTATGCGTCCGGTAAGACGGGCGAACCCTTGGATATTATTTTGACTCGTCTTGAGGCGGCGGCGGCCCGGGGCGTGAAGATCCGCTTTTTACTGGAAGCCAATATGATGAGTGCTTCTGATCCAGCCACGGTGGCCCGTTTGAAAAGTATTCCTGGTTTAGAGTTGCGGGTGCTGAAGTTTGGGGGTCTTAGCCCCGGCGGTATTATCCACGCTAAATATATGGTGGTGGATGGGCGCGCGGCTTTTGTGGGCAGCCAGAATTTTGATTGGCGGGCGTTGAAGCATATTCACGAAACAGGTGTGCGAATCACGGATCAGAAAATTGTGGGACAAATAAAAAATATTTTTCAGCACGATTGGCAGGCGTGGGAGATTTTGCAAAAAGGCGGTAAAGTTCCGGCTTTGAATGCGCAGCCATTGCCGGTGAATCCTAGGTTGAAGTTTTATTTAGTGGCGAGCCCCTTCGCATTTAACCCTGGTGTAAGTGATTCGGAGACAGAGCTGGTACGTTTGCTTGGGACTGCCAAAAAAGAAGTGCGCGTTACGCTCTTGGATTACTGCCCTTTGCAGCGGAACGGTAAGCCTTATACCGTGATCGACGCAGCGGTTCGTTCGGCTCTGGCTCGGGGCGTACAAGTAAAACTACTCGTTTCCCATTGGAATACGGGCCAGCCTTGCGTGGATCACTTAAAAAGTTTGGCCAAAGTGCCGGGCGTGGAAGTGCGGATTATGACCATTCCTGAAGCGCGGGAAGGATTCATTCCTTTTGCGCGGGTGAACCACTCGAAATTCATGGTGATCGATGGCGCTTTGGCCTGGGTGGGCACGAGCAATTGGGCGGGCGGGTATTTGGACCGGACCCGGAATTTGGAAGTGGTGGTAAAGGACGCTGGGTTCGCGGAACAATTACTGGAAGTGCATGAGGGCATGTGGGGCTCCGATTATAGTGAGAAGATTGATCTTGGGCGGGTGTACCCGAAGCCTGTGAAGGGGAGTGCGGGAAAATAAGGGGTTGGTGAAGATAATTTTATTTTAATGCACCGATTCCTCGCAGCGAGGAATCGGTGCGTCAGCGGATCCAATAAATTTTAAGTATTTGTTTTTATAGAATAACGCAGGGCGATCTCGCAGCGAGATCGCCCTGCGTTAATAAAAATCACTCTTAAATATGCAGCCCCTCCGGAATCAACTCATTGCGGCGAAAGCGCCCACCATTCATCGCCCGTAAATCTAACGTTTCAAAGCGACCCAAATGCATGAGCTCTGCCAAGCCCCGGCCTGCGGCATAGCTTTGCATAGCGCCCCGGCCCGAGTAGCCGTGGTTTTCAAACACATTTGGCATGCCTTCCACGGCTCCGAGGATGGCGTTTTTATCGGGAGTCATTTCGTAGAGACCACCCCAACCCGTGAGGTGTTTTAGTTGTTCAAACTGCGTGGAGCGCTCAAAGAGCGGCATCCAGATTTTTTCTTGGAAAAAACTTTCACCGTCGTAGTTGAGGTTCCAGCCCTTAGCTTCCGAATGATCCGCATAGCCGCCTAAAATATTCGTGGCCTCGGGATGGAAATACACCCCGCTCGGATCCACCATCATGCCGTAAGGGCTCATGTCGAAACCGCGTACGTCGAAAATAGAAACTTGCCGGCGGATGGCGTACACCGGAGTTTCATAGCCGATCATATTCGCAAAGCGCGAGGCCCAGGGGCCACCGCAATTCACTAAGCGATTGCCCGTGAGTGTAACCGTTTGCCCGGAACTTTTTTGCAATTGGCTGGGGTCGTTTTCATAAAAATCTTTTAGCTCGCTCTCGTTTTTTGGGGGGATGAGTTCGCAAGTAACTGTC
>CAYQES010000038.1:0-16777 GCA_964416595.1 uncultured Bdellovibrionales bacterium | reverse complement strand
GTCTCTACAACTTTTATTGGATAAAAACGCGGAACGGCTTTGTATCGATTGGACAAACGCATACAATTACTACAAACCACTAGGATTAATCGTAGTGCGGAATTACCGGACAGCTTGGAAGGATTATTGAAGATCCTTGGAAAGAGCGGTTTGGCTATCAAGGAGGATGCATGAATCGTTTCGTTTGTTTGGTGTTGGCTACTTTTTTTGTGGGTACCTTTTCGATAGAGGGCTTAGCAGCCCGTCCAAATCAGGACTATTCCGTTCCCCAAAATATGCGCAAGATTGGTGATTTGAAGCCCACCTTCTATTGGGTGGCACTAGAAGAGGATAGCCGTGCTCCCCGCAACCAAGAACTAAAAGACATGCAGGGCAATGTACTGGCCAGGGTTTCTTCCAAGTTTTACGCCGATATTCGCATGGAAGGCACTGGCCGACTCCTGGATGGGCGCGTGCTAAACTATGCGGGCAGAGTGCGGTTGCCAGAGGGGGGCCAAGAAGTGCGTTACTTGGTGTGCCCGCCGGAAGCTCCCTATGGTTACGGCGTGAACAATATTCCTTTGGTGCCTTTCCGTTCCGTGGCCGTGGATCCAAAAGTGGTGCCCATGGGAGCCAAAGTTTATATTCCAAAAGCTGTGGGTGCTGTGCTGCCCGATGGATCTGTGCATGATGGAATGTTCCGGGCAGTGGATATTGGAGACGCCATCAAAAACCATCGCATCGATGTGTTTACAGAATTTGGTGACCAGAGCCATGTGTTCGCCAAAGTGGGATTCGTGAATATGCAGGCCGCGGAAGTGTTTTTGGTGGAATAGAAGCCAATATAATATTTTCGCGCGCCCCTTGAGAGAACTAGGTAAAAAATTCAATGGGCAATTAGGGTCAATAAGGTACCGGGGCCAGGTATTTATAGTTTTTTGACGCTCTGAATCTATTTTGACCTAAGTAATTTCAATTAGTTAGATTAAGTCAGGCATTTGGCACAGACCTTGTAATGTAGTCTGCTGCGAATGTTGTACGTATGCTCTGGCGCTGTTGTTAGTTCAAAAAATCATCCCGTCCTTCGGTAACTGCTACTTTTTCCTACCATGCCGCCCCCCTAGTTCATCTAGGAGGGGCCGGTCCGTTTTCTGTTTCAGAAGGTATAGGACAATCCCAAACCGATATTCCAATGACGGGGCTGATCTTCGTCCGCTATTTCGCTTTCGGCAGCCCCTAAACGACGGTAATTGTAGTTAGTGGAAGAGTATTGCAGGTCGAAAGCAAAGCCCGGCAGAAATTTATAACCGAAGAGAAAGCGATAGCCGGAGCCACTATAAACAGTTTCGGGCTCGTCAAACCAATGACGGGCTCGGAAATCATAGCTCACCAAGAATTTTAACGGACCAGGCTCATACATCGCGGCTAAGCCCCAAATGAAGCCATTGCCACTTAAATCCGAGCCAGCCTCCACTTGGTTGGTGAGTTGGCTGATAAGCCGGTATTCCAGCAGCAAGCCTCCCATAAAATCCCCAAGAAAATGATAGCCAGGCATGAACTGCACATCGAAGGTGCCGAGGCTCCGTTCCCTGATGGAACCTGAATCGTTGCCCATATTCCCGATGCCGAAGTGCCCTCCTACTTGGAAGCCAAATTCAGCCTGGGCGGCAAGGGGAGAAAAACAGAGTAAAAGTAGTAAAAGAAGGGTTCTCATACCTAAATTGTAGAAATCCTTAATGGATTCGGCCATGGAAAAACGCCTTGTGAGCACGCTTCTTCTCTTCGTATAATGAAAAGGGGGCCACGGATGGCAACAGAAACACAATTTCATTACATAAAGGCGGGTAAGGTTCATTTTTTCTGCCCCCTTTGTCACCATCATCAAAGCACTAATACCATTCGCCGCGTGAGTTGGCGGCATGTGGGGCAGCTCCTTCTGCTTACGGTAGCCACGGTTTTAGTGGCTTGGCCTAGTTTTGGGGTCAAGGGCTTAAGCCTTTTCTTTCTATATTGGGGCATTTTTGAATTTGCGTATCGTTTTCGTAAACGCCAGGCGCTGATTTGCCAAAGTTGCGGCTTTGATCCTTTTTTATACAAACAGGATGTGCAAAAGGCTCGTGCTGCCTTGCGGCAGCATTGGGAGAAGCGCATTGAGAGTGAAAATCTTTTTGCGGGCAAAAAATTAAAAAATTATCGCACGAATCCTCTCACTCAATCAACGCAGCAGGCTAATCCGGAGGTTTTACCTTCGACGAAAAATACCTCGGCTCCTCCTCCTAGCTCTCCTTGACTTCATTCCTTCCTAGGCCGTAAGACTTTTGAATCTATAGTGTTCGTTTGCTTCTTCCCATTAGGGAAGAGAAGGAGAAGTTATGTCTGTGAATAAAGTATTGTTGATTGGCCGCTTAGGAAACAATCCAGAAATTCGTTATACCAATACGGGAACCGCCGTGGCGAATTTCAATTTGGCCACCTCGGAAAACTGGAACGATAAAAACGGCCAGCGCCAAGAGCGCACCGAATGGCACCGCGTGGTGGTGTGGGGTAAGCTCGCTGAGCTTTGCGAAAAATATTTAAGCAAAGGCCGCCAATGCTTTGTGGAGGGGCGCCTACAAACCCGTTCTTGGGATGATAAGGACGGCAACAAGCGCTACACCACGGAGATCGTGGCAGCCACGATCCAATTCTTAGGTGGTCCGAACGCCCAAGCCAATAGTGGCGCCGGTGTAGCCCCCAATGATCACGGCCCTGAAGTGAGCGAGAGTCCGCAAATGGAATCTTCGTTTACGGAAGATGAAATTCCTTTCTAGGATTTTAAAAGAAAGCGCGGACTTTGAAATTCCTTGTTGTCATTCCGACTTATAACGAGATCCAGAATTTGCGGGGTCTCGTGGAGAGTTTATTCCAAGTGGTGGACTCCAAAGCCAACCTCTATGGAGTGACGCAAGTAAACGTGCTGGTGGTGGATGATAATTCTCCCGACGGCACGGGCCGCTTGGCCGATGAATTGGCCAAGCGCGAACCGCGGCTCTCGGTTTTGCACCGACAACAAAAAAATGGTTTAGGAAAAGCCTATGTGGCGGGATTTGCCTGGGGCCTCGATCATGGTTTCGACGCCATCTGTGAAATGGACGCGGATTTTTCTCATAACCCAACCTACTTACCGGAATTCTGGCGCCTCTTGAAAGATCACGACGTGGTGGTGGGCTCCCGCTATGTGGACGGTGGTGGCATCCGCAATTGGGGAGTGGGTCGTAAAGTGATCAGCCGCGGTGGCAGTGTGTATGCCCGCGCGATCCTCGGTATGGATATCAAAGATATGACCGGTGGCTTCAATGCTTGGCGTAGACAAGTGTTGGAGGCCGTGGATATCAGTACCTTGCGGAGCGAGGGCTACGCCTTTCAAATTGAGCTCAAGTGGCGCGCTTGGAAAAAGGGATTTCGTTTGGTGGAATTCCCCATTTTATTTGAAGATCGCACCCGGGGAAAATCCAAGATGTCGAAAAAAATTGTGATCGAAGCCATGATGCGGGTGGCGGGCATGCGGATTAGTTCTTAAAATATGGCGAAACTTTTTCAACGCCGTTTCCCTACCTACTTTTTGGGCTTTTCGCTCGGCTTGGCCGCAGTGGTTCTTCTTTTACAAATGAAAAAAGTGATGGCGCCAGATTTTGCGGAAGTAAAAGATATTCGCCCTATTGTGCCCTTGCGGGTGGGTGGATCATTCAAGCTGCAACTTGGAGAAGAGCCGGGAAAATATTTAGCTTGGGGTTTCCCCACCCAATTGGCTGTGGGCAAGAAGGGTGCAGAGGGCCGCGTGCAGCCTGTGCTGCGTATCGAATACAAAGACCTCGTGGAGAAAGAGACTCTGCTCGGGCCCTTTCATGAAGTGGGGGAGTATGAACTCTTGGCCCAGTTTTTTACCTGTGCGCACCCAGGAGAAAAGTATTGCGCGCAAGTGGTGCTGGAGCAGCCCTTCACTGTGGTGGAGGGCGAGGCGCCGGTTTCTGCGGTGTTAGCGGTGGATGTAAAATCCCAAGCGGAGAAGGCTTCCGCCGCGGGACAAGCGGCGCCTCGCTAGTTGTGTGCATTGGGGTAATTTTTTTGGCGGCGCAACGTGGGGCGCCCCACGTTGCCATGCATGATCGAGGAATCAAAACTTAAGCTCTACCAATCCCGTAATAAGTAAATCCCTTTTTCTTCAAAGAATCTGGCTTCCAAATATTGCGCCCATCGAAAATGAGCGGAGTTTTCAGCAAGGATTTCATTTTTTCAAAATCTGGAGTGCGGAATTCATTCCATTCTGTGACTAACGCCAGCGCATCGGCGCCTTCTAGGGCCTTGTACGCAGAATCACAGAGATGGAAGTTTTTAAGATCCGTTTTTTGTTGCTGGAGCGCTTGCGGTGCCGTTTCGTGGGCAATGGGATCAAAGGCTTGCACTTTGGCGCCAGCTTTGAGGAGTTCGTCTACTAGCACCAGGGCTGGGGCTTCCCGCATATCATCTGTGTTGGGCTTAAAGGCTAAGCCCCAAACGGCGATGGTTTTGCCTTTTAGTTGAGCGCCAAAGTGTTTGGTGATTTTTTCTCCCAAAACTTGTTTTTGCCGTTCATTGGCTTTTTCTGCAGCGGCCACCATATGCATGGGCAAGCCTGCTTCGTGGCCCGTTTTGAGAAGGGCTTTTACGTCCTTAGGAAAACAGGAGCCACCGTAGCCGGGGCCGGGATAGAGGAAATGTTTACCAATGCGCACATCACTCGTGATCCCCGTGCGCACGCTTTCCACATCGGCGCCTACTTTATCGCAGAGAAGAGCGATCTCATTGATGAAAGAAATCTTTGTGGCCAGCATGGCGTTGGCAGCGTATTTGGTCATTTCCGCGGAGAGGTTGGTCATGCGGATGATGGGATTTCCCTGGCGCACGAACGGCTCATAGAGTTCCCGCATGATGTTCCAGGCCTCTTCACTATCGGTGCCGATCACCACCCGATCGGGTTTCAAGAAATCGTCGATGGCGGAACCTTCTTTTAAGAATTCTGGATTGGATACAACGCTAAAGGGCTGGGAGGTTTTTCCGCGGATAATGTTAGTCACTTTGGCCGCTGTGCCCACGGGTACGGTGGATTTATTGACTACCACTTTATAGCCATTCATTGCGCTGCCAATATCCCCGGCTACTTTTAGCACTGCTGTGAGATCGGCGGAGCCGTCCACGGAAGAGGGCGTGCCTACGGCTAGGAAAACCACGGTGGATTGGGTAACGGCATCGGCTAAGTTAGTGGTGAAAGAAAGGCGATTTTCTTCCTGGTTTTTGCGCATCAATTCTTGGAGGCCTGGCTCAAAAATCGTGGGCTCTCCTTTTTTCAATTTGGCCACTTTGGCTGGATCGATATCCACACAAATCACTTCGTTCCCGGTTTCCGCGAAACAAACTCCAGCAACCAAGCCCACATAGCCTGTGCCTACGATGGCTACTTTCATAAACTACGATCTCCTATTTTCCCGCTCATTTAATGAAGGGTATTCAGTTATACTGGAGGGGATGGCTTCCCGTCCACCCCTCTCAGCCGTGGTAATCACGCTGAACGAAGAAGAGAACTTGCCGCGATGCTTGAAATCCCTGGATTGGGTGGCCGAGCTGCTCGTGGTGGATGCCGGTTCCACGGATCGCACCCGGGAAGTAGCGGTGCAGGGGGGGGCACGGGTGCTAGAGCATCCCTGGGAAGGCTACGGGCAGCAGAAAAATTGGGCCCTCACGCAAACCACTCAACCCTGGGTGCTGTTTTTGGATGCGGATGAAGCGGTGAGCCCCGCCTTGAAAAATGAGCTACTGGAATTTGTAACAGGGGATGGCAAATGGCAGGGTCGCTCCTATGGGGGAGCGGATATGCCTAGGAAAACCTGGTTTTTAGGCCGCTGGATTCTCCATGGGGGCTGGTATCCCAATCGTTTAGTGCGATTGGTGCATAGGGAAAAGGGCCGGTGGACAGAGCCCGCCGTGCACGAACAATTGCAAGTGCAAGGAGAAACCCATCATTTTTCCGCAGATCTTTTGCATTATACTTTTAAGACCGTGGGGGATCAGGTGCTCACCAATGTGCGCTTTGCGCGCCTTGGTGCCCGGGCGGCCAAAACTCAGGGCAAGGCCAGCTCTTTGTTACATATAATCTTCAAACCCATAGGAAAATTTTTGGAGACTTATCTTTGGAAGCGGGGCTTTCTTGATGGATTTCCAGGCTTCGTGATATCCGTAAATGCAGCCCATTCCATTTTTATGAAATATGTGGAGATCCAGCTTGAAAAAAATACTGCTGATCGATAACACTTTCGACCCTCCCCACGGTTGCCCTGAGATTCGCTACTATCTCGAGCAGGCGGCGAAAGAATTTGGCGAAATTGAAATCACCACGGTGCGGGGGCCCGATCAAAAAATTCCTAAAGAGCTTTCGGGATTCGATGGTGTAGTGATTTCTGGCTCCAAAGCGCGGGCCAATGAAATGGCGCCTTGGATTGATTTGGAGTTAGAGGCCATCCGGGATCTCCATGCTTTAAAAATTCCCTCTTTTGGCATTTGTTATGGGGAGCAAATGATGGCCCGCGCCTTAGGTGGAATCCAGCATGTGGCCGTTGCCAAGCAATCGGAGCATGGTTGGGCGGAGTTAGAATTAAAAGGTGATTCGCCCTTGTTTGAAGGCTTGCCGAAAAAATTTCATACCTACGAATTTCATTCCGACGAAGTGGTTTCATTGCCCCCTAATTTTCGTCTCACGGCTAGCAACAAGGATTGCCCCATACAAGCTTTTGATGTGGTGGATGCTCCTATGTGGGGCGTCCAATTTCACCCAGAACGGGGCTTAGAGAAAGGCGATCAGGATCTAGATAAGCGCTTACAGAAGGATCCAAAGTTTCGGGCTCTCAATCGCGAGTGCTCCAAGGAAGTATATAATCCAGAGATTGCTCTCACGATCTTCCGCAACTTCTTTAAGCAAGTGTGGCGGAGTAAGGAATGAAGGAAAGTTTTTTTCACTGGCTAAAGCTAGCACTAAAATTCTTTTTCTCCTTTGCTATCCTTTTTTATATGGTGCACACGGACCGTTTGGATTTATCCGTGGTGAGCCGGGGTTTTTCCCAGGGCAATGTTTTGTTAGCCGCCTTTTTTCTAGAGCTCTCGGCCCTAATCGCGGGCCTCTACCGCTGGAATCTGCTCTTGCAGGGCCAGGGGTTGATATACCGATTTTCTGAAGTAACTCGTTATGGAATGATTGGCGCTTTTTTTAATACCACTATGCCGGGAGCGGTGAGTGGAGATCTGATCAAGGCTTGGTATGTGGTTTCGGCTCATAAAGGGCAGAAAAAAACTCCTGTGCTTTCTTCGATTCTTTTGGATCGGGTGATGGGTGTGTTTGGTTTGGTGTTGGTGAGTGTTTCGCCGCTTCTTTTATATTGGAATACGGTTTGGGAAATTCCTGAACTACGCCATTTAGCGTGGTTTATTCTGGCGCTCTTTTTGGGTGTGTTTTTGTTTTTCACGTATTTGTTGTTGTCTGTATTTGGACCTTTAGGATTTTTGCGTCGGAAGATGGACCCTTGGGAAAATTCCCGCTTTGGAAAAGTTTTTTTACAAGCTTATGATTCTTGGTTGGCCTATGGAGAAAATCCCGCCATCCTAGTAAAGGCTCTTTTGCTTTCGGCCTTGAACCATATCTTGATTGTGTTGGTAGTGATCCTCTGCGCCCGAGCTTTAGGTGAGCACACCATGGCTCTATATCAATATTTTCTTTTGGTGCCCATCGGCTTATTAACCACTGCGATTCCGATTGCTCCCGCGGGCTTAGGGGTAGGGCATGTGGCTTTTGCGGCCTTGTTTGGTTTGGCAGGTTCCAACAATGGAGCCGAGGTTTTCACTATGCTGGTGACTCTGCAAATTCTGCTCAATCTCACGGGCGTGTTTTTCTATTTGCGTAGCCCGAAAGTACAACCCGTTTAGCTGGAACCCCAATTGCTAACGTTTGTTCCCTATGGAACAAATAAATTCTTTTCTTGCTTTGGTTCGCCAAGAACTTTCCCAACGGTTAAAAAAATCAGCTGTTCTTAAGCCAAAACAAGAGGAGGTGCTGAGCCTCCTAGCGGCAGGGCACAATGTGTTCGCTAGCTTGCCCACGGGCTATGGCAAATCCCTTTGTTTTTGGGCGCCGGCCGCGGCTTGGCATTGGCGGGTGTGGGTGGTGAGCCCCTTGGTTTCATTGATCCACGATCAAGCACTGGCCTGTGAGCGTTTGGGTTTAACTGTGGCCGCTTGGCATGGGGGGCTTTCAACAAAAGAGCGGCAGCAATTAGAAAAAAAGATGGAAGAAGGGAATGTGGAAATCACCTTCCTTTCCCCTGAGCGCTTAGTGCAGTGGTGGGAGAGTGGATTTGTGGCCCGTTTAGAACACTTAGGCTACGCACCAGATCTTGTGGCGTTGGATGAAATGCATTGTTTCGAAGATTGGCGGGATTTTCGAACTAGCTATAAAGAAGCATTTTTACCCATTCGCCGCTTGGCGGAAAAAGGAGTTTCCGTGCTTGGGTTATCTGCCAGTTTAGCGAAGGCGGAAGCAGGGGCATGGATGGGGGAGCTGTGTGAACACCATCTATTTGTGGGCGGTGAGCTCGGCCGTAGTAATCTACATTTAGCTATATGGGCCATAGAAGAAAAGGAGGAGCGTTGGCTTGGTTTAGTGGCGGCTTTAGGGGGATTAAAAGCGCAAGAAACAGCCTTGGTGTATTGCTCTAGCCGAGAAGAAACGGAAGAGGTGGCTTGCTGGTTAAAGAGCGTGGGCATTGCGGCTTTTGCCTATCATGGAGGCCTCCCAGCTTTTTGGCGTGAGAGTCGATCTCAAGCTTTTAGCCAAGGGCGATTGCCTGTGGTCTGCGCTACTACAGCTTTTGGCTTAGGTGTGGATTACGGCCGAGTGAGGCGCGTGATCCATTTTTCTTTGCCCTATAGTTTGGAATCCTATTGGCAAGAAGTGGGGCGCGCGGGCCGTGATGGGGAAACAGCCTATGGGTTGGCTTTTTGGCGGCGGAGTGAGATTGCTAGGATCCGCATGCTCGGAGAAAAAGAGCAAGAACGATATTTATGTTTATGGTTGGCCTTGGCAAAAAAACAATGCCGCCAGCAAGCGGTGGCCAAGCATCTGGGCATGGCCGCCAAAAAATGTGGAACTTGTGATTATTGCCTCACGATTTTAAAGCAAGAGCACAAAATGCCGCTCTGGATGCGGCGGGATATATTTCTGGAACGATCTTTTCCTTGGTGGATCCAGCCTTGTGCCCAATTACAAGATTGGACCAAGGGAAAATTTTTTGAGCTCCGTGAAAGATCTTGACGCCGTTTCATTTCCTGATAGCGTTTCATCAAAATCCATTTGCGAAGCAATGATGTGAAGTGAATGGACATAACAAAATCTTTTGGAGGAATGTAATGAACAAGGCACAAATCGTAGACCAACTCGCTAAAGAGCACTCTGTTTCCAAGACTCAAGCGGAGTCCATGTTGAACAGCACTCTTGAAATCATCAAGAAATCCGTGAAAAAAGGCGACGTGGTTACGCTCGTAGGTTTCGGCAGCTTTTTCAAAGCAAAGCGCAAAGCCCGCAAAGGCCGCAATCCCCAAACTGGCGCAGAGCTCAAAATCCCTGCCCACAACGTGCCTAAGTTCCGTCCTGGCATGGAATTCAAAAAAGCCGTTAAATAAGCTGCTTTTCTGAACAAAAGCCCCTGCGCCATTGGCTCGGGGGCTTTTTTTTTGCCCCGGAACGTATTAGGTTACCCTAAGCTTTTTTGCTGGGATGGTGGAATTGGTAGACACACAGGACTTAAAATCCTGCGGTCCTTAATCGGACCGTGCGAGTTCGATTCTCGCTCTCAGCACCAATTAGCGCGTTAGAGCGGATCTCCTCACTTAGCTGGGCAGCGGGGCGTGATTTTCCGGGTCACTTCTATTACCGGGCTCAGCATCATGCCCACGTCATCATCGGTGGTGGTGGTGTAAGTGATGAGAATGGATTTTTTGTTGGTGTGAGTTTCAAGCAAGCCAATACTGCGGCCGGTGGTAACTACCGGCTTCTTTTTGCAGTTGGGATCCAGTAATTCATAATGCATCGCTTGGCCAGCCTCCCACGTGGTTAAAAGAAATTTTTTGCTGTTCCATTCGATGGTGTGAGCTTTGAGAAAAAAGCCCACATCTTCAGGTTGCCGCACAAGGAGCGTGCGACCATTTTCTTTGATCGTAAGGCCAGTGTTCTCTGTGTACTCCAATTCCCAAGGAGAATCCGCGGCCGGGATGGATTCAGCGAAGCTCGTGGAGAAGAAACAAAAAAATAGAAAAAAAGTTAGTTTACGCATAAGTCAGGGTTTTCCGTGCATCTTTTAATTCTGAGTAGAGGTAAGTTTCCTTTTTGCCTTGTAGTGAGAGCCAGGCAGGATTCTAGTTCTGTGGCTGTGGGGTTCTTTCCTAGGTTCTCAATACAATCTTTGCAACCAATTACTTCGTTGGCGTAGTTGTCTTTAGCATTATCATATTTTTTTAATGCGCTCTTTAAGCTCGAGCCCACAGATTTTATCGATAGATTATAGGCCATTACTTCGATTTGAAATTCAGCGTCGGCCACTAAGTGATCGTAAAGATCATTGGGTTCGAGGCTAGGATAGGCCGAATTACTTGGCTGGAGTAGGAGTTTGCTTTCGCCAGTTTCCATCCAATATTTTAGCACCTGTTTGGAGTCAAAGGTTTTCTGTTGGGCTCCTAAGCCCGTTTGAGTGAGCTTTTCTCCTAGGCAGAGGCCATTGGGAACCCGTAGCGGTTCTAGCTCTTGCCCAGTTTCCCGATTGGCGATGCACACATAGGTGGCGGGACTACGAATGATTTTTGCTAGATCTTTTTCTGTGGGTTCCGTTCCATTAAAATGTTTCTCAACCACTTGGGGCTTTAATCGCTCATTTACCCGTTTGCCTATTTCTAAAATTCGTAATGCCCGCTGGCCCTGGAGCAAATCTTTCCACATGGAATGTTTGTTGTTGTATTCCGCCAGGCAATTAGGGGCGGTTTTTTTGTTATTTTTTTTATTCGCTTCACGAAGGGCTTTTATTTCTTCTTTTAATTTTGTGAATCCGCAAATGGAAACATCACAAGTATTCCCCACGGTGGCTGGATCTATGGGTGCTGGTTTTTCTTGTTCTGGCGGAGCGCAAGATTGTTCTAAAATGGGGCAGGAGCTCTTAGGTGTTTCTCCAGACTGGTTTAAGGCGGTGGTGGTTTGTTGGATGAGATCACCGAGGGGATCGGAAGAAATGCCGCTGGATAAATAATTAGCCTCAAAGGCGCTGCGTTTCATGAAGCTAGACATATTTTCTTCGCTGCACACATCACCACCTTTGACCTCTACGGCCATTCCCTTAGGATGGGGCACACAAGAACTGATGGTGATTGCTTTTGCATTCAGGGTTTCGCCAAAAGTAAACGTCTCCCCGGCATCAGCAGAACAATAAAGCTCATGGTTTCCGGGCTTCAGTTTGCAATCTTCGGCTTGGGCAAAAGCCGCGTAGAAGAGAAAGAAATAGATAATAAAACCCATACTCATTCATCGGTGGATTTCGGCTAAGGCTTAGAAGAAAAATATGTACAACTTGCGAATTTATCGTGGGAATTTTGCAAAACCCGTGCACTGCACCTGCTCTATACTGGTGCTTTTCACTTTACCGTGGTTTTCGTGCGTTAGCGTGTGGCGCGGGAAGGTTTTATCTTCAGTTCTTTTTGCAGCAGGGTTTTGCCGAGGCTGCGGGTTTCGGTGGCTAGGAGGAGGTTGCCATTTTTGTCTAAGGAAGTGGAAACCAAGGCGTAGTGGATGGCGTCGGGAATGAGGGAAACTTTGCGGGAGCTGGAAAATTTTTTCCAAAGGGTAGGATTCAATTCATCATGGAGGCCGGCGGTGGTGAGTTCGTAGGTTTGATAAGAAGCAAAGGGTTGCACTTTGATGATTTCATAGAGAGGTAAACCGCCCGAGAGAAAAACCAAATTTTTGGGAGCGGAAGTTTTCGTGGCGTCTTTCAATTTTTCCAAAAAGGCAGAAAAATTTGTGGGGTGGTTACCCTCAAAAGATTCGTAGGGATGGTATTTGCCGAACCAAGAATCTCCGGAAGCGAGCCATACGGGGCCATTGCTATTTTTCACGAGAGAAGCGGCCCAGTCTTCTTGCACACGCCCGAAATGCGTGGCTTCTTCTTCCTTCACTGCAGAAGTGCCATGGCAAATGGGCATTTTTCTCTGGCGTTGGCAGGCGGGGGGAAGAGCGTTAGGGCTGCGGAAGCTGCGGTTATCGAAAAAAATAAAAGTGTGTTCGGCTATCCGCAGAGCGCGGGAAATGCCGGGGCCTTCTAGGATGGATTTATTGTCGGCGGCGCAAGGAAAAAAAGCTTCCAGGATTTTTCGGGATTCATTTAAGTAAGGATAGGTATTATCGCCGTTACGCTGGCCGAAATCCTGGTGGTTCCAGGTCACAAAAAAGGGAATCAGTTGAGGATTTTTGAAAATGGCTAAAGCGTTGCGGGTTTCTGCGTGGCGCTCCCAGAGAGTGTTGGGGCTAACGGTGGCGCCAAGATCTTCTGACCCCCGAGAATTTGCGTACACATTGGCACCGAGGCTCAAGATCAATTGGGGATTTTGTGCGGCCATATCTTCCCACTGCGCGGCCTGCTCCAGGAGAAAAGCATCGTTGGAGCCGGAGAAGAGAGCAAAACGAAAAGGAGACTGGGGTTCAAACGTGCGGAAGGTGCGATGATCCAGCAGCATGCCGTTGGCTTCCACAGCTAAGAGTCCGTATGTTTTTTGTGGCAGAAGTTCTTGGGCTTGCACTTGTTCGATGCGGAATGGACTACCGGGATGGGTGTGGGTTTGAGCGATGGACAAAGGTTTTAGAGCGGTGGCGCCTTCTTCAAATAAAAACCAGGAAATTTTTTTGTCTTGCGGAATGAGCGCGGCGAAAATCGCTTTGCCTGTGGGCGCCATGCCTTGCACGATGGGCAAACGATCGGGCAGATCTACGGATTTTCCGAGGAGAAAACAGGCGGAAGAATCGTCGGTATCGCAGTAGCGTTGGAGTTGGGCTTCGTCTAAAGGTTTTGCGGGATCAAATTGCGCCAAGATGCCGTGGCCTTGGCCCATGCAAGAAGACAAAAAAAGCAGTAACCACCAGGGAGCTCTCATCTCTTAAATGCTGAGGATGGAAAGAAACCTTGTCAACCATTCTTACGGATTAGTAAAGCGGCCCCAGCACGAGACGTGGATCCGGGTAAATGTTCAGCGCCTCTGCTATATGACTTTCATTCACTACGCCTGGCATGTCGCAGGTTTTTGGTTCCACGCGGCTCAGTTGAAAATGTAAGTGAGGGTTCCAGCCTCCGTTCTCGTGTTTATCTCCTACCCAAGCAATCACTTCTCCGGCTTGGATTTTTTGCCCAGGTTTTTTTTCCTGGATCGAAGCGGCGGATAAGTGGCCATAGAGCGCATAGAGAATTTCTCCAGCCACCTGCTGGCGGGTGATGAGGGTATAACCGTAATCACCGGGTGCGCTGTTGTAACCGGTTAAAAAAATCTCACCATCGGTGAAAGCATGGATGGGAGTGTGGATGGGTGCGCCAATATCGATTCCAATGTGAATGTCACGCTGGTCCGCTTGAAAAATTTTGTCTTTATACATTCCGGGGCGTTTTTCGTTGTAGCGGCCAACGCCAAAGGGGGATTGCAGCTTGCGATTTGGATCATAGCTTTCGGAGAAATCATAGATTTCATAATTTTCCGGAAGAAAAATCACTGGATGGTAAGGGCTACGCATAGCTCCTCATACCACGGGCTGAAGCAATCTACACGGGCATGCGTTGGAGCAATCAAATCGGGCATTTTTTACGAATGAATTAATGGGGGCAGTTTGCAGAAACTTGGTACAATAGTAATGGGTCGAATGGATTCGGCCTTGATTACTGCAGGAGGCAGATTGTTCCTTTCTATCATCTCTTTCGTGCTTCTTTTGGGTTCCTTTTTTTACTTCAGAAATCGCCGTCGCCAAGCTCGCTTGCGTGAACCGGGTGCAGCACATCAAGAACATTCTTGGGATGGTGTGACCCAAGGATTGTTTGAGCATCATGGGCCACAGGTGCCCCAGGATCGGGTGGAAACAGCTCTGCGTACGGGCATGCGCAGGCTTGGCCTCTCCCACGGGCTCATCGCTTTTCACCAGGGCGAAAATTGCACCATCCTGCATGCCGTGAGTGATAGCTATGAAATGCCCTTTTCACCGGGCGCCATTATTTCACGCAAACAAATCTTCTGTGGCGTTATGGCCCAGGGGCGGGATTCTTTGGTGATTGATTTTGCGAGTCTATCGGACTGGCGTAAACATGCGGCTTATCAGGATTTAGGTTGGGAAGCCTATATTGGTGTGCGCATTGCATTGGCCGAAGGTGGTTGGATTACGATTGGTTTTGTGAGCTCCTATCCGAGGGATAGTTTGTTTTCCCGTTCGGAAAAAGAATTTGTGGGCCAACTCTCCCAGTGGATTTTTGCTTTATTGCAGAGGGAGAAAGCGATCGCTCCGCCAACTTTTGCGCGCGCCGAAGAATATTCGGCAACACCGTAATTTTTGGATGCTGGGAAAGGAAGATTCCAGTATTCTCTTGGAAAATGTTTGAGGGGGTTTAGGTGACAAAAAAGCTCTGTCTGTTCTCGTGGATGCTTCTTCTATCGGCATGTGCCTCCCTACCGCAAACTTCTGCTCCAGGCGAAGCCCGGGATCCCGCTTCACCACGGCCACCTATGGCCGCCCTCGAATCTCCCGAAGAGATTGAAAAAATTTTAGAAGAAACCAATCCTGTGCTTTCCGATGGTGTGCATGAGGGAGAAAAAGTTCCACTGCATATTCCGATCGAGATCAATCGCAACGTTTCCCAATGGATCAAATTTTTCGCCGAGCGGGAGCGGGATCGCACCCAGCGCTATTTTGAGCGGGGTGAAGCACTCCGCCCTCATATTGAACAAATTTTGAAAGAAAACGAAGTTCCAGCGGAGCTGTATTATTTGGCCATGATTGAGAGTGGTTTTGTGAGCCACGCGAAATCCCGGGCTAAAGCGGTGGGCGTTTGGCAATTTATGCCGGGCACTGCGCGCAACTATGGTTTGATAGTGAATAAACAGGTGGACGAACGCCGCAACTGGATCAAATCCACGGAAGCCGCCGCGAGTTACTTAAAAGATTTGAACAACGTATTCGGATCTTGGTACTTAGCTTTGGCCGCTTACAATGCCGGTGAGCACCGGATCGTGCGTTCGATCATGAAGGGTAAAACCCGGGATTTCTGGGCCTTGGCCGAAGCGGGTTTGTTGCCAAAAGAAACGTTGAATTACGTGCCGAAATTTTTGGCGGCCCATATCGTGGGCAAAAATATGAAGCGCTTTGATTTCGAAGTGGCGCTGATGGACGAAAACCGCTGGGCTCCCTTCGAAACCGTAAGTGTGCCCGCGGGCTCCCGCCTCTCAGATCTTTCAAAAATCACCGGTGTTTCGATGGATATTTTGAAGCGCTGGAACCAGGATCTTTTGAAAGGCATCACGCCTCCTTCTAAAACTGGTACGGTGGATATCTATGTACCCAAGGGTAATCTCGCCGCCTTTGAGCAAAAGAAGGAAGAGATCGCAAAGCTTCGCCGCTACCGCACTGGCGACGACGACCAACGGGCCTATGCTAGCGCCTCCGGTTCTGTGGATGGCAAAAGCTACGATATCTATGTTGTTCGCCGTGGTGACAATCTCTCCGCGATCTCTCGCCGCATTGGCACTTCCGTGCGCACTTTGATGAAAGTGAACGGTATTCGCCGGGGCCGCATCCATCCGGGCCAGCGCTTGAAATACTATCCGCCTTCCTCCACCGCTTCTCGCGCCCCAAAGAAAAATCGCAGCGTGGCTTCCCAGCGGGAGCGATAGCATGGCAATGGTGCTCTACCACTACTGGCGCTCTAGCGCTTCTTGGCGGGTGCGGTGGGGGCTAGAGCTGAAGGGCGTGCCTCATAAGAAAATTCCCGTGAATTTGTTGGCCGGCGAAGAGCGGGATCCGGAATATTTGACGAAGAATCCAGCGGGCTATCTGCCTTGTTTGGTGGTGGATGGAAGGCCTCTAGGCGAATCCCTAGCGATCTTGGAGTGGCTAGAAGAAAATTATCCTACCCCCTCTTTTTTTGTGGGTGATTCTTTTCGGCGGGCCTTGGTGCGGCAGCTGGCGGAGACAGTGAATTCGGGCATCCAGCCGCTGCAGAATCTTAGTGTGATCCGGCATTTTTCCGAAGATAAGGATGAGCAAGCCGAGTGGGTGCGGCATTGGATTGTACGGGGCCTTGGGGTGTATGAGGAGATTTTAGGTCGAGCCGATCGGGCGGGTTGCAAGTTCTCTTTGGGTGATGTGCCTTCGCTGGCGGATCTTTGTTTGATCCCGCAATGCTATTCGGCTCTACGATTTCAAGTGGACTTGGCTGCGTTTCCCCAGTGCAAGGCGATCTATGAGCATGCTTTGAGCACGCCGGCTTGTGCGGCGAGCGTGCCGGAGAAGTTTCAGCCTTAGTTGATGGTGCGCGAGGCTAAACTCGTAAATAGGGTTCCATTTTGTGTAGCCCAAGGATTTCGATGGCGGCGCGCTGGTTGCAGTTTCGGCAGAGCGTACGGAGATTGCTTGGATGGTTTGTGCCGCCGAGGGCTTTGGGAATTTTGTGGTCTA
>CAYQES010000037.1:0-16978 GCA_964416595.1 uncultured Bdellovibrionales bacterium | reverse complement strand
GGTGTGAGCTGCTTCAGCGAAGAATTGCTTAACGACTATACCGCCACTTGCCCCGCGGAAGGCATTCGCACCAAAAATTTGGCCAATAGAGGCTATATCAATTGCCCCTTAGACGCTGACGGAGTTTTATATGAATACCGCTGAATTCTTCACCCACGAAAAAGCCCTGGTGGATACAGGCGCTAAGATTGGCAAGGGCACCCGAGTTTGGGCCTTTGCCCACGTGATGAAAGGCGCTTTGATCGGCACAAATTGCAATATCGGAAACTATGCGTTCGTGGAATCAGGCGCAATTCTCGGCAACGACGTTACAGTGAAAAATGGTGTGCAAGTGTGGGAAGGTGTAACGGCAGAAGACGGGGTTTTTCTCGGTCCGAACTGTGTTTTCACCAACGATATGTGGCCGCGCTCTTACTTGAAGCCGCCCAAAGAAAGCTGGCTCGAAAAAACAGTATTGCGCAAGGGTTGTACGGTTGGTGCGAACTCCACCATTCTTTGTGGCATCGAAATCGGCGCCTATGCATTTGTGGCCGCGGGTGCCCTCGTTACGAAAAACGTCCCCGCCCATGCGATCGTGAAAGGCTCTCCCGCGCGGGTGTGTGGCTGGATTTGCGTTTGCGCGAAAAAATTGCCGAACCACGACGGGCGCATTAGTTGTGGCTGCGGGAAAAGCTATCGGAAAGAGGGCGAAAGAATTGTGTTGGAAGTTTAGATTTCGGGATGGCGCGGCCAGTAGTGTGTTTACGCAATGCGAACTCGCCGCGAGTTCGCATTGCGTTATAAAATAATAACAATAGGTTATATTTTTAGTCCATGCAACGCATAGCAACTTCGCATCGAAGTCGCCAGGCATTACCTACAACTGCACCTGCGTGCGCACACTCTGATTGCGCAAAGATTCCGTGGTGGCTTCTAATACTTTCACTACCGCCAAACCATCCACGCCCGTGCTCTTAGAACTTGCAGGATCACGGATCGCTTGCAGGAAGGCTTCGCACTCTTCTTTCAAGGGCTCATTGAGGGCAACCCTTGGAATAAAGGTTTCGCCTTCCACGATGCTCGTGCGAAAGCCCATAAAAGTATCTACCACGGCCGTGGCAGAAATATCCGGCGCGGAAACGCGCTTATCGAAAATCTTGATCGGCTTTTGCAGGTCCATATCATCCCAGAGAAGCATCTTCTTTTCGCCAACCACCAAAAACTGGCGGATCTTCTGCGGGTTCAGCCAACTCACGTGCACATTAGCGGTGATATTGTCCGGGTAGTAGTAGGTGGAAAAAACCACGTCCTCGATATTTTTATTGAGGTAACACGCGCCGGAGGCGGTAACGGATTCGGGCACCTTCTTCAGCCAAAAATTCAAGATCGAAATATCGTGGGGAGAAAGATCCCAGAGAGCATTCACATCGGTGCGGATCGGACCTAAGTTAGTGCGGGTGGCGTGGATATAGAAAATTTTGCCGAGTTCGCCGGATTGAATGAGATCCCGGGCCGCCTGAATGCCGGCGTTGTACACGAAGATATGCCCCACAAAGAGCGTGAGTTTTTTTTGCTTGGCGAGATCCACGAGCTGCTGGCATTCATCGCCAGTTTGCGCGAGGGGCTTTTCTACAAACACGTGTTTGCCGGACAAAAGTGCTTTACGACTCAAATCAAAGTGGGTTTCCGTGGGAGTGCAGATCACCACGGCATCCACATCGCTCCGGTGGATGGCAGATTCTGCATCTTCGGTAAGAGAAATACCGGGATATTTTTCTGCGAGTAAACTTAAACGGGCTTGGTTTTTATCCGAGATGCAAACCACTTCTGCTTGGGCAGAAGAAGAAAAATTGCGGATGAGGTTTGGCCCCCAACGGCCGGCGCCGAGAACGGCTAGTTTAATTTTTTTCTGCATACATTACCCCTGCTCCCGCCACCAGCGAATCGTGCGGTCCAAACCTTCCTGGAAACTCACTTCCGAGCGAAAACCAAAGCGGTCTGCCGCGCGGCTTACATCGAGTTTCCTGCGCTCCTGACCATTCGGGCGGCTTTTGTCCCAAAAAATTTCGCCCTTAAAACCCACACTATCCCGAATGAGCTCCGCTAAATTCTTGATGGAAATTTCTTCGGCGCTACCTAAGTTCACGGGCTCCGAAGAATTGTAGCGCAAAGCTCCGAGCACCAAACCACGAGCGGCATCTTCCACGTACAAAAATTCTCTCGTGGGTGAACCATCGCCCCATACGGGCACTTCGCTTAAGTTTTTATCCTTGGCTTCCACGAATTTACGGATCAAAGCGGGGATCACGTGGGAGCTATTTAAATCAAAATTGTCGTGGGGTCCGTAAAGATTTACGGGCAACAAAAACACCCCGTTCAAACCGTATTGCTCCCGGTATGCTTGCAACATCACCAATAAACTTTTTTTAGCCACTCCGTAGGGCGCATTGGTTTCTTCGGGGTAACCATTCCAGAGATCTTCTTCTTTAAAAGGAACGGGGGTGTAGCGGGGATAGGCGCAAATGGTTCCGGCCACCACCACTTTTTTCACGTGTTCCAAACGGCAAGCCTCGATCACGTTGATGCCCATGGTGGCGTTGTCGTAAAAAAGGGAACCAGGGTATTGCTGGTTGAAGCCGATGCCCCCCACCCGAGCCGCGAGATGCATCACTAGATCAGATCCAGCCACGGCTGCACGGGCCTGCTCGGCTACTCGAAGGTCACAAGAACTACTGCGGGGAATGTGGATCGCACTTTCTTTTACGCCATGGCGGATGAGCTCTTGCACCACATGGCGCCCCAAGAATCCGCCACCACCGGTGACAAGCACCTTCTTGGCCGAGGCGAAATCAAATTCCTTCATGGGCGAACGCCTGCGGGGAAGGGTTTCAGGCCGAATTTTTTCACGTCTAAACCTTCCGCTTGAAGATCGGCGGTCATCATGATTTCCACGAGCTCGCGGAAATTTACTTTCGGTTTCCAGCCTAAACGTTCTTTGGCTTTCGCCGAATTTCCGATCAAGAGATCCACTTCCGTGGGGCGAATGTACTTAGGATCCAAACGCACATACTCTTCGTATTTTTTCCCAACTATGCCGAAAGCCACTTCCAAAAATTCTTTTACGGAATGGGTTTCGCCCGTGGAGATCACATAGTCGGCGCCTTCGGGTTGTTGCAACATCAACCACATGGCCTCCACATAATCTTTGGCATAGCCCCAGTCTCTTTTCGCTTCGAGATTTCCAAGATAGAGATGGGTTTGTTTGCCCGCGATGATCTTCGCCACGGCCCGGGTGATTTTGCGGGTCACGAAAGTTTCGCCTCTGCGGGGGCTTTCGTGGTTAAAAAGAATGCCGTTAGAAGCGTGCAGTTTATAGGCTTCCCGATAGTTCACGGTGATCCAATAGGAATACACTTTGGCGCAGGCATAGGGGCTGCGGGGATAAAAAGGAGTTTTTTCCGTTTGCGGAACCTCTTGCACCATACCAAACATTTCGGAACTTGAAGCTTGGTAGAAGCGGGTAGGAATTCCACTTTCCAAAATCGCGTCGAGCAAACGAATGGTGCCTGTGCCCGTAACGTCCGCGGTGTATTCGGGGATATCAAAAGAAACCCCCACATGGCTCTGGGCGCCCAGGTGATAAATCTCTTCGGGCTTAATGGTTTTCAGCAGTCGATTTAAATTGGTAGCATCGGAGAGATCTCCGTAATGCAAAAAGAGCCGGGCATTGCGCTCGTGACGATCATGATAGATGTGATCGATCCGGGAAGTATTGAAGGTGCTCGAACGACGAATGAGGCCATGCACCTCGTAGCCCTTTTCTAATAAAAGCTCCGCCAAGTAGGATCCATCTTGGCCCGTAATCCCTGTTATAAACGCTTTTTTCATCTTTGGCCTTTCTTGAAAAAGGCAAACTATCACTTCATGGCTAAGAAGGAAATACTAGCCCTTCGCCTTGAGTATGCAGGGTTCTTCGGGGGGCCAGGGCTCATAGCCTTGCCGGGGTTTTTGGCTATAGATCCAAGGTGGCCGTAAGCCATTTGCTATGGGAGTGGCATAGGGATGGGGCGGCAGAAAGTAAAAATCCGAATCAAAATAGCCCAACATATTATCCCGAGCCACATAGGCCACGGGATCCTGCCCCACACCCGCCCGCTCAAAACAATTTGCTGCGCGGCGCTGTTCTGCGGAGAAGAAATGCTCCTCTCCCTTAAGAACCATGAGTAGCGAAGGCTTTTGGATGGAGACAACCGAAAGCCCCCCCACCAGCGTGAGACCGGCCAATACATAGGTAAAACGCACCAAAGGCCAGAGGAAAAAAAGATGCAAAACAGCCAAAGCGGGCACCAAAAAACGCATTTGCTGGCCGCTATAAAACCAAATCAGGGTATGCACGAGCACAAAAGCCAGCGCCAACCACTCCAGCCGCCGGGGAGCGCGCACTTTCCTGGTCCATAACAAAACTCCCGCCCAAACGATCAGCTGCAAATAGAAAAATTTTCCCACGGTATAGTCGTAAAACCCCTTCACTACCGTGTTGGTGTAGAGGATATCGAACGGCAAACGCAGCAGGCTCACCCAATCGTTGCCACGACCATAACCGTTCACGCCCATGGGACCAAAAATCTCTGGGGCGTCCACGGGAAAAAAAGGATGCCCGTCATTAAGAAGGAAATTCCGCACCATAAAAGGCAAGGCCCCCAAGGCCGCCACCAAACAGAACTGGAAAACCCTTCGCCAACGAAGAGCAGGCGTGCTCAATATAAAAAGTAAAATCGGTAAAAAAGCGGCGGAGCCCCAAGTGGTATAACGGGTGGCCATAGCACAAGCCGCGAAAAACCCGGCCCACAGTGCCCGCTCCCAAAAAATAGCGGCAAGGGAAGCCACTAAAAAGCCAGATGCCAGTGTGTCCACCATCAATAAATTTGATTGAATAGCGGCGGGCCTTAAGCAAAGCGCCCAGGCAGCTCCCACGAGAAAAAGCGTTCGGGCTTTCAGCTGGCCCCGGCCCAAAGCCGCACCAACCGCTCCCAATGCGGCAGCAAACCCTAAATACCCTAAGATCGGCACGAACCGCGCAAGGGAGGGATGGATGCCATACAAGGGCACCATGAGCAGTTCACCCAAAGAGGGATAGTCATCCACCATAGACCACGGCCAGTTCGGAAATTCCCCATGCCGCAAGATCCAGCGCACGAGTGGAATACGGTAGTCCACCGCATCACCTTCAGGTGGCAATCCCAAAGGAATCCATAAAGAAGGCAACGCCAATAGAAAAGCGGCAACGATCACCAGCACCGCACAGAGTTGCACAAGCATTTCTTTGTCGATTTTTTTCAAGGAAGAAATCATGGCGGGCTTATACAGCGCCAATGCCCCGGATGGCCGTAGCGATGGTTTTCACCATGATGATAATATCCAGCAGAATGGAGCGATGCTCGATATAAAAAAGATCGTATTCCATATTGGCATGGATCGGTTCACCACGCACGGCGCTGATTTGCCAAACCCCTGTGATTCCCGGTTTCACTTTTAGCCGTTCTTTTTGTTCGTCGTTATACTCAGAAACAATAAACGGCATTTCTGGACGGGGACCAACGATACTCATATCGCCTTTGATCACATTCCAAAATTGTGGCAGCTCATCCAAGCTCGAACGCCTGAGCCAGCGGCCAAAGCGCGTGATTCGTGGATCATCGGAACTAGTAGGAGTAAGCGCGTAAGGATTGGAATCTAAGGTCATGGTGCGGAATTTAAAAAAATCAAATTGCTTTCCATGCAAGCCCACCCGTTTTTGGCGGAAAATCATAGGGCCCGGGCTATCCAATTTTAGCGCTAACCAGATCGCTAAAAAGATCGGACTTAAAACCAATAACGCCACAGAGCTTACGACGATATCAAATAATCGCTTAAAGAACGGGTACAAAAGATGGGGATGGGTTTCTTTTTCTCGAATCACGGGAATGCCGCCAATATCTTCCACTTCTAGATTGTGCATTTGATGGCCATAGGTAGGTGGCACCACGGAAACATTGAGTCCATGTTTACGGCACATTTGCACGATGTCTAAAGTGCGTTGATAGGGAGCATTGGGCAACGCCACAAATACTTCATGCACATTACCCTTAGCTTTTAATTCCTCTAGCTTTTCTAGTCCGCCTAGCACCACGTTGCCATTGCGACGGCGCACTTCGCCGATATGCAGGAACTTACCCCACAGGCGGCTGTCGTCGTCGAGAAAACCTGCCACCTGCAATCCTAAGCCGGGAGAATGGTAAATTCGTTTGTAAAGGTGTTTTCCCACCACTCCCGCCCCATAAATGATCACGGGCTTGCCACGGCCGCTCTTCACGCGGGCCAAAAGATGCAGGTGGTACATCACACTTCGCTCTAACACCAATAGCATAAAAGAAATCACTAGCGAGCTCGTGACCATGATCCGGGACAAATCTAAGAAACGGAAATAGAAGGTGGAAGCAAAAAGCACCAATGAACCCAAGATCCAACCGATCAAGAGCCGCTTGGTTTCCACCACATGCAAAAGACTCACGGTGTTTTCGTACAAACGTAAGGAATGAAAAACCACGAGGAATAAAACGCCCGTAAAGGCGCCAAACCAAGTGAACTCAAAAAAACTGTACGGCACTGAACGATCGTTGGTGAGATGGTAATACCAATAGCCTAAGCAAAAGCTTAAGATGATGGCGACCAAATCCACCAGTCGTTGCAGGAACCCGAAAATACTGGATTTCACGCCTAAGAGATTCGCATATACTAAGACAGATGAAAAGGACTCCCCATGAGTACGGCCGCCAAATAACGCTATGCATTTATTGGGAAAAACCTTGGTTGCTAGATCAACCTAAGCTAAACCGAAAGCTCCCATGAAATTGTCTATTATTGTGCCCTGCTATAATGAACGCGCCCTAGTGCAAACTCTTTTGCAAAAGGTAGTGAACGCCCCCCTACCAAAAGAAATCAAGGCCTTGGAACTTGTGGTGATCGATGACTGTTCCACTGACGGCACAAGGGAAATCCTGCGCACGATTCAGGCAAATCCGGCCACCCAAATCGGCTTGCAAGCCCAACAATCTTTCCAACTTTTTTTCCATGAAAAAAACGGCGGCAAAGGCAAAGCCCTCCAAACAGGTTTTGCCAAAGCCAGCGGGGATTTTGTGCTCGTGCAAGATGCGGATTTAGAATACGACCCCGAAGATTACCCAGCCCTCCTTTCTCCCCTCGTAAAAGGCTACGCGGATGTAGTATTTGGCAGCCGCTTTATCGGCCAAGAACGACGGGTGCTATACTTCCATCATTATTTGGTGAATAAACTTCTTACTTTCCTCTCTAATTGCCTCACGAACCTTAACATCACCGATATGGAAACTTGCTACAAAGTGTTCCGGGCCGATGTTTTGAAACGCATTCAAGTGGAAAGCAATCGCTTTGGCTTCGAGCCAGAAATCACGGCCAAAGTGGCCAAACTGAAACTCCGCATCTTCGAAGTGGGCGTGCGCTACCATGGGCGAACCTACGAAGAGGGAAAAAAAATCACTTGGAAAGATGGAGTGGCCGCCCTATGGCATATCTTACGCTTCAATCTTTTGCGTTAATTCCCCATGAACAGCCTGCCCGCCCCAGCAACCCCAATTCCTTTTGAACTGCAAGCCCTAGCCAACGCCCACCGTTACCAAAAATGGCTGATTGATTCCGTGATGCCCTTTCTCGGCCAAAGAATCCTGGAGCTCGGATCCGGCATCGGAAATATGTCCCAACACCTGCCTTTGCGAGAGCGCCTGATTCTTTCCGACGTGGAAGACAGCTTCGTAAAAAATCTTAACGAAAAATTTCATCCTCAGGGCCCCCTTTCCGTACGCAAGCTCGATGGCATTTCTGGCCAAGGTTTGGAGCAAGAAAATCTAGACACCGTAGTTTCCTTTAATGTGCTGGAGCACGTGCCAGATGATGTTTCCCTACTAAAAGACTTACGCACGCTTCTGTTGAACAGCAAAGCCCCGGGGCCTAAAAGAATCGTGACACTTGCACCCGCACACCCTTGGGCCTATACCCCCGTGGATAAGGAATTTGGCCACTTCCGCCGCTATTCTGACAGTAATTTCCGCTCTCTACTTCTACAGGCGGGCGGTGGACCGCTCTCCCGAAAAAACTATTATAGCCGCTATATGAATATTCCAGCTTTGGTGGGTTGGTGTATTAACGGCAAACTGCTAGGCAAAAAAAATATTGGCGTGGAAAACGTAAAGGCATTTGAATTTCTCTGCCCGATCATTCGCCCCATCGATGATTTCTTACACAAAACCCTGGGCCTGCCCTTGGGTAATTCCTTACTCACTGTATATTGGGTAAAGAATGATTAAAAACCTCTCGCAACTTGCAGTTTGGTTTTTTTTCCTTGGTTTTTTCACCTGCACTTGGGATCGGGTTCTCACATTAGAGCTAGGGGGCTTCACCCTAAAAGCTCACCAACTATTATTTTTTTCCGCTTTCTTGCTAGCAATCTTTGGCGAGCGAAAGCGGGGTTTGGCTCACCTACTACAACCCTTTCGCCACCTCTTCCCTTTGAGCATTCTAGCATTGGTGCTTTATTACGGTTTAAGTTCCCCTTGGAGCGTGTTCCCGCTCAAAAGCTCGCTCTATGCCGCTTGGATCGCTTTCAACCTATGCACCATTTGGTACACCGCCGCGCTCTTGACGCCCGTTTTGCCCAGAGAACGCTTGTTACAATTCGTGTGGGTTGTACTAGGATTCCACGTCAGCGTTGTTTTGGTGGATCATGTGGCCTATCAATTCGGTTTTACCCATGGCTTAATCGGATTTAACCAAGATGAAATTTTAAAGTGGGGAGTTTCTCGCCCCCATGCTTTTGCTTTCGAGCCAAGTTACATCGCCGTGTTTTTTTGTTTTTCACTGCTACTCACCTATTCTTCTTTTACTCTTTTGCCCAAAGCACGACGCTGGCCCTATTTATTCATTCTTATGCTGGGGCTCTTTAGCCTCATCATTGTAACTTCACGCACTGGCTGGGTGAGTTTAGTGGTAGGAATTTTCTTAATTCTCTTTTTGTATGGCTGGCGCAAAAGAAAATACCCTTGGCAAGAACTACTTATGCTCGTGCTAGCCGTAGGCACTACCGCAGGCATCTATTTTGTTTCTATCCCCAAAACTCAGCAGAAAGCACTGGATAAAAGTTTGGTGCAAAGCGTGTACACAGGCAACGATGGTTCAGCCAACTCTCGGCTCCGTGCCCATCTCTACGCCTGGCAAATGGCCAAAGAAACTCACTGGCTAGGCACAGGGCTCGGCGCTTCTTATAAATATTGGACCGAAACCCGCAGCGACGAAAACCATCCCCACAACCCCCCTTTTAACCCCGCTCAATACGGCAATGAAATCATCATGAGCATCTGGGGGCAATTGCTAGCTGAAGGCGGTGTGCCTGCGCTCGTGCTCTATGGCCTAGCCGGAATCTTTTTCCTGTTGCGGCTGGCGCAATCCTGGTGGCAAAAACCAGAAGACTTAATGAACCTAGGCGCCCTGGCTTCTGCTTCTGTGTTTTTTTGTTTAGTGGCTTTTGGGATTGGCAATGTGGCCCGGGGAGATATTTGGGTGTGGCTGGCTATTTGGTGGCGGATGAGCGCTTATGATTCTCTTCTACCCACCAATACATAAAAAAACCAATCCTTCGCCCACAGCAAAAGAAAAAGCGGATTATTCAACACATACCGCTGCCACAAGCGCCCCGGCTCCCGCCACAAGCGATATAGCCATTCTAATCCCATCCTTTGCATCATCTGTGGAGCCTCTGGGATTTTGTCCGACAATAAATCAAAGGCAGCTCCCACCCCCAGCATCACGCCCTTTATTCGCGCCCGCTGCTGCCACATCCATATTTCTTGTTTGGGAGCCCCTAAGCCCACCCACACAAAATGAGGCTTTGTTTTATTAATCCTCTCGGCAATCACATCCCACTCTTGCGCCGTAATCTCTTCCACGGGTCGATAGGGCGGACTTTCCGCGCCCACGATTTCTATGCCTGGAGCCAACGTTTGTAGTTTTTTTTGTAAGGCTTCGATCGTGCTCGAGCTACCGCCGTAGAGGTAATGCCTGGCTCCTTGCGCTTTTCCCCTTACCACCAAATCTCGCATGAGGGATGGACCCCGCACCCGATCCTGTTCTTTTGCACCGAGAGAACGCATGGCCCACACTAACGGCATGCCATCGGGTATAGAGAGCAAAGATTCATTGGTGATTTGTTGGTAAGAGGGCTCAAAAAAACCCATCATGGTGGTGTGCACGTTGGCCACACAAACATAGCCATTGCCGCCATTCAAAGCATGCTGCAGGAGAAAATCCTCCACACCCTGCCGCTGCAAGCGGGAATAGAAGGATCCAAGCACAGGAATACGGGAAATTTTTGCCATTTTTTACGGCCGGAGCATTTTAATTAGCGCATTTAAAATATGCATTTGGCGCTCACAATCAAAGAGCGCATCGTGGCGATTGCCTTCTAATTTTGGTGACATCTTCTGAGCCTCTTTCAAGACCGCATTGATCTCATTATTGCCCTTCACGTTCGCCACAAGATTTAAAGCACCACTAATTTCATAGATGCGGTAGTGCGCATCGCCTTCTAATTTATCGTTTTCGTATTTAGCGGGAACGATATAACCGTGGTGCGCGAGGAAAGGGATATCGAAGATGCCTGCGTTCCATCCGGCGAAAAAAATATTCGGCGGATTCGAGCCGCATTCCACACAAAACTCCACTATGCGCTTTCGCACTTCTGCGGGCTCCACAAAAGGCGCTTTATTGCAGCGGTCGTAGATTTCCTTCATGTGCTCGATAGCGAATTTTGTGGTGGGCTTCTGGGGGGTGTGTTGGAAAAAATTGAAGGTTTTCCCCTTTTCCCAAAAACCGCCGATAAAATTCATTTCCATGAGCGCGATTTGCAATACCACTTCTTTGAGCGGATCAATGCCCGTGGTTTCGATATCGATCATGAAGAGTTTGTTGGGAATGGGAACAGCCATGCTCTATCTTTAATTGTGCGAGGATAATGGTGCAAGAAGAAGTGATCGAAAGATGATTAATTTAGATCGAAAATCGAACGCCAGGAAAGAAAAGAGTAAAAAACTCTATAATATAGTAGAAAAAGAAACGGCATAAACTCTGCTGATCCGGGATTATGCGGTCCAATCCCCCAAGCGCAGTACAAGTCGAAGCAAGTCTTAAAAGATTTGTACCCCCTTATTGCGCAAATCCTAAGTGCACCTATCATTTTAAAAAGAACCTGCCTTCAGACCCTTTCTTCTTTAGTCGAGGTAAAAGGAGGATTGCGCGGTTTCCGTATGTAACCATGCGTTATAGCTGTAAGTCTTGTTTTTGTAGCTTTTCTTCTTCTTTTTTCTCTCTTATCTACCGAGATCGCCTTAATGACAATTATGAGATAATTTTCAAACTTCATCGAGGTGGTTTTACTCACCTACAAATAGCAAGAGAGCTCAATTGTTCTGAGCCTACGATTCGTCAACGTATAAGCAAAATGTCTCGATGGATTATTTTACGACAAGCTGAAGATTTAAGTGCCAATCGAATACAAGAACCCATTGTCTTTGACGGATTGGAAAATTTTTCCTACAGCCAGTATGATCCGAACAACATTAATCACGCCGTAGGCAAAGAATCTCTATTTACTTACGACTTTAGCTTCTCTTCTATGAACAGAAAAGGGAGGATGAGTTTGCGGCAGAAGAAAAAAAAGAAGCGTCTAGAAGAAGAATTTGGCCCCTACCCAAAAGGCGAGATACATAGGGGAGCAAAAAAGGTATTTGAAAGGTTGCTCTTAAAGAATGATAACTTTACGCTCTACACCGACAATCACTACGCATATCGGGAAGTTTTAAGAAACGAAAAGTTCGATAAAGTAACTCATTGCATTACCCCTGCTAAGAAATATAGAAATTATCGCAATAATCTATTCGCTGTGAATCACTTAGACATGCTTTCTCGACACCACTTATGCGCCTTTAAAAGAGAAACGATCGCCTTCTCGAAACACTCTGTAGCCATGCAGGAGAACTTTATTTTATTTATGGGATTTAAAAATTACATGCGACCTAAATTTACAAAAAAGCAAAAGAGAGATCCAATGTCGAATAAAGCGAGCCCTGCCATGGTTCTAGGTTTAACAAAAAAAATTTTTAATTTTAAAGAAATGTTTAAAACGAGGATAACAAAGCATCAGATCGAGTTAAACGAAGACATGCTTAAAATTTTTGAACGACGTGATCCCACCTCGAGACGAAAAATAAAAGCCTACGTAGGAATTTAATAAAAATATTTAAGCTCTTGGAGCTAGACGGATTTCTTACTTTAACAAAAACTACAATTAGTCTGAAATCCTATTTATTAGATTTTATTTTTGATTTTTACCTCTTCGTTTGCACCATTAACCTCGCACAATCTATGGCCAGGGTGGCTCCTTCCCCATTACTCCAGCCACCCACGGTAGATCTTGAAAGTGGCTAGGATTGTACCCCGTACAGAGATAGACCCTAAACCCCCGCTTTTTTAAGTCTTTCCCTAAACGAAACGCGGCCGCCGAGTCGCCGGCAAATTCCACATCTAAGTATACGGTAGTTGTGGCAGAAATTTCTCCCAGCATTCGGCGAAGCTCATCGGGATGGGCGTAGTGCTGCAGTTGTATGCCCTTTTTTTCCGCCGCCTTTTTCCATAAAGTGGCCAGGGCCAAATCGTCCTCCACCAAAATTACGTTTTGGTTAACGGGAAAAGAAAAGGAGACCCTTGTGCCTTTGCCCTCTTGGGAATGAACCTCCCAATCCCCACCCACACTTTTTATAAAATCCACCGCCGAAGAAAGACCCAACCCCGAGCCCCTGCCCTTTGCAAACGAAAAACCCTTTTGCCCGATTTTAGGCAAAATATGCGGAGGAATCCCGCGACCGTTATCCTGGATGGATAAAACCCATTGATGATTTTTTTGTTGAAGATCAATAGACACCACAGCCACATTAGGCTCACTGGCTTCAATGGCATTATTTAATACATTCGAAAATGTTCGCTTCCACATAAAGCTATCGCCGGGGAGAATGGGATCATCGGAAAAATCCATTTTTATTTGCACTTTTTCCCCAAACTCCAAGGATTTTTCCGCAATTGCTTCCTGTAGTATTTTTTGCAAAGATCCTTGAGCCACAGTAATTCGCTTTTCCCCCAACAAATGATCCACTAATTCCCGCAAACGATCGAGGGCTTTCCCGGCCACACCTTCTTCTTGTTGTTGTCGATAAAAATGTGTCAATACCGCTAGAGGAGAGCGAATGTCGTGGCCCACTTGTCGCGCCAAGGCTGCAAGTTCCAAATCCCGCTGGTTCTCCGCCCGCACCGCCTGCCACTGAGCTAAAAAAGTAGCCGCAGCCAGAGCCAATTGCAGCGCCACAAATAGCAAAAATCCATAGAACAGTTCATCCTGCAGGCGCAAAGTGAAGGCAATTTCAATGCCCTGATTGGCCTCCACTACTTTTTCTTCTGTTCGGAAAAAACCCGCTGCGCAATTGCCTTTTTTTTCTTCAAAAAAAACGATGCCATTTTTTGTGGCAGTCACACAATTGATCTGATTGCCCTTGGCTAAAGCCGCTAGCTTTCTCGCCACCACAAAGGTTTCACCCCGGCTCAATTCAATAAAACTTTGCCGCTCGAAATCTAGGCGAAAAGATTGTGCAAAAGTGGTGAGAGAGTGGCGGAGAAAAAATAAAACCACCAATAAAGCCAGCAACAAACACACTGCCTGCAGAAATCGTAATACTGGACCCTTGGGACTTACAAAAGAAACTGATATCATGTGTTTTAGTTTAGCAGCACAAATAGGGAAGCCCTATGTTCTTTTGGGAAAAAATTAATTTGGCGCCTTTTTTATACGCCAAAATTCATCACGATTATGGTGGCCCAATCGCCACACTCTCCGCCCGTGAAAGCACACGCCTAGGAGAAAAAATGTATGAAGCTTTTGCCACCCTCCATGAATCCACGGGTTACCAAAAAGAAATAAATCACCTCTATGGCAATACCCATGGCTCAGGCTCTTCACTTTATCGCGCCGAAGCCATTTACCGAGCTATTTCCGAAGCCCTGGAGCGCTGGGCGTGGAATGAGGCCTACCAAAATCCAGAGCAAAAAATCGCCCTCTGCTATGACCTCGATCCCTCCACCACGGGCTTTGCCGCCTTTCCCGGTTTAGTGGCTCGCTCTGCTCGGGCCACAGCCTATTTCGAAGCCACAGAGCGCTGGTCGTTGAGTGCATGGTGGGAAGGGAAATTGGACCATCAAACATTAGTTTCCGTGCCCTGGGAAAAAGTGCAAGGGATCGAGATCGTGAGTCCCATTAAAAAAGTTTCCGTTGTAGTACTCTGGCAAGAAAGCGCAGACTTCCGCGCCTATGGTTTTGCCGCCGCAGCCAATTCGAAAAAAGCTATGCGGAAAGCCGCTGTGGAGTTAGGTCGCAACATCCACGTACTAGAATACCAACGCTCCGTGCAAGAAAGTGCATTAGGAGCTCCGGCCAATCGCAATGAGCGCCGTCTCCTTTATTTTGCTGGAGCGGAAGGTAAAAGTCTTTTTGACCAGCGCCTGAAAAAATCCTGCAGCCCCCTATTAGTGGCGCCTCCTCTGGTAGTAGACCGCTCCGTACCAGGCCCCTGGAATAAATATGCCCAAGTGTGGCGTTGCCTTTTTGATCCCCGCGCTCTATACGACAATGGTGGGGACAATTATTTTCATTTTTAGGAGCGCCCTGTGGATATCTACCAACTAATCAAAAAACGCCGTAGCATCCGCGCTTACGAGCCCAAAGAAATCCCGCCGGATGTTTTGCAACGAGTACTAGAGGCGGGCATGTGGGCTGCCTCGGGAAAAAACTTACAGAACTGGCGTTTCTTTATTTTACGAGGAGAAAAGCGCCAAGAGTATTTACAGTTCAGCCAAAAGAGCTGGCTCTCCATCAAAGACAATTTAGAAAAACAGTTAAAACCTAGTTTATATAAATTCACGGAACGTTTCTTTTACACCTTAGGTGATGCACCCATAGTAATCATGGCCTTCGCCGAGCTTAACAACCAAGACCACCCCCAAACCCAAGTGGGGAACGTGTATCTGGCCGTGCAAAACATGGTGCTCGCCGCCGAACACGAAGGCCTTGGTAGCTGCATCATGGGGAGTCCGCTGGAAGTAGAAAAAGACGTGCGGAAATTTTTAGGCGTGGAGCGGGAGGATTGGAAACTAGTTTGCGGACTCACTCTCGGCTACGCCGCCCATGAGCCGCCTGTGCCGCCTAGGAAAACTGAGGGTAGGATTATTTGGGTGTGATCATTCAGGCAGCGGAATAAACTCTGCTTCATCCCCAGGGACTTTGGGGAAACGGCTTCCTTTGGGCCCGGGGCCCTTAGCCCAATCCCTCTTTGCAGCCTCCAAATTCTCCTCCGAGCTAGAAACGAAATTCCAGAAAATATAACGCTTTCCCACGGGCTTCCCACCCAACAATATAAGGCGGGAATCTTCTTGGGCTTCTATTTTCAAGACACTTCCTTCTTTTCCCACCACCATACTGTAAGGACCCACATCCTTATCCTCTATCTTGATTTTCCCTTGCGCCACATATACCGCGCCCTCTTGTGCTTCTAGTTCGAGAGAAAAATTTCTCCCCTTAGGCAAAACGGCATCCAAATAAAAAAGCTCCGAATGCACGGGCACGGGGCTTTCTTTGCCAAAAGCTTTGCCCAATAAAAGCTTAAGGCGCGCGCCTTCCCAGGAAAATTCTGGGAGGCTCATGGCGGGGTGATGGGTAAAACTAGGTGTTGTGTTCTCATGCTCTGCAGGGAGGGCCACCCAGCATTGAATTCCATTCAACCGTCTGGTTTCTCCCAACGTACGCTCCGAATGCACAATACCGATGCCAGCTGTCATCCAGTTAATCGCCCCAGGCTCAATCCATTGATCAGAACCTAAACTATCCAAATGATGGATTTTTCCTTCAAATAAATACGTCACAGTGGCCAAATGAATGTGAGGATGAGGGCGCACATTCATTCCCTCTCCCACCGCAAATTCAGCGGGACCCATATGATCAAAGAAAATAAACGGACCCACCATACGATGGGCAGAATGAGGCAAAATACGCCTCACAGAAAACCCACCCAAATCCCGTTCCCGGCCACTAATAATCAATTCCATTGAGCTCATAGCAAAAGAATTAGCTAATTCCACAGAGAGCAGCAAGGCAAAAACCGCCGCAACCAACGCAATCGACCAAAAAGCAGGTAGAAATATCTTGTAGTGATTTGTTAGATAAAAAAGGGAACCCAACCATGGGCGCATACTTGGATCATCAACATAAAAAACTCGTCTCCATTTTTAAAGATAAAGCCCTAAGTGAAAAAAAAAATTTCTTCTTGGCTTAAAAAAACAAACCAAGTGCAATCTCATCGTTGCCAAGGATGAAAAGTACGTTATCAATCTCTCCAATGGCTGCCACTTCACACCCATTCCCCAGCGCTCAAAACGGAAAGACAATCCCCCTTGCGGACTCGCGAATCTAGATGGATTTAAAATTATAAATGAAAGCTGCGGGCAGTAGTTTCGATTGGTGAGGCAGGTTATTTAGCGCCGATCCATTGGAGTTCGCTCAAAGGCAATTGTTGATTATATCGGCTTAAATCAATCCCCTCTTTGACCCAGAAGCCCATAGAAAAATGATAAATGGGCCAGATGATGGCTTCGTCGAAAAGTAATTTATTAGCTTCTTGTACTGAAAATTCAGAAGAATTTAATAGATTAATTATTTTATTATCAGGATCAGGAAGAAAAATACCTTCACTAGACAACATTAATCCGAGCGTCTTCTTGGGATCTTCATTTCCTATGGAAGTTATTCTGGTACCTATATCCAAATGAAAACCTTTCGGCC
>CAYQES010000036.1:0-19231 GCA_964416595.1 uncultured Bdellovibrionales bacterium | reverse complement strand
CGGGCATTGGCATTGGCCGAGGCTGATCGGGATCAGGCATTGGCATTGGCCGAGGTTGATCGGGATCGGGCATTGGCATTGGCCGAGGTTGATCGGGATCAGGCATTGGCATTGGCCGAGGCTGATCGGGATCAGGCATTGGCATTGGCCGAGGACCATCTGGCGGCATCGGCATCGGACGCGGCATTGGGTTTGGGTGATCCGGCGGCATCGGCATTGGTCGAGGCATCGGATGGTTTACGGATTCGCAGCGGCCTTGCCGAGGATTCCACCATTGTCCAGGAGGGCAATCATGCCGTGGGCGACGGGGAACGCAGCGGTCTAATCGTGGATCGTATACAGTTCCAGGGCCACAGACCCGGGAGCGAGGAATGCAGCGGTCACGTCTTGGGTCCCAAACTTCATTGGGTCCGCAGTGCCGTGGGCGTTCACTGGGTTCGCAGCGATCATCTCTTGAATCCCAGCGCCAGCCGGGAGGGCAACCGCGAGGAATTCTTTCGCAACGGTTTCTTACCCAGTCATAGCGTTCGCCGGGACGACAAACACGATCAGGGTAGCGCCATTCACAATGGCCCGTATACCAATTATATTTATAGCCAGGAGGGCAAGTGGTGGGTAGGCGTACGCAACGGTTGTGGTAGTCGTCCCAACGGTAGTTGATGGGGCAACGAGGATAGTTGGCCCGCACGCAGCGATCTAAGTAAGGATCGTAGTAGTAGCCTCTTTGGCAACGAACATATGGAGGAGGGGCGGGGTACTGGATGCAAGAGTCCGTATCTGGGTCGTAGTAAGTGCCTGAGGGGCAGGAGCGTGGGCTATCTTGTACGCAGTAGCCGAGATCTGGGTCAAAGTAGTAACCGGGAGGGCAGGAATATTCCGGCGCTTTTGGCTCCACGTTGATATGGAATTGGCGGTAGTTTTCTGCATTATTGGAGTCAATTAAATAGATACCAAAACGAACAAGGCCGGGCTCAGGGAACTTTCCTTTAACAGAGAAGTAGCCGCCTTCCGTGCGATGCAATACTTGCAGGCCTTCGGCTAGATTTTCTTCGTCTAGAACTTGGCCTACATAGGTGTTGCCTTCGCCAGCTTGAACAAAAATTCTTTGCTGGTAATTTTGGGATACGAGAACATCAGGCAAATAAGAGGGGAGTGAGAATCTAGGATAGGATTCGGCTTCATTATCGTTGCCGCTAAAACAAAGCTCTTCGGCAGATTGTACGGATCCGTCTTCTGTGGTGGCGCTTAAGGTGAAACACCAAGTGCCCGTGAATTTGGGAGTACCGAAAATAAGAACACGTTTATCGTAGGAGTCTTCTAGTTCGAGTCCGGGAGGGAGTCCGGCACCGGAGGCCTCCCAGGTGATAGCGCTAGTAGTATCTTGCGCTAACTCCACTTGGGCTTCGGCGTATTGACCATATGTCATGGCAAAATCTTCTTCATCGTAGAGGAAGTCGCCATCGGCGGTAGCAGAAGCTGGGTTAAGCTCAGGGGCAGTTGCAGATTCCACTGATTCGATCAGCGCGGAATCTACGCTTTCCTCTAAGGCGCGAAAATCCAGGGCTTGGGCTGCCGGCGGCAGCCAAAAAAATAGGCTCAGTATACAGAGCAACCAATAATTTCTTTTCACTTTGTTTCCTCCATCCAAAAAAACGGCGTTCATAAGCAAAGCAGATGCCAGCGTGCCGAGGGGCTTTAAAGGAGTTAGAGGAGAAAAGTGGGGGTTAAAAATCAAACAAGGGGCAATTCGACACCAAAAAAGTTCATGAAACTTATTTATGCTTGGCGTCAATCGGGGTGTCCGATTGAATTGGTTCGAACTTTCTAATCTAAGAAAGGATAGTGATAGTTCGTGGGTGGAGCGAAAGTTTCTTTGATGGTTCTTGGAGACGTCCACCGCAAGAGATTGAGCACGGAGCCCGCTTTGTCGTTCGTGCCGGAAGCCCGGGCGCCGCCAAAGGGCTGTTGGCCCACTACAGCTCCTGTGGGTTTATCATTAATGTAAAAATTTCCTGCGGAGTGCCGCAAGCGCTTCATGGCTTGGTGAATGATCGCGCGGTCTTTGCCAAAAAAAGCGCCGGTCAGAGCATAGGGAGAGGTTTCGTCGCAAAGATCTAAAGTGGCGGCGAAATCTTTGTCTTCATACACAAACACAGTGAGCACTGGTCCAAAAAGCTCATCACACATGGTGGGGGCTTTGGGATTGGTGGTGAGGATCACCGTGGGCTGCACAAAGTAGCCGGTAGATTTATCGCCTTTGCCGCCAAAAATAATTTTCGATTCGGAACTCGCTCGGGCCTTCTCTATATAAGAGGTGAGTTTCGTAAAACTCTTCTCATCGATCACAGCGCCCATGAAGTTAGAGAAATCTGTGGGATCGCCCACTTTGATTTCGCCAAGCTGCTCAAGCATTTCTTTTTCTACGGCAGGCCAGAGGGATTTGGCGATATAAGCCCGGGAGGCCGCAGAGCATTTTTGACCTTGGTATTCGAACGCCCCCCGCACAAGAGCCGTGGCCACTTCTTGGGCATTGGCGCTTGCGTGAGCAAAAAGAAAATCTTTGCCACCGGTTTCGCCCACGAGACGGGGGAAAGAACGGTAGTTACTGATGGAGTTGCCGATGGTTTTCCAAATGTCGTGGAAAACACCGGTGGATCCCGTGAAATGCACGCCCGCCAGATCCCGGTGTTGCAGCACTTGTGGGGCGATTTCGGAGCTTTGGCCGGGGATGAAATTAATCACACCGGGAGGAAGGCCCGCTTCTTCTAAAAGTTTCATGATCCAATAGCCTGAATAGAGGGCAGTGCCTGCTGGTTTCCAGAGGCTTACGTTGCCTAGCATAGCCGGAGCTGTGGTGAGATTGCCGGCAATGGAAGTGAAGTTGAAGGGGGAAACTGCAAAAACAAAGCCTTCTAAGGGCCGATACTCCATGCGGTTCCAAACCCCGGGGGAGCTTAAGGGCTGATCTTCGTAAATTTTTTGCAAAAAAGCGGCGTTGAAGCGGAAAAAATCGATCATTTCGCAGGCGGCATCGATCTCTGCTTGGTGGCAAGTTTTCGACTGGTTGAGCATGGTGGCGGCGTTGAGGATGGGGCGGTATTTTCCCGCTAAAAGATCCGCAGCTTTTAAAAACACAGCGGCCCGCTCTTGCCAGGGGAGAGATCCCCACTCTTTTTGGGCCTTAGTAGCAGCGCTCAAGGCGAGTTCCACTTCTTTCGCACCGGCTTGGTGCACTTCCGCCAGCACATGGTTGTGGCGGTGGGGCTCGATGGCTTTGGTTTTTTTGCCCGTAAAAATTTCTTTTCCGCCAATGATCAGGGGGATTTCTAGGGTTTGGCTGCGGAAAGAGCGGATTTGGGCTTCTAGCTCCAGGCGGGCTTTGTCTCCTCTTATATAAGGAGAAACGGGTTCGTTCACGGGGGTGGGTACGCGAAAAATAGCATTACTCATGGGCTAGAGCTCCTGGAAGATTTCTCTTCTTATAAATGGTAGGGGCGTGAAGGAAAATAAAAAACTTTGGAATTTCGGCTATTTAAGTGCGATACGGGGGGCGGGCACTAGTGGGGTTTTACTAATAAAATCAAATAGTTATATTTTATTGTTAAAATTATTGTTTAAAATCAATTAGTTATCCAGATGGGGGGTGGCGGGGGACTATACCAGATAGTAGTTGACTTATTAAGTCAATTTGTATAAACTCCCAACGTTGTTACAAAACCGATTATTTTTATCGGATATGTTGTTGAGGATTATGTTTATGAAATTTCCAAAGCTCCTTTTTGTTATGTCTCTAGCTACTGTGGCCTTTGTTCCAGTACTTCGGGCCGAGTTGGTGAGTGAAGAGGTGCGGGAGCAAGCCGTAACTCCCGAAGCCCCAGCTTTGGAAGATGAAGTAGTGATCTTGAAAAAACCCAAAACGGTGAAAAAGCCCGTGATGGTGCAAGAGGAAGTGGCTTACGAGCCTGCCTTGGAAACGGCTCCTCGCCAGTCCGTTGGTTCTGCCTTAGATAAAGGCATCCAAACAAAAATGGGCGACGTACAAACCCAATTTGAAAATGCCCTTCTTAAAACTCTCGATCGCATTAAAATCACCGTAGATGATGGTGCGGCTGTTTCTCAGCAGCAGACCCAAATAGCTCCTGTGACTACGACTGTAGTTACGGATAGCGTGGTGAACACGAATGCGGCTCCCGGCTATATTTCCGTGGAAGACGCTCCAACCCTAGCTGACGAAGAGGGTGGCGAATCTGTGGCCCAAGAAGAGAAAAAATCTTCTCTTCTCGGCAATCGTTTACGCTTAGCTCCTGTGCTCGGTTGGACCACGATCAATTCTGATTTTTATGACATCGACTCCCGCTATACGGCCGGTTTGAATATCGAAATGGACGTGAGCGAGAATTTGGCTGCAGTATTGGGTTACTCTTACTCCCAGTATGACATTGCGCCCGCCATGGGCAGCCCATTTATGGGTGGTGGTTATAACAACTCTTACGGCATGAATACTTTGCAGTATAATCAAAACGTATTTGATGCAGTATTGCGTTTTTATCTCTTCCCACAAGAATCTAAGTTCCGCGCTTTCATCGGCGGCGGTGTGGGTTACAACAAAGGCTACTTGAATTACCGCCAAGGGGTGTTCAATACCTACGCGTACAACCCTTATATGAACTTGGAAGATTACGAAGTGAGCTCTTTCTTAGGCATTTTGGAAACGGGTGCTGAGATCCGCGTGGGCGAAAGCATCGCCTTGGGTGCAAACTTTAAGTATTCGAACGTGTTGAGTTCTTCCGAGAATCAACCTTTGAACAACTACGGTTTCACGCAGAACGGTTACGGAGCCAATATCTCTCCTGACCAACAAGTGGTAGGTGGATCGATCGCTGGCAACAGCTTTTACTCCATCCTCGGAACCGTAAAAGTTAGTTTCTAAATTTTAAAATCTCCCTCCCCCAAGAACCCTGTGCCCATCCCCCTGGCACGGGGTTCTCCTATTTTGGGGTTTGCGACGCATGGCTTCGCCGGCGCGGAGAATCGGTGCGTTCTTGTGCTAGCGGTATGTTTACGCAATGCAACTTCGCCGCGAAGTCGCATTGCATTATTTTGATTTTCTGCTTCCAAAAACCTTAGCCCTTCAGGACCTATACTGTGTACAATACTAGAGAATTTCCAAAGGAGAGTCTCTATGAACGGGCTAAGGGATGTAGTGATTGTAGACGGAGTACGTACACCTTTCGTGAAGTCGGGCGCGGAGTTTGCCAAAGTGCGGGCCCATGAGCTCGGGCGCGTGGCGATGCGAGAATTGCTGGAGCGTTTGGAAATTGGGGACGGTCACGGACCGAAGGCGCGTGTTAAAGTAGATGAAGTTTGTTTAGGTAACGTGGGCTCCCCGGAAGACGCCGCCAACGTTTCCCGCGTGGTGGGCATGCAAGCGGGTTTGCATAAATCCATTCCGGGCTATTCTGTGCACCGTAACTGCGCCTCAGGGCTAGAAGCGATCCAACAAGCCTATATAAAAATCGCCACGGGCCAAGCGGAAGTGATGATGGTGGGTGGCACCGAGAGTATGAGTGGTATGCCGCTCATCTATCGCCCCGAAGCGGTAGATTTCTTTGCCCAGATGATGCGCGCAAAAACTGCACCCCAAAAAATTGCGATGCTGCTCCGGATGCCGCTCGGAAAATTCCTCAATCCCATCGTGGCCATCCAAGAGGGGCTTACGGATCCTTTCTGTGGGATGAATATGGGCCAAACCGCGGATCTCCTCGCGAAAGAATTTCGTATCTCGAGGGAAGACCAAGACCGTTTCGCCGTGGAATCCCATCGGAAAGCCGTGCAGTCCCAGGAAAATGGCAAACTCGGCGAAGAAATTATTCCCGTGGGCATTCCCACTTCTTACAAAAATATCGTGAAGCAAGATATTGGCCCCCGGAAAGGCCAAAGCCTCGAGCAGCTCGCAAAACTAAAACCCTACTTTGACCGCGTGAACGGCACCGTCACGGTGGGCAATGCTTGCCCGATCACCGATGGCGCCGTGGTGCTGGCCATGATGAGCGCAGAAAAAGCGAAAGCCGCAGGCTATAATGTTCTCGGCCGCATCCGTTCTATCGCCTTTACGGGCCATGAACCTGAACGCATGGGCTTAGGCCCCGCTTACGCTACTCATGTGGCTCTTCAAAAAGCGGGATTAAAACTTTCGGATATGGACGTGCTCGAAATCAACGAAGCCTTTGCGGCCCAGGTGATCGCAGTCACCAAAGCCATGGCTTCCCGGGAGTGGTGCAAAGAAAAACTAGGACTCTCAGAGGCAGTAGGGGAAGTGAATCCAGCCAAACTTAATCCCAATGGCGGTGCCATCGCTCTTGGCCATCCTGTGGGATCGAGCGGCGCGCGGATCGTGTTAACGGCTTTAAAAGAACTCAAGCGGAGCGGAAAGCAGTTTGCTCTCTCCACCCTATGCATCGGTGGTGGGCAAGGAGGCGCGTGTGTTGTTGAAAGAGGAGTATAAAACCATGAGCACAAACTTCAAACTCATCGAACGGGGCGAAGGATGGGTGGAGCTCTGCTTCGACCAGCCAGACAGTAAGGCCAATATTTTTACCGAGCGGGCCTTGAAAGATTTAGATGCTCACGTGGCAGAACTAAATGCCCGCAGCAATCTTAAAGGCGTTCTCCTTACTAGCGGCAAAAGTGAAATTTTCATCGCTGGCGCCGATATCAACTTGATTAAGGGTCTTGATACTTTAGAAAAAGCCGTGGAAGGAGCCACCGCGGGCCAACAAGTGATCCATCGCTTTTCTAAACTAAAATGCGAAACTGTGGCGGCCATTAGCGGCGCATGCCTCGGTGGGGGTTTTGAACTATCCCTTGCGTGCAAAAAGCGCGTGGCGAGCGATAGTAAAGCCGTAAAAATTGGTTTGCCCGAAGTGATGCTCGGGATTTTGCCCGGCTTCGGCGGATCCGTTCGCCTTCCAAGGCTTGTGCCTCTTCCCACTGCCCTCGATATGATTCTCACGGGCAAACAAGTGGACGGCGTGCGCGCCTACAAAATGGGCCTCGTGGATGCGTATTTACCCCAACAAGATTTCAATGAGCGAGCTCTTGAGTGGGCGAAGAAAAATCAAGGTAAACCCGGCCGTCGGGTGCACACTTTCATGAATAAAGTAATGGAAGCTTTCCCGTTCCGGAAAATCATTTTCTCTCAGGCCCATAAGCAGGTGATGAAAAATAGTAAGGGTAAATATCCCGCACCTTTAAAAATCCTGCAGCTCTTGGCCGATATCCACGGCGTGGAAATGGAAGAGGCTTTGAGGCGGGAAGCGAAGGCTTTCGCGCTCCTCGCGGTTACTTCGATCTCGAAGCGCTTGATTGAGCTCTTCCAACTTTCTGAAAGCGTAAAGAAAACCAATGGCGTGGGCCCTGAAGTGCAAGCCAGGAAAGTAGAGCGGGCCGCTGTGCTCGGCGCCGGCGTGATGGGCGGTGGAATTGCTTGGGCGTTCGCCAATAAAGATATTCCTATCCGCATGAAAGATCTGAATTGGGATGCGGTGGGTTTAGGCCTCCAGCAAGCGGGCGAAAATTTTGGTTTTGCTCTGAAACGCAAACGCATGACCAAACCCCAATTCATGGGAAAAATGGGCAATATCAGTGGTACCCTGGATTTCTCCGGTTTCCGCATGCTTGATGTGGTGGTGGAAGCCGTAGTGGAGAATATGGAAGTGAAAAAGAAGGTTCTCCAGGAAGCCGAGAATCACGTTTCCGAAAATTGTATCTTTGCTTCCAACACAAGCTCCCTTTCGATCACGGAAATGCAAAGCGTTGCTAAGCGCCCGCAGAATGTGGGTGGCTTCCACTTTTTCAATCCAGTATCCCGCATGCCGCTGATCGAAGTGATTGCGGGCGCAAAAACCTCTCCCGAAACTGTGGCTACGCTTTTTGAACTAGCCAAACGCCTCGGCAAAACACCGATCGTGGTGAAAGATGGTCCGGGCTTCTTGGTGAATCGATTACTCTTGCCCTACATGAACGAAGCCATGTTTTTGTTCGATGAAGGCGTTTCCGTAGAACGCATCGATCGCGTGATGTTGGATTTTGGTATGCCCATGGGCCCGATTCGCCTCGTGGATGAAGTGGGAATCGATGTGGCCGCTAAAGTGGCTAAAATTCTGCACCAAGCTTTTGGTGCCCGCGCCGAAGCCTGCCCTGTTTCTGAAGCGATTGCTAAAAGTGGCCGTTTGGGCCGCAAAAATGGCAAGGGTTTTTATGTGTATGAAAACGGCAAACAACTCGGCGTTGATGATTCCATTCTGCAATTGGTTCCGAAGCGCACCACAAAGAGCACTGGCTTAAATGATGGTGAGCTTGTGCAACGGATGCTTTATCCCATGATCAATGAAGCGGCCCTCGCGCTAAAAGAAGAAGTGGTGAAAACTCCGGGAGAAGTGGATCTCGGCATGATCATGGGCACGGGCTTTCCGCCTTTCCGTGGTGGACTCCTCCGTTACGCTGATAGTGAATCTCCCCGGAAAATTGTGGAGGTTCTAACGAAATTCGCCGCCGCAGGTGGCGGTGAGCGCGTGAAACCAAACCAAGCCCTCATGGATATTGCTCGCCGGGGTTCGTTCTACTAAGCCATGGCGGGCTTTTCTTTTTTTCTGGGCCTTAGGTATTTACGCTCGAAAAAGAATAATGCTTTTTTGTCGTTGATCACTTTCCTATCCATCGCTGGTGTGGCCGTGGGCGTGGCCACCTTGATCGTGATCCTATCCGTGATGGATGGCTTTGAAGGCGCGCTCAAAAGCCGCCTGGCCCAGGGCGAATTTCATATTCTCGCCACCCGCGCCACTCACGTGGAGGACGCGTATTTTGAATTTCCTTCCGAGCGGGTGGATAAAGTGTATTCCTTATCGCCCGATATTTTATCTGTAAATCCTGTGCTCGCCACGGAAGCAATTTTACGGGCGGGCAAAAAAGTTGCTGGCATGGGTATGCGGGGAGTTTCTGAGAGCCAGATGAGTGTGCTTTCTCATTTATTAGTGGAAGCCGTGGATGGCCCCAAGGTTCTTTCGCGGGATGGTTTGTGGATCGGAAAAGAATTGGCTTATCAACTCGGAGTGCTCCCCGGGGATAAGGTGCAAGTGATTTCTCCCATCGAAACCGAAGGTCCCATGGAGAGTGTGCCGAGGATGCGTGTGTTTCGAGTGGACGGTATTTTTTCCAGCGGCATTCCGGAAAAAGATTTGCACACGGCCTATGGATCTTTAGAAGCTGTGCAGGAATTTCTCGGACGCCCCAATAAAGTGAATCGCATCGAGGTGAGTGTAAAAGATTTTGAGCATAGTGAACTGAGTGGAAGCGCGATTCGCGAAGAGCTTGGGGAAGATTTTCTCGTGAAAGATTGGAACCAACTGAACGCCCATCTTTTTGCCTCCCTAAAACTTGAGCGCATCACGATGTTTGTGATCCTCGCGATGATTATCCTTGTGGCAAGTTTTAATATTGTGACCTCCCTCAAAATGACCGTAACGGAGAAGCGAAAAGAGATCGCTATTCTGCAAGCCATGGGCGCAACTTCCGCCCAGATCGGTAAAATATTTTTGGTGCAAGGGGGAATGATCGGCAATATTGGCACAGTGCTCGGCTTGATCGCAGGCCTTAGCATTACGTTTTTCTTGCGCAGCCATTCCCTAATAGAGCTACCTGATATTTTTTACGACCGCAGTTTACCCGTGAAAATATCTCCGCTCTTTATTTCGCTCGTAGTTGTAACGGCCTTTTTAATTGTTTTATTGGCGGCTTTTTTCCCCGCGCGCTCAGCGGCCAAGCTTTCTCCCTTAGAAGGAATTCGCAACGTATGAAGCTTTGGTTGATCCTCTTTTTATTGCCTTCTCTTGCGCAAGCTTTGCCGAGCTTAGAGGGAGAAAAACCACTTAGGAATCCGATTGTGCTCGTGCACGGCGCCACCGTGAAGGGTAGTAGGCTACAAATCGGTTTTTTGGATTTTGGGGAATACTTTCGGGGTATCAAGGAATTTTACAGTGCTACACGTACGCCCGTATACGTGGCTGAACTTTCCACCGATGGCAGCATCGGGGAGCGGGCGGCAGTTTTAAAGAATTTTCTGGAAACAGATTTAAAGGGAAAGCCCGTAAACATTGTTGCCCACTCTTTGGGTGGATTGGACGCAAGATTTTTGGCCACAATTTTTAAATCTAAACAAATTGTATCTATTACCACCATCGGCACGCCTCATAAAGGCACGCCGCTCGCTAACTGGGCCGCTCGGCAAATAGATGGCCGCGGGTTTTGGTACTGGTTTTTTCGCGTGCTTGGCTACGACATGGAGCAGCGGCATTTCTTAAAAGAATTGACCACCGATTCCATGGCACGATTCAATCCGCGGGTGCCCGATCAACCTGGGATCCGTTATTACTCTGTGCGCACCAAGGCCAGTTTTGCCGCCAAAAATATGAGCTATTTTTTATGGTTCCCGGCGCACTGGTTAGAAGCCGAAGCACACTCCTTAGCGCAGCAAGGCCATGATGGCATGGTGCCCTTTGATTCCCAGGGGTGGGGAAGAGAAATTGCCACACTAGAATTAGATCACTTAGGTCAAATGAACCACCATGGTGGGCGTTTTTTGGACGAGGAAGAAAAATCTTTGCAGATGTACAAGCTCATTTATGAAAATCTCCAGCGGGAGGGATTTTGATGCTCTTGCCAATTCTTGTGCATCCTGTTACCAATTAAAAAAAGGAGTTACCCATGTTTGGACTTAGCTTAGGACACCTCATCGTAGTGGCTGTGATTGTGCTGCTTTTTGGTTCCCGTCGTTTGCCGGAATTGGGTTCTGCTTTGGGCAGGGGAATGAATGCCTTCAAAAAGGGCCTATCGGGAGAAGAAGATTTGCAGTCTTCCTTGGGTCACGAAGATAAAGGCGTGCGCCAGCCTGACGCTGTGCTTCCAGCCCAAGAAGAAAAAAAGCCCACCTAAAGTTGTTAAGCCTTTAATACAAAAGGCTTTTTATATTTTCCCGAAGTAGGAAAGTCCGCTAAATATTTGACTAAAGTATTCCTATCCATTTTGCCGATACCCTATAGGTGAAAGCGGCAATTTCTTTTATTCATTTAGTCAATGCGGGTGCAGTGCTCTTGTTTTTAGGAGCCTTTGCCACTTTGTTTGTGGCCAACAAAGAGCCATCCAGGGGCTTGGCTTCCACCTCTGAAGTGGCTAAGCATTGTCCTTGCCCTCCTTAAGATTGCCCCAAAACAAATCGCTAGTTTCTATGGCATTTAGGTTTCGTGAGCCATAAGTTAAAACCTAAGACCATGACACGTTCTCCCCACGACGCCGAAAATTTTGATCACTCCAAGCGCAAAAAAACCGCTCTCATTATTGCCATCCTTTTAAGCTCCTTTGCTTTTGTGCTGCAAATCGATGGATCCTTCCTGACGGGCAGTTTGGCTCTATTGGGGGATACGGCTCACCTCATGGCCGATCTTTTTTCGCTCTCCATGAGTCTCTTAGCAGTTTATTTAGCTGCGCTACCTACCAACCAGTTCCGCAGTTTTGGCCTCTATCGTTTGGAAGTATTAGCCGCTTTTATCAACGGAATTTTACTGCTCTTGGTGGGTGGGGGCTTGGTGTGGGAATCGGTGGAGCGTTTACTGCATCCTCAGCCGGTTTTGGCCTTACCGCTTATTGGGGTAGCGGCCATCGGCATGATCATAAATCTAATTTCGGCCTTAGTGTTGATGCGAGTAGTGCAAGATCCCCATAGTCATTCCCACGAGCACGGCCATCACCATGATCACTCCCACGAAGATCGTAATATTCACGGCGCGCTTCTACATGTGCTGGCGGATGCATTGGGTAGTTTACTCGTGGTGGTGGGCGCCATCGTGACGTATTTTTCCGATTGGTTGTGGGTGGATCCAGCGCTCGCGATTCTTTTGGCTTTGGTGCTTTTGCGTTGGTCGATCCGTTTGTTGTTGGATTCGGGTCATGTGCTGCTTGAGGGCACGCCCCGGCACCTAAAGGCGGATAAAGTATTACAAGCCTTGCAAGCTTGTGATCCACGGGTGAGGGCAATTCACGATCTGCATATTTGGGAAATCACTTCGCGCATGTATGCGGCCACGGCGGAAGTGGAAGTGGCGGAGATGAGCTTAAAAGAAGCGGATCAAGTGCGCAGCTGCATGAATCAATTATTGCGGGAAAGTTTTGGAATTGCTCATGTGGTTTTATCCCTTGGGCTTCGTAAAAATTCCTAAAAATTCTCTTCCCGCCCGGGGTTTTACGCTAATTTGAGGCTCTTCCCAGCGGCAATCAAAAAAGGGGGTGAAAAGTTTTTTCACTTCTTCCCGGGAAACCAAAAAAGGCGGACCAGCTTTTTCCGAAACGAGGGGGAAAAACAAACAAATCGCAATGCCCCCAGGCTTTAAGAGCGCGTGCACGGTTTTTACATATTTTTCCCTGAGCTTCGGATCAATGGCGCAGAAAAAAGTGTACTCAAGTAGAAGATCATAGGCTTCTTGGTGGTAGGAAGTTTCAGGAAGATCAAAAAAGTTTCGTCGATACACATGGATCGGATTTTTTTTCGCCAGTTCCAATGCCGCATTCAAGGCCGAGGGGGCAAAATCCACAAGATCCACTTCCAAACCGAGAGAGGCTAGCCAGATAGCGTCATGACCGCGACCGCCTCCGGGCACCAGGGCTTTTCCTTTTTTAGGAAACCAAGGCTCTTTTGCCAAGCGCACAAATTCTGGGGTGGGGGTGGCTAGATCCCAGGGAATATCCCCCTGCAGGTATCTTTCTTCCCAAGCGGCGGCCGAGAGCTCATTTTCTGTCATTTTTTCCTCTTCAATGCTACGACCGATGCATGTCTTACCAAGTATATAAAGTGATTCACCTGGCAGCTATTTTTCTTTTTCTTTCCGGCGCAGCGGTGCTCTTGCTCTCGGATAAAAAAACTACTTTCTGGAAAGTGGTCACGGGGGTGGCAAGTTTCTTTATCCTTTTTGGGGGCATGGGCCTAATGGCGCGGCTCTATCCTGGGCAAGGGTTCCAGCAACCCTGGATTCACGGCAAGCTTGTGATCTGGCTCGTGGTTACGGGTCTAGGGCATTTAGTAGCAAAAAGATTTCCTGCCCATGGCATGCGTGCCTATTGGGCGATTATGATTTTAGCGGTAACGGGTGCTTGGTTGGCCATCTACAAGCCGTTCTGATCCTTGTTGCTCTCTACAACCTTGATTAGCTCTCCATAATTGAGACTGGCGGGAATGAGTTGGCCATCGGATAAATGTGAGAGCAAAATTGCTTTTGGCACCCGGGGTTCTTGTTTGTGGTTTTCGCTCACTAAGCGGAAGAGGAACACAAAGGCCAGGGCAAAAAAAGCGTAACGAATGATCCATTTCATGTGTTTCTGATCGGACACGCCTCGGGAATCTATAGGGATTTTTCTAACCTTGGGGCGTGTGCTTAGAAGGTGTAGCTCGCGCCCACACGCACTTCATGTTTGGTGTATTGGTATTGATCCTTAGATTTTGAGTAATTTTTTGTGTACGCGTACTCGAGGGAGCCTTCGATGCCACCAAAATCCCGGCTGCCTTCTAAGGAACCATTCACCAGCCATTCATTGCCTCTGCTGCCCTTTTGTTTCATGGTGTCTTTGATCGTGAGGGAAGCGGTAGGGGTTATATCTACTTTTTCAAACAAATCGGTGAGCGTAGCCGATTGCCGCCACTTATAGTTTCGTTCATCGTTAAAATCATTGCGGGCCCTGAGGTAATCGGCGGTGAACGTGTTTTGCAAATCGTAGGCGCTAAAAATTTTTACGTTCTGCTGGAAGGTTACTTGAGGGGAGTAGTAGTTTCGCTCTGGGTTGTAGTTCTCCGCGGCTTTCAAAGCCAACTTCAATGTGGTGGATCCGCAGCTAAACCAATTCACCCGTTCGCCTAAAACAAGATTTAAAGAACGAGTGTAGTACGGGCGCTTATGCTGTTGTTCGTAATCTCGCAGCATCAAGTTGTATTCTAAATCTAAAAGCATCGTAGCAGCTTTTCCTCCGCTCCAATGCTCCCATTTGGAACGCAAAGCCGGAGCAATCACGATATTATCGTTTTGGAAAACCTGGGGTGTGCTTCGGCGGCTATGGAAAGTAGCGGTGCCGTAAAATTCAGGGATGAAACTAAAGCGCCGTTTCCAGTTGAATTGGTACTTAGCCAAAATTCCTGTTTCAGAGATAATGGAATCTTTATCAGAAACTTGTATAAGCGCGCCTTCGGCTTCAGTGATTACGTTTGAGTCATAGGTAAAATCTTGGCTGAGGCGCACACTATAGGCCTGCCTTGGTAACGGATTGCCATTAATCATACGTTCGGCTTCAGCAGCTAACTCTTGCTCAATGCGAGCAATCTTACTCTCCGCTTGCAGGGCGGCGGGTGTACCTTTAGAAAAATCTCTCGCTTTTTTATAAAGGGGGAGCACTTTTTTTAAGAGCAGTAAGCGTTTACGGGCATTCGTTTCCGCAGAATGTTGGTTGTATTCTAGTTCCGCAATTTGAAAGAGGGCCGGTTGTTTTACTTGGTCAGGGTCAGATTGTAAGCGCTGGATGCGGGAATAAAAATCTTTGGCGCCGGCTTTATCCTCTTGAAGTTCCCGTAAGAACGCCACGTAATAAGCGGAGGCGCCGATTTTAAATTTTTTCACAATGCTTTTTTTGAATTGTTTTTCTGCTTCTGCCAAATTTTGCGTGGCGTAGAGCGCTTGGCCGTAATCATAGGCTAGATTTTCTGCCGGATGCTGCAAGGATTCAGCAGTTTTATAAAAGGCTAAAGACTTTTGAAAGGCTTGTAGCTTGGCGTGGCTCGTGGCCAAGAAAAAAGCTTTTTCCGATTGGGTTTTAGTGTCTTGCCCCGAAATTTTTTCCGCTAAAAGAATTGCTTTTGTATAAGAGCCTTTTTGAAATTCTTGGTTTGCCTGGGAAAAAAGTATTTCGTCTTCTGGGCTCATGGCACGAGCCGCGAGAGTGAAGAGGAGAAAAAATATTTTTATACTTGTAAGCATACTCATTGCACCGTGATCTGGAAGTGCACATTGGTGCTCGTGGGTAGATGATTGATATTGTCCGATTGGCAAGTGGGGCAAGTAGGATCATCCAAGGGGTAATCGGGGGGAGGCGGAAAACTTCCTGGAGGAGGAGGCGGTGGTGGAGGTGGCATTGGGCCACCTGCCAGCGGAGTAAAAAGTTTATCAAAGGTAATCGCTACGCCGGCCATATTCGGTTGGGAAGCGTAGTTCAGTGCTGTGGCCATGGCTTGGGCTTGGGAGATAGTTCCAGTGGGGGTGGCTTCGGGCACGAAGCCTTTTACGGGATCCAAATTCAATCCTTTCGGAGGCACATACATGCCTGTATTGGGATCAAAATTTCCGGCGGCGGTTGGGGGCACAAACACTCCCGTATTAGGATCAAAGCTTGAGCCTGGAGGCGGAGGAATGTAACGGCCAGAATTTAAATCCACAAAACCCCCGGCCCGGGGCGCATAGGAACCCGATTGAGCGTTAAAAAAACCTTCAGGAGGCGGGCCGCCCGTAGGAGTAGTGGCACCGCTGGAAAAGTTTTTGGGATCCACGCCCGGAGGAACGGGCGAAGCTACCACATCACTTTTGGCTAGTTTTTCTCCCAAGCCCTGGAAGGAGTCATTGCTTTTTAAGGATTCCAATTGGGCTGGAGAAATTTTTACGGGCTGAGAGGCTTGGGGGAGATCCGGCTGGGCACCGGAAAATTGACCCGCGCTTACCATTTGTAAACTATCGCTAGTTTGCAGGGCTTGTTGGGGATTGGAGTTTGCGTCCATCCGGGTCATGGCCACGGTGCCTTCGAAGGTGATAAGTGCCGTTATTTCATTTTGTGGATTAAAGGTGACGTTGAAATCCGTGCCACGAATTCCCATGGCCGCGGTTTTGGTTTTGATGAGGAGTTTATCTTTATTGCCCTCATTCTCTCCCTGGAGCAGATCCTTGGTTACCTTGGCCCGGAGTTGCCCGCCCACAAGGTTCACTAGTCCCGGCTCACCCGCTTGGGTGCGCTCGATCTTGAGGGTGGTATCCGGACCCACATTCATTTGGGTTTTGTCTGGGAACAAGAGTTTTACAAAGCTCTTGGCCTCAGTTTTTATCGTGGCGCCCTGAGGAACCGTGTCTTTTAGGGCTAGGGTTTTGCCGTCCAACTTGGCCACGCCTCTTAGCACGATCACGGTGGCGTCATTGGCCGCAAAGGCCATCAAATTACAGAGCAAAAAAAAGGCAAAATGCATGCAGGAAAATTTCAGCACGCCCCACCTTTGGCTGCAAGGAGAATTTATTTAGTAGTGAAGGTAGTCACACCGTCCCAAGATTCGGGGGGCGGTTCTTTTTGGTAGGCGATGGCACTCTCTTGCAGGCGAGTGGTGTTTTTATCGGAAAATTTTTGCAAAATCTCGCCAAATAGAGCAGCGGCTTCCGCAAACTCACGCCTGAGGTATTTTTCGTAGGCGTTTTTGTATTTTTCCAAGGAACCGTCTTGTTTGGCCCAGGGGCTATGATCCGGGATCACTTCGAAGATTTTTACGGCTTGGGATTTTCCCTTCACGCGCACAAAATCCAAAGGACGTAACAAAAATTCTTTACGGTGTTCTCCAAGTTTTTCATGGGTATATTCGCTGATCATCAAACTCACGCCATATTGTTTGGTTAAACTTTCCAGGCGGGAAGCCAAATTCATATTGTCGCCTAGGGCCGTGTACTGAAAAATCCTGTTGGAGCCCATATTGCCCACGGAAACTTCGCCAGTGTTTAGGCCGATGCCCACGCTGATTTGCGGGTAATTACGCTTCTCAAATTCTTTATTGATGGCGGGTAGGGCTTCTACCATGAGTTTAGCGCCTCGAACCGCATGGTAGGGGTGATTGGGTAGATCCAAGGGCGCCCCCCAAAAACCTACCAGTGCATCTCCGATGTATTTATCCAGGGTGCCGCCGGTTTCAAAAAGGATATCGGTCATTTTTCCCATGTAAATATTGAGCAAAGTCGCGAGATCATGGGCGCTTAAGCGCTCCGAGATCGACGTGAAATCCCGCACATCGGAAAAAAGCATCGTAATTTCTTTTTTCACGCCACCTACCTTTAATTTCTCAGGGTTCGCGAGCATTTCTTTCACGATCTCTGGGGCTACGTAGCGGGTAAAAGTATCCCGAATTTTTTTCTTTTCTTTGGCTTCTTTAAACACATTCAGCACCGTGAACCAGGCGTAGAGCCAGATCATTCCGTTTAAACAAAAGAATAAACGGAGGTAATAGCCTTTGGGCGCAAAATAAAAATAATCGGCGGCAAAGAGCGCACCCGTGAGAGTGAGAGCGCCAATGGTTTCGAGAAGCGGATCCTTCCAGCGGGAAAAGAGGAGCACTCCCATCACTCCGAGGATGTAGAGCGCGAGGGATAGGAGTAGGCTTTCGTCTTCCTCACGGAAAAAGAAATTTTGGTCCAGGGCATGGAAGAGGTTCGCGTGCATATACATCCCGGGAGTCAAAGGATCCACGGGAGTGTGACGTAAATCGTGGGCGCCAAAGGCAGAAGAGCCGATCAACACAGCTTTTCCTGCAAAAATATTTTTTAACTCTTGGTTTTGGCTAGGATTGGGATCCAAGAGCACGTTTTCCACGGGAACGCGGGTAAAAGCTTTTTCTCCCCCAAGGAAGCGCACTTTTAGTTCACCCCTCGGGCTTAAGAGGAGAGAGCGTTCTCCTTCTTGGGCTAGAATGCGCAAGCGATAGTCCGAAGAGTTTTCGATGGCTTCAAACAGAATCTTTTTATCTTTCCCATTGGAATAAAAATCCAAGAATCCGCCTAGCCCAAGGGAGGGAAAGAAGCTGCCTTCCACTTCGTTCACCAATTGCTGGTGGCGGTACACTCCATCGAGATCAGGAACCGCGTTGATGAAACCGTATTTGGCTTCGAAGAGGGTGAGGGAGGGAGGGAAGAAATTATTTTTATCGATGAAACTTGCCCCCGTGATCGGCGTTTTTCCCGCTTGTCCGCTTAAACCCGAGAGCTGCAAGGCATCGGGCACTGGGGTGAGGGCGCTACCGGGATCCGTGGTGATGCCGTATCCTAAATACACATTGCCAATATTATCGGCGGAGAAATTCTGGATCGCGCTGGCTAGCGCCCCATCTGCTTGGGGGGATTCGGGCTCAGGAAAGAGCACGTCGAACATCACCACTTTTGCGCCATAGGTTTTCAAATTATTGAGGAGCGTGGCGTGGCGGGAGCGAGTCCAGGGCCAGCGACCAATTTTGTTGAGGGAGGCGTCCGAGATATCTAGGATCACGAGGTTCGGGGAAGTGGGGGCGTTCTCGTAGAAGCGACTCGTGCGCAGATCGTAAAACCAGTTTTCCACGAAGGTGGAAGAAAAAAGGAGGCGGGCGATGGTGGATTGCCGCTCGCTACCTTGGAAGTTGCGGCTCTCTCTTCCTAGGAAAGAGAGGATGATGAGCAGCAAGCCCATCAGCAAAATAATGCCGGCCCCTAGGGGCCGGAGCCAGCGGTCGAGGTGGGAGGATTTGTCCATATGGTGTCCGGCTACTTTTTGTGTCGCATGTGCGTTATTTTATCTGTTTCGCTTTGGTTCCTATTTTTTATAGTATTATATGGTTGATTTTATATGTACAGCATTGCTGCGGTTTCCCTGGGCCTTGTGCTATAGTGAAGCAGCTCGGGGGTGACCTGGTTTCGACGGGGTCAAGAAGCCCGTACGTGCACGTCGAGGTGCCATCAGGCCTCGTTAAAAAGGTGGCATTTGTTATTCGGCAACGAATACGCACTCGCCGCTTAATTTATTAAGCGACGCGGTTACCCGGGGTTTGCCCATGCATCCTGGAGTGACCGTCATGTTCATGGGATAGGTTTTAGCTGCTGGCATGCCGGCTAGATCCGAAATTTTAGTAGGCTTCGCTCGAGGATAGTTTGTTTGTGGACGCTCCCCGGGTAAGAAAAAGCATAAACTAAACGTGTAGACCGACGGTGTAGACAGACTTCGGACGTGGGTTCGATTCCCACCACCTCCACCAAATTTGAAGGCCTCGCTGACCAAATCAGCGGGGTCTTTGTTTTTCAAGTAACCACAATAACTTAGTCAGAAGAAGCTCTCTGAACCCATTCAGATGAACTCACTTAAAATCACCGAAAATCACAGC
>CAYQES010000035.1:0-22215 GCA_964416595.1 uncultured Bdellovibrionales bacterium | reverse complement strand
GCGGTTTTTTGCTGGTACCGCTTTTTTTATTGGTTTTGCGGTTGCCCCATGAGGTGGCTGTTGGCACTTCTCTGGTGATTGTGACAGCGAATGCTTGCTCCGGTGCTCTTGGGTATGTGCGCCAAGGTAAGGTGGACTACCGGGCTGGCCTTACTTTCGCTCTAGCCACTTTACCTGGAGCCGTTGGGGGTGTTTTTTTAACAGGCGCTTTTTCTGGGCTCTGGTTTCATCGGATTTTTGGTTTGTTTTTATTGGGCGTATCTCTTTATTTATTTTTTCGCCGCCCGCGGGGAGAAGTGAGAGTCATGGAGGCTGGTGAGCGTTGGGGCATGGTGCAGAGGCAAGTGGGGGGCGCACGTTATTCTTATCATGAGCCCTTAGGATTGGGTTTGAGTGTGGTGGTGGGCACGATTTCTTCTTGGTTTGGGATCGGCGGTGGCATCCTGCACGTGCCAGCTATGACAGAGCTTTTACGCATGCCCGTGCTGGTGGCCGTGGCCACTTCTCAATTTATTTTATTTTTTACCGCTCTGGCGGGAGCGTTGTTGCACGGCTGGCAGGGACATTGTGATTGGAATGTGGCTCTGCCTGTGGGTGTGGGGGCAGTTTTGGGTGCGCAGATTGGGGTGCGGATTGCGCCTCGGCTGAAGGGTTCGGCCTTGTTGCGGTATTTGGCGTTAGCGTTGCTGGCGGTGGGTGTGAGGTTGGTGGTGGGGTGAAAACACGCAGGCCCTCATCCCCGCGCCGATCCCCAACCGATCCATGCGAGCATTAACCAACCCCCGAGGAAACACAATCCACCAAGTGGCGTGATCGCACCGAGCCACTTATGGCCCGTGAGTGCCAGCACATAAAGAGATCCAGAAAAAAGCAAAATCCCCACGCCGAACAAACCGTGAGGCCAAACCAAAGACCGGCCCATTTGTTTTTCGATCACGCTGAGTAACACCAAAGCCAATGCATGCGTGGTGTGATACATCACGGCCGTTTGCCAAACTTTCAAGCTGTACTCATCCAAAACTTTTTCCAAACCATGGGCGCCGAAAGCGCCGAGGGCGATGGCGAGAAAGGCCTGTAAGGATCCATGCATCAAAGTCATGATTTTTCCTTTCTACGAAAGGCGTGGAGGAAGAAGGCGTCGCTGGGCCCAGGGCCTAAGTAACCGCCACCTACAGAAACAAATTCTGGATGGCGTTTTAAAAAGGCTGCCACTTGATCCACGGTTTCACTTTTGCGGAATGTGCACACACCGAACGTGAGCAATCCACCCACTTTCACCAAAGGTGCGTACGTATCAAGCAGGCGCGCTTGCAATTTTTCCAAACGATCGAGGCTATCGTACTCTTGCCGCCATTTTACGTCCGGGTTGCGCCGTAAAGTTCCCCAACCGCTGCAAGGAGCATCCACGAGCACCATATCGGCGCTGCCTAAAAATTTATTCACCGTTGTGCTCTCGGAGCCTTCTGTTACGGGCACGGTTTTGATGTTGTAGAGCCCTAAGCGCTTGGCGCGTTTTTTTAGGGCGTCGAGTTTTTTTACGGAAACGTCGTAAGCGAACACTTGGGATCGGCCCCGCAAAGCATCGGCCATGGCGAGGGTTTTGCCGCCGGCGCCGGCGCAAGCGTCTACCACTACCCAGGAATCTTTGCCTTTGGGTATTTCTTTATCCTTTGGCCAATCTCGGCAAGCGCCGGGAACTTTCCGCAGCAGTGGCAAAAAGGTTTCTGGCCAGAGAGCAAAGAGCGCCATCACCTGAGAGCCTTCATCCTGGATTTCGTAGGCGCCGCTTTTAAAAAGTTCATGGCCAAGCACGGGCACATAGTTGTCGAAATAAAATCCAAAAGGAGCCGTGGTGGAGGCTTTGGCCCGCACGGGAAGTTCTTTGCTGTCGTTCAGGGCGCTCAAGACTTCGTTGCGGCCTTTGATTCGGGAGGCGCGGAGGCTCAAAGGCGGTGGGCTCGCGAGAGATTCCACTAAATCCTTGGCCACTTTATCGCCAAAATCCCGGCGCCATTCGTCGATCATCCAGTGGGGGTAATCATCGGGCACGGCGCGGCCGCCGGAGGCAAAGTCTGCGTCTCGCTTCCAGGCCTGGAACAAACGATCGGCCATATCACGGGCAGTTTTCCATTCCATGAGAGCTTCTTTGTCTAAACCCCAGGGTTCCTCTTCAGATAAAAAAAAGCGCAGGTAGTGGGCGAGGGAGCTTGGGCGTTGAAGCAGGAGCCGGGTGAGTTCGGCCAGGGCAGATTTTTGGGAAGGAGGGGCTTGGGAAAGGGCCGAATCCAAGTGCACGGGGCTCGAAAAAAGTTTAGTCCAGAGGGCATCAAAAGCTTGGCGGAAATTGAGGGGGCGGGGAGCTTGAGTGGGGGGCTTTTTTCCCTTGGATTTCGTTGCGGTTTTGATTTTTGGGGCCATGCAGTGCTTATAGCCCAAACCTTAGAGCTTGTTGAGGACCTTTTCTTCCAATTCCCGTTCTTTCTTGCGATTCCAGAAGGATTTGAGGATCAAAACGATCACCACAATCACAATTACCCCAACCACGCCGAATTGGATTTTTTTAATGATTTTGATCACTCGGTCCACATGGCTGCCAAAGAAAAACACGGAGTAAACAATAGCAGGCACACTGACAAGGGCGGCTAGGCCGTCGTAGAAGAAAAAAACCCGGAAGGGCAAATGGAGGGTGCCTGCCGTAAAAAAGATAGGAGTGCGCAGGCCCGGCATAAAGCGGGCCGCAAAAATCACTTTATTGCCCTCTTGGTGGAGCTTTTGCCGTAATAACTTCATGCGTTCGGGCGGCAGCATGCGTTTCACGAATTTGGTTTTATGCAGGCGATGGCCATAGAGGGAGCCGATTGTAAAAACGCAGCTATCTCCAATCATCACGCCTGCAAAAGAAACGGCGATCATTACCCAAACGTCCGACGAGCCGTAATAAGACATCATCCCTGCAGCAAAGAGGATGATATCTTCGGGCATGGGCATGCCGAAGCCGCAGGCTAAGAGCAGGAAAAATACGATCAGATAAGGAACAGGGCCACTCTGTTCCATCAAAATAGATAGGATTGCGTCCACGGAGAGAAAGTCTAGCGGAAATCCTCTGATGACCCACTGTATAAAGTGGGGATTTCTATTCCTTAGGCGAAAGTGGGGTGGTAAAAATTCCAGTGGAGGCTGCAAATGGCACAAAATAAAGAATTATTGACGAAGTTGAATGAAATTTTAGAGTCAGAAGTATCGGGTGTGGTCCGTTATTTACACTATTCTCTTATGATTAAAGGGCCAAACCGGATCCCGATCGTAAAGTTCTTTAAGGAGCAAGCTACAGAAGCCTTCCAACATAGCTCCATAATCGGAGAAAAAATAACCGCTCTCGGCGGGCACCCTTCGCTTAAAGTGAAACCCGTTTCCGAATCAAACAAACACGATGTAATGGATATTTTGAAAGAGAGCCTCGAGCACGAGCGCCTTGCCGTGAAGTTGTACCACGATTTATTAGAGCTCTGTGGTGATAACGTTGCTCTCGAAGAGTTGACCAGAGATATGATCCGCCAAGAAGTGGAACATATCGAAGAAGTGGAGAAAATGCTCACGCGATGAAGACCTCCTTTTTCGTGCGTCTCGTTTTACCTTTAGAAACGGGGCCCGAAGTTCGGGAAGCCCTCTCCCAGATTTTGGTGAAAGTGGCTTCCCGCTTTTCGTTTCAGGGTTTGGAAGATTGGTCTGTGGATGTGGGTGATGGCACTAAAGTGCTGGGCGCTGAGCGGGAGTTCCATGATTTGCGCGCTCAAGGGCAGATGAATCGGGAATTGCGGGCGTATTTTGCGCGCAAAGCCGATGGGTTTTTGTTTAGCCGTTTAGTGAGGGCAAGTTTTGAGGATTTGCGGGTGTTTCCTCCCCGGGCCCTAGCGGCGAAAGACTGGATGAAAGAGTGGCGTAAATACTACCGCACTCAGAAAGTGGAAGGCGGCGGGCGGAAACTCTGGATTGTGCCCGCCTGGAAAAAATCGCCTAAGGGTTTTGCGGTGAAAATTCATCCTGGTCAGGCTTTTGGCACTGGCACTCATGCGACCACACGATTGTGTTTACAATTTTTTCTTGAGATCGAGGGCCTGCCCCGGCGGGCGCGGGTTTTGGATTTTGGCGCGGGCACGGGAGTGTTAAGTTTGGGTGCGTTGGCTGTGGAAAAAAGCTTGGGCGCGGTGGTGGCCGTGGAGAGCGATCCTGAAGGCGTGAAGGCCTGCGGGAAAAATGCGCGCTTAAATCGGCGCAAGCTCGTGGTGCGCCGGCGGCTTCCGGCTCGTGGGCAGTTTGATTTTATTTTTGCCAATGTGCTGGGGCCTGTTTTGCTGGAGTATAAGACGGAGCTCGTGAAGCGCTTGGCGCCGGGTGGGCGGCTCGTGGTTTCCGGGATTTTGCGGGAGGATCAGGAGTTTGTGGAAAAGTTTTCTCCTGGGTTGCAGATGATTGTGGGGGGGTAAGTGGTATTTTGGGCTGTTTTTTTATTGGCGCGTGGGTCGGGTTGCGCGCGGCGATTCCGCAGCGATGTCGCGCCGCGCCGTTGGATTTTGTGTGGCTGTTGGTGCGTTGCGGGTTTTTATTTTGTAAATAAGGTTTATCTTATGAAGACAAATTTTTTCGACGTGGAAGTGCAGAAAATAAATTTTTTCGTAAAATGTGGCTATTTGCTTATTTTTGGCTTGCCGATCTATATGCACTATGTATTGAGCAATGGTTTATCTGATTCCTATGGGTTGTTCCTGCTCACCATAGAAGGCGGCATGTTTTTTTTCCTTATAGGTCTTTATGGCTATACCTTCCGAAAAACTCGCATCTTTCCGATGGAACGAAAAATTCTTGTGATCTATCCCGGAGGGATTTCTTTGTGGAAAAAGAAAGAAAGCTACAAATATCCCGCCAAGATTTCTGTGGATCTTAGAACAGGCAAACACAGCCATTTTGCGGTTACTTTACTGGGTGAGAACGGAAAACAAACTGTAGTGAAACGGCTCTACTCCCAGCAAGAGGCCAATGCTTTTGCTGCTACGCTAGCAGAGCAATTACGGTAGGGATGAATTTTAAAAATAAAAAAGCCCGGCTAGATTCTGCCGGGCTGATCAAACTTCAAAATTTATAGCTAAACTATCTCGGCCTTGGATAGCAATGTATCCAAGCGATGGCATACACACCGTTCGCGGTTTGTTTAATATTGAGAGAGGCTCCGGCGATGCTCAAATCTATACCTTGCACGCTCGCGTCAGCGTAAATGGGCGGATAATTTTTGCTGAGACCAATAGGCTCCTTCAGCCAACGTAGGGATACATAACTGTTTTTGAATCCGTAGTTTTTGTTTATATGTATTTCCGCCAAGAAATACCCTGGCACGTCTTTAACCTTGTAATAACGGCTCACGTACTTATCCTTATTTGGATCTTTGTTATTTTCATCCGTATGCATATCTATCGAGCGTGGGGATTTTATTTTTTCTTTCGGAGTCTTGCCTGCCGCTACCACGAAAGATTCTAAAATTTGCAGGGGATAAGGCTCGTCTTCATTGGCAACATTTACGGAGCAAACCGCATCCGTAGGGCTAAGATCGATTATTTCGCCCTCTCCCTGATCGGCCATCGCGAGAAGAGGGATTGTAGCGAGAAAAAAAGCCAAGAAAGCGCTGGTTAAAAATTTCATTAGATCTCCAAGGGTATGGTTACTTTTCGTAAGTATTTAAAAAAACTAAAATAATTATTAGTTATCCGGGAAACATCAGGCAGATGCTTTTTACACGGCGGGTCAATGGGGGTCAAGCGCCAGAAGAGCGCAGTGCTGGTTTTGGTGACAATAAATAAACGATATAAATATTCAACTATTTTAACAGGATCTCGCCGAAGCTACATTCCGCTTGGGCTTCTTCTTTTTATGCTTCAAACAATCGCTCATACGCAGGATGCGGTTCACGTAGTTCCTATCCCGATTATAGTGAAATAGGGCTGCCTCTTGGGCTTGCCGGCTTTGTTTTTGCCAGCCATTGATCGTGAGGTAGTTGGCCACGCTATAGATGGAATCATCGGCCTTAAAAAGATTGGGCTGTTTTTTACGGCCCTTGGCCCAGGATAAATAGCTTGATGGCAGAAATTGGGCCATGCCGAAGGCGCCGGAAAAAGAGCCGTTAAGTTTGGCCGCATTTTTATATTTTTTCCGATGCAATTCTTCCAGAGCTACGAGCTCATCCACGGCCCATTGGGCTTTAGTGCGGCAGCGATCTTCGATCCGTTGCTGGATTTCCAGGGTAAAGGGGGAGGCCCTTTCCTTGGCTACACGAAACAGCTCCGCAGTGATTTCCCGGTAATCCGCCTGGGCGATGCTTAAAAAAGCGCTGCCCACATGGAAGGTGCCCATATCCCGGCCATGCTTCGTTTCCACCCATAAGAGGGATGCGATCACTTCTTTGGGCACCGCAAATTGTTTTTCTACTTCCGTAAAAGTGCGGCGATTCTTGCGCAAAAACTTTTTTACCCGCTCAAGTTCCCAAACGGGGATGCTTTCGTCTTGCTCGGCAGGCTTCACCTTCAAAAAGCCCAAAATATTCAGATCCAGCACGCGGCTGCGCTCGTTTTCCCGATATTCTTTTTGCAGTAGCTGCAAAAATTCTGGTGAAACATTTTTTTGTCGTAATTTTTCTAAAGCAAATTCCAAGCCCCCGTTCACCGAAGCAGGAGAGCGGCTGGTTTCTGGCATGGAGGCGCAGGACGCAATGAAAAAACAGAATAGGAAAAGACTAAAACGACGGCATCCTTGCATCGCTTACCTCTTGTTGTGGGGCGAAAACCCCGTAAATAATTCTATCTTTGATTAGGACTCGAAGAAAATGAAATTCACCATTTTTTAAAAACAACAAACACAGCGGCCAGCATCAAAAGGAAACCTACCGCGTAATTCCAGCGGAATTCCTCTTTTAAGTAGTAGACCGAGAAAATTGCAAAGGTTCCCAAGGAGAAAAACTCTTGGATCGTTTTTAACTCAGCGGCATTGAATTGGCCGTGGCCGTAGCGATTGGCGGGAACTTGCAGGCAATACTCGAAAAAAGCAATGCCCCAACTGATAAAAATTACTGTCCAGAGCGGAGAATCTTTAAATTTTAAATGCCCGTACCAAGCCACAGTCATGAACACGTTAGAGAGGGCGAGGAGGGCTACGGTAAGCATGTTTTAGCGAAGGGCTTGTTCGAGATCAGCCCACAAATCGTCCAGTGCTTCTACGCCCACAGAGATGCGGATCAAGCCGTCATCAATGCCGAGTTTTTTGCGGTTCTCTGGGGGCACGGAGGCGTGGGTCATCACTGCGGGGTGCTCGATCAAACTTTCCACTCCGCCTAGGGATTCGGCCAAGGCGAAAATTTTGGTTCCTTCCACCACACGTTTGGATTTTTCCAAACCGCCCTTCACCACGAAACTAATCATGCCGCCGAAGCCTTGCATTTGTTCTTTGGCGAGTTTGTGTTGGGGGTGAGAGGGTAGACCCGGATAGATCACGCGCTCCACATCTTTGTGTTTTTCTAAACGCTCGGCCACGATCTGGGCGTTGTACGCGTGCCGCTCCATCCGGAGGTGTAAGGTTTTAATTCCGCGCATGGCAAGCCAAGAATCCATGGGGCCGGGCACGGCACCGATGCATTTTTGCAAAAAATAAATCCGATCTGCGAGGGCTTTGTCTTTTGCGATTGTAACTCCGCCCACCACATCCGAGTGACCATTCAAATATTTCGTGGCCGAGTGGAGCACCAAATCCGCACCGAAGCGGAAAGGTTTTTGGAAATATGGGCTCATGAAGGTGTTATCCACCACGGTGATGGCGCCCTTGGCTTTAGCCACGGAAATCACCATCTGTAGATCGATCACTTTCAGCATGGGATTCGTGGGAGTTTCGATCCACACCATTTTAGTGTTGGGTTTAAAGGCGGCCTCATAGGCGGCCCGATTGGTCATATCCACGTAACTAAACTGGTGCCCCCGGCCCTCGGCGGCAAACACTTTATCAAACAAGCGATATGTTCCACCGTAGAGATCATCGGAAGCCACCACATGATCACCCGGTTGCAGGAGATGAAGAAGAGTGGTGGTAGCCCCCACGCCGGAGCCGAAGGCAGCGCCGTAGCCCAAGCCGTCTTGTTCTAGTTCGAGGGCGGCCACACAGGCTTCATAAGCGGAGCGTGTGGGGTTTTTGGTGCGGGCGTACTCAAAGCCTTTGTGTTTGCCAAGGCCCGTTTGCACAAACGTGGAAGTTTGGTAAATGGGGGTCATAATGGCGCCCGTGGTGGGATCGGGGATTTGGCCCGCGTGGATCGCCAGTGTGTCGAGGGAAACTTTTTTATCCATTTTCATAGCCGAATTCCTTTTTCTTTCAGCCACTCGTCGTTAAAGAATTTACCTAAATATTTGGAGCCACTATCGGGCAGGATGACCAGCATGCGGCCGCCTTCCAATTTCTCCGCGGCCCGTAAAGCGCCCGCCACGGCCAAGCCGCAACTGGAGCCCGCAAAAATTCCTTCTTCTTTGGCCAAGCGGTGGAGGCAGCGGATCGCGTCTTGGTCGTTTACTTGGATGAACTCGTCGATGTATTCAAATTTTACGTTGTCGGGGATGATATCTTCGCCCACGCCCTCGATCAAATAAGAATGAGCTTGGGAGAGTTTGCCTGTGCGTTTGTACTCCGTGAGGATCGAGCCCACGGGATCAATGCCGATGGTTTTTAGTTTTGGATTTTTCTCTTTCAAAAATTTCGATGTGCCGGAAACCGTTCCACCTGTGCCCACGCCGGCCACGTAGTAGTCGATTTTGCCGTCCATTTGCTCCCAAATTTCCGGACCAGTGGTTTTATAGTGGGCTTCAAAATTGGCGGGGTTGTTGTACTGGTTCCCGAGGATAGCGTTGGGCCGCTCTTTGGCTAATTTTTCTGCTACGGAATAATAGGAGCGAGGGTCTTCGGGTTCTACGTCCGCCGGGCACATCACTACTTCCACGCCCATGGCTTTCAGCATATTCACTTTGTCTTGGCTTTGCTTGGTGCTCATCACGCAAATGCACTTATAGCCTTTTACGATCGCCACCATGGCGAGACCCATGCCGGTGTTGCCACTGGTGGCTTCCACGATGGTGCCGCCGGGCTTTAAGGTTCCATCTTTTTCCGCGCGCTCAATAATAAAAGGAGCGATACGATCTTTGATGGAGCCGCCTGGATTGGTGGCTTCGAGTTTCACAAATATTTCAGGTTTTAGGCCCTTGCTTAAGCGATTTAGTCGCACAATAGGGGTGTGGCCAATGGCTTCGATCACGTTCTCGCAGATTTTTTTGCGCATAGATCAGACCATACCAGGCCTTGGGAAAACGCGCGAGAAAATCACTGCATTTCCCTTCGGGAAAATCACTGCATTTCCCGGCCATTCGCCAGGGTAGAAAGCCGGCCCAGAGCTCCATAGAGTTTTTCCAAAATCACATTTTCCCCATTGGGGCTGCGAAAGAGGTTCGCAAAACAGAGGGGTTTAAAGTGGGCGCCAGGGGAATTTAAATTACTCTCCGCGTCGCGATTGGGGTTGACCCGTAAAAATCCCCCAATAGGTTCCGTGCCCGCCAAATAAATCACGGGTTCAGCGGTGGAATCGTCGGATTTTAGGTCCGTAGGGATGCCTTCCATCACGATAACACTGGAAACTTGCACGCCACCCTTGCCCACATTCATTTTATTTTTCTCCCGGCGGTTGATGGCAAGGAGTTCTGCCCCCGAGCGCACAGTCATGATTGAGCGGCCATAGGTGCCAGAATTGTGTTTAATGAACACAAACGGTTCTTTGTCGATCTTGTGATTTTGGTAGTCACTGCGGATCTGGGCGATCACTTCGTCCACCGCTTTTGCCAAGCGATCCATGCCCACGCCACTATCGAAATCCAAATTATCTACGGAAGTGAAACGGGTTGTGAGCAGCCATGGGTCCACATCTAAAATCCGGGCAAACTCCGTGGCCAACTCTGTGTAGTGCCGTAGGTGCTCGCTCTTTAAACGCCGGTGCCAACCCATGGAGGGCTGGGGGGCAACAGTTTGTGCGATACCTTCTAATTCTGGCGGTAAACCGGTGGAAAGATCGTTATTGAGGAGCACTAAATCTTTTTCCCCAAAACGCACCCGTTCCGTTTGCAAAAGATTTCCTTCCCGATGGATTTTTTCCAGCACAATCGTGCGGCCTGAAGCGGTTTTTACGGATGTGCAGCCCTTGGGAAGATTGGCTTCCAGAGCGGGATTTAAATGGCCGAGAACTACTTCAAACTTCGCTAGCGTGAGAATTTCTTTTAGGGCCCAAAGGTTTTCAAAGTAAAAAAGATTATTGGTGTGATTTTCGGGCACCACGAGAATTTTTTCCGGCCGTGTGCCGTTCACGCGCGTGATCACTTTTTCAAACGTGGCGGCCGCCAGGGACCAATCATCCACGCAAATATTGTTAAAACCTGCCGGGAAAATATTCGAATCCACGGGGCTCAACTTGAACCCTGAATCCCTTAAATCAATGCTGGTGTAGGGGGGCGCAGGCGACCGTTTGCATTGCTCCGCGAACCAAGCGTCCAATTGCTCTTGTTTGGCAAAAATTCGATTCACTAAATCGCAGCGCAGTTCTCTCGCGTTTTCACAGGGGGTCATGGGATTGTCCTCTAGGAAGAGTTATAACACTAAGATGGTGACACTAAAGAAACTAGCAAGAGATCGATGCGTTTTCGGATTAACTCTAAGTGTGGGCTAGTAATTCCCTGATTTTTAAAGTTTTTTAGGCTTTCATCCACCTTGCCCATTAGCCGATAGAGGTTTTGGCGGGATAGATCGTTAAGTTTTCGGTAGTTTTGCAGGCGGGGCTTTTCTTTTTGCAAGAAAACACGCAATTGGCTGCCTAAGGAGGCCAACGCTTGGTCTAACTGCTGGGTGGCTAGATCCGACCAAGCACTCTCTTTTCCCAATAATTCTTGGGTGAGGTTCCCTATCAAGCGCCGGTAGCAATCCACAGTGGCGTCCAGCCAAGGCTCATAGAGCACTTTTTTGCCAATGGTTTTAGGCGTGCTATTGCTGCAGCTTTCCTTTTCCAGCATGAGAGAGGTGTAATGGTAGCGGCCCCATAAGTCGTCAGCATTTTGGTTTTCCATATAGGCCGTAGCGTCTTGCAGAACAGCCTTGGCGCCTTTAAATTCGCCCTTTTCTTTTAAAGCCCGGGCCCAGACCAACTTCAAATAGGCCCGGTTATTTTGGTAAAGAGTAAGGGGCTCCGTTTCCGCAGCCAAACCGAGCACCTTATCCCACTGGGCCTGTTGCTCGTAGATTTCTAGCAAAGCCATGCGTGCATCCTGGTTTTGGGAGTGCCCCGTGCGCTTTTGCAGAAAATTTTCCAACGCTGATGCGGCCTCCGCATATTTTTTTAGGCGAAAAAAACTCATGCCCGCATAAAAAGGCACTAATTCATAAGCGGGTAAATCTGTGCCGATTGCAGCCAGGCGACGGAACTGTTCTAGGGCTTTTTCGTAATCCCCAGCCTCATAGTTCTGCACGGCCCATTCAAATTGGGAGGCAATGCTTTGGCGCCGCCGCCTTTCTTTTTCTGCCAAAGATTCTTCTTTTGTGGTGGAGAAAAAAAAGTCGCTTATAGAGGAGCAGGAGTGTGCGTTAAAGCACAACAACAGTAACACCAATTTAATGGAGGTATTGGGCCAGCGTGAATAAGGAGGGCAGGTCATGTACGTCTTCTTCCAATTCCGGTACCGAAATGAGGGATTGGCTCTTTCCCGCCATCTCTTTCAATAGTCTAAAGTTTTTTTCCTCCTCTTCCACCAGAAAGCGGAGGTTTTTGTAGTTTTCTTGCACGATTTTTGGGGCACTCTTGAACCCCCGGGGCTCCTCCTCTGGTGCAAGATGCTGAAAACTGCGATTTAAGATGAAACTAAGGATGTGCACGCCTTTTTCTTGGGCTTCCACCACAAACGTTTTGGCTTCGCCCTTGGCCAAATCCATAGGGCTACTGATAAAAATCGCTCCTGCTTCGGAACTTGTGAGGAGCGACCGCACTTTTTTTTGCCGTTCCACAAAGGCGTTTTTCACCAGGTAAATGTGAGGAGCCAGGGAGACAAAATCGCCAATCACGCCATCCCCCGTGAGTTTTTCCAAAACTGCAAGTGCCGCCTTGGCGCCTTTGGCTCTCAGACGCTCCGGCAACGAGCCCGATCGAGGATCCGTGAGGAACCAAGAAAAAATTCGATCGTCGAAAAAACGAGCGATCAAATCCGGGGCGTCGAGAAAATCCAAGGTGTGGCGGGCGGGGGGAGTATCGAGCAGCAAAAGATCAAAGCGCTTTGATTCGTGGAGCTCATACAGTTTTTCCATGGCAAGGTAATCATGGGCGCCGCCAAAATTTCCGGCAATCACATTGAATAGCTCGCTCTTATTAAAACGATCATGCAACTCCTGGCCGCCTACTTTTTTTAAAAAGCGATAAAAAGTATTTTCCGAATCCAGCATCATGGCCGAGAGGGAGCCAGAAAATTTTTGTTGCAGCTGTTTTTCGATTTGGGCATCGAGGGATTGAGGAAGATCCCCTAGTTTTTTTAAGCCAAGGGAAGTGGCGAGGCGTTTCGCAGGGTCGATCGTGATCAAGCCTACGCGTTTTCCTTTGCTGGCCGCTAGCAGCGCTAGCGCCGCTGCTGTGGTGGTTTTTCCTACACCGCCCGTGCCGCAACAGATGAGCATTTTTTTGGCGAGGAGTTTTTCTAGCATAGGCTTTCGGAAATCCGTAAGTAGAGGAGAGGAGATTCGGGATCAGGGAAAAAGAAGGGAATGGGGTGGTGGGGGAGAGGAAAAGTAGACAATGCACTTTGCTCTCGCTCAGCTCGCTTACGGGAATATTGGTATGCAATGCCTGGTAAGTTTTCACCGATTTTTTCGATTGCGGGAAGGCTCGGGAAACAGCGATTGATAAAAATTTCTGGAGCGGGAAAATTTTTCTTTAAAATTTCTTCTAGCTCTAAGGTTTCCTGCAAGGCCATTTCTTCCGGTAAACCCGTGATCACCAAGGCTGTTTGTTTGGGATCCGAAAAAAATTCAGACATAGCCGCGGCATCTTTATAGATCGGGCCCTTTTTTGTGAGCTTTTCAAAATTTTTTGGCGCTTCTAAAAGAGCTAACGCATGCCCCGTGGCCGGCGCATCCAATACCACCACATCCACGGATTTTTTTTGTGTGAGCGAATACCAAAGTTTTCCTAAGGAAACTAAATCCGGTAGTCCCGGCACCACTTCCAAAAAAGAAGCGGTCACGCGATTGTTTAAAAGCAAACCCGCGAGGCCGCCTCCAGGCAACTTCACAGCCACATATTCGGCTAGGCTTTGGGTGGGATCGAGCACGGACAAAAGAATTTTTTGTTCACTTTCCGGGAGCTTCACTTCCATGGGCTTATGGGATCCGTTTTTTACGCCCACCAATTCCGGCAGACGGGTAAAAGCCGCATCTTTGCGCCGCCCCATTTCTACCAGCCAGACTTTTTTTCCAGACTTTGAGAGGCGGTGCGCCAAAGCCAGGGACAAAAGCGATTTCCCCGCGCCACCCTTACCCGTGACGATGATGCATTTTTTTTCTAATAGAGACGCCATGCCCATCACAGCACTATAGCGGTTAGGGGCTTGCTTGCAAATGCCCAGGCCCTATGGCAATAATTGGCCTTCGTTTTTTGTCCGGGCGCGTAGCTCAGTTGGTAGAGCACCACAATGGCATTGTGGGGGTCATCGGTTCGATCCCGTTCGCGTCCACCACTTAAATTTTTCCCCCAAAATTCCGACCGCTCCTCCTGAGCTTGGGCGCTCTCGCCCTCGTGGCTCGCGCACATCGGAATTTTGGGGGAAAAATTTAGGATGAGGCGGGCGTGGACGGAGTGAATAAGCGTTGAGTCGGTTCACCATTTTTAGCAAGAGGCTAAAAATGGCACGACTGAGCGAAGGGAAGGAGCCGCAGGACCGAGGCCGGGAAGGCCGAGGGTAATTCCGTTCGCGTCCACCACCAACCGTGGAGAGCCCCTCATCGACCAAATAAAATCAGCTGTTTACGATTTACACCTAAGCGGAGTCGAACTTGCACTGGAGCTTCTGCAAAAGGAGTGATAGTATTTTTACTATCGATTGGTGAATGATAGCAAGTCATCCAAATCGAGGTGTTTAAAAAGGAAATTGCCGAATTTCCCCCTGAGACGAGAGAAGACATTTTCTCACTGATCCTCGCTACCTAAATGGAGAGCGATTTCCTGTCTGCATGGAAGAGAATATCGAGGATAGATTTATGAGAGAGAAAAAACTAAAACCCCAATCCCTTGCGGACCTCGCTAAAGACTGGGGTATTGACTATCAGACTTTTAAAATTAAATCCGAACTGATTGACGTGCTCAGAAAACACTGCCAAGAAAACGAGATCAGCCAGCGTAAGCTTGCTTCGATGGTTCCTGGGTTAACGCAGGATCGCATTTCCAAGATTTTCTCTGGTCAAGTGGGGCACATGACGATCGATAAGCTCGTCGCCATTCTCTCCGCCCTGAAGATCAAGGTTTCTGTTTCGGCGAAGGCGGCGTAACGTTTTTACCGGTCAGGTCACTCACAAATCTCTGCGCATGCCCTTATAGAAGTTGGTTTGAAGTGCATTATTCATGGGTGTACCTGAATGCGGATAAAGTGGCATAGGCCCTATCCGATAAGAAATTATGGGAATTGATCGCTATAGCCGTGATGATGATGGATTCAGAAAGTACGTGGAGCTTGTGGAGAATATGCCCGCGGCTAAGCGGCAAACTTTTTTGGATTCTGCTCGGGCAGAAAATGCGACCTTCGTGGAAGCGATAGAAAAGTATATTATGACTTTCGATCGCATCACGCGTTTACCGGATATGGAAATTGCGGAAGTATTGGGTTGTGAGAAATTGAAACCCGAATCTATCGCCACAGCAATCGCTTCTGTGGTGGATGAAGGAATAAAACAGAAATTAGTTACATCTATTCCAAGAAAAATTTCGCCCCAGATTCTTATGATCTTAAAAGAAAATCCTCAGCCCAAGCCCTATGATACGGGAGCTGCAAGATTGCAGCTTATCCAAGCGGCCCGGGAGCTGGAAAAGATGGGGAAATTGAAATCTTTGTTAATTCCGCGTTTTGGCGATGGATTCTTTCGTAAAAAAGCGGCTTAAATCTTAAGTATATTTCAGTACTCGCAATAATTTTCTAAATGAAAATATTGATTGCACATATTTTGCGGGAAGCGGCAGTCGCTTGGGAAGCTGGAGTTCAAAAAGCCTACGCGGCATTCACGAGCTCCAGGAGGGGTGCGTACCAAGGCGATAAATTCTCCGCTGGCCAAGACGTTTTTATTTTTATCTAAAAGAGAATAGGCAATGCGGTTGCTCCCCATTTCCAGGAGAGGCTCTTGTGAGAGGCTCACGATCCACAAGTTAAAGCGCTTTTTGCTTTTGCCGTTTTTGCCGTCATAGCTTGCGCCTTTCGTTTCGGTGGATCCATCGGCATGGTAGGCCTTGAGCGTAACGCTTGTGGCATTGGAGTTTTGTGGTCCCACAAAATAGGCCATTTCTTTAGGATCTAATACTTGGCCGGTGCAAAAAGCGCGACCAAAGGAATAGCCAAAGCGATCCCGACAACGAACATGAACATAGCCCGAAAGATTGGTGGGTTGGAATTCGTTACCGCCTTCAAATCCCACATCGGCCCACGTGGCCAAAGGCATTCCTAAAGCGAAGCAAAAAAGCAGAGTGAGTTTTTTCATATTTTTCTCCTATCGTCGGAAATTATTACCACTATTAGAAACATAATCCGCCCGGCAGTAAGCCGCATCCCGGGGCAGAGTGAGTTTTTGGAAAGATTTTCTGTTATTGCCCGTAAGCAATACGGCTTCTACAGTTGTATCCTCGGTGATCTTGTTAAGGTTTGAATCATAGTAAGAAATTTTCCAAGTGCCTTGGATTAGCACTTGATCGGAATAGGGGTTCGTTACGTTCACGGTAATATAGGAACGATCGTTGGCCACAGCGCAATTGGTGGGGTAAGGGCGATACTGGTGGGTGATATTATTGTGAACCACAGTGCGATCGAATTCCGCGATTCTGGCTTGTTGCGCTTGGGCTTCGGCTTGAGCGGCGCGGAGGGCTTCTTCTCTATCTAATTGAGCTTTTGTCATCACGAAAGAACGTTCAAATGCGGATAGAGCTTCTGGCTTTCCCATTTCCACGCAACGCTGGAGCTTTTGTTTGCCCTCATCCATGCTTTTGCGGGCCTGGGCCTCGGCGGTGCCGAAGCGTTCCGCGTCAGGGGCATTGCAATTATTGGCCATGGTGGTTTGGTAGGCTTGCACATAGGTTTTGATGAGAGATTTACTATTGCCGCATTCTTGGAAGGCGGTTTCTCCATCGGCAGTGGCCCACGCTCTAGCTTGATCGGTGCCAAGTTTCGTGGCCCGAGCGGGAGCGCAGAAAGATTTTTTGAATTCTGTTTCGTAGGTGGACTCTAGTTTTTTTGCGATCGGCATATCTTGGCAAAGGGTGAGCTTGGCTTTTTGTGGTTTATTGCTGGCGCCTTGTTCCCCATCGGTACGGCCCCAGGAAGCGATCGTGGTGAGTTGGCAAATCTCATTCTTCTTTTGGTGAAAGCCGTAATTATAATCTTTGGAAAAAGAAGAGGGACTATAATCGCCCTCGCAGCTACTACCTTCATTTCGAGAAGGCATGGAAATTTGGCCGTTGCTCGCATCCTCCATTCCTTTTTTCACCGCGTATTCCCGATTGCATTTATAGCGAGTGAGAGCAGCACAAGAGGTGAGGAGCAGTGGCACAAGCGCGGAAAAAAGGATAAATTTTTTCATATGCCAAAAGGTCCCAAAGTTTTGGTTTTTTAGCAAATCTTTTTAGTCGCTTTTGTTTGTCTTAGCGGGCGCACAAATGCTTAAATACTAAAAACGAAACTTATATTAGCCGCGGTGTATTTAGGTTTCGTAGGAACAGCTACGGCCACATTAATTCCCATACTTCTCGATAAATAAGCCGTTCCACTCAAACCAATATAAGGCAACAGATGGGCTCGGCTACCTTTGGTGGTAGTGGCATCGTCACTTCCCCAGAAGTGTTTGTACTCCGTTTTTGTTGTGTCTTTTTCATTGAAGGCCATTAGTCCTACGAGTGGTGCAAGCTTTCCTTTACGACTATTGATCATATTGAAGGTAAGCGCCAAATCTGCTGCGTGCAGTTCGTTTTTATCCGTGGTTTCATCGGACTCAAAAATGGATTTTTTGGATTTGGTGTATTCTTTACGTTGCGTAGAGGATGCCATAATCAATCCCACCCTTGCTCCAACTTTACCCTGGGGCATGAACTCTCCACCTAGGGTAAATCCCTTGGCCTCTTTTGCGGAGAGAAAAGAAATACCCATATAAAGATCCACGACTCGCTCATCGTTATAATTGGAAGGAATGTACTCTGGAGTAGGTGGAGCGGGAGCTGGAGCTGGCAATTGCTCCACACTCTGGGTTTGCCCTTGCTCCACTTTGTTAGCGCCAGGGGATTTTTGGAAATAGAAGTTATAGGTATCGCCAGATCCAGGAGCCGCGCCACTTTTGGCCGCTTGGCCCTCTGGGGTGGTGTCAGGCTCCTTCACCTGCACACCATCTTGAATCACTTTCACCTCTGGCTTTTCTTCTGCGCTTACTTCCGGCTTTATTTCCGGTTCCATCACGGAAACCGGTTCTTCCGCTAAGGCAAAAGAAAGAGACGCCGAGGCTAATAGGAGGAGTACTATCCAGATATACAGTATTTTTCGTAATTTCATTTTCTACCTCTAAAATTGGAAAGCGATATTGCCGCTGATCGCAGTGGTTTTGTTGGAGTCGATGGAGCGGTTGGCGGTTATCTCAAGTCCCACGTTTTCATTTAGGGCCACGAGGCTACTTACACCGAGGATAGGAGCTACACCGGTAACAACGCGACGTTTGCCGGGCCCATAGCTGTAATGTCCATATCTGTCTGGGCGCTCATCCATTGCAAATTTACGATAGGTCTCCGCTCCGGCGAAGGCTGAGAATTCAATAAAACGATGGCCCATAAGATCTAAACGCAGGGGAGTGAAAGTGATGGCAGCCATTCCTCCCCATTTGTTTTTGTCTGGTGACTCATCGGTATAAAAGGGTGACTGATTATATTTATTGGTTTTAGTATTCCGCAGTCTCGCTTGCGCCCGGAAACCTAAAAAGCGATTGAAGTTATACTGGGCATTAAATGTGTAAGCGGCGCTAGATCCTAAAGGATCCACAATACGTCCATAGCCCACTCCCAAAGTAAATGGCTTATGGCCGGAAGAAGATGGCTCCATGGGGGTGGCCACCGTTTGCGTGCTGGAGTTCGTGGCTTCGGGCATGGGTGCAGGAACAGGAGCGGGTGCGCTGGCAGTTTCAGGATTAGGAGCAGGTTTCGCTGCCGTGGATTGTCCACCACCACCTTGGATCACATTTTGAGGAGCGCCGCCTTTTTGAAAATAAAAATTGTATACGTCATCCGCATCGGCCAGGGTTACGTACAAAAATCCTAAGAGGCCAAAGGTGACCATGAGCACCCGGGTGATGCGTCCGATATTTCTAGTTTGTATTGCTTGTGTCTTCATAAAATAAATCTCCTACGAAACGTTTGGTTTGTAGGTACTAGTTCAAGGGCCGTTCCAGCTTTTTAGGGTCTGAAACCCTCTTTAATTGGAGCTGGGGCTTGGTTCGTGACATTCCTTTCCGATCGCTATGACTGACCTGTCATGGTTTTCTGTTCTAAATAACGAAACAACGTTCGGGAGGTGACGCCCAAAAGCTCCGCGGCCCGGGTACGGTTACCGCTTGTGATTTCCAAGGCCTGTTGGATTTTTTGCATCACGAAGGCCTGTTTCGCGGCTTCCAAATCCCCGGCACCTAGCCATTGGGGTTGGCTTTGTTGGAAAGGCAAGGTTTGAGTGCCCGCAAAAAAATGCTTGGCGTGGATTTCATTTCCGTTGGAAAGAATGGCCGCCCGTTGCACGGCGCTTTTTAGTTCCCGCACATTGCCTTGCCAGGATTGGGAAAGGAGCCAGCTCCAAGCATCCTGGGTGAGTTGTTTTTGCGGTTCCACTTCCTTCAAAAACTGTTGGGCGAGAAGCCGGATATCGCCTAAGCGCTCTCGCAAGGGAGGAATGCACAAAGTAACTTGAGCAATACGATAGTAGAGATCGTCCCGAAATTTTCCCTGCTCCGCGAGGGAGCGGATATTTTTGTGGGAAGCCGCGAGGATCCGCACATTCACAGGGATGGATTTTTGTGATCCCACGGGCTCGATGGTTTTTTCTTGCAGCACCCGTAAGAGCTTGGCTTGGAGCGAATGGGGAAGATCGCCGATCTCATCGAGGAAAAGTGTGCCCCCATGGGCTTGCAGGATTTTTCCCGTATGATCGGATACGGCGCCGGTGAAGGCTCCCCGTTTATGACCAAACAGAGTGCTTTCTAAAAGATCTGCCGGAATGGCGGCGCAATTTACAGCAATGAAGGGGCCAGTTTTATGATTACTTTGCTGGTGGATCCAGCGGCTTAGTACTTCTTTGCCTACACCCGTTTCTCCTTGGATCAAAACCGATAGATCGGAGCCGGCCACTTTTCGCCCGAGTTCACAAACTTCCTGCATGATGGGGTTCTCCGTGAGGAAGGGTCCACTGCCCATTTGCTCCCGGTACGTGTGAATTTCTTTTTTGAGGCGCAGTTCTCTTAAGTGAAAATCCAGGAAGAGGGCTGCGAGATTCACATAGACTTCCGCTTTGTCTTTTACGCTTTCAAAGGATCCGCCATAGGGTTTCGGGCTACCCGAGAGCAAGGCACCGATAGTGTTGCCATGGACCACGAGGGGCCAACAAAAAACCGAGAGAAATTTTGTGGCCATGAGGCTTTTTTTCGTGTCGAAACCGCTACCGATCACGTTTTGTAAAATCACCGGCTCTTTGCTGCGGATGGATTGCTGGATCAAACTTTCGCTTAGCCAAGGTTGGGTGGCATCTAGGTTTTCGGCGGCCAGGATTTCATATTGGCCGTTCAGGCCTTGGCTGATCACGAGGCCTTGGTGATGGCCACAAATTCCCATCACGAGTTTTAGCACTTCTTCCAAAGGTTTTTTGGTGTTGGCATTGGCGGCCATATTTACGAGCACTTTACGTAATTTTTCTAGGTCGGAATTTTCTTGGGTGGCGGAGGATTTTTTTTCTTCCACAAATAACAGAAGATCATCCAGTTGAAATACTTGGTCCGCCTGCAAGGAAGTGGGGCGGCCTTTGTTGCCTCGCAAAGGATGAAGCGAAATAGCGTTGCCCACATGGGCGAGGATTAAATAATCACCCTCGTGTTTTAAACCTTCCAAGGCGATGCCGGAACTGTTTTTCCCACCCACGGGTGTGAGTCCCGAAAGCGAAAGCTCCGTGGCCTTTTCTTTGGTCACGGCTACAATGCGTAGTTTAGGATTCATCGGTTCCTCCTACGTTGATTCTCGTGACTCTACCTTTTTTAATTTTGATGGATTGCTCGATGGGTTGAAAACCATCCCGCTCGAGAAGCAATTGGTGGATGCCCGATTCCAGCTGGATAGCTTTTAATTTGGAATTGCCGTAGCGCTTTCCGTCGATAAATACGCGCACATCGGCAGGCACACGAAGGGAGAGGGTGCCGGTTGGGGGCGGGGTGGGTTTTGTTATTTTGGGAGTGGGTGGTGGAGGCTCTACTTTTGTTTCCGCAATTTCCGCGGGCGGTGGGCTGGCTATGGCTGGTTCGGGAGTGGCAATGGGGGGTGGGGGAAGCGGGGCTTCGGTGCGAGTGAAAAAATACATCCCTGGCAAAAGAAGAAGGAGGGCGGCGGCGATTTTGGGCCAGTGGTGTGAGCGCTTTTCTCGCAGGAGCGAAAGGTAAGAAGCGGCGGCGGAATCGTTGGGAAAAAGAAAGGCAAATTCATTGATGAGTTGCACGAGTTTCTTTTTGTCTAGCGTGGGGGAGTTGGATTCCGAGGCGATTTGGGATTTTAAATTTGCGTATTTTTGCTCAAGGGCTTTTGCGAGAATGCCATTTTCTGCGGCTTTGTGGTGCACCAAGGATTTACAGTATTTTTGCTGCCCAGATTCTTGCAGCACCACCATCAATTCCGCATAAATTTCCCAGAGGGAAGAGGGGCGCTCATCGGCTTTGGTTTTTAAGCAGCGGTTGAAAAGATTTTCTAAGCGTGCGGGCAGGTGGGAAGCAAGGGGTAGTTTTCTGTTGCTGTAGAGATTTTCTAAAAGCGTTTTTACATCTTGGTGGGGGAAGGGGTGCTGGCCCATAAGGAGTTCGTAGCCGATCACGCCGAAGGAAAAAATATCCGACGCAAAAGAGCTTTTACCGTCATTTAAAAGTTCCGGAGCCATATAGGCTAGGGATCCCACAAGGAGGCCGGGCTGGGTCTCTTCTGTTTGCAAGGGTTTGGCGAGGCCGAAATCGGTGAGTTTAACGTCGCCCTCTTTACTGATCAGAATATTTTCCGGTTTTAGATCCCGGTGGATGGTGCCATCCATATGGGCAGCGGCCAGGGCTTGGGCGAGTTGGGAAAGAATCCAGACTTTGGGTTCCGTGAGCGGGCTTAGGTTTTGCTCCACCCATTGGTTTAGGGTGGTGCCGTCCACAAATTCCAACTCTAAAAATAGATTTTCTTTACTTTCGTGGAACTGAAACAAGCGCACGATGCTGGGGTGTCGTAGGGTTTGGAGGGCTTGGGCTTCTCGTTTCACGCGGGTGCGGGCGCTATCATCTTCCAAGGCTTGGAGAGAAACAACTTTCAGGGCGATTTTTTCGCCGTCGGTCTCCCGGCGCGCTTCATACACCTGGGCCGTGGCTCCACTACCAATCCGGCGCACAAGGCGCAGGTGTGGAAGCTCCGTAAATGTGGTTTCAGATTCCATTAACATACCTCTATGACAATATTGTCGTAGGGATTTTCTAAACAAGAGTGGGCGGGATGTCTAGGGAAAGGGTGTTTAGATTCATAGAGAAAATGGTGGCGGTGTGCGGGTTGTGCGGTTTCGGGAGTGATGGGGAGGTGTGACAGGATTTTCTGGGATTTTTTGGTGGTGTGCTGTGGGGCGC
>CAYQES010000034.1:0-22237 GCA_964416595.1 uncultured Bdellovibrionales bacterium | reverse complement strand
ATGTTTCGTAACTCACTTCTTGCGGAGCGACAATCAATTCACCCTTGCGGCGCGCCAGAACAGCGGCTATTTTGAAGCACAAACTCCACCCATAGGAATTAAAGATGAGCCCCGCCGAGGCGAAAAATATCCAAATGTCTAAATGGCGCTTAAGCCTAGCATTTTTAGTGAGTGCGGTGGTGGCATTCGTAGCGCTCTGGCTACTAAAAAAAGTCCCTTTGCCTTTTATCTGGATTTCAATTTTAGGTTTCTTCTATTTTTTCTCATTGGTGTTTTTAGTGCCCGTGCCAATGCTAAAAAAGTTCTTCTGGAATGGCATGATTGTATGCGTTTTTTTTCTGGCCGCGGAATCTTATTGTATCGGCTGGCTAAAGTGGCCTGAAAAAGCAGCTCCAGCTGCGGCTGCGCCCTTAACACCGGTGGAAGCAAAAAAAAATAGGGCTGATATTAGCACAGATTATTTTTTAGACGACTGGCAATTGGGCTATCGACCTAAGGCCAATACGGCCTTCACGTATACCTATTACAACGAAGGGGAGTTTGAATTTAAAAATTCCTTTTTCATCGATGCCTGTGGCCACCGAAATATTCCCGACCATCGACCCGCGGATCACGCAGAAAATGTTGCGCTTTTTTTCGGTGACTCCCAAACTTTTGGGATCGGAGTAAATAATGAAGAAACCTTTCCCGCACAGCTAGAAAAACTTAGCGGCGGAAAAACGTATACCATGAACTTCGCTTTCCAAGCGTATGGAACCCAACATGCATTGCGCATACTCGAAAAAAAGATTGGCTTTGAATGCGCGGAAAATTTACCGCCTTCATTAGCTGTTTTTACTACCAACTTATTGCATGTGGATTGGGTGAATGGTCAGTCGGAATGGGTTGGCGGACCAAGATATGAACTAGAGCCTGGTGGTGGAGTGTATTATGCAGGCCTATTTCAAAACCTTCTTTGGACTAAGATGAAACGCCGCTTAGAAAACTCGGCAGCCCTACGGGCCTTTATGAGAACCGTGAACAGCCGGCAAAGAGGCGTGGCCTCTCTCGAACAAAACTTAAAGCTGTACTTAGCGATCCTAAAACAAACAAGATTTTTAATCGAAAACAAATACCAAGGAAAATTCCTCCTATTGTATTGGAATGGAATGCTACCCAAACGCCTGCCCGAAGATGAAAAAGTGCTGGCTGCTTTACGGGAAGCGGGATTTCCCGTTGTTGCGCTCACGGAAATCATTCCTGATTTTTATATAAATAGAAAAAAATACGTGCACAGTGAGGGGCATGGAACCCCACTCACCCATCGCTTATTAGCAGAATACCTTTACCAACATGCTATTTAATTCTTTTGAATTCGCGATTTTCTTTCCCCTGGTGGCGGTGCTCTATTTTTTATTGCCGCACAAAACCCGTTGGCTATGGTTATTACTGGCCAGTGCGTATTTTTACATGGCCTTCATTCCAAAATTTATTTTGGTCTTGGTGTTCCTGATTTTAGTGGATTATGTAGCAGGTTTACTGATCGAGCGAGCAGAGGGCAAAAAAAGGAAATGGATATTAATCCTGAGCCTAACGGCAAACCTCGGCATCCTTTTCTTTTTTAAATACTTTAATTTCGCGCAAGATAGCATGCACGCCCTCGGCGGATGGTTGGGCTTTACCTATAATCCCTCACTACTTTCCATTATTTTACCGCTCGGCCTTTCTTTTCATACATTCCAATCCATGAGCTATACGATCGAGGTGTATTACGGCCGCCAAAAGGCGGAACGCCACTTGGGCATTTACTCTCTCTACGTTCTTTTTTTCCCACAACTCGTGGCGGGCCCGATTGAAAGGCCACAGAATCTTTTGCACCAATTGCGGGCATATCATCGCCCCGAATATGAGAATATTACGCATGGATTAAAACTCATCTTCACGGGCCTCTTTAAAAAAATCATCATCGCGGACACTTTGGCCTCCTTCGTGAACATTACCTACGGAGATTTACGTGCTGCCACGAACCTACAGATTTTATTAGCCACGTATTTTTTTACTTTCCAGATTTTTTGTGATTTCTCTGGCTACTCAGATATCGCTCGAGGGTCCGCCCGGATTTTAGGTATAGACTTAATGAAAAACTTCGAGAAGCCCTATTTGGCCACTTCCATCGCCGGCTTTTGGCAGCGTTGGCATATCTCGCTTTCCACCTGGTTTAAAGATTATGTTTATATCCCCTTGGGCGGTAACCGCCACGGAGAAGCCCGCACGAATAGAAATTTGCTGGTAGTGTTTTTGCTGAGTGGCCTCTGGCACGGAGCCAATTGGACTTACGTAGCTTGGGGATTGTGGCACGGATTAGCTCTGGTAGGCGCTAGGATATTAAAATCAAAAAATTTATTCTCTTGGAAATTACCTATGTTCATAAAAGGGCTCATCACTTTTCACATCGTGGTGCTCGGCTGGGTTCTATTCCGAGCCACATCTTTAAGTGATGCTTGGTACGTTTTTGCTCACCTTTTGCCTCACGCAGAAGACTTTCAATCCGCGGCAGTATTTCGCCATATTACGCCTTGGCAACTGGCTCTAAATGGGATTTTGATCTTTGGGCTAATGCTATTTCAGTACGTAGCCAAAGGACATGATGGCTGGGAAAAGATTTCTCGGCGTCCCACCTGGCAACGTTGGGCTTTTTACTACGCGGCTGCCGGCGCTTTTTTATTTTTTATCTCTGAATTAGGCCAACCCACCCAAGCCCAGCAATTTATTTACTTTCAGTTTTAGTTAGTGCCATCCATATCGCCACACCTAAACAGAAAATATCTGAACATTACGCCGCAACTCCCAGCGTCACTATTGCCTTCATCATTTCACTTCCTTAGAATCCAGCTCGTTAACCAAACCTTAAGGAGGTTTTATGAAAAACGTAATCCTGGCACTCGGTCTCTTCCTCGCATCCAACCTTAGCTGGGCGGATCATAATCAAAGTCATCAATGTGCAATGAAGGCTTGGCAAGCAGCTAGCCCCACCACTGCACAAAACAATGCCGCCCGCTCAAATTTTGCACCTGTAAAACAAATGTATGCGGAGAAAAAAGCGGCCATTGATTCGGCCATGCAAGAACTGATGGGCGATTTAAAAGCTCATCCAATCAGTAAAGAAGAAGTAAAAGCTTCTTGTCACTCGCTCATGAGACTCGTGGCTCCCATCCAAGAAGCTGCCATTTCTGCAACGATTGACACGATCAACCTTCTCACCCCTGACCAACGGGAAGATTTCGATGACGCTATCGGAGAATGCATGAATGACTACAAAATCTTGGATCTATCGGGCATTCGCTGGGATCACATTAATTTAGCTATTTCATTCTAATCTAGAAAATACAAACGGGGGCCATTGGCCCCCGTAGTTTGTATCATTTCTCAATCCTTTTACCGCTACTCTTCCTTTTCAATCGGTAAATTCAAATCGCTGGCCACAATGCCATCACTCAACGTGAACTTCGTATCAATGGTAGAAACCACGGCGGTTTTATCCGTCATTTTCAAAGCTTTGCGCAAGAATACAATGCGTTGCAGGCCAGTGCAGTGGGCGCCCAAAATGTAACTTATATTAAAGCCTTTCATTTGTGCTGCTACCCAATCCAAGGTGCCCACGGTGCTTGGGTTACCACTGTTTTTTCCAAACAAATGAAAGCCACCGATCAAAGCGTGTACCTGGGTACGAAACATTGAGCGTGCTTGATTGATGGTATTAATCACACCAGCGTGAGCGCAACCCGTGATCACAATCAAACCCTTGGCTGTTTTGATGATCAAAGATTGATCCTCAGGAACGATATCCACTTCACCCCGGCCAGTATTGGGATTGATCATTAACGGTTCGCCGGGATAGGTTTTTTCATCAAATAGGCGCGGAGTTTTACCGCTGGCCCAAACTCCAGGAAAACCGGGAATTGGCATATTGGAGTTGGCATTCTTGGGCATAATGAATTGTCCGCCTAAGGCTTCAAATTTTCCTTTTTCCACGAGCATCACGTTATCGTCGCCGCCACCTTCCATCGGGCGCGCCCAAAAAATTTCAGGCCCACCCACATAAGCGTACTTAAAAGCATTAGGATTAGTGGCTCGGCAGGTTTCCCGCAATTTCACCAAACCCATCGTATGGTCACCATGGTTGTGGCTAAGCACCACATGGTTAATGGTGCAGATATCTACACCTTGGATTTTAGCATTGTGCAAAACAGTTTCTGGCTCAGCACCCGTATCAAACAAAAGTTTTTGCCAGGTTCCACCCACTTTCACTTCCACTAGGGCCGCAAACCCCCATTCGGCGTGGGTCATATAACTAGTTACCATATCGGAAAGGATCGTGATTTTTACATCCTCTACAGTGGATGTACTTTGACTTGGGGCAGCCAGTAGATTGGCGCTCCACAGCAGGCAAGCTAGCAAAATTATTTTTTTCACAAAAATCCTCCTTAAAAAATATTGTGCTGCAGAGATTCTATTTATAGATCACCCTCTTCTACAAGCAGGAATCATTTATTAAATGAAGAATATTTTGTCATAACTCGCAGCGGCACCTTGCGCCTGCAAAAGAAACGCAATACACCTTACATCATGAGTAGCGCTGTCGTTCGGCCTAATGGTCGTCCAAAAATCCATAGCCCACATAGCCAGTTATTTTTATCTCTCTATTGCGATCCCTTGCAATCACCTCTGGCTATCTGCCAAGCGATGAGCATTTCTCTCAAAACCTTTTACCGTTATGAAAATGAACTAAACCTGCCAAAACTTCGAGTAGGAGTGATGAATCATTCTGGCATGCCCCGCCTCCAAGCACTTCACCAATTCCGACACCCGGATGAAAAGTATGAATTAGGCATTGTGCGTGCACTCGCGTTTCATTTAAAAGTACGCATCAAACTCATCCCTTGTGAAAGCAGTGAGGCAGAAAAACTCGTACAAGAGCAATCTGTTGAATTTATTGTTGCAGCTATCGCCGCAACAAAAGAACGAAAGCGAGAACTCTACCTCTCCAATTCCTACGATGATATGGATCGGCCCCAAGGAGCCATCTTTGGGCTAAAAAAACCACTCCCTACTACACAGAAAGAAAAGCCACGCTTAGGTGTTTGGTCAAAATCTATTCACAAGGAATTTGCGGAACAACATCTAGCACAAGACTACAAAATCATTAGTTACCATGGAAATGTCTCGCTATTCGAAGCCCTACGCAACGGCAAGGTAGAAAATGTTTTAGTGTACCCCGAGCAGCCCCACTACTTTCCGCAATTTTCCCATAATCTCATTGTGCAATCGAAACCTTATTTTTACGATAGCCACTCTACCATCGTTTTTCATAGGGATTCGGCAGAATGGCTGCCCGAAGTAAACCAAGCTCTAGAGCGGCTGCAAGAAACTAAAACTTTACGTAAAATTACTAATTGGGCGTGGGGGCTCCCCGAGTCACAATGAATAGTGGTATACTCTCTGCTATGCCTGCTGTTGTTTCAATCACTTTTGGCTCTCCTGGCTCCTCCCTAGATCCCTTTTCTCTTTCTTTCACCGTAGTAGATCGCCCGATTGCCCAGAAGTGGTTTGCAGCTTTTCAGAAAATTTGCCAAGAACGGCAAGATTTTCATTCCGCAAGATTTTTCGCTTTCCCTGGTGCAGGCAATAAAGAAAAAGTGCAGGTCCGTTTGCAGGAGAGCGTGGCCACAATCAACGCCTGGAAACCTGGCCGTATTGATTTTCAACCAGGCGAAGAAACCAACCAAGAACGGCTCAATTACCTGCATAACCATTTTGAGCAGATGATTGGTTCCGTGGAGCAATACAACCGTTTCTTTTTAGACGCCCCAAAAAATGTGCAAAAAGCCATCGATGATTTGAACCGCGCCATCCACGAATTGGAAATGTTCAAATACCAATCTCCCAGGGTGTGCATAGAATTTCCCGATTGCCCCCGGGAAAAAATGACGGACGAGGATCTGTCCGCTTTTTCTTTTGCTCGCTCTTTCGGTGATCTTTTTCTCTCCTATTGCCAACTCGGAAAACAGATCATGGATGTATGGGCGGAAAAAGACGACTTTGTTTCCAAAGAAAACATTCGCCCACTCCATCACTACTCTGCCCAATGCGAATTATATTTGCGAAATGGCCTCAGCCCCGAGCGCCAAAAAGAACGCTATGCCCTCATGCATGATTGGCTCGTAGAAAGGGGATACGATCCACAGGATCCAAAGCTGGCCTTAGGCTGGATTGTGTTGGCTCGTTTAAATCAAGGATCCCTAAGCCAAGCGGAAATCGTAGCAAAGCTTGGAGAGCGGCAAAGAATTTTGGCTGTGGAGTGTAAAAACTAGGGCGTTATTTTCGTTTCTCTTCTGCCTGCCGACCCTCGGGCAAAATATGACCGTCGGACCGCATATTGAACACGAAGTAATTCGGCACGCAAAAACCTATACCGAGCGAACCTAATTTCTCGATTCGTTTCTCTATCACTTCCTTTTCAGGAGAAGAATATAAACGACTCACATCTTCCGGTAGACGCTGACAAATATAATCTTCCCGACAGAAATTCCCCACGTAACAAGTATCGAGCAATCCTCGAGCAATGGGAGCTTTTGCCAAACACTCAGGGGGATTGGCGGAAGCTGCGCATTCGTCGAACTGTGTGCCGCCGCGAATCGCACAAATTTCTTTCGGAGGTGCATGAGTTGTATCTAATTGATCTACCCACTCCAAACGCCCCGCCGCAGAATTTGCATCGCAGCCCTTGGAAATTCGTCCCAAAGGAGAACCACCCACCGTTTTGCTGCAGGTAAGGCCAGAAGCAGAAAAAACTTTTGTGCTGTCGATGCTGTCTTGGAAGGCATTTAAATTGTATAGCTCATCTTTGTGCACATTGAGATTGGCGTTCGTAATATCTCCCAAACGGCAAATGTGACCTGCAATTTTGTTTTTGTCCGCAACACATTCGCCAATCGAGTATCCTAGAGCAGAGTTTTTCACAGTCACCTGGCAATGGCTGCCATTTTCACAACCAATATTTTGAGAAAATCCACCTTCTACGCAAAGATCCCGGGCTTTAGCTACAGCGAACTGAGGTATAACGGTCGACCAATTTGCGCTGGGGAAAAAAGAGGGGGGCCGAAAAGTGTTTGGTGCATTGCCCTTACTTAATTTTCCCACATAATCCACGCGACGATTTTTTTCTGCATGGTAATGGGGAGAAAATGGCAAAATCACTTGGTTAAAACTAGAATTAAGTGTGCCAGCCATGCCTAGAAAATGGAACCCGGCCGTGCCACCATTTTGGTGACAACCCACGCAGCTTAAATTATTCAAACGCTCCACCAAAGCCGGTTTTGTACGCACAAAAGATAAAGACGAAAGATCCACAGCTGGCAATTTTTCCGCTCCCGGCCCTAAAAGAGTAGTGAAAGGTTTATTCGCCAAACGCGCTCGACCCGTGGTGGAAAAAGATAAAACCTGACGAGCCAAAAGCTGACCCTCACTATCTTCTAGTATAAAAGTTCCCTCATCGATTTTTTGTAAATTTTCTTTTTTCGAGAGCTGTTCCACTAAAGCCTTTTGCAAACTAGGCGAGTCGCGCACCAAGCCTACATTGGGAGTGTTTTCTAAAGGAATAGAGACAAACTTTCTGTCCTGTGCCTGGAAGATGCGGAAAGAATAAATTGCCTGCCCGCCAAAATCCGTTTTTTGCCCCGAAGGAAAGCGCACAATCTGCATATTTAGCTCTAGTTGTTTAAAACGAATTTTATTTTTCTCTAGTGGCTTACTGAGCAACCAAGTGGTGAATTTTTCCGCATCGTCACTATCAATCTGTGATTGCCAGCTTTGCGCTATGTTTTGGCAAGATCCGGATTCGTCCCGAAGATAATCAAACACCACATTAAAAAAAACTGGAAGGGTGGAACGGCTACTGCCTTCGGTATAAGCAATTCGGTAAATAAAGCGAAGTTCTCCGCAAGTATCCTGATAAAAATCTCTCTTATCTATGCGATTGATCACACCGATCAAAGGCGCAGCGGCCTTACGGGAGCTAAGCCAATAAGGATCAAAGTGCCGGGCCACATTACCCGCAGGCGCCAATTTTTCTGCCTGTTTAGAACTGTAAGCCATTTTTTCGCCGGAACGTTTTTTGATAGCTTCCACGTCTAAGCGAATTTGCTCGGATAAAGAGAAAAACCTACCGTTTTGCTGAAGCTCAGAGAAACGTAAAATTTTTAAATAGTCTGGCTGGGTTTGCAGAAAAGTACGTTCTTTTTCCGCTTCTCCTAAAAAAGTAGCAAAAGAGAAATTACCTGGAGTGTCTAGGGCACGCAGCACTTCAGGAGATAGTACATCCACCACCATTTCCGCCCGGCCAGGAGTGGCACTAAACAAAAATATCAATAGTAAGAAAATGGGCATGGAGGCTTATCGACCTAAGCGCCCCACCCCCAAAGATTTTTTAGCCACTACACGCCAACAGCTATTCTATTATTCGGCAAAAAACCGTCCAAACTTAAAAAAACGACTCTTTTGCTCTGTAAAGGCCATTTCCCTAAGGAAAGCGCCTAATTCCGCCGAAAACACCAATGGAGGCCAAGGTGGATGTAATGGAAAAAGCAAAACGTTTGCCCGTGGTCATCCTAGGAGAGGTTTTGCCCTTTTCTCATTCTTGGGCAAGCTATTCCACATTCAAAGAATCACCCCAAAATACAGATTGTTATTTTCTTGTGTACAGCCATGAAGAAAAAGAAATGCGCGAGCACTTAGAAACTCTTCACGAGGCAGGCATTAGCGCCGACCAAATTCTCCTCTGCATCAAACAAGAATTTTCTAATATCCACGATCCGATGATTGGTGTTTTAGAAATTACAGCTAACGATGGCTTGGAAGAATTTCGCCAACGCCTCCTACTGCGTCTAGAAACCCAAAAACATCGTAAACTTTCTGTGGAAATTGAGCGTTCGAGGCGGAATGATTTGCCCACCACCCTTAAAGCAGACGAATGGAGACGTCGTTTAGAGGTAGCTCATCTTACGCATGGTTTTTGTTGTGCTCTCGATTTAACCATTTCTCAACACACGCAAGCATTGCGATTCGCCCTGGAAGGTTGGCATCCTGAGGGCGCGTGGGCTGCGGATTATTCTTGGGAAAAACTTTTGCCTCTTTGTGCAGCCTTGGCGTTGAGTCATTGGCAGAACCCCACCTTATTTCGGGAAGAATTTAGAAAAATGACCGTAGCGCTACCATTTCGCATTCGTACAGATTTGCGGAATGTATCTGAACGCTGCTTAGAGGCCGTGTGGAGAGGATTAAGCCATGCAGCTGCTTAAAATTTTTCTCTTCCTCGCACTTTTTCCTGCTTGCGTGGAAGCGAGCACGATCAAAGATATCCAATGCAGCACGCCCAGTGCGGGCATATCCTTGTGTGAAATCCAATTGGAGGGTCAAGTACTAGAGGGGGAAAAAATTTTCTTTTCTCAGGGCCTCGATGCAGACAAGCTCTTTCATAACGATAAACTTTTGGGCAGCACAGGGTTTCTCTTAAATTATTCCTACTCCGCGCCTTTTTTACCGCGGATTTATTCCTTGCAACCTTTGCATGGGCAACACAATCCTCGTTTACAATTAACTAGCTACGCTTACTTCCCTCAAGCCACCCTTCATCCTACAGAAATTAAATTAATTGATACCACCTTCCCCTTAAGGCGCTTGTACCGCTCTTTACTATTCCAATCTTTTGCCTTCTTATCCCTTTTTGCCATGACAATCTTTCTCGTGCTGCGAATGCGTCGCACCACTATCGACGGCTGGATGTATCCGCTAGAAGAGCTCCGTTGGTTTTTTGGATCCACTTGCACTTTCATGATCTTGGGATCGCCTTGGTCTCATCTGGCTGTTCCTGGTTTATGGAATGCCAATCTCCATGAGCTTTGCCGCAATATTTCTTTGGCAATTTCCATCTGGGCTTTAAGCTCTTTATTGCTTGGTGTGCGCTTCAATGATCGCTCGTGCGTAGTGCGTGGAATTTACCGCAAACCTTCAAAACACTATTCCCAGCTATCTGATGTTACTTTTGTGGTTGTGCTCATAGGAATTGTTTCTCCCTGGCATTTAAGCACCCATAAAACCCTGCTCCTCCAAAGCGCGCCCTTGCTTTTAGCGATGTATGCCTCGATTCGTTCACTGGAATGGAAACGGGCACTGAAACGTTCAGGCTCGAGCCCGCTCTGTTTTCATTTTTCTTTGATGTTTATGGCGGTGGCCGCCAGTATTTCGCCGATCATTCATTTTATGGGTGGTAGTACGCCTTTACTTTCGCTCAGCGGCTGGCTAGTGCTGGCACTCGGCGCTTGGCGCATGCACCGTTATCTTTTAGCAAAAAGGAGAAGCCATAGTTTGGTGCGTGAGTGTCGCAAAAACTTGGCTCAGTTTAGAAGTGGCAGTCAGCGCTTAATGGCGCTTTGTGAATTCATCGAAGATGAATGGGGTGCAGCTCGAGTTAGCGTGATATCTGTAGAAGGCAGCTTAGGTTTATTGCTTGCCTCCGCTGGTCCGGATGCCATTCCGATTAACCCGCGGGTTTCAGCTAAAAAACTTGGACCCTTTTTACGTCGCGTGTGCCGGGAAGGCCACATCCTATATGCACCGGTTGCCGAAGAGCTGGGCCAAGATCTACAAGACCAAGGCTTAAAACATAGTAGCTTGGCGCTACCGTTCCACCAGCAAGATAAAGTTCGCGCAGTACTTTGCATGATGGCCGATGAAGGCGAACGCATTCCACCAATGGATGCTACCGTGCTCGATCTCATGGCCCAGGAACTTTCCTTAGAAATTCTTTCGGCCACAGCCCAGCACGTAGCGGAAGAAAAATGCGCACGTCTATTGGCCATTGCCCGGCAATCGGATGGTATCGCCGTAGAACACTTAGATGAATGGGGACATTTGCATTACAACAGCCAAGAAGAGGGTCGTTTCTTGGTGGGAGCAAAGTTAGAAGAAAATCTTTCGGAATCCTTGGCGCTACGTAAAGTGCAAACCCAGTTTAAAAAAGAAATTCGCGCCATTTGGCATGCCCTAGCTTTGGAATTTGAATTTGTGCCAAAAGAAATCAAAGATGATTTTTGGGTACTCTCGCCCAAAGAATTCCGCCATCCCTATCTACGACAATTAGGATCGGCCAAGGCTGCGCTCTTTCTTTCCATGGCCTTGGATCGCCATGCCCGGGCCCTTGCTGCCAAAGAAGGCTATCTATTGTTAGGCCAGCCGGGAACTAAGATAGTGGCCGGTAATGTGAAATTACAAATTATCTCCTACGGCACCCAAAGTGGTGGCCTCGATGTCATCCCTGAAGATTTACGGGAACTAGAACAAATTCGAGAACGCGCCACAAACTCAGGGCCCCTATGCCAGGGAAATTTTGGTTCGTTAGAAACGGATAATTTCCAAGTGCAGCTTTTTCCTCTAGGATCTAGCCAAGAAATATTTTCCCTATTAGCGGTGCAAGCGGATAAAAAAGAAGTGCGCAAACTCGAAAATAAAGCGCTAGAAACGGCTAAAGAATCCTTGCGGAAGGCGGCGTAATTGGAACATAGAAGATACCGGTATTATGAATTCCTAATGGCCGCCTTTGTATGCGTGTTGCTTTGCTCGAATTTAATTGGCGCCTCCAAAATAGCCACCCTTGGTGGATTTAGTTTTGGCTCCGGTGTGCTGTTTTTCCCAATCAGCTATATTTTTGGCGATGTGCTCACGGAAGTGTATGGCTATGCCAAAGCTCGCCGCGTGGTGTGGGCCGGCTTCGGCGCCATGATTTTTGCTTCGCTCATGAGCTGGGTAGTGCTTTCTCTACCACCCGCCGAAGGCTGGGAACACCAAGCGGCTTTTGAAACTGTGTTTGCCGCCACTCCCCGCATCGTGCTGGGCTCCATGATCGCATTTTTCTGCGGTGAATTTTGTAATTCCTTTGTGCTGGCAAAAATGAAAATTGCTAGCCAGGGCCGCCATCTTTGGTTGCGCACCATCGGATCCACGATTGTGGGCGAAGGCGTGGACACTTTGATCTTCTACCCAATCGCTTTTTATGGCCTTTGGCCCAATGATTTATTAGTAAAAGTGATTATCAGCAACTATTGCATCAAAGTGGCCTGGGAAGCTCTGATCACTCCCCTCACCTATGTGGTAGTGAATGCTTTAAAGAAAGCCGAGAATACCGATCACTTCGACTACCAAACGAACTTTAGCCCCTTCACTCTCAAAGAATGATTATAGGCAGGTTACGGCTTGTTGGTTGGAATTATAGCAACGGGTAATGCGGATCGATTTCACGCTATAAGATTTTGTGTCGTCTCTTTCTACGAAGAGAGCACCTTGGGTTTGCGCGGTAAATTCTGCGTTGGCCGGATGCGTTTCTGCTTGTGAATTCGCTCCACGAATCACCACATCTGCGGCTTTCGAAGTACTCACGAATATTTTATCGTTGGCATATACAGTTAGGCCCAAATGGATAGCACCCATATATTTATTGTATCCAAACTGGATGTTCTGCTGCATTTTGCAAGTTTGCTGGGCACTATCATAAGCACCTAATTGCTGTTGGCACCAGCTGAGAAAATCAGCTCCTGTAGAAGGAGCGGGAATTGTGGGCTGTGGAGGAACCACACCAAGGGCTGGGCCATTAGGATTGGCGGCATCTTTTTTTCCGCAAGCCGCAAAAATAACCACTGACAACAACAACGGGATCGACAACTTCTTCATACGAACTCCTATAAACTTTGGCCGACCCTCCAAAAGCACATCCCGTGCCAGCCCTTAAAAAGCCCCTACTACCCCTTATTTTCCCTGGGCCCTTTTGCTGCTGTTGAACTTTTAGACAGCCGTAAACGAGGCTATAGTACTAGGCATGAAGATTTTATTGTTTTTGCTGTTGCCACTAGGGGTCCAGGCCATCGAATTTAAGAACACCTACCATGAAAAAATGGAGGATATTAAAAAGCTCACGGATCTTAAATCCGAGGATTTCCGGAGTGTGCAAACCAATCCAGGCTCTTATGGTCCTATAAAGATCTATAACTGGACTCATCCCTCGGAAACCGTGCCCGACCCAGATCTCGGCTACCGCCACCACCCTTCTTCTCAAGTGAAGCATATCGTACGCTCAGATACCCAGATCATTTACGACGCCATTTACTCCTTTGACCAATACAGCCGCCGCTACGCTCCCGTTGAGGATCTCCCGAGTCGCAAAAAATTCGTAATCTTCTACGGCTGCTCCTATACCTACGGCAACGGCCTCAACGATAACCAAACCCTCCACTACTTCTTAGGAAAACTAAATAAAAACTATTATCCCTATAATTATGCCATCGGCGCCACGGGCCCAAATTCCATGTTAGCCCTGGTACAGCAAAATAAATTCCACGAACAGATTCCCCAAGCCAATGGTACTTTTATTTATGTGTACGCGGATTTCCACACGGATCGGGCCCTCGGCCACTACCCTTCCGTAACGTGGCTGCGGGATACCCCCTATTATGAAATGGACAAAAACGGTGGGCTCAGCCGCCATGGATCTTTTCTCACGGGCCGGCCAATTTTTACGAAACTGCTAATGAATCTACAAATTGTTTTTCAATTCATGGGCTACGGAAATAATATTATCCCCGCGATCAAAGATAAAGATCACCTCTATATCTGCGCTTTGATCAATGAAACGAAGAAAGAATTCCTCAGGCAATACCCGCAATCAAATTTTGTGTTGTATATGCATCCCACGAGCCGCATCCCGCCTATACTAGAAACCTGTTTGCAGAAAAATGAGATCGCGTATTTTAAAGGTAAACCGTTGCCGGAAAATGGCATGTCGATTCCGATTGATGGCCATCCCAATGAACAAGCCAATCGTTTGATTGCCGAAGAACTAAGCGCGTATTTAGACCAGCACTAACATTCCAGCGCAGGGGCATCCGCCCACTGGATTTCCCGCAAGAGCCCACTCTGCATCCATTCCTGGAATAAAAATGCATCGAACTCCGGACCTCCCGGACGATCCAAAATCACTCCGAGCGGAACACCGAGGGCAAGTGCCTCCAAAAGCCGTGCCTCGTTTTCATCCAAGGCCCGCACTTGCGCCCGGCCTTCTTTGCGGAAAATAAGGTATTTGCCGGGAGAGCGCTCGTAGGTATTTTTTGGTTCCAGGAAAATTTGATCCAAGGGCCAATCGGAAATCATCACCGCGTGGGAAGGATCGAAGCGAAACTGCGCCTTGAACCACTGGGGTTCCGTGGCCGTGATCACCCGCTCAAATCCCTGTAGTGGCAATTCTGGAGCCTGTTCTGCCAAACGCAATGCCCACTCAAGGGCCGCAAGATCCGGCAAAAATCCTTGGCCACCCGACCATTTTTTATTGGCCAAGAAAAACGGAAAAAGCCCTGCGATCTGCTCATTGTTTTGCGAGGCAGGAAAGGTTCGAGAGAAATCCATGAGCAAGCGTTGGCGCTCAGGAGCATCGAGGCAGGTTAAAGAGCGAGGGAAAATAGAAAAGAGCCCTTCAGAGTCGAAACCGATTTGCATACATTCTCCTATTGCGATCCCTCTAGTATGGCAGGGATTTTTCGAAGGAGAAATGGAGCTTATCGAATACACGGTGACGTTTAAGTCATAGAGGATAAAAATAAAAAAGCCGAGTTCTGCTTTTGAAGGCAGGCTCGGCTTTTTTAGAAAAACAGAAACTAGTTTACAGAGATTTCGAAGATACCTTTGGCAGCTTCTTGGATTTCTTCCAAGGTGAACGACTTGTTATTTATTTTCATACAACCCATCGTCAGAAAATTAGTGAGCCTGAGCGATATACGTCTCTTATCATTAACGGTCGATTCATCTTTTGCTTTTACTGTCCATTCCTCATTGGGATAAATGCCATCATCGCTTACGTTAGTAAGGAAACATACCGCTGCGCCGTCAACAATAGCACTTCTAAAATTACTCGTCGGACCCACAAGGCCACGAACCATAACGGGCGAATCCTCGTTGATTAGCAATAAGTTTGCTGCAGCATCATTCTCTACTTTCACGTGGATCTGACCGGCCCGTAAGCTTTCCATTTTTGTTTTAGAGAGGCTTGGGGCAGGGCTTGCTTGAGGAGCCGAAACAGCACCTGCATTCAATACACTGCCTGCAAGATCACAATTAGGTTTTAGATCTGATGCAGAGATTTGCTTGGTTACGTTTTCAATTTTCGCCTTACAAACAGCACTTCCATGAATGGAATTAAACTTTTAGCAGGCATTTTGAACAGCTTGAGCTTTTTTGTTTTGCTGGTCTTTGCTACCTCTTCCAGCCATAACCAGCAGCTCTGTTTCCATCACCACTTTGTTGTAATCGTTTACATATTGAGAAGTGCAGTTACCAACGGCATCTACACTCACGCTAGAGCTTGCAGGCGCGGAACTACCGCCACCGCCGCTGCCACTACCGCAGGCAGAGAGAGTTAGGGAAAAACATACAGCTAGGGCCAATGGGTGCGACTTCATAAACAACCTCAATTTATTTTTTGATTTAGCGGACGGAATAATAACAGCAGCATGTAATGCTCGGCAATAAATAATATACTATTTTAGTCAATTAAATTTAAGTAAATATTTTTACATACTTACAGATACTTTAGGGTCGCGTCTGTGTGCGCGCACAGCCCCCTACCAGCTTTTTCCGACTAATTTACTTTACTATAATTTCTCATGTGCTATAACGCTGCCAAGTTTAACTTTGCTTTGGAGTAACCCATGAACCCAGTACGCACCACTACCCTTTGGCTTGCCGCCATCACTCTCTTCTCTGCCACTGCCGCGCACGCAGATTCTAAAGAAGCTCCTACCCTGCTGGAAATCCAAGCCGTAGGCGAAGGCACCGATAAAGCCGCCCAACATGAATGGCAACGGATCACGGAAAAACTGCCTGAGATCATTGATCGCTCTAACGGCGCCACCGCTCTTTGGGGTGGAAAAGCCCGGGAAAAAAATTGCGACACAAATTGCGCAGAGCTGTTGGTGAACTTGCCCACCTCCTCTAGCTTCTCCTACGTGTATCTTGTGCCCGTGCAACTCACACAAATCGACAGCTGGGAACTTTCCGGCGACAGCTTGATGATCAAAGGCAAAAAATTCGAAAACAACAAACTGCAAAACAAAACCGTACGCGTGTACGTAAAAGCCGCCAACGGAACCTACCTCTCTGATATCGACTCCGAGAACGAGCGGGACTACGGTGGCCCTATTTACTTGCAGCGGTAATTTAAGTTTCTGAAGAAAACAAAACCTCAGGTTTTTTTATTGGCCATACAATGACGCTACTGCGACACAAAAAGTAGCCGGACACCAAATTGGTTCAGGCAACAGGGATTGAACCTGTGACCCCTACCATGTCAAGGTAGTGCTCTACCGCTGAGCTATGCCTGAACAAAAAGAGAGCTCGTTATAGCCAAACTTGCCTGGAAGCTCAAGAAAGCACAAAAAAAGGGCCTGCCCTCCGGGGAGAGAGCAAGCCCTTTACGGGTAGCAAAAACAATTTCTTAAAAAGTCACGCCAGCAATGAGCTCGTAACGATCTTGGGTTTGCCGTCGTTTTTGGTAAGGAGAGGGCTCTGCCACTCCGTTACCCGCCAATCCAGCTTTTTCCCGGAACAACTCCATTTTGGCGCCAAAAGTAACGTTATCGGCAACGGCATATTTAGCGTCGATCAAGTGGCCGATATTATCGGGTGGCATATTACCGTTGGTAAATTGATTGGCCACGGAGCCGATGCCTTTACGCACATAAGAATAAGAGAGGGCCCAGTCGTTTGTCTTTTTTACTTTCCCGTAGGCAAGCGTAAGCGCGAGAGCTCCCGTTTGCGCCTTGATACTCGTGGGTGCCCGGGTGCCGTACTTCACTTCCTTATTGCGGATGTATTCGCCGATGAAGCGGAAGTTCATAGGCAAAGACCAATCGGTGAATAGATGCCATTGCCTGGCGTTGTCGAGAATCACGGTGGTGGGGGAGATGAGAGTTGGGCTAGCGGTTCCACCGTGCACTTGGTTTGTGTACCAACCCGCAGTGGAATTGGCGCCGGTGCCAAACCACATATGGTAACCTAGGGCGAAGATCCCTTCGATTTGTTCGGCCACGGAGAATTTGATGTGGGGTTGGATGCTCACGAGACGAGCAAACTTACCTTGGGTGTCAGGGTCTGCGGCCGTAGCGTCCGTTTCCGAATAAGTAGAAGCGCCAGCCACGCCGGAATTAGTGGCACCAAGGATGTAGTGAGTGAGATTCAAGCCGAAGTTATTTTTCTTCCAAGCAAGGCCCAAACCATCCCAGCGATTGTCTTTGTCCCAAAGCGCTTGGCCAACGGTATCGTAGAGAATCACGGTTTTTGCGCGGCCAATCGTTAACGCCCAATCACTGTTTAAAAAGGTGGTGTGAGCCCGTAGATACGCATTTTCCAAAAGGATCGAGCGATCCAGGCTGTTTTGTAGGGTAAGCCATTCACTTTTATTGTTGCTAAAGGTGCGGATACCCAAGCCCCAGTCCACCGTTTCACCTTTACCCGTAGCGTTCAAATCGGCGCGCACGTTGTGGGTTTTTGTGGTGCTTTTAGAAATATCTTTGCCCGTGGTGGTAGAGCTTCTACCTAGGCCATCATTGTTTTTTAATAAAACATAGCGCCAGCCAGCGCTACCGCTCCAGCTGAAATCAGCCTGTGCCACATCGGCCAAACCAAGGCTGATAAATAAAAAAAGTAGATATTTCATTATGGTATCCCCCGTTGTACGAAAAAGTGTTTATGAAAAAACTATAGGGGGCGAGGATTCGGGGGGAAAGGAGAAAGCTTGTCCTAACAGAAAACTAAAACGGGAAGGATCTCTTAAGAGATCCTTCCCGTAACCCTTTGTATTGGCAAAGGTGCGTTAAGAAGTAAACGCGCTTTTCTTTAGAACGTTACACCTGTGTTCAATTCCCAGTAGGTGGTTTTCATCTGCTGGTTATTAGCCAAGGTGGAACCAGTGGTAGCGTTGATTTGGCTCTTCTCTTTCAAGAAGATACCTTTCAAGCCCAAGTGGAAGTTGTTAGCAAGGGCATATCCTGCACTGAACATATGACCATTGTTATCCGCTAAGAACTTATCGTTGGTGTAAGTATTCACTACAGAAGCCAAACCTTTGTTTCCATAGGTATAGCCGAGCGTGAAGTCGTTAGCTTTTTTCAAGGCACCGTAGGTGATTCCCAAAGCTAAAGCTGAACGAGAAGCCGCAGGTCCTCTGGTTTGGTCAAAGCTGTGACTAGCGTTACCAATATAGCCAGACACCGTACGATTATTGTAGAACTGCTCTTTGTTGATCACATACTCACCGCGGAAGCTCAAGTTGTAAGGCAATGTCCACGTATTGAAGAAGTGCCACTGCTTGGAGTTGTGCATGTTAAAGTTCGCAGGGTTCTCAGCCACGTTCAAACCACCGGTAGTTACGGCATTGTAGTCCGTAACGCCTCCGTTGGAGAGGTTGGTTTGAGAAGCATCAGACCACAGGTAGTAACCTACGGCCAACATCGTCTCGATGGTATCCGAGAACTTCCAAGTAACGTGAGGCTGGAACGCTAGCAAATAGTTAAATTTGCCTTGAGCGTTAGCCGCAAAGTCGGAAGAATCCGTTGCCGAGTAAGAAGAACCACCCTGCGTAGCAGCAGCGGGAGTGCCTTCTGCACCAGGAGTAGTAGAGCCTTGGGCGCCCAAAATGTATTGAGCTGCGTTGAAGCCGAACATGCCGAACTTAAACTGCCAGCCAAATCCATCCCAGCGAACGTCTTTGTCGAAGAGGTTTTGGGATACGGAATCGTAAGCCAACACGTTCATTTGACGACCAAAGGTTACACCCATATCTAAAGCACCGAAGTCCTTTAGGTAACGGAACCAGGCTTGCTCCAAACCGATGTTTCTATCGGCATTGTTATTCAAGGTGGTGTAATCGGAGTTAGCAGATCCGGTAGTACGCATACCAGCTCCCCACTCAATATTATCCCAACCACCAGTTGCGCCGATATTAGCGCGGATTTGGTGAGCTTTGGTTTTCATTTCCGAAACACTCTTACCAGTAGAGGTTCCAGTTGTTTGACGGGTATTACGACCGTCATTGTTTTTCGTATAGGTATAACGCCAATCGGCGCTACCAGACCATTTCATCTCTGCTGCGTTAGCAGACGTCGCAACTAAACTTGCAACCGCCAATACAATTAGTTTTTTCATCGCTACAACTCCTGTTTAGGTTTCGCTTCGTTTTGAAGCTACTTTCAAACTGTCAACGTTAAACTTCTTAACTACCCGAAGCCCCTGCTATTCCGCTGCGAAAACTATTTCGCAGTGGCTTAGCTTTTCTTCAGAGTGGCCTCACTAAAGATGCTAGAATCATTTTCCAGCATTTTCAGTAGGCCACTGCAAAGTGGTGACTTCACTAACAGATTTAAGCAGCTACGCGATTGTGTCAATACCAACAAAAAGAATTCTATCAATTTATGTAACGCACACGGTAAAATTACACGGCACCGCATTTTTAAATCATAAGAAGTTGGCGCTCGGCGTGAAACGCATTGGGTAGAACGAGAATTTTTCTTACTATTAGTAATATGGCCAATAGCACCGCGAAAAAAAATCCGAAACAATCCTCCGCCCTCTTTCAAGATCTAGGAGGGTTAGTATTTCTTTTCCTCTTTACCTTCACTCTACTGGCGCTCTTTTCTTATTCGAGCCGTGATCCTTCTTTTTTTACTTCAGCTCAAGGAGCGGCAAAAAATCTTGGTGGTGTGATTGGAAGTCATTGGTCCTCTCTTCTTTTTCAAGTGTTCGGTGCCGCTTCCTTCATGTTGGCCACAATTTTTTTCTTGGCAGCAATTGCGCTCTTTCGCCGTATTTCACGCTTGGCGTGGTTTTTAGCCGCAGCGAATTTTTTGCTGCTGTTATTGGCTTCCGCTGCGAGCTTTGGTCTTTTTTATAAACCTTTAGTAATGGGTGGCTCCCGCTTTCCGATGGGCGGGCTCACGGGCGAATTGCTCGGTGGATTTTTGCAATCCTATCTGAACACGGCAGGAGCTGCGCTTTTAACCGCTTTCTTTTTAGTGTTGGCCATTAGCCTCTCGTTGAAGATCAGCGTGCGGGATATGGGGCTCTACGTTTGGTGGGCAGTTTCTAAAATGACACTGCGGTTGGTGGGAATTATTTTTTACCTGGGATTGCAGTTGTGGTCGTCGTTATCGCAGGCTTATGGCGAAGCCCGCCCCGGTTTATTGCGGGCCCTGCGAACTTCGGTTTCACAAATCACTGAACTGTTCCGCAGGAGTGAATCGGCGGAACCTGAATCCGTGGCGCAAGAAACCAAAATCATTCCAGCTCCGCAAATTTCTACCCATAAAGAAAATAGGGAGCAGGCGCCCCTAGCTCCAGTGATCCCTCTGCGGGCGGTGATGGCCGTGGAAAATCCTTCCCCCGCTAACGAACCAGCAATTATTTTGAACCAGGGAGACGAAGCACAAAAACTCTTCGATGCTCCTGGAGAAATGGAAACACCCGCCGGGGAGCGCGCCAAACCCTCAGGACTCATGGGCTTTATGAAAAAAGCCGTGCGGGAAAATGAAAAAAACGTAAAAGGCGCTTTAGGCCGCAAGATCGATTTCGAATTGCCCACCCTTTCTTTTTTAAACACGCCGATCACGGAAGAATCCAAGCTCGACCGGGATGAACTTTTGCGAAACTCCAAAATGCTAGAAGAAAAGCTCGGAGATTTTAATGTAAATGGCCAAGTAACAGCGGTGAAACCGGGCCCCGTGGTTACCATGTATGAATTCAAACCTGCCGCCGGTGTAAAAGTGAGCGCGATCTCCAATCTGGCCGATGATCTCACCTTAGCTCTATCAGCTAAGAGCATTCGGATCGTGGCCCCCATTCCTGGCCGGGATGTGGTGGGCATCGAAGTGCCCAACCGCCACCGGGAATCTGTGCTGCTGAAAGAAATTCTCGGCGCCGATACTTTCCACTCCCGCAATCACTCCATTCCGATTGCGATTGGTAAAGATATCCTTGGCTCTCCTGTGGTAGCGGATTTGAAAAAAATGCCCCATTTGTTAGTAGCCGGTACTACGGGTTCGGGAAAATCTGTGTTCATTAACACTTTGATTTGTTCTCTATTATATAAGTTCACGCCGGAAGATTTGAATCTGATCCTCGTGGATCCAAAGCAATTAGAACTCGCTCCATATAATGACATTCCTCATTTGCTCTTGCCGGTGGTTACGGAACCGAAGAAAGCGAGCCTAGCTCTACACTGGGCAGTGCAAGAGATGGAGCGCCGTTACCGGGTGATAGCGGCTTCTGTTACGCGAGACCAAGAAGGCTACAACAAAAAGTTAGATGAAATTGGCTCCGAGAAAATGCGCGCTCTGCTGAATAAAGGGAAAGAGTCATTCGAAGAACAATTAAGTGCGGAGCGCATGCCCAAGCTCGTGGTGATCATCGATGAGTTGGCGGATTTGATGATGACAGCCAAGAGCGACGTGGAAAATAATATTTGCCGCTTGGCCCAGAAGGCCCGGGCAGCTGGTGTGCACTTAGTACTGGCCACTCAGCGGCCTTCCACAGATGTGATCACCGGCTTGATCAAAGCGAATTTACCTTCCCGGATTTGTTTCAAGGTGAGCTCGAAGATTGATTCCCGGGTGATGTTTGATGCGATGGGGGCGGAGAAGTTGATCGGTATGGGAGATATGCTGTTCATGCCGCCGGGAGAATCGAGCTTGGTGCGGATGCATGGGGCGTATCTCTCCGTGGAGGAAGTGGACCAAATCACCAGTTTCTGGCGGGGCCAGGGCAAACCTACTTACCGGGAAGATATTTTGGTGGATCCCGAAGAGGAAGGCGCGGGGGAGTTGTTTAGTGAGGCAGACGCGGCGGACCCTGCGTACCAGCAGGCCCTCGAAATTGCCTACACTTCCGGCGCCATCAGCGCGTCTTATTTACAGCGGCGATTGCGGATTGGTTACAATAAAGCAGCCCGCTTTGTGGAGATGATGGAAGCCCAAGGGGTGGTGGGACCCGCAGAGGGCGCAAAACCGCGGCCGGTGATTTCGCCGAGGCCGTAAGTTTTTTATGCGCTGCGATTTCGCAGGAGCCTGTCTGAGAAGTTAGGGTTGAAGGCGGCGCAACATGAGGCAGATCATGG
>CAYQES010000033.1:0-23782 GCA_964416595.1 uncultured Bdellovibrionales bacterium | reverse complement strand
CGTAAGCGTGGCGGTTTTTTTGATGCGCTGCTTGTCCGCTGCGGACTTTTTCAGCGGGTCTTTCCTTTCTACGAAATCTTTAGCCAGGTGGGCAATCAGTTCAGCAAAAGAGGCGCCGGGGTTGATGTGAGAAAGAAGTTCCTTAACCCGCTTAAGATTTTCTACGGCTTCCTCCCCGAGCACCACTGTAAGCTTTGCTTCCTCGGCATTAACGGCCCGGAGAGATTCCCGGCTAGATTTTTGTTCTGGAAAGGTAGCGGCAAGAATTTTCTCGGTTTCTTTGGAAGATTTCCCTTCGATCTGCTTCACCAGGCCTCGCCTCACCTCTGGGGAAACTTTTTTCCCGGAAGTTCTCTCTTCCTTCCACACCGCAGATTGCACCTGAGCCAAAGTAGTAAGACTCACACTGCCCGTTTCCAGCTTCCCTTTCGCTTCTGGCACGGCACTTACCAGCCGTGCAGATTGAATCCTTCGGTGGGCAGCGCTGTGGGAGTAACCGTACTCACGTGTGAGCCAGTCATAGAGGCTGCCATAGCCTCGCTTCAAATAGAGCCGGCGCTTATCGGCCTCTCGGATCAAACCTAAAATTTCTTCGGTGATTTTGCGTTCTTCGCGCACTAATATTTGCAGCTTTATTTCGAGTTCTGAGTTTGTCACTAAAAATTCCCCCAAAAAGAGAAGAATTATATCACAAACCGCAGAGCAGAAATTGAAGGGAAGGATTTTTTATCGACACATTTCCCGAACAAGCTGAAAGTTCGGTAAATGTGTGTTGGTTACATTCACTAAATAATTTCGGTGTTTAGAGGTTTGCATTACCCGAGAAAAAATTCTCAAGGATTTTTCCAGCTCTAGAAATTTCATCCAAAACAATAAGGAGCCTCTGATTTCATTGGTCATAGGCTTCTGTAGATAAACAGGCGCCATCTTATCCATAAAATCCCCCATAAAAGACGCCGTGAATGCTTCGCCTAAAGCATTGGCCTCAAAACGTCCAAAGCGTAACAACGCAAAGGCCAAACATTTCAGCGGGGATTGCACGAGCAAGTTGTCAAAATCCACCAAATGCAATTTTCCCTCACGCACTAATAAATTTTTTGGATGGAAATCTAAGTGGCAGAGATGGGGGTGTTGCCGGTAGTGGGGTAGTTGCTCCACGAGCTTTTCTGCTTCTTTGGCTATCAGTGGAAAAGTTTCTAACAAACTTTGGGTTTCCGGATCCGACCGCAGAAAATTTTCAATGGCCCCCAATTGGTTCACGGTGCGCTCTAGAGCATAGGGCGTGGAAAAATGGGCTAACTCTTGCCAGAGTGCGGGATTTTTTAGATCCACATTGTGAAAATCACGGAGTAGATGAAACGCTTTTTCTACAAGGGCGGGTGAGTAAGAAAATTCCTGGGCTTCAATCCAACGAAAAAGACGTAAACCCGTTCCTTCCCAGCTTAAACTAAAAGATCCAGAATTCGTGGGAACAATTTCTTCCGTGGGCAAAGATTTTTGCAGAAGCGAAACCACCCGACCAATCACTTCCAGGCGATTGCTTTCCGCATCCTCAAAAATTTCCCTCGGATCCGGCATTTGTTTCAGAACGAATTGGCCTTGGCCTGTTCTAAGAATATAATGAGAATTACAAACGCTCTTAAAGTTTTTGGGCTGAAATTCTTGGATGCGGCCGATCCCGGGGTAAGAGCGGGCAATGAAATCGAAAAGTTTTTCCATTAAATGGCCGTGGTCACGCCACCATCGATCACATGGGTGGCACCGGTGATGAAGGAAGCTTGCTCGGAAGCGAGATAGGCCACCAAATGGGCCACTTCTTCCGGGGTGCCATAGCGTTTGGCGGGGATTACTTCGCCGGATTTTTTGAGGGAAGCTTCGTAGGAAATAGATTGGGCATCAGCCCGTTCTTGGATCCTTTTTTGGGTGCGTTCCGTGAGGATATGGCTTGGGCAAACCATATTAATGGTGATCCCGTGGGCTATGAGCTTTTTGGAGAGGGATTTGTGGATTCCTGCCAAGCCCGGGCGTAGGAAGTTGGAGAGATCTAAATTATCGATCGGTTGCTGCACGGAAATGGAACCGATGGTGATGATGCGTCCCCAGCCTTGTTTTTCCATTTTCGGCACCGCCCAGCGGACTATGCGGAAAAACGAGAGGGCGTGTTGCTCGAAAGCTTGGGTCCATTGCTCATCGCTTAAAGTGAAAATATCCCCGGAAGCGGGCCCGCCATTGGAATAGACTAAAATATCGCAGCGGCCGTGTGTCGAGTCCACTTCCCGAAATACCCGCTCTAAATCGCTTTGTTTGCCCAGATCGGCGGCGATGGTGGAGATTCGGCTCTGGCAATCGAGCTCTTCTATTAAATCTTTTTTGGCGGCCTCTAAATTTTGGGCCGTGCGGGAAACGAGCACTACCGTATGGCCCGCCTGCAGAAGGCTTCTTGCGGAGCACAATCCAATTCCCTTGCTCGCACCAAAAACTACAGCTATTTTCTTCACAAAATCTCCCGAATTTTGAACTTACCCGATTTATGGCCTATTGAGAACGGAAGATTTGTAAAAGGGCAAGATGTATCGAGGCAAAAAAATACTAGCCGTAGTGATGGCCCGGGGAGGGAGTAAGGGCATTCCCCGCAAAAACCTGCAGCCTGTGGGTGGAGTGCCCATGGTGGCCAGGATCGGGAAACTCATAGGAGAAATCCCGGAAATCGACCGGGCCGTGATCACTTCCGACGATCCCGAAATCGTGCAGGTAGCGAAGGGGGCTGGCTTAGCGGCGCCTTTTGAACGCCCCGCGAGCCTTTCCACGGATCGGGTTTCTGATTTCGATACCATGGTGCACGCCATCCAGGAAACAGAACGGGTGGATGGTGTGGCCTATGATGTGATTTTAATGCTACAGCCCACTTCGCCCCTGCGCACGGTAGAGCATGTGCGCGATACGTTTGTAAAATTGGTGGACGAAGGCCGGGACGCCGTGTGGACCCTTACGGAAACCGACACCAAATACCACCCTTTAAAACAATTACGTTTAGAGAACGGCAAAATCGACTACTACGACCCTAAGGGAAAAGAGATCGTGGCCCGCCAGCAACTTTCGCCTGTATACCACCGCAATGGCGCTTCCTATGCCTTCACCCGGGAATGTTTGCTGGTACAGAAGGCGATTATGGGAAAAAACACGGGCGCCGTTGTAGTGAAAGAAACCTTAGTGAATATCGACACCCCTGAAGATTTGGAGCTGGCCAATTGGTACATCACAAAAAATTCCTAGCTAGAGTGCGGTGGCAGGGAAAAGTAGAAAATGCTCGCTCCCAAGATGGTGAATCTTGGCAGGTAGAAAAAAGTGTAGTTTCTGCAAAAGAGCTCGAATTTCTTTGCCCCGTTTCGCCCTCTAAAATCATCGGTGTGGGCAAAAATTTTCCTGATCCAGAACACCCCGTTACTCCCCAGGCACCTGAACTTTTCCTCATGCCGCCTTCGGCTTTGATCGGCACGAACCAAGAAATTCGTTTGCCGAAATATTTTGATAGCGCTCTTGCGGAGGGTGAAGTGGGAGTGGTGATCAAAGATCGAATAAAGAGCGTGAGTCCGAAAGAAGCTCTACAGCATATCCTGGGCTATACGATCGTGAATGATTTGTCGGGCCGGGATTCTTCCTTGGATTTTGTTTCGTCTTTATTGAAAAAAGGCTGCGATGGATTTCTGCCCGTAGGCCCCTGGATCGTGCAAGGCGTGGATCCGAGTGAAATGGAAATCCAAACCTTTGTGAACGACGAGTGCCTGCAAAAGGGAAGTTTACGGGAAATGAAGTTTTCCATAGGAGAAATCATCAGTTTTATTTCTCAGGCCGTAACCCTCGAAGCGGGGGATTTGATTTCCATGGGCGCGCCCGCCCCTAAACCTAAATTACTGCCTGGGTGTGAGGTGGAAGTGCGGGTGAGTGGTATCGGTAGTTTGCGTAACAGAATTTTATAGTTTTGCTTTCGCCAAAGAATAAAACCCCTCTAACAAAACCCGCACTACGAGCTCTCTGGAGCGGCTGTTCCGTAGCAGACGTTGGTTGATCTCGATTTCTATGCCTAAGTATGCATTTTCGGGAAACTCTTTTCTTAGTTGAGTGGTTAAGCCATCACTTGTGCCTCGATAGGGAAGATTTCTATGCACTTGTAAGGAGGAGCTAAGATTTATTTGTCGTTGGAGTACATGACAAAGATTTTTTTTTCTTCAGTGTTAATCCAGGCGGAGAAAGCTTTTGGGTTATTTGCGCTGCGGTTGAGATCCACTAGTAAACGGGAGAATTTTCCCGCGATGAGTGGGGCCCTTAGGGCCTGGGCCAAGTGTTTTGCAACGGAAAGTGCGCCCAAATCCCAGCCTCGATGGCTAGCTAAAATGCTGGCGGGCATCCGGGAGGCATATTCTTTGGGTAAAGAATTATGGGCGTGTTCGCAACTGGAAAGTAGGTGCATAGCGTGCTCACTGTATGCCGATCTGGACGCCGGCTCAAGGCCGGTATACAAAGAGCTATCCCATGGCTGACTATGCATTTTTGCCTAAATTAAATCATTGTCCTATTTGCGACTCTTCCCAATTGGCTAGCAATTTAGTGCTGCGGTATTGGCAGGAAAATCCCTTGGATTTTTCCGAATGCGCCGACTGCGGCCTCTGTTTTGCTAATCCCATGCCGGGGGAAAAGCTTTTGACCGATGGCAATGGAGCGTTGGTGCGTTATTACCACCGGGGGCGCTCCACGGACCAAGAGTTTCGCGAAGCCCGCCAAGCGTATTTGCGAGGTAAGTTATTTGCCCAGCGTTTACGCCGTTGGAAAAAACAGGGCCGTTTTTTGGAAATTGGCTGTTACCAGGGCTTTTTTGCTCTGGGTGTGAAGGATCATTGCGAGTGGGAAGTGGAAACTTTAGAGATCGCTCCTGCTTTAGTAAGCTTTGTCCGTAACACCTTGGGCATTACTTGCCATGAAGGCACTTTGGAGAATAATGATTTCCACCAGAATGGCTTTGATTTCATTGTGTGCCACGATTTGATCGAACACATCAACCGCCCTAAAGATTTTTTGGCCTCTCTCCATGGAGCCTTACGCCCCGGGGGGAAAGTGGAAATCATCACCCCCAATACAACCCAAGACTTTGCCTTTAATCGGCGGGCCTATGCTCGCGGCCAAACGCCCACGATTCTCTTGAACCACATCATGAATTTTTCGCCCACAGCTTTACGCTTGGCCTTGGAGTCTTCGGGTTTTACTTTGCAAAAATTTTACTGCTACGGCGTAAAACATGCGTTGAAAGATTTTGGTTGTTTTGGTTTAGGGCAACCGGGCTTACTGCCTGCGGGTCCTAGTTTGCAAGAAACATTACGATTGCCCCAGGAGGATTTGCTGTCGTTTTGGAGCCAAGAGCAACTGCAAGCTTTGCGAACGCACCCTAAAGTTTCTTTTTGGTACGGCCTGTGGCGGGAAATCTTGCCCCGTTTGGCTCGATTACGGATGCCTGCGGGGTGGGGAATAGGGCACGAGATTTATGCGTTAGTTGTGAAGAGATGAGAGAGTTCTGTTTCCCGCACCTTTCTCAGCAAAATTGCCCAACAAAAATTCCTCGGTATGCGTTTTGCTATTTCGTGCTCCATAAAGCTCCAGATATTTCACCGGAGCAAGAAGGAGAACGAGATGAAAAAGACAAAGTCTAAGAAACTCGGCGGTATGAAAGCAGCAGGACAAAAGCGTAAGACGTCGTCCATGGGAGCAAAAATTAGCTCTTATTCCTCTAGATCTGGGGGCTCCAGCCAGAGCCGTTCCGTAAAAACCGCCACAAATGGGAAAAAATCAGGGTCTAAAAAGACATCCTTGATGAGAAAACCCGGCCAAGTGAAACAACAAGGAGCTCGGCAGTCTGCTAACGAGCATTACCACTAGTTCTTTGCAGGGGTCGTAAATCGGGCTTTGGGTTTATCTCAAGGCCCGATTTTTTACATAAGCTTCTTGCGCCCTTATCTCCTCACAACTAAACTGCCTCCATGATCCAGGTGGCCAATATCTCGAAAAACTACGGCAGTAAGGTGCTGTATAAAAACGCCTCTTTTCAGATCAATGCGGGGGAGAAGATTGGTCTTGTGGGCCCCAATGGCGCGGGCAAAACCACTGTGTTCCGCATGATTGCTGGGGAAGAGGAGCCCGATAGCGGGGCCGTGGTGCGCACGGGAAAGCCCGTTGTGGGCTATTTTTCGCAAAATATCGAAGAAATGGCGGGGCGTTCGGCTCTGGAAGAAGTGAAATCTTCTGTGGGCAATATCGGGCAAGTAAAAGATCGCTTGGCGGAGCTCGAACAAAAGCTTGCTGAGCCCTTAGAAGACGATGAAATGACCAAGGTGCTCGAAGAATATGGCGAGCTCCAGAGCCAGTTTGAGCATATGGGCGGCTACGATATTGAGAGCCGAGCAGCCACGATTCTCACGGGTTTGGGTATTGGCCCCGAAGATTATCATCGGCCCACGGAAAGTTTCAGCGGCGGTTGGAAGATGCGAATCGCCTTGGCAAAAATCCTCACATTGCAGCCCGATGTTTTATTAATGGACGAGCCCACGAACCACTTGGACATGGAATCCATCGTTTGGTTGGAAGAGTGGTTGCAGAATTTTAAGGGCGCCCTGCTCATGACAAGCCACGATCGGGATTTCATGAACCGCTTGGTTTCTAAAATTGTGGAAGTGGCCAATCGTACTATCACTGTATACTCAGGTGATTACGATTTTTATGAGCGTGAGCGAGATATCCGCAGGGATCAACTCTTGGCTACGGCCAAACGCCAGGAAGATATGTTGGCCAAGGAAGAAGAATTCATTGCGCGTTTTGCGGCTCGGGCTTCCCACGCGGCCCAGGTGCAATCCCGGGTAAAAAAATTGGAAAAGATTGATCGCATTGAAATCCCGCCTGAAGAGCGAGCCATCCACTTTGAGTGGCCCACAACTCCCCGTGGAGGCGACGAGGTGGTGAGGTTTGAGGGTTTGGGCAAAACCTGGAAAACGGATTCAGGCCAAGAAAAACTCGTGTTCCGTGGCGCCAATGCAGTGGTGAAACGTTTGGATCGGGTGGCTGTGGTGGGTGTGAACGGAGCGGGTAAATCCACGCTGTTAAAAATTATTACGGGGCACACCACGCCAACAGAAGGCAAAGCCATTTTAGGATCCGCCATTAAACTGGGTTATTTCAGCCAAAATTCTATGGATGTTTTGGACCCTAAGAAAACTGTTTTACAGGAATTACAAGATTCCAACCCACACGCGACTTTAGGGTATTTACGAAATCTTTTGGGCGCTTTTAAATTTTCCGGCGATGAAGTGGAGAAAAAAGTTTCAGTGCTCTCTGGCGGTGAAAAAAGCCGTTTGGTTCTGGCAAATATTTTGGTGCAGGGAGTGAATTTTTTAGTATTGGATGAGCCCACGAACCATTTGGACATTCAATCCAGAGAGGTGCTCTTAAAAGCGATCCAAGATTTTGATGGCACTGTAGTAATCGTGAGTCACGATCGTTATTTCTTGCGAGCAATCACAAAGCGAGTGTTTGAATTGGATAAACATGAGCTTTTAGTGACCAATGGCAATTGGGACTATTATCAATCTAAGAAGAAAACTGCCGCACACTAAATTGCCGCTGCGCGCACTTTAAGCCTCTTTGCCGCGGCTAAACAAAAAACTGGTATCTATTTTCCCATAGTGTAAATCATCCAGATCAGGATTTTGGGAGGACGGTGAAAAAAATTATTCTCATTATTGATGACGATCAGGGCATCCGGGACGCGCTTTCAGAACTTTTTGAAATGGAAGGCTACAAAGTGGAGTTAGCCGAAAATGGCAATGAGGGCTTGAAGTGTTTGCGCTCGATGAGTTCTGGTCCGGATCTTATTCTTTTAGATCTAATGATGCCTAATATGGATGGCTTTCAGTTTCGTGAGAAACAAAAGGCCGAAGCGTTGAAACTCGACGTGCCGGTGATTTTAATGTCGGCCGATGGGCAATTAAAGGATAAACAAATTTTAGCGGGAGTAACTGATCACTTGCGCAAGCCGATGGATATCGCTGAAGCGATAGAAATCGTGAAACGTTACTGCCGCTAATAGTTAGAGACTTGTGGACGTAGACGTAGATGTAGACGTGCTGGTGATCGTAACCGTTTCGGTTTTAGGTTTGTCTTTTTCCTCTTCCTCTTTTTCACCGCAGGAATAGGCGCCTAAACAAACAAGACTCAAAATGGATATCAGAAGAAATTTTGACATAGCTGCGACTCCTTTTTTTAAGTGTAGCACTCTTTCTAGATTCGGAAAGAATATGGGCTAATACACGGCAGCGGCTAATGGGGGCAACTAGCAAGTAGGCACGGATTGTTCCTGTTTTTTCATGTCTAGGCTGCGATGGATTTTACCCTCGCGCACTTCCAGGATCAGGTCACAATCGGCCACGGTGCCCAAACGGTGGGCGATGATCAGCATCGTGACTCCCTTGCTCGATTCTCTCACCACTTCTTGCACCAAAGAATCCGTTTGCACGTCCACGCTGGCGGTGGCTTCATCCATCACGATCACTTTTGCTTCTAGGAGCAAGGCACGCGCGAGACACAATAGTTGCCGTTGGCCTTGGCTGAGGTTGGAGCCATTTTCGGCAACGGGCGCGTCGAGCCCGAGAGAGTGGGATTTCACTACGCCTTCTAAACGGGCTTTCCGTAAGGCCTGCCACAATTCTTCATTAGTGTATTCGCCGTAACGATCAAGGTTGGAACGGAGCGTGCCGAGGAAGAGCGTTGGATCCTGTGGGATGATGGCGAGGTTTCGCCTGAGGCGCGCTAAGGGAACTGCCGCGATATTTACGCCGTCAATGCGGATTTCTCCTGCTTCTAGTTCCATGCAACGAAAGAGTGCCTGCAAAATGGTGCTTTTTCCGGAGCCCGTGCGACCAATCACGCCCACCCTGGAGCCGGCGGGAATGCGGAAAGAAATATCTTTTAGCACCGCGGGTAAATGATTTGCGTAGCGGGCTTGCACTCTGTCGAACACAACTTCGCCTTTTTCTGGCCATTCGTTGGTAAGGGGCGCAGGGGTTTGAGAAATATCCTTTTCACTCTCTAAAGAGGCATAGTATTTCAAACGCTCTACGGATGTCATCCGCGCTTCTACTTCCGCAAACACACGCACGGCCCAGTTTAAAGACTCCCAGAGAGAAATGGCGTAGATCGTAACCAAACCCGCAACGCCTGGGCTAATCATTCCATAATGAGCGTAGAATACCACGCCCACGCCCGTGGCACTTGCCACCACGCCACCCAAAAGTGGAATGCGGCTCGAGAACCAGCGATTGAGCATATAGTGACCATGAAACATGCGCTGCCCGTGTTCGAGTTTTTCGTAGAAAGTTTCCAAAAACACATCCGCTTTGCCAAAGCTGCGGATCACGGGCAAGCCTTGCAAGGTTTCTTTAAAATGCGCAAACCGAGGGGAGCGGCTAATAGAATCTAAACGCTTCGCCTCCCGAGCTGGAATGCGATAATCTCGCTGCACTAAATAGTAGAGCCATAATATGGGCAAGATCACTACAGCCATCACCGGCAGCACGCCTAAAATCAAGAAAAGTGCGGTGCTAATATTCACCAAGCAGCGCACGGTGGTTTCAAAGCTCCATTGCAATTGAATGTCAACGGCTTCCACATCCCGAGAGAACCGCTGTAGCACGCGGCCAATGGGAGTGGAGTCAAAAAAGCGAATGGGAGCGCGCAAAACCGCATGCAACATTTGATTGTGCATATCCCGGCCCGCGGCCATACCCCGGTGCAGCCACAGTAGGCGGTTGGCTAACACTCCTAAGAGAGTGCAAAGTCCGAGGGCGCCATAGAGCAAAATCGCCGTATGATTGTGGCTTGCGAGTTCATGCCAAAAGCTCCCAGAATTTTCGATTTTGTTATTCTGTAAATTTGCGCTCAAAGCTAACCAACTTTTTTGCAGGAGCGGTAAGGTGGCCGCAAGCACAGCGGTGCCAAGTAGCAAGGGAATCATGATCATTCTTTTGCCCCGGGTTTTTCCGCCGAGAGCTTTACTATAATCTTGGTATACGCGGCCTTTTACGGCGCCCACGGCGCGGTCTTCGTCTTCAGTTACCCGATGGTCCGCGATTGGAGAGGGAATGGCACCTTGCGTTTCTTTAGTGGTGCTTAGCAAGGAGCTGCCATGATCCGTTTTTGCGGAGTCTGCGAAAAAATCCCTGAACTCTTTAGAGCGATCCAACAACTCTTGCAGCGTGCCCACTTCCTTGACAGTGCCTTTGTCTAAAAAAACAATTTTATCAAAGCGATGCAAGTGGCTTAAGCGGTGAGTTACTACAAGACGAGTGATTTCTTTCCAGGTGCCACAGAGCAATCGATCCACTAATTGCTCCTCGGTGCGGGCATCCACGGCGGAGAGTGGATCATCTAAAAACACAAGCGTGGGCTGATGCATTACAGCTCGGGCTAAGCTCACCCGTTGTTTTTGACCGCCTGAAAGATTCACGCCTTTTTCGCCAATTTCTGTGAAGAGCCCCGCGGGTAATTGCGGAATATCTGCTTCTAGGCAGCTTGTTTCCAAGGCCAATTGCAGCAAAGCAGGATTTTCCGTGCCACCAAAAAGAATATTTTCCTTTAAGCTCCCATTCACGATGAACGCTTCTTGTGGAACGTAAGCGATCCTAGGGCTCACGGATTTTCGGTAAAGATCCACATAAGAAAAGGTGCCTTCCCTGATGGGTAGTTCCCGTAAAAGCATTTGCAATAAAGTACTTTTCCCGGATCCCACGGGCCCCACGATGGCCACGCTTTCTCCGGGCAGAACACGAAAGCTTATTCGTTCAAGAGTGCAGGCAAGATTGCCTGGATACTGCACGGATATATTTTCCACCTCAAGGCCTGGGATAGCTGAATCACTTTTTTCTCTTAAGGCGGGTAAGCGCTCTTTTTTTAAGAAGCCACTAATTCTTTCTGCCGAAACAAATGCCAAGGCCGTGCGCGAAACGATTTCAGAAAGGTGCCCGATCGGATCTTCCAGGATGGCAAAGATCGCCACACAAGTGAAGGCAAGCTCCGGGCTCAAAGGAAAACCTCGGTACACATGCAATCCAAGGGAGGCAAATAATACCAAAGTGGAAACCGCAGCGTAACTTAAAGTAGCCGCAGCTTCTGCTTTGGCAAGTTTACTCCTAGCTTTCAATTCTTTAGAGCGCACCTCGCTCACTTCTTTGGCCACGCTAGTTTCCCAAGCAAAATATTTTACCACGCGAATGCCATTTAACACTTGGGACATCAACGTGACCCGTTGGTCCCGGTGTTTCATGAGCTCTTCATCGAGCAGAGAAAAGGCGCGGGCGATTTTTCTAGTGAGCGGAACCATCAACAAAAGAAGGAGCACGGATAAAAACGCCGTGGTTCCCAAAAAATAAAATAAAAGAACAATGGCGCCCACAATTGTGGTGAGGCTGAGCTGCAAATCTCCAAATACCATTGGTGTGTCGGATACCGAATCACAATCAGATCCCAAATGGTTCACCATATCGCCGAGCTGCGTTTCATTCCTGGATCGTTGCGTGAGCAATAGGCTTTGTTTATACACGAGCCGGTTGATAGTGTTGGTAAAAACCTGCACTGTGTATAACATGCGTAAAAAATAGTGCTGCATCGCTAGGCTGGAAATAAAACTTACGAGCCCCAAGCTTAACGCCAATACGAGCGCGATCGTGAGATCACTATTAGGGCTTAAAGCGGAAATTCTTTTGATGAAGGCGTTTACCAGCAAAGGTTTTGTGAGGTTCAAGCTCACGAAGGTTAGGTTGAGCAAGAATGCGGGCAAAACTAAGCGCCGGCCCTCGCGGAATAGGCTTTTGATCAGAACGCTGGCTGCGCTGGTGTTGATCTTGGACTCATCGAAAGGCAAAGTGCGCGGATTGAGGTGGGCGGGCAAGGCCGGCATATCTTCGGGCTGAAGGATTTTGGTGCGCGCAAGGCGAACGATTTTTTTGATGTCCGAAAACATCAAGTAGCGGAGCGCTTTTAGGGGATGCATAAGGGCTAAATACTAGCCTTTTTCAGCTCCTTCATCCAGGCTTCGCTCTTAAATCCTACGAGTCCCCAGCCCTCACCTAATAAAAACGGACGCTTAATGAGTCTACCGTTTCCGGCTAGGAGGCGAATCATTGCCTCCGGTTTCATTTGAGGGATTTTCTCGGATAGTTTCATCTCTTTATAAACGAGTCCGGAGGTGTTGAAAAGTTTACGGGCGTCTCCAAGGTACCCCAGCATGGTTTCAATTTCTTTTTTGCTGGGAGGGGTGGTGGTGATGTTTAAAGCTTCGTAGGAGATTTTGTTTTCGTCGAGGAAACGCAAGGCTTTGCGGCAAGTGTCGCATTTTTTATACTCATAGATTTTCAGCTTCTTCATTACTAGGCATATCCTTTTTGAAGTTTTTGACATCGGGGAAAAAAAATCCAAAGACTAGCGCCAGGAAAGCAATCCCTGAGGCGCAGAGGAAAATGCGGTAGAGGCCCCAGTCCATTACAGTGGAGAGACGCTCGAGAAGTTCTATATTTACCCCAAAGCCGTGGTTGGGGCCGATGAGTTCGTTGGCGAGGCCTGGGGGGAGAAGGGGATCGCGCTTTAGGGCTTTGGTGAGTATGGCGCCCATTACGCCCACAGAAATAGTTCCACCTACGGTGCGGAAAAAGAGAGTGCTAGCGGTGGCGGTGCCACGGCGGTTCCAATTCACGGAACTTTGCACAGAAAAAAGAAGAGGGATGTTAGAGAAGCCCATGCCGAGCCCGAGAAGGCCCATGCCCACCATGATGAGCGGAAAGGGCAGGTGATAGTAGGCGGCAGCCGAAGTGAGCAGGCAACCGCTGAACACAAGCGCAAGCCCCGTGCGAAGGAGAGCACGGAAGCCCGTGCGCGGCAGGATTCTCGCGGAGAGGCCGCTGGCTACGGGCCAGCCAATACCCATGGGCACAATGCTAAGCCCGGCGGAAAACACACCAAGGCGGCGCACAGATTCAATGTAAAGAGGAAGGTAAGTAACAAAGGAGAGCATTGCCCCGCCAAGCATGATGCTCACAATGCTAGCGTTCGAGATCACAGGATTGGAAAACATATCCAAGGGCACCATGGGATCTTTTGCTCTTTGTTCCACTAACAAAAAGGAAATGAAACAAAAGGCGGAAAGGGGAATGAGCAACATCATTTCATTGGGGTCATTCACGGCCAAAAGCATAAAGCTGATGGCGGCACTGAAGAGTAGGGCGCCCAACCAATCGAGGCTTACTTTTCGTTTCTCGATATTTTCATGGAGAGCCGATTGGATGATCCAGGCCGCGGCGATACCGAAGGGAATATTGACGTAAAAAATCCAGGGCCAGCCGAGTACTTCCACGATTACACTGCCGATCAACGGGCCACTCACTCCTGCCACGCCCCAAACGGTACCGAAGATGGCGGTTACTTTGGCGCGCTCTTGGATTTTGAAAATATCCCCAGTGATCGTAAGGCCCATGGGCTGAATGGCGCCGGCACCGAGGCCTTGGATGGCGCGGAAAAGAATCAGTTGGGTCATGGAGGTGGAAACGGCAGAGAGGAGAGAGCCAATGAGGAAAAGACCAATGCCCGTTTGCAGAACGGGTTTCCGGCCATAAAGATCCGCGAGTTTTCCATATACAGGCACAGTGATGGTGGAGGTCATCATATAGGCCGTGAACACCCAGGCGTAGTGTTCGAGGCCACCGAGATCTCCCACGATGATGGGCATCACGGTAGCAACGGCCGTGGCTTCCATGGCCGCCAGAAAAACGGCGCATAACAAAGCTAGAACGGTAAGTTTACGATTTGTTTGCGGGGCCGGCATGCTTGGATTCCAATTTCAAGAGCCGGCCCTTAGTGGTAACGCCTCCGTTGGCGGAAAATCCCACCAGAGCCTGCGTGCTACCCACCACGCGGTGGCAAGGAATCACGAGCACAAAGGGATTTTTCGCCATAGCTTGCCCAACGGCCCGAAAGGCTTTTGGGCTACCGGCATCTTTCGCGAGCTCCCCATAGGTGCGCACGCTGCCGGCGGGAATGCGGTGGGCGCATTCATACACTTTACGAAAAAAAGGAGTCATCCCTTCTAGCGCTAAATGCTCCAAGGGAAAGTGTTGGGGTTTACCCGCTAAATGTTTGCTGATGCGTTTGGCGAAATCCCGCACAAAGGCTGGAGCTTTTTCCGACCAGTCTAAACTCGGGGCGTGGAATTTTTTGCGCAAAGATGCAAGCAGCGCCTTTTCATTTTTATCCGGCAGCTGAGTGGCTACAATTTTCTTTTCATTCCACACAATGGCCATGGAACCAAAGGCAGTGGGAAAGCAGTAGGCGTTGAGGGTGAGGGAATGTTTCGGCATGGTGGCGTTCTCCAAGCTTTTTGAAGGCTTGGAGAACAACTACCACTAGCTATAATTAGGCTGCAAGTTGAGTTTCGAGCTGCTCTTCGGCAAGAGACTGTTTCAGTTGGGCAATCGCCTTGGTGTGCAGCTGGCAAACCCGGGATTCCGAGAGATTGAGGCGTTTGCCGATTTCTTTGAGGCTCATTTCCTCAAAATAGTAGAGGTTCAATACCTTGCTTTCGGTTTCTGGCAAATGGCGCAGGCCCTTTTCGATCATTTCCCGTAAATCATGACGGTTCACTTCCTCAAAAGGATTGCCATGGGTGTCGGGCACCAATTCAATGGTGGTTTGGGTTTTGTCTTCTTGGGATCCTGAGCGTGCATAGGTAGCCAAGTTCATTTGCTCCAAGGTGTTTACATCCCGCACCAGTTGCTCGTACTTATCTTTACTGAGGTGCAATTCTTTGCACAATTCTTTGTCTGTGGCTTTACGGCCTTTTTTTAGGCGGAGTTTTTCGCAAATTCGTTCAAATTGTTTGGCCTTTTGCCGCATGCCTTTTGGGCACCAATCTTGGCTGCGTAATTCGTCGAGCATGGCGCCGCGGATGCGGAACTCGGCGAAGGTTTTAAACTTGAAGCCTTTTTCGGGCTTAAATCTTTCGATCGCTTGCATCAGGCCGATGAGGCCGGCACTTACAAGATCGTCTACTTCCACGCTGGCGGGCAGACGCTGCACCATTTTTTTGGCCACGATTTTCACTAGGGAAAAATACTCTAATAATAAAGTTTCCCGGGTCGGTTTAGGGGAATTGCGGGTTGCCTCGGTGCTGACGTACTTCATGGGGCTCTCCTTCAAAGACAGGTGAAACCATGGAACAGTCTGGCGCGGCGGGCCTCCGGTATGCGGGGAGCGCTCTCCGTGGAGATGGTAAGCCTTTGAATTTACTTAAGCTTTTTCCATCCGGTATACCTTATTGGATGCATCGGTTATGCCGGCGGCCAAGTGCTTGGAATCTTTGGGGGTGGGGTAGAGAAAGGTGTCGAACTTTTCGACAAGTGTTAAGGTTTTGGGCAGTTGCAATCTATTACTCGAATAAGGAGCGTTATATGCGATTTGGCCTACTCAGTATTTTTTGTTTATTTTTGGTAGTTGGTGGTGCGGATGCGGCCCCCAAGGCAGCTAAAACAGAAGTTAAAATGGTGGAAACAAAGAAAACCACAAAGCGCGCCGATGGTTTGGTGATTGAGGACGTAAAAGTTGGCTCTGGCGCCGCAGCCAAGCTCGGCAGCAAAATCACCGTGCACTACCGGGGTACTTTAAAGAGCGGTAAAGAGTTCGACTCTTCTTATACTGCGGGCAATCCCATTACGTTTGAGCTCTTGGAAGGCCGTTTGATCAAGGGCTGGACCGAAGGGATTCCTGGGATGAAGGTGGGTGGTAAACGGAAATTGTCTATTCCTTATGCTTTGGCCTATGGAGAGCGGGGCACGCCGGACGGTACGATCCCGCCCAAGAGTGATTTGAATTTTGAAGTGGAATTGGTGGACGTAAAGTAGATTCATTTGGGTTGGGGGAGGGATTGAGACGGCGCGCTTTAGTAGCAGCGTTTAGCAATCATTACTCTAACGCATCCATTCCATGGGGCGCCCATGTTGCGGTTTGCCATTTGAACCGCCTAGAGTAGGCCTCGCAATCCAAAGGAAACAAAAAAGCGCCGTCGGTTATACCGTGGCGCCTTTTTTGTTTTTAAGGTCTAGAGCGATTAGCTTTTAGGGATTTCGTAGTTCAAGGTCATGGGAAAGGTAAAAGATTTTCCCATTACTGCGTTCTCGTATCGCACCACGAGATTATTTTGGTCTTGGGACACGATAGTAAGATTCCAGTCTGCGGCGTTTACTCCAACATTTTCTGTTTCCAAGAAGTTTTCCCACGCTTCTACGGTGGCCAGGAGTTCTTCCGTGGTTTTGCCGGTGTAATTTACCTTGAGCACGGCGGGGCCAGCTTCAGCAAGTGCCACCATTTCTTCGAGGGCCATGGGGGTTAGTTCTTTATAGCCGGTATATCTAACGTTGATGCAAATGGTGTTTTTCTGATTCACGATTTCTTTCGAAGAAATTTTGCAGCTCGAAAAAGTTTGGCCGTCAGCGCTGAAGCTAACTACGATTTTTTTATTGGTTGGTTCGGCTTTTGCCACGGAAAAAGGCATGGCCGCCATAACGAGGAAGAGGGCGATATATTTGTTCATGGGGAGAGCTCCTAAAAGCATGCATTTAATGCGATGCATCATATTCAAGGTGGCCGAACAAAACAAGCATATATTATGGTAATATTTCCTAATAAATTTTAAATAGTTACAAGTATTTTCGTTAGGTCCCCGTTAAAACACCGCCTCCACTCCTCCGTAAATTGAGAGACCAGCGGTGCCGTAGCCGCTCACTTCCTGGTATTTGCGATTCAATAAATTCTCTCCCCGCCCCACGATCTTCCAGCCTTCACTAAGGGTGCGGAAAAAATCCATATCCACTAAAAAAAACGCGGGCATGGTTTGCCGGCTATAGGCCACGGGATGAACATCCTCCCGTTTACCCACATAGCGGCCGTAGGTGGAAAGTCCCCAGCGCGTTCTCGCCACTGTAAATTCCAGCACATCCGTGAAAGTCGGGCGCCGTAATAATTTTTCTCCCGTGCTGAGATCCTTGGCCCGCAAAATCGTGAGTGAATTTTTCACTGTGAATAATCCGCGCTGCCAGCTCAATGCTCCTTCCACGCCCCGGGTGCGAGCGCGACCCACATTGAAATAGCGCATGCGGGTCAAATCAAAATCAATCAACTCCCGAAAATGATTTTCGTAATAAACTAATTCCGCAGCCCATGGTCCAAAAGCAAACTCTCCTCCGCCATCGAATCCCACAGATTTAGAAGGCCGCAAGGCGGAGTTTCCATAGGAAGAGTACGTTTGGTAGAGGGTAGGGGCTTTGAAGCCCGTGCCTGCACTGGCTTTCAGCTTTGCTCGCTCCGGCGCGAGCCAATAACCGATGCCAGCCCGAAAATTTTTCGCCGAAGTGTGAGAGGAATGCAAATCTAAGCGAGCGCCCGCTTCCGCCTGCCAGCGCCCCGAAGAAAAGGTTTCTTGGGCATACACTCCACCAGAATTAAATTTTTTTGTGGCTGTGATTTCCGATGAACGACCCGCTTCTCTCTCAAAAACCACTCCCACCGTAGGACTATGCGCCCTCCAGCGCCGATGCAGTTTACTTTCGGCGCGCACCAAATTGGAGCGGTAAAATGCGGGGCCGACGGTATTGTCTTCTCTTGCCCGGGAATTAAGAGAGGCGGAGGTTGTCCATTCTAAACCATTTTCGGCGATGCGGATGGCTTCCATCCGGAACAATAATTGCGAACTGCGGTTGTACGTATTGATACTATCGCCACCCACACCACCACTGCGGTCCGTATCTGTCACAGCATTATGATAAAAAGCCTGCACCCGTAATGAGGCATTATCGGCGAGAGAGAAAATTTTATTGCCGCCTAAACGCCAGGCCCGGTGCCCGTCCCGCTCGGCATTTCCTTCCCTAGAATCGGCGGCAGAAAATCCGCGGCTTTGTTCATAGCTGCTTTGGAAGCCGAGGTGAGAGGCTTGGGCCTTTATTTTGCGGTAAGATCCGCCTTCCGCCCGCAGTTTCGATTCCGGTTCCCGCTTGCTGAAGAGTTGCACCACGCCGCCCATGGCGTCGCTGCCGTACAACACACTTTGAGGGCCTTTCAGAACTTCTACTCGCTCCACAGTGCCTAAAGGGATTTCGCTAAAATCAAAAGCCCGGGAGGGGGAGAGGGGATCGTTGAGGGGCATGCCGTCTAACAGCACCAAAGTATCTTCCGCTCTAGCACCGCGGATGAAAACAGACTTTGTTTGCCCAGCGCCGCCGTTGGTGGCCAACAATAATCCTGGTACTTGCCGCAGGGCGGGCCCTGGTTCGCCTCCCCGTAGCTCCCAAGTAGAGCCGGGGATCGTATAGGGCGATGAAAGTGAGGGCTCACTGGGCGCTTCAATCACAATCGGGGCTTCGGTTTGGGCAAAAGTAAAAAGGGGGAAAAGAAAAATAAGAAACATAAAAGCTCCTGCGCGGGAAAAGGGTTGCCTAAAGGAGCAATCGGGCTTGGAAAAATTCCTTACCGTTGCGGCACAGCGCCGGATTTACACCGGACTTCCCTCCTAAAGATGTTCGGAGGGGTACCATTTTTTTGCCAAGTCAGAAATGAAATTTGTAAAATCACCCAATGCTGCGATGCGCGAGTAGAATGCAGTGGCTATAGCGGAAAAATACTATAAAACTGAAGTCTCCATGCAAGAGCAGAAGCAGGCAAGTAACCTTTGGGTGTTGATGTTGGGTGCGCTCGGCATCGTCTATGGCGATATCGGCACGAGCCCGCTCTATGCGATCCGCGAGTGTTTCCACCATGGTTATGATCTAGCCAGAACCCAAGCCAATATTTTCGGCGTATTGTCCCTGATTTTCTGGTCCCTGGTAATGATGATTTCAATAAAATATATTTCATTTATTATGCGCGCCGATAATAAAGGCGAGGGTGGTATCTTGGCGTTGATCGCTTTGGTCTCTCCTCACCGGCAGCGGCGAGCCACGGATCGTGTGCGTTACGTGATTCCGATCGGGATTTTTGGAGCGGCGTTATTGATCGGTGATGGTATGATCACGCCAGCGATTTCAGTGTTATCCGCTGTGGAAGGTTTGCATGTGGCTACTCCCCATCTTGGGCCCTATGTGATCCCGATTACTGTGAGCATTTTATTCGGAATATTTTTTGTGCAAAAGCATGGCACTGCGCGGATCGGCTCCGTATTTGGGCCCATTATGGTGGCGTGGTTTAGCACTCTGGCGATTCTCGGGATAATGTGGATCGTAAAAGAGCCGCAGGTACTGCAAGCCCTGAATCCTGTGTATGCTTTTCGTTTTTTCGCAGAAAACGGCAAACCTGCGTTTTTGGTTCTAGGTTCTGTGGTGCTCGCGATCACGGGGGGCGAGGCCCTCTATGCTGACATGGGGCATTTCGGCCGGCGCCCCATTCGCTTGGCTTGGTTCTTGGGAGTGCTACCAGCCCTACTGCTGAATTATCTTGGTCAAGGCGCCTTGATGCTCAGCCAGCCTGATGTAGAAAATCCCTTTTACCAAATGGCCCCTACTTGGGCCACGATTCCGTTGGTAATCCTTTCCACTTCGGCCACGGTAATTGCCTCCCAAGCTTTGATCTCCGGCGTGTTCTCTCTTTCTCGGCAGGCGATTCAGCTCGGTTACATTCCCCGTTTGAATATTGTGCACACCTCGAAAGACGAAATCGGCCAGATCTATATTCCCGTAGTCAATTGGGCCTTGCTCGTGAGCACGATTTGGCTCGTGATCACGTTCCGCTCTTCTTCTAACCTTGCATCCGCGTATGGTTTGGCCGTTACGGGCACCATGTTCATCACCACGATCTTGGCGTATTTCGTGGCCCGCAGGAGCTGGGGTTGGAGTCGGCCCCTTGCTTTTACTGTGGTAGCGACTTTCTTGGTATTTGATTTTTCTTTTCTGGCAGCCAATATTCCCAAAATTCCTGATGGCGGTTGGTTCCCATTAGTAGTGGGCGCGATTGTGTATTTTTTAATGTCTACTTGGCAAAGGGGCCGCGCTATCGTGGCCGAACGCATGCGCCGAAACGCGGTTCCCTTGGGGCAGTTTGTGAAAGATATTGACCGGCAAAAGCCGTTTCGGGTGCCCGGCATCGCCGTTTTCATGACCAGCGACCCTGACAGCACGCCTGCAGCTCTCCAGCACAATTTAAAACACAACAAAATCCTCCATGAGCGTTTGGCTGTGCTCACGATCAGCACTACAGATGAGCCCTATGTGCGTATGAAGGATCGGGTTACTTTCCAAACATTATGCCCAGAAGTGTATCGAATCGTGGCCAATTACGGTTTTATGCAGACACCGAATATTTTCGAGATTTTAGAATCGGCGAAGCGACTAGGATTTAATTATATTTTTGAAGACATTACTTTTTTCTTGGGTAGGGAAACCATCCTGCCCTCTCGCCAGCCTGGTATGGCTATCTGGCGGGAGCGGATTTTTGCGTTCATGCTGCGGAATGCCCAGCGAGCTACGGCTTTCTTCCAGATCCCACCCGATCAGGTGATCGAGGTGGGCATGCAGGTAGAGATATAATCAATTTTTATTTAGAATGCGATCATAGCGGTAACCACGAACAAAAGAGCTGCTACAACAAGAGCGTGGGGCACGGGGTCGGGTTGACGGTGACCAGCTACGCTAAGGGCTAAAAACTTTTCCGTAGGCATATAGGTTAACTTCTTCATACGTTCCTCCCGGCTCTCTTTCGAGTGGCCTTACGAACTAATATCGCAAGGCTGGCGCCAAGAGTGCCAATGTAAGGAAATCAAGGGGTTGGTTGAGGCATAGTGTCCGTGTGGGATGTCTCCTGCCGGAGACAGTGATTCAGAATTGGGGCTTCTTTTTGCGCTTATAGAGCCGCAGAACGCCTTTAATCTCATCAATCCTTTCGGGATTGGCTTTGGCGAGATCTGCTACGTCCAGTACCACTTCTAGGGTTTTGGCAGCCTGCTTGAAATTTCCCTGCTCCGCTAAGATGGTGGCATAGGTATCCAGGAGGGCTAAAAAGCCTGGATTGCTTTGGAAGAGTGTTTGTACGAGGGCTTCGGCTTTATCCACATCTCGCAATTTTTTATCGGGGCAGGTGGTGAGGGTATAAGCCAGATTATTCATGGCCAGGGGGTAGCCCATTCGGGCGCTTTTTTCGAACCACTCCAGGGCCTTGGCGCAATTCTTCTCCAAGCCGGCCATGCCCATGGCGTAGAAGCCGCCCAGTTGATCCATGGAAACAGGATCGCCGAGTTCGGCCCCTTCTTGGAATTTAGCTAGGGCTTTTTGCAAGTCGCGAATGGCGGGATCTTTGGAGTAGAGATGCTCCATGCCTTCGGCTCGGATGCTTTCAATGCGTTTGATTTTTTCTGCCTCCATGATTTGCGGTTCAGAGGGGGCAGAAATACCCGTAGACGGTAGGGGAACGGGGGCTGGCTGGGTAGCGGCACAAGCTGAAAAGAACAGCGCCATGAATGGATAAATAGATTTCATTTTAGGGCTGCGTACACGCGGTGAACGTCGTCGTTGTCATCGATGGCTTGTAGGAATTCGGTCACTTCTTTCAGCTGGTCGCCGGCAAGTTCCACGAGATTCTTAGGCTTAAACCCGAGTTCCGAGGTGGTTACCTTCCAACCTGCCGCGGTGAGAGCGTTGGAAACGGTGTTGAGATCCGTGATGTCAGTATAAAAGATGGCGCCTACTTTGCCTTCCCCCAGGTCCGCTTTTTCGAGTGGCTCCACGTTTTGAGCACCTGCTTCGATAGCGGCTTCTTCGATATCTTTAGCTTCGGTGTGAGTGGCTTCCACGAGACCTAAACGATCAAACATCCAAGCCACGGCGCCGCTATTACCAAGTTGGCCTTTGCGAAAGAGCACGCGCATATCGGAATTGGTGCGGTTTTTATTGTCTGTGAGGCATTCCACAATTAGGGGTACCTTGTGGGGTGCGAAGCCTTCAAAGGTGAGGGTTTCATATGTGATTTTTTCGTCCAGGAGGCCGGCGCCTTTTTTGATATTGCGCTCAATGGTATCCCGGGGCATGGAATTTTTTTTGGCGGCTTCCACGGCTGCCCTTAAGCGAGGATTGCTGCCGGGATCGGGCCCGCCCAATTTGGCGGCCACGGAAATCTCCTTGGCTAATTTGGAAAAAATAGCCCCTTGGGCTTTTGACTTTTCAGCTTTACCAGCAACTTTCCATTGAGCTCCCATGCGGGCATTTGTAGCAAACTCCGTCTATCTTTGCCAACTCAAGAGGTCTGGAGGGCTTTCCAAACATTTTCCATGCGCATGCCCCGGGAACCCTTGAGGAGGATTTTGTCACCCGCCTTGGTAGACGCTCTGAGCCGGGCCGCCATCATTTCGTGGGCGTCAAAATGCTCTAGGGTTCCTTTGTAGCCCTTGTGTTTTAGTTCGTCGACAAGATGCAGCATTCGGGGGCCATACAATAGCACATGCTGTACACCAGCTTTTAGGATGGGGGTGGCTAATCCTCGGTGGAGGGATTCCTCAAGGGCTCCCATTTCCAGCATGTCCCCCAGACAAATCCACATCTCGCCTTTGTTGCTGGAGGACACCAAGGTTTTCAGGGCCGCTTCCACGGAAGTGGGATTGGCGTTGTAGGTATCCGCCAGAACTTGACGGCCCTGCCAATGGTAGAGGGCGCTACGGCCAGGGGGAGGAGTGAAGGTGTTGAGACCTTTTAGCATCTCGGCGGCGGAGAGCCCCAAGCCGTGGGCCAAGGCAATGGCTCCTAAAAGATTGGCCCCGTTATGTTCGCCAGCCAAGGGCAAGGGAAAACGGACGCTTGTTTTGGATAAGCCTTCTACATCTAAAAATTGGCTTTCGCCTGTTTGTTGGAGACGGCCTTGGAGGTTCGCCTTTTGATTGCACAAACTGTAGGTGATTTTCCGGGCGTGTTTTAGTTGCTCGGACTGTCGCAGGATCGCTTCGTCGTCGAGATTTACAGCAGCCAGGCCTTTTCGCTTTTCTAGGATTTGAAACAATAGGCCTTCTTCTTTTTCCACGGTGGCAAGATCGATGAGCTTTTCAAGGTGTTCAGGACCAATCGACGTGAGCAAACCACAATCGGGCTGCACGAGCTCAAGATGTTGGATCATCGCTCCCGGTTCGTCGATCCCCACTTCAATCACTGCCGCTTGCGTTTCCTGGGTCAATCTCAGCAAAGTGGCCGGCACGCCCTGGAAACCATTTTGCGAACCTTCCGTGTGCAATACATGCGGCCAACGCCCCCTGAGTAGTGCCGCGAGTAATTCTTTGGAGGTGGTTTTGCCCGCGCTTCCCGCTACCACAGCCACGGGCATATGAAATTCTTCTCTCCAAGCTTTAGCTAGTGCACGCCAAGCGTGGAGCACATCCTTTACGGGAAACGAAACCATATCGGGCGGCGCGCGAAAATCTTGGCTGTGGATCACGGCTGTGGCGCCGGCCTCGTGGGCTTTTTCCACGAAGAGATGACCATCTGTATTTTCGCCCATCAAGGCCACGAAGAGGGCACCCGGTTTCACGGCGCGGCTATCTGAGGTGATCTGCGTGATGTTGCGCTCGGTGGAGGGCGCAGAGAGGTGGAGGGCTTTGGCGATCCAGGTGGTGGAGAGGAAGTGCATTTTCTTATTTTAATGTGCGAGGAAAAAGGTGCAAGGAAGATGTTCTAGAATTGAACAAAGA
>CAYQES010000032.1:0-23950 GCA_964416595.1 uncultured Bdellovibrionales bacterium | reverse complement strand
AGTTAGCGGATATTAAATTTTTCCTATAGATTCTAGTTGGTTAGCGCTATCCATCCACAATTAAAGGGGCCAGCTTAAAATATGAAAGATTTCACTGCCGGCGAACGAAGATTTTTGCGTTCTCTTTCGAGCCCAGTAAAAATCCAAGCCTTTCTCGACAAGATTCCTTATCATTTGGCGGACACGGCTTTTTCCCCACAAATGGTGTTACGCCATAAAACAGCCCACTGTTTAGAGGGGGCGATTTTTGCGGCAGCCGCTTTGCGCTTTCACGGCTATCCGCCCTTGTTGATGGATTTGGAAGCCACTCAGGATTCGGATCATGTGATCGCTATATTTCAAGAAAATGGAGCCTGGGGGGCTATTGCTTCATCTAACTATGCGGGCTTGCGGTATCGACCGCCGGTTTACCGTTCATTACGGGAACTGGCTATGAGTTACTTCAACGATTACTTTAATAAACGCCGGCAACGAACCTTACGCACTTATTCTCAACCTGTGAATTTGAAGCGATTCGACTCCAAGAACTGGATGACAAGAAAAGACAATGTTTGGTTCATTGTGGATCATCTTTTAGAAATTTCCCATACACCGTTGCTTACCTTAAAAATGGAGCGAAGTTTAAGTTTAGTGGATAAGCGTGCGGAGAGGGCGGGCACTGTGGGGATGAAAAAGAAATCTTAGCTAGAAAAAGCATCCGGATTGATGCCGGTCACCCATTTTTTATATTTCCCATACACCTCTTCGATGGGTCCTGGAGGATGCACTGGACCCACGTGGATCACGAGTTTGCCGGGTCGGGCCCAACGAGCGGATTTGGGCCAGAGGCGGGAATTTCCATCGATATACAAAAAGAGAATCGGAGTGCCGCTACGCTCGGAGAAGATGCTCACGCCGCGTTTAAATTCATGGATTTTTCCGTCAGGAGAGCGGGTACCTTCTGGAAAAATAATGAGCCAGATCCGATCCAGATCGGAAAGTAAACGCAAAATAAGCTGGATGGCCTCGCCCTTGCGGTCGTGACGGTCCACGGGAATGGCACCGAGGCAGTGTTGAGAAAAGAAAGTAAAGAAGGGGTTACTAAAAAAATAATCTTTAGCGGCGGCAATATAAAGGTTTCGCCAGTAACGTTTGGGGATGGCGGCAGCGATGGAGGTGGCATCGATGTGGCTTGCGTGGTTCGAGATAATAATAAGTTTGGGGTATTTTTTGTGAAGCTCTTTAAAACTTGTGCCAGTGGTTTTTAGACGAATATAGAACTTAAACACGAAGTCTCTGAGGTATAAGGCCCAGAGAAAGCGCAGGATGATGCTCGTAAAATCTAAGTTACGCGTAAAGAGTGGCAGGTGCCGTAAATGTATGGGGAGCTTGGTCCACTGTTCGTTGTCGTAGGTCCAGGGCTTCATGGAGATTCCATGTATTTCATCACGTAATAAAAAATGGGGGCCACAAAGATCAAGCGATCAATTCTTTGTAAAAAATCACCGCGGCCCAGGATGAAGGGCCCCACATCTTTTACGCCCGCATCCCGGCGGATGGCTGTCATCATCACATCTCCGAAGAGCCCGCCCAATGAGGCCACGAGGCCCGCCACGAGCCAATAAGTTTCCGCATTATCGGGCAAGAGACTGCGCATGATCGCCGCCAAACCAATCGTGAGTAGAACAGAAGCCAAGGTACTAAAGAGCGTGCGTTTCCGATCAATGGTGGGGAAAAGCTGAGGGCCCTTAAAGTAATAGGAGGTCGCGAGGTTGGTATTATCGCAAAATTCTGTGAGCACGATGAGATACAAGATTTGGTAAAGACCATTCGGAAAGTGCAAGAGCAAGCTAATGTGCATAAAGCACCAACCGATAAAAATAAAACCAAGCAACGTGAGCGAAAGATATTGGATCATTCGCTGGTAGGAGTCTAAAAAAACTGTCAATAAACAACCCACACCCAGCACCAACATGGGCATTTGGTTATAGAGATCCATGCGATCAAAATAGACAGCAAAAGCCAAACTAATGATGCCTGCGTAACAGGTGAGCACAAAGTAGTGCCGGTGGTACATGCCAAGGATTTGGAAAAATGCCTTAGCGCCATAAATTGCAAAAAGCGTAACTACAATGAGTGATCCCGGATAGGGAATGGCAAAAAGCAAAAAGAGTAAGGGTCCCGCAAACACCCAACTGCGAATGCTGGCCCAAGCTCTCACAAAATAATAATTGGTTTTACGGAAAAAAAAGACTAATGCGGCCGAAGCGAAAATAGTGACGAGTACGATGAGGGCAGTCCTAAGATAAATTGGATCATTCCATCCCATAGTCAATAGGGTAACTAAATCATTGGATTTTTTCTAGGGAACTGGAACTTCTTAGGCGTTTTTTGGTACATTCGGGTTAGAGGAAGTTTATGCAATGTGATTGTGGAAGTCAGAAAAGTTATTCCGATTGTTGTGAGCCCTATATTCGCGGAGCAGTTTTTGCGCCGAGTCCTGAAACCTTGATGCGCTCCCGCTACACGGCGTATTGCCGGGGAGCCGTTACTTATCTGCGAGATTCTTTAGCGCCGGAAGCCAGGGGAGATTTTAACGAAAAAGACGTGAGAGAATGGTCAAAGCAATCCGAATGGCTAGGGTTGGAGATCCTAAATGCCAAGGGTAATACGGTAGAATTCATCGCCAAATATAAGTCCCAAGGCAAAGTTTTAGAACACCATGAGGTTTCCCAATTTCGTAAACTTGAGGGGCGCTGGTATTTTGTGGACGGCGAATCCCACGTGCACGAAGAGGGCAAGGGGCATGAGCATCATGCCGAACCCCAGAAGCCGATTATGCGAGAAGCGCCAAAAGTGGGCCGTAATGATCCTTGCGCTTGTGGTAGTGGGAAGAAATTCAAAAAATGTTGCGGCTCCTAAGCTGGCCCCTTTAATTGTTGATGGAAGGCTGGCTAGAGAATTGCAGTAGCAGGCGTCACTATGACGCCATATTGCTTTAAATGTGAAACGAGCTTTAAACCCTTGTCGAAAATCGTACGAACAGGGTTTTATTTTCGAACATCAGACTCGAAAACTGTTCAAAGATTCAAGTGTAAGCAGTGTAATACTACTTTTACTCGCGATACTCACAGTTGGCACTATCGCCAGCGAGAGCGCCGCAAATATCGCGTGATAGGTAAAATCCTAGCTTCCACTGGTTCACAAAGAAGAACGGCCAAAATACTTCGCTTAAATAGAAAAACCATAGAAAGAAAATTTCTGCTTCTATCCCTAGAGGCTGAGTTTGAATTAAAAAAGAGAAACTTTAAAAAACCAAAGGCTCAAATCGTTGAATTTGATGATTTAGAAACGTTTGAACACACCAAATGTAAGCCCCTTTCCGTCACAGTTGCCGTAGAGCACAAGACAAGAAGAATCTTAGGGCTAGAGGTATCTTCCATGCCTGTTAAAGGATTACTGGTGAGGAGGGCCACGAAGTACGGCTTTAGACCTGATGAACGCTCTCAAGGAAGAGAAAGTCTTTTTAAAACGATTCAACCCATAGTGGCGCAGGGAGCGGAGATAAGATCGGATAGTAATCCCCACTATCCAAAAGATGTGAAGCGGTTCTTTCCTTTTTCTAAGCATACACAATTTGAAGGCAAGAGAGGATCACTGGGCGGGCAAGGAGAGTTAAAGAGGGTGTCTTTTGATCCACTCTTTAGCCTAAATCATACCTGCGCCATGTTGAGGGCCAATGTAAACCGATTGATCAGAAAAACTTGGTGTACAACCAAACGAGCCGATCGTTTACGCGCCCATCTTATTTTGTACGCAAACTTCCATAATCTTGAGCTTCTTCCCCCCTAGTATCAACAATTAAAGGGGCCAGTTATTAGTGAGACTGAGCCTCGATTTTGCCACAAGCAATCCTTGGAGCTGAAGGTTTAGTAATATCGTCTTTGCCGCCGTGTACAATTACAGCTCTTCCAATAATGGGATTTTGCTCAGACAAGCTAATGTGCCTCATAAAAAAGCTGCCACTGGCCTCGCCATTTTTGTCTGCTTTCAGCTCAGGCATATCACCAGCGAATTTTTGCGGATTGTCACTGGAAGTGCCGCCGGTTTCCGCGATCTTATGATAATGGGGCCCAGCACTTTTGCCATCAGGTGAAGAGCAGTCTCCTTTTTCGTGGATATGGAATCCATGGCGGGCATTTTTCCCGAGCCCTCGGATGTTATACTGCACTTTCACGCCTGCCTTGGTTTCCAGGAAGGTGACAGTCCCTGTCGCACTGGATTGCTGTAAGGGCTGCAGATTAACTTTTGCAGAATGTTCCGCGAGAGCTAGTGGGGAGAACAAAAAAGGAAATAGAAATAAAACTTTCATAAAGGCCTCCACCTAAAATGAATGCATATAAGTAACCAAAAAAAATATTAGCGGCATTTTGCAGCAAATAAAAGTGCTGGCTAAGGATATGCAAAGAAAAGATAAAGCGGGAGGTTCCAAATGGTTATACAAGTTTTTTTGTTAGCTTGTTTAAATTCTATAGCGGGCGCAGTAGTTGACGAGCCAAACGAACCACAACGACACCTATTGCAGCAACCAGTGCAGCCGCAAACGAAAGAATACCAAACAAAGCTAAGAATTGAGGAGAAGAAGCATTTATCTGGAGTTTCTTCAAAAAAAGACAAACAACTACAAAAGAAAGTACAAATGGATCTTGCGCAGAACGTGGCCGCCTTACCGCTAACGAATGTGAAAATTAGTGTGAGAAATGGGGAGGTGCTTTTACGGGGTATGGTTCCTAGTAAGTTAGAAATGGACTTAATTGTGGATCGCACCAAAAATGTGAGTGGTGTTACTCGGGTGGTCAATCAAATGCAGTTGCAGAATTAGACCGTTTTTCTTTTTTTGTGGTATGGCAGATGGATGAAAAAAATCCTTCTTTTGGTTCTGTTTTTTCCCTTTTCCGCCCAAGCCCTTACCTATGAAGTGGTAGGAGCTTGTACGCCCACTCCAGTTTTTTCTGGCAGTTATGAACCTTCAACTAAGCCCGTTACCGTGGGCAAGGCCAGTATCGAGATTTTTGAGCGCGACTCTATTCCCTATGATGGTGCCGAACGGGGGATGCATTCCATTCTAAATACTCCTCAAGGAGAGGAGGCCATTGAAATTCTTAATCGGCGCCAGATGCGAGTTTATGGCTGGTGCTATAGTGTAAATGGTGTGCAGCCGGAAAAACTAGCGGACCAATTTTTTTTAACAGGCACCGAACACCTGCGCTGGTATTACGCCTATTCTTATTATGATAGCGGCACATGGGTTTCTTACTGTGAACCCGCATATGCATTAAAACCCCAAAAATTTTGCCCTTAGGCTGCTCGAGGGGGCTTGGGTACTTTGGGTTGGATCGGTGGCGGCGCTTTAATGGCCGTCTTGGTTGGTGCCGGGATAGCTGTTTTTGTTGTCATTGCGGGCGGGGTTACGACGGCGGCAGGCTGCTCAGCTTTTTCTGATTCCATTGCGGGCGCTTGGTGTTCCGTTTCTACGTGTAGAGAATCGCTCCCTTGCGTTTCTAAACCAGAGTTACTTTCCATCGCCGTATTACCGAAAGAAAGGTTTCTTTGGAAATCATTGGGGTTCGTGGCGTATTCCAACGCCGTTTCCACTTGGATCAAATCCAATTGTACAAGATCTGCAAGGTGTTGATCAAAGGTTTGCATGCCAGAAACCTCTCTGCCCTTTTCCACGAAACCGGGAATTTCCGAAGTTTTCTTTTCGTTGGCGATGCACTCGCTGATTCCTAGGTTATTGATCAAAATTTCTTGGGCAACAATTTTTCCCCCATGTTTTCCGGGGATCAACCGCTGACTAATGATGGCGTGGAGGTTATCGGCCAAGCGAATGCGTGCGCTGGATTGTTCTTCGGCGGGAAAGAGCGAAACTAGGCGGCCAATGGTTTTCATGGCGTCGGAAGTGTGCACCGTGGAAAACACGAGGTGCCCAGTTTCTGCGGCCTTTAGGGCGATATCGAGGGTTTCATAATCTCGCATTTCGCCTACTAGGATCACATCAGGATCTTGGCGCAGGGCCGATTTCAAAGCCATGGCGAAAGTTTTTGTGTCGCGACCAATTTCCCTTTGAGAAATACGACTTTGTTTTTGCGAGTGCATATATTCAATCGGATCTTCGATCGTGAGGATATGGAGGTTTTGCGTGGAATTTAGGTTATCGATCATGGCGGCCAAAGTGGAACTCTTTCCACTGCCAGTGGCACCAGTCACGAGGATTAACCCCCTGGAGGCTTCGGAGATTTTGTGCAAAACCTTGGGCAACTTTAATTCTTCAATTGTAGGAACTTTTTCGGCGATCACCCGTAAGACGGCTCCGATGCCATTTACAGTGCGGTAAATATTGAAACGAAAGCGACCTAGATTTTTTACGTCGAACGAGCCGTCATAATCTTGGAGCTGTTCGATTTTGGATTTTAATTCTGGATCCTTTACCATTAAGCGGCAAAGCGCGAGCATTTCTTCATTGGTAAAAGCCGGCAGTTCCACGGGTTTCAAGCCTTCGTGCGCGCGGATGGCGGGAACTTGTCCACTCATGAGGTGAATATCGCTTGATTTATTTTTGATGGCTGCTGTGAGAAGGCCTAGAAATTTTTGTTCCAATTCGGCCATGATTTTTCCTTATGAACTGGGGTTGATCTGACCCGTGATCACGCATTTTTGTGGGGCGGAAATGCCAGGTATGGTGGTGGAATCTTGCGGGTGTAGGTGCAATTCCCCGTTTCTTGAAAGAAATACATAGCCCTTGGGCACCGTATTGTAGGTGCCATTCATCGGTTTCGCCGTATAGCTTTGGCCCATCGGAAAATACATGGTGAGGGAGAACTGGCCACGGCCATCTTTTTCCGCTCCCATTTGGATCAGGCCAAGGGCATTGGTTTTGTCTTCTTCGTCTTCACTATCGCGGCAAACAAAGGTAACGATCCGGCCTGGGAAAGCGTTGGCGGGTTTACGTTTTTTGTCTTTGGCAAAAACGGGAATGCTAATGGTTAGGGCTAAAAATATAAGTAAAAAGCGCATACTGACGTATCGGGTGGGTGAGGGGGGATGTTTAGGTGGTGCGAGTAAGCTGGCCCACTTAATTGTGGATGGAGTGCGATAACCAATTAGAATCTATAGGAAAAATTTAATATCCCCTAACTGTTCGAGGGATCAAAATTACTTCCCGTAAATGCTTAAATCGCCAAATTATTTTTGGCATTTCGAATTTCTATCAACAATTAAAGGGGCCAGCTTAAACCGTATTTCCGGTAAAATGAGGCGTAGCTCCTCCAGGGCTTCCAGGCGCTTAATCCGATCAAAGTCCTCAAAGGGATGCTTTAGCCACACATACTTCATCCATTGTTTAATGCGTTTCAAGGCATAGTTGGGGTTCGAGGAAAGAGGGGTAGCAATGTCTATAAAGCGACCTAAAAGTGCGTGCCACTCGTGGTTTTCGGGAAAGGCTGTGGGGGTGGAGGGCAGCAAACCTAAAGCATGGGCCACTTGGGGCGCGAGTTGGGGATTGGCCAGCGCGCCTCTTCCCAGCATAAAATGTTCGGCTCCGGTTTCATCCCGGCAGCGGTGGAAGTCTTCTAGGGTCCAAATTTCTCCGTTGGCAATCACGGGAATGCAGAGGCGACGACGAATTTCCCCGATCGGTTCCCAATAGGCGGGCGGAGTGTAGCCCTGGAATTTCGTGCGGCCATGGATCGTGATCCAAGCAGCTCCACCCCGGGCGGCCCGTTCCGCATTTTCATGAATGGCCGAAGGGTTATCCCAACCTAAACGAAGTTTGGCAGAAACGGGAATATGCATGGGCACCGCTTTTCGTACGGCGGCCACAATGGATTCGATGCGCTCTGGGTATTTTAGGAGAGTTGCGCCGCCATCGTGCTTGTTTACCGTGGGGGCGGGGCAACCAAAATTTAAATCGATGCCGAGGGCGCCGGCGGCCACGGCTTTTTCGGCCGAGAGGGCTAAGCGTTCTTCATGACCACCTAGGAGTTGAAATAGCACGGGCACGCCGCTCGGGGTACGGGAGCCGTGGTCTAATTCCACGGCGTGACGGCGGTAACATTTATTGGGCAAAACCATTTGGCTGATTCTTAGGAACTCGGTCACGCAATGGGTGAAACCTGGATTTTCCGTGAGTAGGGCGCGCATGGGAGCGTCGGTTACACCCTCCATGGGGGCTAAAACGAGGGCCGGTTTTCCCGGCCGAATCCAGTGATCCAGTTCCATGGCGCTCTTTCTATCGTTTCCCTTGGCACCCCCGCAAGGCTTAGGTTAGGAAATGGAGATGATTCGGCAAATTTCCAAGGAAAAGGCCTATCCATTGCGGGCAAGGGTGCTTCGCCCGGGCTTGCCTATTGAAAGTTGTCATTATCCTTTAGACGATCAGGCCATGCACTGGGGTTACTATCGGAATGAAGAGCTTTGTTCCATTGTGACCGTGCATGCCGATGATTTTGCAAAATTTTTAGTGCCTGGCCAGTGGCGGATCCGGGGTATGGCCACGGCTCCAGAATGGCAAGGCCAGGGTTTTGGTAGGCTCTTGGTGCAGGAAGTTTTTTCGTGGGCGCGGGAAAATAAAGTGCCCCTCATTTGGTGCAACGCCCGGGAAGTCGCGATTCCTTTTTACGAAAAAGTGGGCATGAAAGTAGAAAGCGATTTCTTCGATATTCCTGGCATTGGTCCCCATAAAGTGATGCGGATCGATTTATGAAATTGAAAGTACTCAGCCAAGCGAAAGAATATGTGGTGATTCATAAGCCTTCGGGATTTCTCACCTATAGCGATTCCCCCGAACAACGCTCCATCAGCGCAAAAGACCATTTGGAAAGGCAGCTGAAGCGCGCGGTTTTTCCCGTGCATCGAATTGATAAAGATACATGTGGGATTCTTACCTTTGCTCTCACGCCCCAGGCCGCCAAAGAACTCACGGCCTTGTTTCGTACTAGAGTAGTAAAAAAACAATACACGGCCTTGGTGCATGGAATTCCTCCTCAGCAAGGCGTGTGTGAAGAGCCCTTGCAAAAGCATAAAGAAAAAAGCATGGAGCCAGCTGTTACAAACTTCTCCCGCTTGCAATCGATCACCGTGGAGCTAGAGGGGGAGAAGCGCGAATATGCGCTGCTAAAATTAGAGCCCAAAACGGGCCGTTATCACCAGATCCGAAGACATTTGCGTTTTCTCGGGCACCCGATCGTGGGTGATCCGGAATATGGCAATGAATGGGATAATCGGGCCTTCGCCAAAAAATTTAATTTAAAGCGAACGCTGCTTTCGGCGAGTAGCTTAGCGTTTCCTGATCGGGCCCAGGAAAAAATGGTGAGAGTGGCCACGCAGCCCGATGCGGATTTCCAGCGGATTTTAAGAGAGTTTTGGAAGTAGTGCGGACGGGCGCAGCGGGATGCGTTTGTACTCTTTCCCATGGGCCATGGCCGTAAGCGTTGCAAGAATAGTATTCAGGGTGTCCAAATTCATCACATCTTGATCCGCTAAATTTTCCAAAGCTACAGGAAAATTTAAGGGGCACACATCCCGGTAGCGGGTGGATATGCCATTCATAATTTCTTGGAACTGCAAGGGCACGCCATGAGAGCGGCACACGAGTGGTCTAAGTTCGTAGATCCCACAAGCCCCGTTTTCCTGCAAAAAAGCACAGCGGGAGCCTTGGAAAGAAGAGGTTTTTTCTTGCCGTAAAAGGGCTACTCTTTGGTTTTCTGGTATATTCCGGCGAATATTTTCTGCCTCCAAGGGGCCTACAGTGAGTTCTGGCTTGCAACAAGAGTGGCATCCGAGCGTACATTGCATGGATTCTTGGTTACGGGAGCGGATTTCGGTGAAAAGCTCGTCTACACGCGCGAGAAGCTCTTGGTAGTGAGTGAGGGCTTCTTCTAGATTTTTCATTTAGAAGGAAAGGTTTTCCCTGGGCTCTTCTTTTTGCACGAGACTAAAGAGCGGCACTTCCACGTCGAAAAACTCTCCATTATCCCGCATCATTTTGTAGGTACCACGCATACTGCCGAAGGGAGTGGGCAGGGGGCAAAAACTATCGTAGGTAAAACTTTCCCCAGGTTTTAGCCGGGGTTGTTTGCCGATCACGCCGGGGCCTTTTACTTCTTCGATGCGTCCGAGGGCGTCTGTGATTGTCCAGTGGCGATGGAGGAGCTGCACGGGCTCCGGATTTTCATTGGTGATGGTGATTTCGTAGGCAAAGAGATATTGGTTCATGGCCGGAACGCTCTTGTTTTGCACGTAGAGGGTTTCGACGTCTACCCGCACTCCATTGGTTCGCTTGGATCTCATTTTTTGCGCCCCCTTTGTTTTTTGAAACTCTCTGTTTTCTTAGCTTCCACCGTATAGGTTCGGCCGCAATATTCACAGCGAATTTCTGTCTCAAGAGTGGGGTGAAAATCCCCTTCCTTTTCTTCCTGGGCTTCTAAAAGTGCTAATGCACGGGTAGCGCGCTCTTCTGAGCAGTTACAGGAAAATAGCACCCGCTGGTTCATCACGAGATTGGGTTCTACTTCTCCCGTGATCAAGCGAAGCATATCGAGCGATACTTGTTCTGGCCGTAAGGACCAACGGGAGATGGCGCCTAAGTTTAGCATCTGCCGATTCCAGCGCACTAAGGCATCATTTAGTTTTTGTTCCGTGGGCTGTGGCAAAATATGGATGAGGTAAGCTAAGGCAGAAACAACTTTCACTTTCGATTGGGATGCATCTTCCCAATCGATCACTACGGAAAGATTGATGCCACAATTTTTTTGCTCAGATTTTTCCAAATACTCCACTAGATCGGTGCTCACGTCGCCCACGGAATTAACCACGCTCGTGGTGGCGAAGCCTTTAATGGAGCGGCGAATTTGCAAAAGGCCTTGGCCCAAACCCGTTTCATAATCGGCCACAGGAGCCTGTGGGTTGCGGATCGTGCCCCGCACTTCGCCATAATTGCGGGCTTCCGCAAAACAATAGCCAAAGGGTCCGTCACACATCCATTGGAGAGAGAGGGTATCCTTATCTTCACTATCGCCTAGGGCTTGCAAAAGTAGACTCGCCATCATGGCCTGGCCCAAATGTTTTGTGGCCGTGGGCCAAGCATTGATCCGTTCCATGGATTCTTGCACCAGGGCAGTAGCATCTAGGGCATAAACTACAGCTTCTTTATTTTCGCTTATGGCTTTTAGCAGCGCGTTGGTATCTTGAGTCATAGTGCGTTTGCGATAAATGTAGCAGGAATCTTGGATTTTGGCACCCGCAAGGGGAACCAGTCCCGCACATCTAATTCAAAACCAATTCCATGCATATAATTATATAGAGCCTTTCGAAGGCCCTCGCCCAGGGCGTCGTGGGGCGTGGGGGTTGGATCCAGAAAGGGCAAATCATTTTCGGAAAAATAGCCGTGGGAAGAAAGGCTTTCTGGTGGGTGAGCTAGTATGCGGATGCCATATTTTTCCGGTTGGCGGCCCACGGGGCTGTGCACTGTGGCAGCGAAGCGATGCCAAAAGGCACTCTGTAAACACTCCGCTTGAAAAAGTTGCCGAACCACTTCTAGGCTATCCACGGTTTCTTGGGTGGTTTGCGTGGGAAAGCCATACATAAGATAGGCGTGCACAAAAATTCCCGCTTGGCTAAAAGCTTTGGTGACTTTCGCTACCTGCTCCACGGTGATTCCCTTTTCAATGAGTTTTAAAATGCGGGGAGATGCGACTTCAAGGCCTCCAGTCACAGCAAGGCATCCTGCTTGCTTCATGAGGGCTGCGAGTTCTGGCGTGAAGGTTTTATCGAATCGGATATTGCCCCACCACTGGAAGTTAGATTTTCGCTCAATGAGTTCTAAAGAGAGCGCTTTTAAAATGGCGGGGGGAGCCGCTTCATCCACAAAATGAAAACCCTGGCGGCCCGTTTCTTGGGCGATCTTTTCCATTTTGTCCACTAGGCGTTTAGCTTCTTCCACTTCATAGCGCTGTATATAATCGAGCGAGGTATCGCAGAACGAGCAGCGGCGCCAATAACAACCATGGGCGAGGGTGAGTTTATTCCAAAAGAAACCACTCCAGAGTTTCGTGACAGGATTCAGCATTTCATACAGAGAAATATAATCCTGCAAAGGTAAACCAGCGTAGGAGGGGGTTCCGGTTTCCGCAAAAGGAAGAGGAGCTTCTGTGGAAAGACTAAAATGCACCTTGCCTTCTTCAGGATAATACGTGCGACAGAGTTTTTCTTTTTGTCGCTTGCCTTGCAGGTGTTCGATGATGGAAAGGAGCGGTTGCTCACCATCATCGAGAGAAATAAAATCCACGTATTGAAAGAGGCGCGGATCGTTAAGCCGGCGCAGTTCTGTGTTGGCGTAACCTCCCCCTAGGGCCACGGGAATGCCAAGGGACTTTGCCACCGCTCCCATGCGTAAAGCGCCATACACTGTGCCCGCAAAAGGAATCGAGAGGCAAAGAAGATCTGGTTTATGTTTTTTTAAGAGTTCTTTTGTGACTTCCAGGAGCATTTCATCCACGAGCGTGGGTTTGGTTTGTAATTCTTTGTGAAGAGCATCAAAGCTTGGCTGGGAAGCTGCGAGCCTTTCGCCGTAACGAGAAAATTGAAAACGGGAATCTACTCCTAAGCGATAGTAATCTGCGAGATCATCTAGATAGAGAGAGGCAATGTGTTGGGCTTTATCGGGAGTGGGGAGTCTTTTAAATTGCTGAAGAAGCGGCCCATCTTCATGTAAACCAACAAAGCGGGGGCCTTCGGGCAAAAGATTCCGGGCTGCAATTTTCTTTTCGAGGTGGCGATCCTTTCCCTGCAGGTAGGAAACAGCTTGTTCCACGGTGGATTGGTAATCACTAAAAGCTTCCAGAAAAAATTTTAGTTCGGGTTTTTTGCTTTTCTCTATTTTTTTCTTAAGACGATTCAATCCATCTTTAGAGAATAATTTTAGCACAAGCGCTAAAGCGGGATCTGCCTGAATTACCTTCAGCTCTTGCGCTGAAAAGCGACTGTCTAGAAAACCCTTTAGGTAAGCCGTGGCCGGATAAGGCGTGTTGATTTGCACCATTGGTGCTGTAGCGAGAAGGATTTTCATTCTAGGGATGGGCTATCACAAGATTTTTAAGAACTGTAATGCCTTCTTTGCCCATTGCCCTTCAAACACCTCTTGGCTCGGCCGCATGATTTCAGGGATCTCTCCTTTTTGTAAGGATTTAGCGGCTTTAGCGGGCAAGTGATCGGTTAACCGTGGAAAAGAACTTTGGATTCCCTTTAGGGCCCGGGCGTAGCCGTATAATGGAATTTTGGGGGAAGAAAGGCGCGTAAAACCATCGAGTAGGGCCTCGGCCACCTCCGCAATTTCTTGGGGGCTAAGGAGTGGATGCCGGCCAACGGTGGCGCCCCAAGAATCAAAAAATGGACCCAAGGGCAAAAGAAAATCGATAGAGCGTCGCAAGGCTTTGGGCTTTCTCAGCGGATAGTGCCGGTGATTTTCACTGGCCATAAAAGCTTTATTGAGATTGCCCGCTTCCAAAAGCTCTGGGTATTTTTTTGTATGTCCTAATTTATAAGCGTTCTGCCGTAAAGAATCATCGGCAGGTAAACTCCATTGGTCGATTACGCGATCAAGGTCTCCTAAGTTGTGGGCAATGAGGGTAGCGGCCCGTAAAAGCCCGATACCGTTCTTTTCTTTTTTTAAAGTGCGGAAAATCTCGGCTTCCGTGGATAGTTCTTTTTCGATCGCCCCGAGTATTTCTTTGGCGAGCTCCGGATTTTTTTCTCGGTGGGCTGAGTAGGCACCCACGGCCACGCTAAACCACTCACCCTGATGGCCGGAAACATAATCACTTCCTGCTTCCTGAAAGCGGGCTGTTACTGGGCGAAAATCCCAACGTAAGGATTGCAAGGTGAATTCGGCCATGGCTTCCGTGATGCTCGAGGGAAGCGAAGGATCCCAGAGATTTTTGCGGATTTGATTGTCCACATCCGTGGGCACAAAGGTTGCCACAGTAGTGTAATGGGCGCTCAAGCAAAGTTTAAAATATTCTAAATGGGAAAATTTTTGGGTGTTACGAGCCGCTAAAATAATTTCTGTGTAAGGGGTGAGGGGTTTATTTTCCTGAAATAGAAAAGGAATCGTGTTTTCTACAAAGCCAAGGAGGGTAGCGGGATCTACTCCCCGTGTCGACTGGCCCAAGGTCTATTCTTCCTTAACGGCTTGCTCAACGAGGGCGGCTAATTTTTCCGCATCTTCGGCCGTATTATCCAGGAGCCATTCTCCCTTAGGATAAAGCACGGCGGAAATTCCCCGCTCACATGGCCCAAGGCACCCAGAATTGTTTACGCGGTAGCTGCCTTTGGGTAGATTTTTTTCATGGCAAAGCATTTTTACTTTGTCTCTTAATTCTTGGGAACCCTTACGGGCGCAGCTTTCTTTTTTGCCTTCGCCCCGATCATTCACACAAATAAAAAGATGCGCTTTAAGATTCATACTTTTTTTCCGTTTTTAGCATTTTAAGAAGTAGCAATAATCCTGGCACCGCTGCGGCTGTGCAGAAAAGAAAGTATGTGTGCCAACCCATCTGTTCCGCGAGCCAGCCCGTTGGGGAAGAAAGAATCACTCTCGGCACTCCCATCAAGCTCGTGAGCAGTGCGTATTGGGTTGCGGTGAAACGTTTGTTGGTTTGCGAAGCCATGAAAGCCGCAAAGGCCGCGGTGCCCATACCCCCCGAGAGATCCTCAAAAGCGATCACCCAGGTGAGGCCCAGCAGAGAATTGCCAATGGTGGCGAGCACCGCAAAGCCCGCCGTGGAAGCTGCTTGCAGCACGCCGAAAAAAAGCAGCGAACGGTTGATGCCAAGCTTTAAAATGAATAAACCGCCCAATAAACTGCCCACTAATGTGGAAAAAAGGCCAAATGTTTTTGCGATCGTGCCCACTTCCGTTTTGCTGAATCCTAGTTGTAAGTAAAAGGGCGTGGACATCGCTCCCGCCATTGTATCGCCCACTTTATAGAGTAGGATAAAAATCAAAATTTCCCAGGCTCCCCGGCGTTTAAAAAATTCCGAAAGGGGTGCCACAACAGATTCCGCCAAAGTACGGGGCGGGGGGGCGTCTACCTTTGGTTCCTGAGAGAAAAGGGTGGTGATCGCACCCACAGCCATAGTGCCGGCCATGACTAGATACACTGCATGCCAGGAAAGGTGATCGGCCAAAATGAGTGCTAAGGCACCGGAAATCCACATAGCCACCCGATAGCCATAGATATAGAGAGTGGAACCAAGGCCAAGCTCAGTATCCTGCAAACTCTCCCGCCGGAAAGCATCCACCACGATATCTTGGGAAGCGCTAAAAAAAGAAATCACCAAGCAGAGAGCGGCTACGAGCCAGGGGCCTTCTTTGGGTTGCGTAAAAGCCATGGCGCTAATGGATAACACCAAAGCCAATTGGCTCACCAGGAGCCAGCCCCGGCGGCGGCCCAGGAAGGGGAGGGTGAAGCGGTCAAAGAGCGGCGACCATAAAAACTTTAATGTATAGGGCAGGCCCACGAGGGCAAAAATGCCGATTACTTTGAGGTCCACGCTTTCGTCTGTCATCCACGCTTGCAGTGTTTTAGAGGTGAGGAGGAGCGGAATGCCTGAGGAAAAACCCATGAGGAAAGTGACCAGCATGTTTTTTTGCAAAAGCACTTTAATAGCGTTCATGGAAACCAGAATACCCTTGTTCAAAGGCGATAGACGAGGATTTTTTCCAAAGGTCTTTACTCCTTTCCTTTCCTCTACGTAAAATGCAAGAAGCATGAATACCTTCTTACTTTTCCTTACCTTTCTCTTTCCCTTCACCCTCTACGCCGAAGAGTGGAAAACCTCCTTCGGTGCGGAATTGGAAGCGGAGGGGATGTATTGGTCCGATCGCACTGTGGGTCTCGATAGCACCCAGACCCGGGGCATCTATACAATCAAAGCTCCCTCTACTGTGCGGCGGGGCAGGAGTTTGCGCTTGCGAGCTTTGCCGGTGTTGCAATTGGATCCAAGTAACGTTTCTAAAAATGAGCGCGTTTTCTGGGATTTTCCCGAGGGCTATGTGCAATGGCAGAATCTGCCTTGGACAGTGCAAGCCGGTATGAATGTGTTCAACTGGGGCGATACCGACGTGTTTAATCCTTTGGATGTGGTGAATGCCCGTCGCTACTTTGACCCTTTGCGTTCGGAAAAGTTAGGCGCTCCGGCTCTAGTGGTAAAAAGAGATTTTACGGATTTTTTTGTGGAGGCTGTGTACATCCCGAAACAAAGGAAAACATTATTGCCGGGGGAAAACAGCCGGTGGCTTCCACGGGATGTGTACCGGGTGCGTTCCATCGGCACAGCTTTTGGCCCCACGAAGATCTTGTTACCCACAAACTTGCGCTACAAATACGATACTCAGCTAGAAGTGGAAAATGCGCTCGAGAATAACTATGGCTTGCGCATGAAATTTCGTTTTCCTGGATTTGATTGGACCATTGCCGGCTTTCAAGGAGCTGCGCAGGCACCAGATGTTCGCATACGTAGTATTTCTGTGACCACCAATTCCTATGACGGCACTCTGGCTACGCTCACGGTGGATCCTGATATTACTCTGCAAGCGGCGTATTATCCCATTCGCATGACTGGTACGAGTTTTACCTGGGTGCTCGGCAATGTGCTTATGAAGGGGGCTTCGGCCTATACCCATGTGTTAAATCGCCGTTTTGATTTGCCGGCCCGGATTTGGGAAAATGTGCTGGGCCTAGAGAGCACTATCGGTGTGGGTGGGGGGGCGCTTACGATGCTGGTGCAAGCCACGAAGGTGGATAGTGTGGAAACCTTGGATACAAACAGTATTTCTTTGTCCCGTATGTTTGAAGAGGCAGGCATGGGCGCATTGCGCTGGGCGCCCTCAGATAGATTCACAGTGCTGCTTTCCTACCTAAGAGACATGAAATTCAAGGGCAGCATGTGGCATGGCGAAGCCACCTACAAAATTGCCGATGGCTGGCGGGCAAAGCTTGCGTCCGATCTCTTAGAGGGCCCCATGGAAACTCCGATCGGCACCTACCGGCGTAATGATCGTACTACGCTCTCGCTTCTGGCCCAGTTCTAGAGATTTTATTTCGCGATAAAATCTAGTTTGAGGTTTTTCCCATCTAGGTTCCATTGTTGGGGCACGAGCTCCAAGGACTTTCCTACTTTGAGCGTAGGAATCGCCAGTGTAAATCCTTTGGTGCCCATGCTTTCGCGGATTTGTGAAGTGATGGTTTCCACAGCGATGCGTTTTGTGGGGTTGTATTTTTTTACATAATCTGTAGACCACGCATAATTCACGGGGTGCTCTTCGGCCGTAAGTTGCATTTCGATTTGGCCTTTGTCTGTTAGGCGTAAGTTCGTGCTGCCAGCCACTCGGGTGCGGAATTCCACCATGGGGCGGTATTTGCCTTCCAAGGGAGCGAATACGCGCACGGAAAGGGGAATGTCCAATTTTCCTTGGATAGAATTGTTTGCGCCTTTTTGTTCATCTGTTATGGCGGGGGGGCCCAGTGGTAAGAACTGAAAAGCGAAGGTGGTGTTTTTAGCAAAACGTCTTAGTTCCGGCCACGCCCAGAATTGTTTCCAGCGGGACTGCATGAATTCTTGGAAGGCGGGGATTTCGTAGCTTCTTAAGGAGTATTCCAATTTCCCAGCAAAATATTCTCCCATCATTAGAGCCCGCACGGTGGCGAAAGGTAAAAGTAATTGCGGCTGCTCACCTTCTTGAGAAAGAGCGGCGTTATTTAGTTCATACACATGCTCGATGGTTTGATCGGGGGCCACGAAGGGATAATCGAAACGGATGGTACCGCCTAGGAGCACACCCGCGCCCGTTTCATAGGCAAATTTTGGCTCATAGAAAATTTTTACGTAATCTTTATTGGAAGGCAGTTCCCGCTCGCTCAAGAGCAGGAGGCTTGCATCCTTGCTCCATTTTTCAAAGTTTTCGTTGAGGGCCGTGCGTACTTCTGCATCAAAGTTTTGAAAACTAGAGAGCGCACGTAAAGCTTCGGCCTTTACAATGTTTTCAAAACCTTCAATGCCAGAGCACTGCATGCTCTCTACTTGCCAGGCTCCTTCTTGCCAGTGAGCTTCGTAAGAAGGAAGGCTCAGTTTAATTTGGCTTTGAGCCAATTCGGCGCGGATGCGTGCTTGAACCGTAGTGCGACCGGGAGGCAGGCGTAGCACCACATTGTTACACTCCGCTTGTAGGCGAATGCGGATGATGATGCCGTCGATTTCCCGCACAATCGTTTGGGTGGCGGAAATTTTGTTCACCAAAAGCCTAGCGGAAAGTTGGTCAGAGTGTAAATCCCATTCCCGTGTACGATCATCCACTCGCTTAGGTGCGGGGAAAGAATAGTTTACTTCGGCGCGCACGCCCTGGATTTGAATAGGGATTCCGCCCGGAGTAACCGTGAAGTCACCGATAGGGATCGCTTGTTGGCCCTGTAGGCTTTGGCCGAAATCGGCGATCATTTTGTCGAAGATTTTTTCATTCAGCAATAACTGGAATTCGCTTTTCACGGTCCACGATGCGTGAGCCGGAAGTGACGTAAGGAAAAGAAAGAGAAAAAGCCTCATAGAAAGTTCCCCAGTGAACGATGAGTGAGCTTCAGGTAGTAATTGGTTTTAACCGATTATTCTGCTCAGTTATTAAATGTTAACATGTTTTAACAATTGAGCAAGGAGTTTTAGGATTTGTCACAAAGTTTTTGAGAGAGCAGGACGAGATGCAACTGTCTAAAATTACTAGATTTTTACAAAAACACCCTAAGGTTGTCAGTGTTTCGGTACTGGGGGCCTTCCTAATATTGGGTGTTGTTTCGGCTTTTTCGCTGCCTAAGCTACGCACAGAATACAGCATGAAGCAGTTCCTGCCTGCGGATCACCCCCTAATGACCGCCGATGATAAAATGAAAGCCCGCTTTCAGCTGGCGGATTTGGAGCCGTTCTTTGCACTGGTTACATTACCCGAGGGCACGTGGCTCGAGAAAAAGAATGCTGACCTTCTCCACCAGGCTACGGTGGTCATTCGTGCGAAAGAGGGTGTGAACTTTTCCATCAGTATCGCCACCGTAGAAGGAGCTTCCAACACAAAAGAGGGGCTTACTGTGGGCAGGCTTTTGGAGCTCACTCCTGAGAAGGATTGGGCTAAGAGAGTGCTGGCAGATCCAATTCTTACGCCCCAATTGATTAGTCCCGATGGTCGCACGGCCCTGGTGGCTGTTGGTCTCCACGATATTCCTGCGGAACGCAGCTACATCATCCAAGAGGAAGCCCGGGCAGAACTCACGGCAGCTTTTCCTCAGGCCACTATTAGATTAGGTGGAATTCCGGCGGTGCAATCGGGAGTGGGAAAAACTCTAGGGAAAGAGCTTAAAAATTTCTTAGGTTTTTCTCTGTTAGCTAGTGTGCTCACACTTTTATTTTTTTTCCGCTCGATCTCCAGTGTGTTTGTGCCCATGGTGCTCATGCTTTTGGCGAACTTTATTTCTTTGGCTTGGATGGCGTGGACAGGAACCACCTTCACGGTACTTTCCAGTACCTTGCCGGTGTTGGTTTCGATCACGGTGGTTTCCATGGCATCACATACAATGCTGCGGTATGCGTCGGACTGGGAATTGGCCAAACGCACTCAGAAAAATCCAGATCCTTTGCAGGTGTTGTTTCGCTCCTATCACGGACTATTGCTACCTAATTTTCTCACGGCGGTTACTACGGCCATTGGATTTTTTGCGATCGGCATCGCCAATATTCCTTTGATTCGTCAATACGGACTCACCGTAGGGTTCTCGATTTTTGTGTGCTGGTTCGTGGTGATCGGAGCGCTTCTGCCTCTGCTGGTGTTGTTCCCTGTTCCAAAAGTGCGGAACTGGACAACAAGCCGGGCCCGTTGGGCACTCTTTGTTACGGCTTATCCTAAAACTATCGTGACTGGTTGCTTGGTGCTCTGTGCTATGTGTTTATATAAAGGCAAAGATCTCAATTGGTCCACCAGGCTTTTTGATGATTTACCTGAGGGCCATGAAGCTCGTGCTACCACAGAATTTGTGGATGCAAATTTGGGCGGCATGATTCCTTTAGGAATTGTAGTGGAAAAGGATGAAGAGAATGCCTGGAATGATCCTGTGGCGATTGCAAAAATGGATCAACTGGCGAAAAGCTGGCGACAAGAGGCAGGTGTAGGATCTGTAGTGGGGCCTCAGGATTTTTTACGGGCCGCAGGACGCGTGCAGGGTAGAGATTTAGCTTCCACTCGGCAAGAAGCGGCGGAGTATGGGTTTCTTTATTCTTTTTCCGACGAGAACCCCTACAAATATTATGTAACATCGGATGGCCGGGCAGCGCGCATGGCGCTCAGGTTAAGGGATGTGCCTGCGGATGAAATGGCTCGTTTGGTGGAAAAATTTACGGTTCAGGCGAAGAATGAATTTCCTGGCTGGAAAGTAACTCCCGTGGCGATGGCCACCACTGTGCATGTGCTCAATAATGAGCTTTGCCGTGAATTGATTTACGGTTTTTGGCAGGCTCTTGGACTGATCGCATTGACCCTGGGGTTTGTGTTCCGCTCTGTGCGTTGGACCATCGCTTCTGTGATTCCCAACTTGGCGCCTGTAGCTTTGTTGTTGTTAGCTTTGGCAGTGGTGGGCACGCCTATTAAGCCGGGTATTGCACTTATTTTCTCGATCGCACTTGGGATTTCCTTTGATAATACGGTTTATTTATTGGGGCGTTTAATGCTGCTGCAAAAACGAACTGGAAATATTTCTGTGGCCAAGGCCTGGCACCAGGAAGGAAATCTTTGCCTCTTTTCCTCTTTGGCTCTCTCGGCGGGATTTTTGGTGTTCCTAGGATCTTACTTTTCCTTAAACCAACAGTTTGGCGTGTATATGCTAATGGCTATTGCCGGTGGTTTGATCGGGGATTTGGTATTTATGCCGGCCATGCTTGTGGCTTTCCCTTGGATGTTGAAAAATAGAAAAACCCCTCAAAAGAACGTAAAGGAGAATGATATGTCAGAAAAAGCCATCGCTGCGGGTCTCGTTTTTGCTCTACTTACCCCAGCCTTTAGCCATGCTAATGCGGTAGATCCCAACAACGCCAAAGCGATCCTGGAAAAAGTAGAAAAAAATCTAAGTAGCAAAGATGAGGTGGCCACCATCAAAATGGTGATCAGCGAAGCCGATGGCACAAAGAAAGATCGCGGCATGGAAATCCGACGCAAAGGTTCTGAAGAAAAACAAAAGATATTGGTGCGCATGAATGCGCCCGCGGATTTGAAAGGCACGGCTCTGCTTTCCGTGAACCAAGACCAGTGGTTATATCTTCCTTCCAGCAAACAAACGCGCCGGATCCAATCGGGGAAAAGAAATTCTAGCTTCATGGATTCGGAATTGAGCTATGAAGACATGGGCACCAGTGCCGACGCTAAATTTGAAAGCAAAGTGGTGCGCCAAGAAGATATCAAGGGCCAGAAATTTGCCGTGATTGAAAATACGCCTAAGGGTGAAAGCTCCTATGGAAAAATCTTGTTGTGGGTGGATTTAAAAAACTACCTCGTGGGCAAGATGGAATACTACGACAAAGCCATGAAGCCCTTAAAGGTGAGCATGTTCTCTGGTTATAAACAATTTGATAAGGGCGTATGGCGTGCGCAAAAAATCCAGGTAACAAACCTGCAAAATAAGCGCGGCACGATCTTGGAGCTTTCGGATTTAAAGCTCAATAAAGGTTTAGAGGATGAAGAGTTTACGGAGAGTGCACTCACCGAAGGGGATTGATTTAGAGGCTGCCACCCCGCCGCAAAAGCTCACTGATATCTTTTGCCGGTGGGGGTGGATTCATTTTTAAATAATCGTCGATTCCGCGTAATTCTCGGGCATTCCTTTGGTATGCCGAACTAACGCGGGCGAAGAGATCAGAATCTATGGTAAGGCGAATTTTTGTCGGTATTTTTGGTTGTATTTTGGGCGGGAGCGCGGTGGGCTCCCGTTTTGTTTTTGCGGAGTAAAGAGTCGCGTCTCTAGTTTTTTGAGCCCTAAGGGTTTTGGCTTGGATTACCGTGGATCCGAGTATGCTTTCTTCTTCCACCTGTAGGGGAATGGGATTATCTGCGGCCACTATAAAAACTTCTAGTTCTTCTATGGTTAATTGCAAAGCTAAGGGGGAGTTTTTTAAAACCGTGCTGAAGCGTCGTTTCTGGTCCAAGGTTTCAAGTAAAAGAGAGCTATCCAAGAGCTGAAAGGCACTACTGCCATCCTCCATGGCTTTGATTTTTCCCATGAAGCTACTATCCGCCATGGCCCGCTCATAGCCGCCTTCGTCTTCAGCGCCATAGTGATTCGTGATGCAAACCCCAAAGGCGCCCAGGTGCGCAGCAGCGAGCGAAAGCCATTTGGCTTGGGATTGGCCTTCGTGGCCCCATTGGGCGCAGTGATCGTTCGATCCCCTTAGGCAGCTACTTTTTTTACGAAAATTTTCCATGGATTGTTTTAGTCCACGGCAGGAGGCTTCTTGGCAGTTCGGGCTGCCTTTCACCGCCAAATCCACACAAGTGAGTAGATCGCTTGCTTCGGCGGAAAAAGATAGCACTAAGGCCAGCCAAAGCGGCATAGCTAGAGCTCCACTTTTCCGTCCAGATTGGCAAAAGGATTTTCCACGCCGTGACTACTTGGCTGCCGGGCGGGCACACCAAAGAGCATGGGGGTTTTGCGTTTGTATTGATCGCTCACCATTTGGAAAATAGAGCGGCTCGTGATGCCGTTGCGATCCAAGGCCGCTTGCACATCGGGGCTTAAACCTAATTTATTGCCAAACACGCCGGCATTCGGATCGGCTTTGGCTCCCAAGAGGCCATCTAAGCCATTGGTAGTGCTGCTAGGAGAGCGGGATGCGCCAACGCTGGCTGCACTATAAGCACTTTCATCTGCTGTACTGGCCACCAACATATCCTCAGGAGCGAGGCCGAGTTTATTCATGAGTTCATCCTGAGTCATGGCGCTACCGGCGGCCGCATTATCCGCTAAGATTTTGTCGAGCTGATCCTGGGAGCCAAATTTACCAGCGGCGGCCATAATTTCTGAAGGAGATTTTCCCGCTGCCAAAGCCTCTGCCAGCTCTTCCCGGCTGATGCCCGTTTTTTGCTCAAAATCATCGAAGATCATACCGACTTTTCCATCGCGGGTTAAATTCGGATCGATCTTAATCGAAGCGCCTGGACCATTTTTGCCCAGGTTTGTTTTCACGGGATCTAAGCCAGAGATGCTGCCCAAATTTCCCGCATTGTACCCAGAGATGCCCGAGTTATTGGCCATTTTGCTAGCTGCACTTAGGGCTTGCATGCCAGCCATCACCAGGGCCGCTCCAGCAGCGATTAGACCGGTGCAAGGCGACGGAGAACAAGCCATACCAGCAGCGATCATTGCCATACCAGCACCAATGGCCATGGTGCCCATCATAGACGATTGCTGGCTACCGCTATCGTTCAGTTTTTCTGTGTCTTTTTGTGAGGTTTCTTGGCTGTCCGTAGTATTACAGTGGGTGAGGGATCCGCCCCCGTAGCCTGCAGTACTGCTAGTGCAGTCGCTATTATTATTTTGTGGGCCTTCTGCTTGGGCTGTGGGTATCCACGTAAAATTAGGATAGGCCGGCGCCAAGGCGACACTTAAAATCAGTAGCCAAATGCCGAATTTCATAAAACTCCCCCGTCCTTCCTTGCGGAAAGACATACTATTCTTATCGGACAATTTTCAGGCTTTCTTTAGAAAACGCTCTAAACAGTCTGGAATGTATGGTAGAAATTCGGCACCAAAAAGCCTTGCAAATAAGCCGATGTAGCTCAGTTGGTAGAGCAGCGCTTTCGTAAAGCGCAGGTCGCAGGTTCGAGTCCCGTC
>CAYQES010000031.1:0-26514 GCA_964416595.1 uncultured Bdellovibrionales bacterium | reverse complement strand
GGCTCGGGGCCGGGTGGGGGGGAGATTTTATCGGGGGGAAATTTTCACGGAGAATATGTGGCCATGGCCATGGATACCGCTGCCATTTCCCTCTCTGAATTGGCAAATATTTCAGATCTTAGGGTGCAAAAATTGATCAATCCATCCTTAAGTGGCTTACCGGCCTTTCTCACAAAAGATCCCGGATTAAATTCTGGGATGATGATCGTGCAAGTGGCTTCGGCTTCCTTGGTTTCTGAAAATAAAATTTTATCCCATCCGGCCAGTGTAGATTCCATTCCCACAAGCGCCGATAAAGAAGATCATGTGAGTATGGGTGTAACTGCTGCCAGAAAAGCCCGGCAAATTGTAACAAATTTGCGGCATGTGCTAGCCATGGAATTACTCTGCGCTTCTCAGGCAATTGATTTACTTCGCCCCTTGCGCACCAGTAAAGCTCTCGAGGCCGTGCAAACAGAAATTCGGTCCGCAGTGCCACCGATTGGCAATGATCGCGTTTTCCATCACGATATTCTCGCCATCACTGAACTTTTAACCCAAGGAAAAATCCTAGCCGCCGCGGAAAACGCCATTGGTGAGCTGGAATAGGAGAAGCCATGATCGTGCGCGCCCCAAGAGGCACTACTCTTCGCTGCAAAGGCTGGATCCAAGAAGCCGCCTTAAGAATGTTGATGAATAATCTTGATCCGGAAGTTGCGGAAAAACCCGAAGAGCTTGTTGTATATGGCGGGATCGGGAAAGCCGCGAGAGATTGGGATTCTTTCCATAAAATCGTGCACTGCCTCGAGCATTTAGAAAATAACGAAACGCTCCTAATCCAAAGTGGAAAGCCCGTTGGTATTTTACCCACCCACAGCAATGCCCCTCGGGTGCTCTTGGCCAATTCCAACTTGGTGCCTCGCTGGGCTACCTGGGAACATTTTGATGAGCTCGATAAAAAAGGCCTCATGATGTACGGCCAAATGACAGCCGGGAGCTGGATTTACATCGGCACTCAAGGAATTTTACAGGGCACCTTTGAAACTTTTTTGGCCGCAGGGAAAAAGCATTTTAATGGAAACTTGAGCGGAAAATTGATCGTATCCGCTGGCCTCGGCGGCATGGGCGGCGCTCAACCCTTGGCTGCCAAAATGGCGGGAGCCGTGTTTCTCGGTGCAGACGTGGACAGCGAAAGAGTGCAAAAACGCCTCGACTCCAAATACCTAGATAAAGCCACCGATAATCTTGAACAGGCCTTAGCTTGGGCCCAGGAAGCTATGGAGAAAAAACAGGCGCTCTCGATTGGCGTGGAATGCGATGCCATTACATTGCTAGAATTTCTGCAAAAGAAAAATATTGTGCCTGCTTTGCTCACGGATCAAACCAGCGCCCATGATCCAGTGAATGGCTATTTGCCCCACAATATAAGCCTGGAAGAAGGCAGCCAATTGCGCAAAAGCGATCCTAAAAAATACAAACACCTCGCTGTGGAATCCATGGCGAAACATGTGCGATTGATGCTGGCTTTCCAGAAAAAAGGTTGCTTCGTTTTTGACTATGGGAACAACATCCGCGCTTACGCCCTAGAAGCTGGAGTAAAAGAAGCCTTTGATTTCCCCGGTTTTGTGCCCGCTTATATTCGTCCGCTTTTTTGCGAAGGTAGCGGCCCCTTTCGTTGGGTGGCGCTATCGGGCGATCCAAAGGATATTGCCGTAACCGATGAGGCCCTGGCCAAAGCTTTCCCGCAAAACAAAGGCCTGCAACTGTGGTTAGGGGCCGCCCAACAACATGTAAAATTCCAAGGCCTGCCCGCCCGTATTTGTTGGCTAAAACATGGGGAAAGAGAAAAGGCCGGGCAAATTTTCAATGAACTCGTAAAAAATAAAAAAGTTTCTGCCCCATTAGTGATCGGAAGGGATCATTTAGATTGTGGTAGCGTGGCATCTCCTAATCGTGAAACGGAAAGCATGCTGGATGGATCCGACGCCGTTTCCGATTGGCCTTTATTAAATGCCCTAGTGAGCACCGCCGGTGGCGCTTCTTGGGTATCTCTGCACCACGGCGGTGGTGTGGGCATGGGGTTTTCCCAGCACGCGGGAATGGTGATCGTGGCTGACGGCACCGAAGAAGCCGCTCAGCGATTAAAACGCGTGCTCAATAATGATCCGGCCATGGGAATTTTGCGCCACGCAGATAGTGGCTACGAATTGGCCAAGGATTGTGCCCTCAAGCAAAATATAAAAATTCCTTTTCTCGGAAATTGTTAATGGGAAAAACTGTTTTTCGAAAAATTTCCTGCTTAGTCACCAATGATGGCGTAGCCAAGAAAATGGGCGTGCGCCCCCAAGAGCGGGATCTGGGACTCTTACAAAATGCAGCCCTAGTTTTTTCTCCTACCCAAGGCGTGTTGTGGTACGGGCCCGATCATGGACTGCCAAAAAACTTTCGCGGGAAAGAGTGGAGACATAAAAACTGCAAAGGCCTCACGGCCTATCCTGGTTTAGTGGATGGGCATACCCATCCGATTTTTGCGGGCGATCGCAGCCGGGAATTTGAACTCCGCATGCGCGGAGCAAGCTACCAAGAAATCGCCGAAGCTGGCGGAGGCATCGCCACCACCGTGCAGAGCACTCGCAAGGCCTCCACACCTCTACTCACTTCTCTTTTTGAAAAACGCCTAGAAACCTTTCAAAGATTTGGCGTGCGTTTGTTAGAAGCAAAAAGTGGCTATGGTTTAGACCATAAAACAGAAATCCGCTCTTTAGAGATTTTAAAAAAATCTAACAAAAAAGGCGACATCAAAATTATTTCCACCTGCATGGCCGCCCACGCCATCCCCCCAGAAAGAAAACGGGATCGAATTTCCTACATAAAGGAAATCCGTGAAAAAATTTTACCGGAAGTAGCAAAAAAGAAATTAGCCCAATATGTGGATGTATTCTGCGACCAAGGTTATTTCACAGTGGCAGAAACACTCTCCATCCTAGAAACGGGAAGGGCTCTAGGATTAAGTGCCCGAGTGCATGGTGAAGAGCTCGCTCTCACGGGCATCGCCAAGGCGGCCGCCGAGTTTGGTGCCCATTCGGTGGATCATTTATTAAAAGTAGACGATAGCGGCATCCACGCTTTGGCGCGCACCGGCACGGTTGCAATGCTTTTACCCGCCACTGGTTTTTATTTGCGGGAGCCGCCTGCACCGGCCCGTAAACTCATTGACCAAGGAGCCGTAGTGGCTCTCGCCACGGATTTTAACCCGGGTTCTTGCCCCACCCAGAGTTTACCCTTTGTGGGATCCCTCGCCGCCATTTCTCTCGGCATGACAACCGCCGAAATCATTGCTGCTATCACTTGGAATAGCGCTAGAAGTTTGCGACAAGAAAAAGATTTTGGCACTCTTTTGCCCGGAGCCAAGGGCGCCCCCGCTTTTGCGGAGGGCGATCATCCGTCTGCGCTCTTTTATCGACTCGCTCCAGATTCTTTACCGGAGCCAGAAAGTTTTACTTTATAAAAAAAGATCCAGTACACAAAAAAAGTGAGCAAGAAAGCTGTCCATACATCCACAAAATAGTGCTGTTTCGTTGTCATCGTGGAAATAGAAACCAGTACTGACCAAATGAAATAGCCCACAGCTCTTTTTTTACTTTCCTGCCAAAAGCAAAAGGATGAAATAAAACAAGTGCTCACATGCAAACTGGGCAGGCAATTGGCGGGTTGATCCATATACGTTCTTAAAAAATTCAAAGCACTACCAGAAATCGATTCTTCTAATATCGGGTAATCCGCCCGGGGAAAAGTAACGGGGTAAAATAAAAAAACTAAAATACTAAAAATAAAAATCACTAAATAGGAGTAGAAATATCTTGTGACCGATTCTTTGTTTCGTAAGCCAAAATAAGCACAGATAAAAATAATATACTCAGAAAAATACACCCAAACAGTCCAGGGCCAGAATGGCATTTGCCGATCCACCCAATCAAATTCCAAAAGCTTAGGCTCAAAAAGATGGTAGCGATTAGTAAATTGGTAGAGAAGAACCGTGGCCGTTGCCCCCAAAATCAAATAGGCCCACTTCGAGGCTCTCCCCTTCACAAGATTGGGTAGCGTCACAGAAGCCCCTCGATCATTTGCAACGCATCTTTTTCCATCCAATTACGTTCGCCCGCCTGGGAATAACGAATAACACCTTTACGATCCACCACCACCGTATAGGGAAATCCCTCGATGGGGAAACGGTGGAAAATGGCCTGTTCATTGCCATAGAAATTAGGAAAAGGCGGAGCACCCACCAACTGGGTGAGTTTAGCGATCCCGTTATTGGGATCTTCGTCCATAGAAATCCCTAGAACCACAAATCCCTTATCGGAAAATTTTTTCTGAAGGGCGTAAAGCGAAGGCATCTCTTGGATACAAGGCCCACACCAGATGGCCCAGAAATTTAACAAAACAACCTTACCTTCATATGCAGAAAACTGGGTGTATTTTCCATCAACCAAACGCAAAGGCGTTTTGCCCGGTAACAGATCTCCTTCTTTCAGCAAACTGTAGGAATCTGCTTCTTGCTGCAGCAAGAAAACTTGGATTCCAGTGTGCGCGGCCCAAATTGCCAGGAAAACACCCACTAGCGCAAACCAGAGCTTTTTCTTTTTTAGAATGGGAGGCATTCTCTTACATATTTTCGACACGGGGGCGGGTTGTCAAGAAACAAGCGCTGGCTTTAGAATAGAATCATGACAATCATGCGCCGCTTTCTAAAAGAAGAGTCTGGCCAAGCCATTATTGAATTTTTTTTATTGTTAATCGTGACCATCGCCATCGTTGGCACCCTAAAAAATTCTCTTACCTATCTAACCAAACGGCTCTGGGGCTTCTTCGCCAGAAGAATTGCGGCTCCCTGCTCAGAATGTGATGCGGGCACCGAGTTCGATCTCTAATTTTTAAGGAAAATAAATCCCGGAACGATTTTTCAGCTCTTTTTCAATGCGAGCTTGGATTTGCCCCCGCACTTTTTCCGCTATGCTATGAACCAATTTTTTGTTGGCAGCATCCTTCGCGGAATATTTCGACATATCTATCGGCGGCAAGAAAATGATTTTCCATTTTGCCGGTAGCGGCAATACGTTAAGGGGAATCGGGATAATGGTTCCTTTTAGCGCCTTTGTGAGGGTGATCGACGAAAGATTGATATTCGTTTCTTCCGCGCCAATCACCACCACGGGCACAATCGGCGCCTTGGAAGCCATTGCCATCCGCACAAATCCTCGTCGAAACTCTTGCAATTGGTAGCGTTGAGCGGTGGGTTTGAAATTCCCCGCGGCCCCCTCAGGAAAAATCATCACACAGTGGCCTTTTAGCAATAATTTTTCGCCAGCATCCTTATTGGCCTCTTCCAGGCCCATGCTACGGGCTAAAACCCGAATGTGTGGACCCACAAACCACAACGGATGAGCCAAAATCCTTGGAATGCGTTTCGTGGCACGATGCACTTCGTTGCCCACCATCACCGCATCAATAGCTGTTACGCCAGAATGATTGGGCACAATGAGCATGCGGCCCTTGCGAGGCAGGTTTTCCACCCCCTCCACTTCCAAACGGAAGTACTTGCGCATAATTTCCAGGAGAAAAAGCGGAATTTCCCGTTTCTTGCCTTTTCCCTCAAAGAAAGATTTCATACTGTCTTAGTATAGAGCTTTCCAAAAAGGAGCGTTATGGGAAAACTCATTTTAGCCATCGACCAAGGCACCACTGCCACCACCGTGCTTTTGCTGGACGCCTCCTTAAATGTGGTAAGCCGGGCCTCCACGGAAATCCTCCCTTCTTATCCGCAATATGGTTGGGTGGAACATGATCTAGAAAAAATCTGGGAAGGTACCCAAAAAACCATCCACGATGCCTTGGGATTCAGATCTGCGTCGGAAATACTAGCCATTGGCATTACTAACCAACGGGAAACGGTGGGAGCCTGGCACCGCAACACCGGCAAACCCTTCCATCACGCTATCGTGTGGCAATGCCGACGCACTTCCGATCGCACAGAACAATTGCGTAAAAATACCAAGCTAAAAACCTATGTGAAAAAAACCACGGGCCTTGTGCTGGATCCATATTTTAGCGGCAGCAAAATGGAATGGTTGCTGGAGAATGTGAAAGGTTTGGGATCGAAGGCAAAATCCGGCGAAGCGGTTTTCGGCACCATCGATGCTTTCCTTTTACACCGATTAAGCGGAGGCACCGCCTTCGCCACGGATCCGAGCAATGCATGCCGAACGCTTTTGATGAATTTAAAAACCCTCGCGTGGGATAAAAAAATGTTGGATGTGTTTTCCGTTCCAGCCGACTCCCTTCCAGAAATTTTGCCATCTTCTGGGTTATTTGGAAAAACCAAGGGCCTAAAAGTTTTGCCCGATGGCATTCCGATCATGGGGATTTTAGGCGATCAACAAGCCGCACTCTTTGGCCAACTTTGTTTGGAAGCGGGCGATGCCAAATGCACTTACGGCACTGGATCTTTTTTGATGTGCAATACGGGAGAAAAAATTGTTTATTCTGATCACGGTCTCCTCACCACCGTGGCTTGGCAAATGAACGGAAAAACTTGTTACGCATTGGAAGGCAGCGCCTTCGTGGCGGGAGCCGCCGTGCAATTTTTGCGGGATAATTTGGGGCTCATCAATTCTTCTTCGGAGATTGAGGCGCTGGCTCGGGAAGCCAAAGATGAGGAAATGGGCGATTTGATTTTTGTACCGGCTTTGACGGGCTTGGGCGCTCCTTACTGGGAACCCCATGCCACGGGTATGATTTATGGTTTAACTCGGGGTACAAAGAAAAGCCATTTAGCTCGGGCTACGTTGGAAGGAATCGCATTGCAGAACGACGATCTTTTTACGGCCATCGCCGCGGATATTGCTCCGAAGAAACTTAAGGGGATTCGGGTGGATGGTGGGGCCTCCGCCAATAATCTCTTGGTGCAACTGCAGGCAGATCTTGCGGGGGTTTCTATCGCCCGCCCCAAGATTTTAGAAACCACGGCTTTGGGTTCGGGACTGGCAGCGGGTTTAGCGGCAGGCTTGTGGCCGAATCCGAATGCTTTGAAGAAAGCGTGGAAACTAGACAAAGAGTTTCAGCCACATATGAAAAAAGAAGCGCGGAGTTTGTTAAAAAAGCGCTGGGCGAGAGGGATACGGCAGGTATTGGCGAAATAGAATTAACGCAGCGCTTGTCCGCTGCGGACTTTTTCATGGCAACGTTGCCTTTAAATCTATTGATGAGAATTTTGTAATCGCAATTAGCAAGAATGAATCGGGCGCCGTCACCGCATTCAAACTTGAATATATTGAATAGTGATACCGATTACCCGCCCACCCTACCGCTTCCCAAACAGCGCATCCGTCACTTCTTTCACCTGCCGCACGGGAATCAATTCCATGTTTTTGTGTTTCTCTTTCAGTAAAGCCACATTCCGTTGCGGCAAAAAACATTTCCTAAATCCCATCACGGCCGCCTCCCGCAACCGATCCTCCATGCGTGAAACGGAACGCACCTCACCCGTGAGGCCCACCTCGCCTAAAAAGAAAATATCCCCGTCGATGGCCATATTATGAAAACTACTAGCCAGAGCCGCGATCAATCCTAAATCAGAACTCGGCTCCGAAAGTTGCATGCCGCCCACCACGTTCACAAAAATGTCTTTGTCGAAAATTTCCAAACCCACGCGCTTTTCTAAAACTGCCAACAAAATTGCCGCCCGATTGGAATCCACACCAAGCACCGTACGCCGAGGAGTTCCAAGTACACTGCGGCTCACGAGCGCCTGGAGCTCCACCAATAAAGGCCGGGAACCCTCCATGCTGCTCACCACCACAGATCCGGGTGCGCCCTTGGGCCGCTCGGCCAAAAATAATTCCGAAGGATTGCTCACTTCCTGCAATCCCGTTTCGCTCATATCGAACACACCAATTTCATTGGTGGAACCAAAACGATTTTTCACACCCCGTAAAATCCTAAAAGATTGCCCGCCCACACTCTCGAAATAGAGAACGGTATCTACCATATGCTCCAAAACTCTGGGCCCAGCAATCGAACCGTCTTTCGTAACATGCCCCACCAAAATCACCACCACGCCGGCGCGTTTTGCCAAATGCATAAGCCGCGCGCCCACTTCCCGCACTTGAGCCACGCTACCGGGAGCGGAGGCAATCTCATTTGTGAACATGGTCTGGATGGAATCCACAGCCAACACATCGGGCCCCACTTCTTCCACCATGCCTAAAATTTTTTCCCAGTTGGTTTCGGCCGCGAGATAAAGATCTTCGCCCTCCACCTCTAAACGCTCGGCTCGCAGTTTTACCTGTTCCACGGATTCTTCCCCGGTCACATAAAGAACTTTCCGAGATTTTCCTAATTGCTCCAAGGCCTGCAAAAGCAAGGTGGATTTACCAATCCCGGGCTCTCCACCCAGTAACAGGTAAGAACCCTCCACCATGCCACCACCCAACACCCGATCCAATTCTTTGATGCCAGTGCTCCAGCGGGTTTGGGTGTCGGATTTAAGATCCTTAATTTTTTTCGGACTAGCGGAGCCAAAGCTCTGGCCGCGCTTCTTGCTTTCCGTGATTTTTTTAATTTTATCTTCCGCGATGGCCCCCTTGCGGCCCTCATCGGCCCCCTCAGGCCGCTCTTCCACAAAAGTATTCCAGTTGCCGCAAGAGGGGCAACGACCCAACCATTGCACCGAATTATGCCCACAATTTTGGCAAGAGTAATGCGCCTTAGCCATTGCTGTTTCCCCCAGATTTTTTACAATGGGGCATGGATATTACTAGCCCGTTTAAGAAAGACATCGATAAAGCCCTCCGGGATTTAGACTACCTTCATAGGCTTTATAATGTGTATTTTCAGGGGGCGGAAGAGGATCCTCCACGAAATGAACGAAAAGCTCTGGAAGAATTGATAGCCAAAATCAAATCACAGCTAGCCAAATCTTCTAATGCGTCAGAAAAGTTTCAGGCGAATACTCTTATTAATCGCTACCAAGCCATGACCAGTAAATGGGATAAGCACTTAAAAGGTATCGAAACAGGGGCGATTGTGCGCCCTCGGGGCAAAGACTAGTCAAAATTACTGCAGACTAGCCAATATCTTGGTGGTGACTATCCTGTTGGCTGCCAGGAAACTTAGGCCGGGGGGGCGCAGTATCCGAAGTAGTCACATCGAGCATGTCGAATTTCTTCTTCTTAGAAGAGCGGGTCATATAGAAGGCCACTCCACCAATCAATAGAATCAAGGATACATAGATAATCCTTCGCACATTGGCGCTGCTACCAGGGCCTAACAAATCTTGTAGGATTTGTGGTTTGGTATTTTCTTTCGGCACTAGGGCTTTGGGCTTAGGAGTAACCGCGGGCCGAGCAGGCGTTTCTGGAATAGGATCCATTTGCATAGGCGAAATTTCTTGGGTAGTCAGCTGGTTGGTGGCCGAATTATTCTCGGGCACGATAGGTTGAACCGCGGGTTGCGCCGTTTGAATAGGCTGGATAGGCGTTACTTCATCCATGGCAGGTGCTGGGGCTACCTGCTCTACCACTGGCCGAGGAGCCAGTGGGTTCCTTTGATGCACTGTAAGAGAAACGCCGGCGCCCACCTTATCATAATGACTAATGGTGCCCTGGTTCAAAAGATAGATCTCTGTCCAGTAGCGGGTAGTGCCATATAGCCGCTGGGATACTGCCTGCAAGGTTTCCCCGGCACTAACGGTCACAGTTTCTTTCGGCAGGCCCACGCCCTCCAGACTCCGGGCTAGCTCTGGCGAATAACGATCTAAAAGATCTTTGGTTAAATAAGTGGGCTTAGGCTGCAATAGGCTCAAGTCAAAATAAACTTTTTGATCGGGGGATAAAGCAGTTACTCCAGCCAAATTAGGATTGAGAGATAATAGCTTTTTCACTTTTTTGCTATCGCCATAGAGCGTATAGGCCACACGACCCAAACTCTCACCGCCGATTGGATTATAAAAAGGACCATCGCCACCAGCTCCAGCATTCTCTGTGGAAGCCGTAACCGTAGCACCTTCTGGCATCGCTGCATTTAAATCAGAGAAAATGGCAGCATCATCCATTACAGGAGTCGCTTTTTCCGATTCATCTAGGAGCGCAGCTTCTGATTCAGGAAGGCCATCCACATTTGTTTTGTTGCTGGCGCACGAAGAAAAAATGACAAAGGAAACCGCCACCAGCAGTAGGGATTTATGAAGCTGCGAAATTTTGCGCATTCTTTGCCTCCGATGCCCAAATAAAGATCGAGCATCAAAAATTTCGTCTGTTTATAGGATAAACTTAAGACAATACTCTGCACAAAGTATTTATTTACTATTTCGCCAACTGCAGAAGCTCATCTAAAGAAAGAACAGTCACTCCCAACTCACGGGCCTTATCCAGCTTTCCACCGGCTTCTGCTCCCGCCAACAGGTAATCTGTGTTTTTAGAAACGCTGGAGGCCACCTTTCCCCCGCGAGATTGTATCCAGTCTGATGCCTCTTGACGGCCCATGCCTTCTAAAGTTCCTGTGATCACAAAAGTTTTTCCGGACAATGCAGAAGAAAGCCTCTGAGCGCTTTTGGGTTGAATACCCGCTTGGATAAGCGCCCGAACTTCCGCCCGATTTTTAGGTTTAGCGAAAAATTCCGTCACACTTTTGGCTACCACCGCACCAACATCCTCTACTTTTACTAAGTCCCCTTCTGTAGCCTTCATTAAATCCATTATATTTGGATACTCTCTCGCCAAAGAGGCGGCCAAACGCTCTCCCACGTGGCGAATTCCAAGGGCATGGATAAAGGAAGAAAGTTTGCACTCCTTACTTTTCGTGATGGCAGCCACCAATTTCTTGGCCGATTTTTCCTGAAAGCCCTCTAAGCCCAAAAGGCTCTTTTCCGTTAACAGGTAAAGGTCAGAAGGTTTCTTTACTAAACCCTCTTCAACTAATTGTTCCAAAATTTTGGGCCCGAGCCCAACCACGTTCATGCTGTTTTTGGCCACAAAATGGCCGAGGGATTCTAAATTCTGGGCGGGGCATTCTTCGTTTAAACAACGAACGGCCACCTCTCCACTTATTTTCTGGGTTTTTTCCCCGCAGGAAGGGCAATGGTTTGGCAAAAGAAAAGGTCGCTCTCGGCCAGTCCGTTTTTCTTGCACCACAGAAACCACTTCCGGAATTACATCTCCCGCTCTTTGCACCAACACCCAATCGCCCACGCGCACATCTTTGCGGTCGATTTCTTCCTGATTGTGAAGTGCTGCTCGGCTCACTACTACACCATGAATGTTTACGGGCTCTAAAATTGCTACGGGCGTAAGCACCCCGGTGCGCCCTACCTGCACAATAATTTCTTTGATCTGCGTAGTTTTTTGACGGGCAGGAAATTTATAGGCTGTCATTCCACGTGGGCTGCGGGCCACAAACCCCAACTCCTCTAACCAATCCAAGCGATCTACCTTCACCACCACACCGTCAATATCAAACGCTAAGTGTTCCCGTTTTTCTTCTATCTCTTTATAAAATTTCTGCACAGCCACCATATCTTGGCAAACACGATAGTTCGAATGCGATTCAAAGCCCCAGGAAAAAATGGTTTCTAGGATTTCACTCTGTTTTTTGGGCTTAAATTTTCCCTGCCAATATCCCAGCGCATAGGCAATTAATTTTAAATCTCTACTTGCCGTAATATGGGAATCCAATTGCCGCACGCTACCCGCCGCCGCATTGCGGGGATTAGCAAACACTTTCTCACCCGCTTCTTCTTGTTCACGATTTAATTTTTGGAAGGCCTCCATGGGCAAAATGATTTCGCCACGAATTTCCACCAGTTCCGGAACACTTTTTCCCTTGAGCCGCAGTGGAACATTACGGATGGTTTTTACATTGGGTGTGATATTTTCCCCCACCACACCATCACCTCTGGTAGCCGCAGAAACAAGCGCACCGTGCTCATAGGTAAGATTCACGCTTAAACCGTCGTATTTTAGTTCGCAAAAATAGTCCACGCCCCCAGTGATAGCCAATTGTTTCAGCACGCGGCCATGAAAAGCCAAAAGCTCCGCTTCATTCATAGAATTGGCAATGCTTAACATGGGCTGGCGATGGGTGATTTTTTCAAAGGCCGCCAGAGGCGCGGCTCCCACTCTTTGGGTGGGAGAATCTGGATGGCGCAACTCAGGATGTGCACGCTCTAATTCTTCCAGCTCGCGAAACAAAAGATCCCAGTCTGCATCAGAAACCAGGGGCTCATCTTTTCCATAATACGCTTCATTAAGCTCTATGATTTTGGCGGTTAGCTCATCGATGCGAGCCTTAGGATTTTTCGCTTTAGCCATGGTTCAAAAGGAATAGAAAATTCCTGGGCCAATAGCAAATCGTTTATCTGTAACAGAAGAAGAATTCTTATAGTGGCCGCTGGCCGTATCAAATTGAAAACCCAGGCGCACCCAAAGTGAGTCCGCCAAAAGATAATTCCAAGCCAAATGAAAACCAATCACGGTTGCGCCATCTGGCTCGCCAAGGGAGCCCCCCAAATCAGAGAAAGAAGAAAAAGGCTGGAAGCTGAATCCGCCGGTAAATTTATGTTGAGGGTGCAAAGGCATTTCTCCATCCACTCGCAGTAAAATACCTGAATATTTTTTTCCGCCCACCGATAGCGCAGCTGGTGCGGGAATAGAAAAATTTTGCAACTGGTACCCTATACTACCAGTAATATGAGCGGCCCCCATGGGATCCGGGAAAAAACGGAAACCCACGGCGGCCTCCGCCTTATACCAAGATCCACTGCCAATAGTGGTCTCCACACTGGAAAGCTTGGCATTATGGAAACCGTAACCGGCAGAAAAAATCCACTGCTTGGTAATCCAAAGCTCGGATTCCACATTTCCACCTAATCCAGAACCAGAATATTCCGTGGGCAGCAAACCCTCTGGGTTCTGGGCGTGTGTAAGGGAGCCGTATTGCAAATTAAAACCCAAATGGCCAAACCTAGCTCGCGGCCGATCAAAGTCTCCCTGCAATCGATCATCAAAAGGATCGCCCTCTTCTACTTCTTTCGCATTCTTTCGATTCCCTTTTTCTGGCACAGGCTCACCGGTTCGATAGCTAATGGGCGATTTTGTGCGCAACACTTTAGATCCAACCGCGATCATTTCTCCCGAATACTCTTCTTGGATTTCTGCAAAAGAAAGGGCGCGATCCACATTTGTTACTTTAGCCCTTCCCACACGCACATAATCGGAGCCCACTACGGTGCCCAATAAAGGATGGCGCTGCAAAGAAACGATCCGGGCCAGCTCAATTATTTCTCCCTGCTTGATCGACGACATTCCCAAATCAATCGTAATCGTGGACGCCGTTCGGCCCGTTACGGTTCCATCAAATGGAATCTTGGATACAATGGTTTGAAAAAGTTTTTCGATTAAACCCCAGCGGGCCTCCATGGAAGAAAATCCGGGAATCGCCCCGGACTCGGATAATAGAATTTTCCCCTGGGCATCTCGAAACTCAAGAGTCATTTCCGTTTGATTGCCCACACCCCTAGTGCGCAAAATCGCCGTAGTATCCGAACCCGTTACCCTTGCAGCCTCTTTATGAACCTCGATATTTTGTGCCGCTTTTGCATAGCTTGCATCCCCCGGGGATAAAGCCCGCACCACCTGCGGATCACGCACTAAATCAAAGCGGGGGTTTTTAGCAAATAACTGGGTGAGCTTCTCGTCCAATTTGGGAGCAAGCACGCCGCTGATATCGTCTAGCGAGGGGAAAAGAAAAAATTTCTTAAAGCGCACCTCATCTACAACTCCTGCGGATTTGGTAGAATCATAGGTTACGCCATTAATGGTAGTGGTTGCCGCATGGGCGGAAATCAGACCGAAAAAGCATCCGGCTACGGCCAGAAGAAATCTAGGCCCGATCATCCAATTTCTCTTCAAAGATCTTCACTAGCATTTTTATTTCAGACATTTGCTCCGTGAAAAAATCCAATTTTTTAGCTATGCCAGCCACCCTGGCTTCGAGAGCGCGCCAGCGTAAAGAGTTTTCTTCCTTGCTTAAACGTAACTCTTCTCGAATTTTCTCCAAATCCTCTACGACCGAAGGCAAGGCAGAGGAAGTTGTTTGTACCGCATGTGCCACAACCGAGGTGGTCGCTGCGGGCAACGCCTCCTTTACGGAATCCTTTATTTTTTCTGCTTTTACATTATCTGTGGAAGTAAAACCTATCGGCGCAGGCTCTTCTTGCAGATCGTCGGAGCGAATTAAATAACGCCCCTCTTCCATGCGGTAATCTATATTATTGGATTTGATTTTTCGGCGCAGCGTAGAAATACTCATGCCGCTGCGAAGTGCATACTCAGTTAATGGGAGCCAAAGGTTGGGTTGCATAACGCTTCTCTTCCTTGATGAATTCGTTCCTAATCATGAGTATTCATGAAAAACCCCACAATTACAAGGGGTGATTATCCAAGAGATGCATTGCCCCATTGACGTTACCCCGACGATCATTGATAATTTTTCCATGGGCAACAAGCAGCAGATTTCAAAAAGAAAAAAAGTTGCCTTTGTGTGTTCGGGTGGAGCAGCCAAAGCCGCAGCTTTCCATATGGGGGTGGGCTTAGCTCTCCAAGAAAAAGGTTTCCGATTTCATGGGGGCCTAAAAAGCAAAACCCCCCTACCCCAGGGCGGCATGAATATTAGTGCCTATGTGGGCTCCAGCGCGGGGAGCGTAATCGCCGCCTATTTAGCTTCGGGCTATACCATTGACCAAATTTTCAGCGCTTATTTAGGCAAAAAGAAGCAAAGCCCACTGAAGCCCATGCGTTATTCCCACCTCATGAGCGTGAAAGCATCCCAGCATGAGGAAATGGCCAAAGAGGGCATTACGCGGCGCTTGCGCTCCCTCACCACCAATGCCATCGATCTTTTATACCGCCGCCAGAATTTGCTTTCGCTCTCGGGCTTATTCACCACGGCTGGCATCGAAACCTATATGCGAGAAGATGTGCTGCCCTCAAACCGGTTTGAAGATTACGCAGCAGATCTTTGCATTGTTGCCACACAACTAAACCACTCTAAACGCATTATTTTCTGTAAACACAACTTGCCCTCCCCGGGCGATGATCCCCGCTGCATTTACGAAACCACTGTAGCCATTTCCGACACCGTGGCCGCCTCCGTGGCGCTTCCCCCTATTTTTTCTCCCTATGGCATCCGCAACCACAACGGCAAGGTGGTGTATTTTTTCGACGGAGAAATCCGGGAAACCCTATCTGTAAATGCGGCAGAACAATTGGGCGCTGATCTTATTATCGCAAGCTACACCCACCAGCCCTACCATTTTTCCCGGGAAATTGGCTCGCTTACCAAATTTGGAATCACTGCTATCGGCATCCAAGCCATTTATTTATTGATCGAAAGAAAAATCCAATCGGCCATCTATATGCGCAATCAAAAACTTGCCGCCCTAGAGGCCGTCAATGAATACTGCAAGAACGCGAAGCTCGACGAAAAACACAGAAAGAAAATCTGCGCCCTTCTAGAAAAGAAGCTCGCAGTGGATCCAAATAATCGATACCTCTATATCAATCCTAGGCCGAGGGACCACGAAATATTCTTTGGCGATCACTTTAATTTTTCTACTAAATTCATGGAAAAAATTGTTCGTATCGGATTTCAGGCAGCCCAAGAGTCCCTACAACGCTACGAATTTGAAGCTTAGTCCATTATTACGCTAATGGCGGTAGGACTCGTAACTACGGAATCAGAATAACGAAGCACCCCATTGCTATCATTGCCATGTAATAGAATGCGTCCCTTGGGCACGTTGAAAATCATATACGTTCCGTAAGTGGGATCTGTCATGGCGTGTGAGCCCCTCAGTTTTCCTTGGGCATCAAAATAAAAATCCTCGGAACCATTCACTACAGAGTGATCGGCCAATGCATCAATCCTTACGCTCTTGCCAGAAACTTTCCCAATCACAACCCCCGTATAAGGATCCAGATCTAAATCCATGGATTTAGTAAGCATATCTATATAGCTTGCGGGAAAAGCAAACAGATTGATTGCGCTAACTTTTTTATCAGGCACCAAAGTATAGCGATGGTTTTGGTATTTTTCTGCGGAGAACTCTATGGAAATTCGCTCTCCACGCATCCAGCGCAATGGGCCCAAATAGAATGCTCCATAAGAATCCGTGGTCGACCAATCCGCCGTACCTTCAATACGCAAGCGGGCGCGGGCCACATGGGTCATATTCTTGGAGCCAACTGGGTTAAAAATTCTACCCTTTAAATTCCCAGAAACGGGAACGAGATTTTTTATAACCGCCTCGCCCCCCTCTACAGAAGAAAAGAGAAAGGGGGCAATGGCTTCCCCGCCCGCGCTGGACTCCACAAATCCTGTTCCGGGCTCTACGTTTAAAAAGAGAAAGCGGCCATCTGCCGTTGTTGCTTTCAATTGCGCGGAAGGAACACCGTTCTCACCAAAATAAAATGGGCCATCCGCTTTCAAGCTAAACTGAAAAGATGCCCCGATTAATGGAGTTCCATCTGGGTTGGTGATTTTTCCCAAGAACACACTCTTAGAACTTAGCTGACGCAACCCAAGATTTCTCGCAATCTGATCCACGGCATCTCGGCTAACTAATTCCACTTTGATGGTGCTCGGCCCACCATCCGTTGCGATAGGTACCAATAAAGGATGATAGCCGGCTTTTAAGAACTCTAGATAAACTGTGCCACCCAATATTGGAAGCTCGAGAAGAAAATCGCCATTTTTTTCTGTGCGCACGGATTCTTTTCGTCCACGCACTTTTACCACCACATCCCCCTGGGGAATGGCCGCGCCCTTGGAAAACAGGAAAGTGGAAACAGATCCGCGGATCGAGAATGTGGGAGCCTGCTTTTCCGAGGCGGAGGCAGTAGAAGAAATCGTATCTTCCTGCTGCTGGTAAACCAATTCCGCAAATTGCCGATCCTGTTTTAGCCTGGGGTTAACGGGGGGAGCAATCCAAGTGCGCTTGCCGGATTTTGTGGCCACATGTACCCCATACAAAAATCCTTTTTCTATTTTATGGGGAATATTTAACTCAAAGTCCATGATTCCCGCAGGCAAGATCTGCTGCACCAGGGGAAAGCCGACGGGAACGCCGTCTTGGTCTATCTTAGAAAACAATCCTACTTCAAAGTGCCCGGCTTCTTTTTTTGCTGAAGTAATTTTTCCACGGATTGACCAAGTATCTAAAGAAACGATTTCTGATGGTTTGCGACCCGTCTCTTTTGATTCTGATAAGCTCTTAATCACCACTGGGCCGTCCACTAAAACCTGGCCCTCTTTTTCTTCTCCTATAATAGTATTCAGCTGCGAAGTAGCATCATGAATAGAAAGCAGAACCTTTTCCACTTCCGCGGTGGGTAGGGTTTCTGTCACTACCTTCGTGACTTTCATTTTTAACGGCGCTGGTTCCTCCATTGGAATTACCGCTGGGGGAATGGCCGCGAGCATTTCTTGGGGCAGAGAAATATTGGCGGAATTAGCAGCTACCCATTTTTCTTTTAATTCGGAAATGGCGATGCCCTGTAGGGACGCGTTGATGGGTTGTGCTGGTTGGTAGTGCACAGGAATGAGGGCAGCATCTATTGCCCAAAGAGAAATGTCTTTGGCTTTATGGTCTATGGCTTCGCCCAAAATAAAAGTGAACGACAAGCCGCATACGGCTGCGCTAGAAAATACTCGCACTAATTTTTGCTGAATGGTCAGTGGCAGCAAAGTCGTTCCCTTCCATGGAACAAAAAGGCTATTCATCTACCTTATTTTAGCTGTGAACGAGAAAATGGCAAACATCCACGCACGTTTGCCATTTTGTCAGAAAGCAGGAAAAAAAGAGGATTTAGTGTATTTTCTTGTGGGCCGCTTTCAATTTGGCTTCGGCCAGCTCTTTTTCCAAAATCAATTGAGCGTATTCTGGGCTACCCACCTTTAGATTCTTTAACTTCCCAGCCACTTCTTGGAGGTGCAATTCAGCTTTCGCTATATCTAGTTCCTGAGACATATCAATGGTTTCAGCCAATACGGTGACTTTGCCATCACATACCTGAGTAAAGCCACCAGATAGAAAGGCTACTTGCCACTCTTCGCTCACTTTATAACCAAAAGTGCCGTAGCGGAGCGATGTCATGAAATTAATGTGACCAGGTAAAAGCGTGAGCTGACCAGCCTCGGCAGGCAAAACAATGGCCTGTACGGCCACCTGATTTACGATAAGCCGTTCAGGAGTAACTACGCTTAGAACTAGATCCTTCATTCGCTCCTCAACTCGACTTATGCTTTCAGTTTTTCCGCTTTTTCGAGCGCTTCTTCAATGGTGCCCACGTACAAGAAGGCTTGCTCTGGCAAATTGTCATGTTTGCCTTCTAACACTTCACGGAAGCCGCGGATCGTGTCTTCGATTTTTACGAATTTTCCAGGGAAACCAGTGAATTGCTCGGCTACGAAGAAAGGCTGCGACAAGAAACGCTGGCACTTACGAGCGCGAGACACGGCCAACTTATCTTCTTCAGACAATTCATCCATACCTAAAATGGCGATGATATCTTGCAATTCACGGTACCGCTGCAGGGTGGACTGCACCCAGCGAGCCACACGATAGTGTTCTTCTCCCACTACATCAGGAGAAAGAATCCGACTCGTGGAAGCCAGGGGATCCACGGCAGGATAAATTCCCAACTCTGCGATTTGGCGGCTCAAGTTCGTTGTGGCATCCAAGTGAGCAAAGGTTGTAGCAGGAGCGGGGTCCGTATAATCGTCCGCAGGAACGTATACGGCCTGAATGGAAGTAATTGATCCTTTATTGGTGGAGGTGATGCGCTCTTGCAACTCCCCCATCTCTGTTCCCAAGGTAGGTTGGTAACCCACAGCGGAAGGAATACGGCCCAAAAGGGCCGACACTTCGGATCCAGCTTGGGTGAAACGGAAGATATTATCTACAAAGAAAAGTACGTCTTGGTTTTCTTCATCACGGAAATATTCCGCCACAGAAAGGCCCGTTAGTGCAACCCGTGCCCGGGCTCCGGGCGGCTCGTTCATCTGACCGAAAATCAAAGCTGTCTTAGCCAATACGCCAGACTCTTTCATCTCCATCCAGAGATCGTTTCCTTCCCGGGTGCGCTCGCCCACACCAGCGAACACAGAGTAGCCGCCGTGCTGAGTGGCCACGTTGTTGATAAGCTCTTGGATCAATACAGTTTTGCCCACACCGGCTCCACCGAACAATCCGATTTTTCCGCCCTTAGTATAGGGGGCGAGCAAATCGATCACTTTGATCCCCGTCCAGAAGGGCTCAGCGGCCACACTCTGATCCGTAAATTTTGGAGGAGAGCGGTGGATGGGATAAAATTTCTTAGCATTCACGGGGCCTTGCTCGTCCACGGGCTCGCCCACTACGTTAAGAATGCGGCCCAAAGCTTCGGGGCCCACTGGAGTAAGAATTTGCTCTTCTGTGTTCACCACATCCATTCCGCGCACCAAGCCCTCGGTGGTATCCATGGCGATGCAGCGAACCGTGTTTTCTCCCAAGTGTTGCGCCACTTCGGCCACCAAGTTGCCCTTACGCTTATCGATCGCAGGGTTGGTGATTCTCACGGCATCATAGATAGCGGGAAGCTTTCCACTGGGAAATTCCACGTCGACTACGGGACCAAGAATTTGTTTGATCCTTCCAACTTTAGAGTCCATTGCTTGTGCAGACATTGCGTTCTCCTATTGAAAATTATTTCAGCGCTTCGGCCCCGGAAACGATTTCCAGCAACTCTTTGGTAATATTGGCCTGACGAACTTTATTGTATTCCAGAGTAAGTTTGCGAATCATTTCGCCAGCATTTTTAGTGGCGCTATCCATGGCCGCCATACGGGCACCATGTTCACTGGCCGCAGACTCCAACAATCCACGGTACAGTTTCGCTTTGAAATAACGGGGCAAGATGGCCGCTAAAATGAATTCTTGGCTGGGCTCGTAAAGAAAATCTACGGAAGGGGCTGGAATTTTATTGGCATCGGCTTCCGCTTGGCTTACGGGCAATAGGGTTTGCACTGTAGGAACTTGGGAAACGGCACTGCGGAATTCGGAAAAAATAATCCGAATTTCATCTACTTCTCCCCTTTGGTAGCTTTCAATCATCTCATTGGCGATGGCTTGCACTTTAGCGTAGGTGAGAGTTTTCTGAAAATCTTGGAAATATTCCCGCACGGGAATATTTCGTAAATTGAGAAATTCATAGCCCTTTTTACCGATGCAAGTAAACGTAAACTTCTCATATTTCGAAGCCTCCGCGCGGTAGAGCTGCTCGGCCTTACGAACTAGATTCGAGTTAAATCCACCACACAAGCCACGATCAGAAGTGATCAAGATTACATTTATCTTTTTTACTTCTCGGCGCGTAAGCAGGGGATGAAACTCACGAATCTCTTCGTGCTGAATTAGATTCTGCACCGATGTGCGAATGGCTTCCGCAAAAGGACGGGCCCTCACTATAGCTTCTTGGGAACGCCGCAAGCGAGAGGCCGCCACCATTTTCATGGCCTTGGTGATCTGCTGCGTGCTCTTCACGCTGGCAATTCGTCTTTTTAAATCCTTGCCGGATGCCATGTGGAACCCTTACTCCTTCACTTACAAAAACGTCTTTAGATGTTCTTGGATGGCGCTGTCTAATTTAGTTTTAGCGCCAGCCTCCAACTTGCCCGTAGAACTCACCTCTTTTACGAGATCGCCGTGGCTTTGGTGTGCGTAGCGAAGGAAGCTTGTTTCCCACTCACGAACTTTATTCACGGGCACTTTATCCAAGTGTCCAGCGTTCGCGGCATAAATTCCGAACACTTGATCAGCCACTTCCATAGGAGAATATTGGCCTTGTTTTAGAAGCTCCATCAAGCGCTGGCCACGGGCCAATTGCTTTTGTGTAGCAGGATCCAAATCAGATCCGAACTGGGCAAAGGCAGCCTTTTCCCGATATTGAGCCAAATCCAACCGCAGGGCTCCGGCCACGCTCTTCATAGCTTTCGTTTGGGCGTTACCACCCACCCGCGATACAGAAATACCCACGTTCACTGCGGGCCGCTGGCCAGAATAGAACAGATCACTTTCCAAAAAGATCTGGCCATCGGTGATAGAAATCACGTTCGTAGGAATATAGGCAGAAACGTCGCCCGCTTGGGTTTCAATGATGGGCAGAGCCGTTAAGCTACCGCCACCCATTTCATCGGATAATTTGCATGCCCGCTCTAAGAGGCGAGAGTGAATATAAAATACGTCTCCGGGATAGGCTTCCCGTCCGGGTGGGCGGCGCAAAAGCAAGGAGAGCTGACGATAGGCCTGCGCCTGCTTAGTAAGATCGTCGTAAACGATCAAAGCGTGTCTGCCCGAATCGCGGAAATACTCCGCCATTGTAACGCCAGAATAAGGAGCAATATATTGAATGGGCGCTTGGTCAGAAGCGGTGGCAGCAATTACCGTGGTATATTCCATGGCACCAGCTCGCTTCAAGCGATCTACCACTTGAGCAACCGTGGATTGCTTTTGGCCGATGGCCACATAGAAGCAATGCACATTTTTACCCTTTTGGTTGATGATCGTATCCAAAGCGATAGCCGTTTTTCCCGTTTGACGATCGCCAATGATTAACTCCCGCTGGCCACGGCCAATGGGAATCATGGAGTCAATGGCCTTGATGCCAGTTTGCAAGGGCTCATGAACAGATTTTCTAGCCACAATCCCCGGAGCTTTAATTTCCACCCTGCGAGAGTGTTTGGATTTCAAGGGGCCAGCGCCATCCAAGGGCAATCCCAAGGGGCTCACCACCCTACCCAACAATTCTTCACCCACAGGAACTTCGAAGATTTTTCCTGTGCGTTTTACAGAACGGCCCTCTTTAATAATAGTGTCGTCGCCCAAAATGGCGGTGCCCACAGAACCCTCTTCCAGGTTCATCACCAGGCCCATTACGTTTTCACCAAAATCCACCAACTCACCAGCTTGGGCATTTTCCAAGCCATAGATTTTGGCGATACCGTCTCCCACCGCTAATACGGTACCAGTTTCGGCCACATCCAATTTAGCCTCGAAATCGGCCAATTGTTTTTTGATGATCTGAGTTATCTCTTCTGCACGCAGTTTCATCCGTCTCTCCTAATTATCTAAATCATTTCACTCTTAAATCGTTCTAGCTGTGAACGGAGGCTCGCATCGAAAGTTTTTCCCGCCACCGTTGCCACCACACCACCCAACAATGAAGGGTCCACCACTTGCGACAGCTTCACCTTGCCGCCCACTCTTTTGGATAGTGCGCTTCCCAAAAAGGCCAATTCTTCCGCAGACAATTCAATCGTCGTACGCACTTGGCCCGATTGCACACCCTGGGACTTTTCGATCAATCGCTCTAGCTCTTGCAAGATAGAAGATAAATCTGAAATGCGCCCACGGGTTACTAAGACATCCAAAAAGCGGGACGCCACAGGCGACAGCTTCATAGTCTCTCGCACTTCTTTTAAAATGGCGCGTTTGCTGATGGGATTAAATCCGGCACCAGACAACACAAGGTACAACTCTTTGTTGGCCGCCATGGTGTCTGAAAATTCTTTTATTTCTTTTAGCAGGGCATCGAGCTGCTTGGTTTCTTGCCCCAGCTCAAACATTGCCTTTGCGTATACCGCCGCCGCCGTTGCCATTAAACACCCACCTCGATGCTATTTTGGGCGCGCTTTAAAATCGCAGAGTGGTCGTCTTTTTTCAGGCCTTGCCGCAAATTATTTTCAGTTTGCTCCACCACGAGCTTTAAAAATTCGTCTTTCACGCGATCGGAGGCCTCTTCTTGCTCCACCTTAGCCAGGCGCTCAGCCTCTTGCAAAACACGCTGCACCTCGTGATCCGCCTTTTGCAAAATCTCCACCCGCTCTTCTTCCGCGTGTCTACTTTCCCTCGCCAAAATAGCAGCCTCTTCTTGCGCCACCCTTGCCATAGAGTTCCGGGCAGATTCCGCCCGCTCCATAGCCTTACGATGGGCAACAGCCGCACTTTCTACTGCATCTTTCATTCTTTCGTGGCGCTGGTACAAAAATTTACGGGCAGGCTTGCGCAAAATCGCGCCCAACATCACTACCACGATGCCGAAGTTCGCGGCGTAGGGGATAACGTCTCTCATATTCTGCACAGACATTTAGAGACCCACCTTCGTTTTCATGAGCTTTTCTACCAATAAAGAAGAAATGGGGCCCACCTGGGATTTTAATCCATTCAAATCATTTTCAGCCGAACGAGCCGCCTGCTCGCGCGCGGTTTCCATTTTTATTTTTGCCTGGCTACGGGCTTCCGCTGTGAGATCCGTGCTTTTTTTCCGGGCCGCAGCCAATAAAATATCCCGCTCTCCACTGGCCCGCCTCCGAGCTGCGCCAAGGGCCTCTTGATACAGCCCCTCCAGCCGATTGGCCTCTTCATTTAATTTTTGAGCCTCCTCCGTTAAACCATCTGACTGGCTCTCTCGCTGGAGAATCAACTTAAGGAAGGGAGAAAAATAAACAAAACGCAGCCAAAGAAAAATGAAAATAAAAATGACGAATTGGTAAAAAAAACTCGAATCGATCCCAAGTTGTTTCTGTAGGTCGGCGATCATCGTCACTCACATGCTGAAGAAAAAGTATGATTTGATGTACCCAAGGCAAGCCCCGGAGTCAATCATCATAGGGATTTTTTTACAGTTTTCTCTCGAGGGGGCTCTCGGGAAATGAGGCCTTATTTCCCATTTGGGAAACACCCTCGAAAACCACGCCGTCGGCCACCATCAGCGAAGGAGTTTGAATATTTCCCCGGAAAACGGCTGGATAGTGGATTTCCACCCTCTCCTTCGCCTTAATGCTGCCCTTAAGTTCACCAGATAAAATTAAAGTGCCCACCTCGATCTCGGCATCCACAGACGCACCCTCGCCGATGATCAAAACATCGTCGGTAAAGATGCGGCCCTTAAATATGCCACCGATGCGAAACGCGCCCTCAAAACTAAGGGTTCCATTAAACTCTGACCCCTTATCAAGTACGCCCGTTACTTCGTGGGCACCCGTAGGAACCGTGATTCTTGTCTTATTCGCCATAACCCACTCCAACTCAACGCAGCAATTGTTCGCTAATGCGCTCTAAATCTTCTTTGGAAAAATATTCGATCATAATGGCGCCGCGGTATGGGTCACCCTTAGTTTTTACCCTAGTGCCCAAAAATCGCCCCAACCGCTCTGTAAAGGCCTGAATCTCTGGACCAAAAACATCTTCTTTCTTTTTCTTTTTTTCTTTGGCCTCTCCACTTTGCACCAAAGCCTCCGCCACCAATCTCTCCGTTTCCCTTACGGAAAGCTGCCGCTCCACAACAAGATTACGAATTTCCATGCGCCTTAAAGGATCCGTTAGGGAGAGCATGGCGCGGCCATGACCAAAGCTCAATCGACCACTGCGTAAATCTTGGATAAAAGATTCAGGTAGCTTTAAAAGGCGCAAATGGTTGGCTACCGAAACCCTATCCTTACCCACTCGCTTAGAAATTTCTTCTTGAGTGAGCTGAAAATCCTCTGACAACTGAAAATAAGACAAAGCCACATCTACACAATTTAAATCTTCCCGCTGGATATTTTCGATTAGGGCCAGCTCCAACGCCTCCTTATCGGAAGATTTACGAATCACCACGGGCACTTGCTTGAGGCCCGCTAATTTTGCTGCTCGCAAACGACGCTCCCCGGCAATCAAAAGCAATTTACCGTCGCCACTGCGCCTTGTGATCAATGGCTGAATCACGCCATTCGCCCTAATGGACTCCGAGAGCTCGGCAAGGGCGGACTCGTCGAAATCTCTGCGGGGCTGAAATTGGTTTACGGTGATTTGATCCACATCCGCCAAAGTAATGCCGGGGATGCGCTCTTTTCCCGCAGAATTCAATTCCACCTCCGGCGCAGCCGTGGCTTGTGGGGCCGCAGGGGGGGGGATATCGCCCATCATTTGCTTGGCCAATAGGGCCGAATTGCCGGCGGCTCCGGGCAATAAACTAGCAAGCCCCTTGCCCAAAACAGGACGCGCCGTTTGTTTTTGTTGATCAGAATTCATATTGCCTTTCCCTCTTTAAGTTTTAAAAAATTAAATTTGTTTATGATGCTCTTCAAATACCGGCGCAGGGCTTACGGTTTTTTTCATATTCCTCTCGATCATCTCCTTGGTGGCCTCGAGATAGGAGCGGGCGCCGCGAGATTCAATGTCATAGAGCAATACGGGCTTGCCGTGGCTAGGAGCCTCACTCAACTTCACATTCCGCGGAATAGAAGTTTTAAATAATTTGTCGCCGAAATGTTTGCGCACTTCATCTGCCACTTGGTGCGCAAGATTATTACGAGAATCAAACATCGTTAATAAAATGCCCTCTAATTCTAATTGCGGATTTAAGGCGCCCTGAATCAAGCCTGCCGTTGAAATTAATTGTGACAACCCTTCTAGAGAAAAATATTCGCACTGCATGGGCACAAGATAACTATCGGAGGCCGTAAGTGCGTTGATTGTGAGCAAACCTAAACTTGGGGGGCAATCGATCAATATATAATGGAAGCGATCTCGCAGTGGCTCCAGGAGGCGCTTCAATTTTTGTTCCCTTGCTATGGCCCCCACCAATTCCACTTCTGCGCCGCTAAGGTTTTGGTCCGAGGGTGCCACCCATAGGCCGGGAAGCTCGGTTTCGCAGATGGCCTCTTCTATAGAGCACTGGCCCACCAAGGCCTGGTAAATGGTCTTTTTTTCACCTGCTGCCGTGTTGATTCCCAGCCCACTGGAAGCGTTTCCCTGTGGATCAAAGTCAATTAGTAAGGTTTTACGCTCCGCAACAACCAAGGAGGCTGCCATATTAATCGCAGAGGTTGTTTTTCCTACTCCACCTTTTTGGTTAATAATTGAAATGATTTTGCCCATTTTTTGCCTCTAGAGGAGATTTTTTCGAACTTTTTTAAAGGATATAGGTGAAATTTCAAAAATGGGAGAACTTTGTTCCACGTGAAACAAATTTTTTCTGTTCCACGTGGAACTACTTCTGGGATTTTAATTCTAGGAGAATCCTATCACCCAGGCCGTGGGGCAGAGTGAAAGACTGCTCCCGAGATAGAACGAATTCCTTTTGCTCCCAAACTTTTCTCTTTTCTTCCCAAAGCGCCCGCTGTTGTGGCCCCAAGAGAAAAATCCAGCGCCGCACGCTGGGATCTATCCACTGCATGATTTTTTCAGGAGGAGCTACGGCACGCATTACGATCGTATCCACAGAGGAAAATTCTTTGCGCTTTAAGAATTCTTCTCCGCGACCATTAAAAAAACGGCTATTTTTTAAACCAAGAGACCCCGCGAACTCTTCAACGGCCTTTATTTTTTTCCCCACACTATCCAGAAACTAAACTGGGGCGGAACTATTAGTGGCCCTTCTCCAAAGGGCTAGGGGTAAACCA
>CAYQES010000030.1:30417-34137 GCA_964416595.1 uncultured Bdellovibrionales bacterium | reverse complement strand
TGGCCTCGGGAGATCATCGAAGTGGAAGTGCCTTCACAGCCACCCACCACGCTCGTCGCTCAGTGCTTTGGTGATTTTCTTTAAAAAACCACTACCAGGAAATGACACTGCAAAAGTTCCCCATAATTTCAATCTCAAATCAATGCCTTCTGGTTATTCTGCTCCTGCCGCTATGGGAGATTCTGCAGGACATGTATCTCAGTCACAATCACAAGGTGACTCCGGGAATGCAATCGAGGGTTGGATTGAGAAAGAGTCAGCGGAAATGAACAGGCTCCAGTCAAATCCAGAAGAAATCCGCCATGCAATTATACAGCGAGCATTGTCGCTTTCAGCTAATGAAACAAATGCACTAAGTAAGATGGCTCAAGATGCAAAAAGGCACAAAAACGAAAGATTTTTAGCCACCTTTCTTCTCGCTAAAAACGTCAGCGGCAATCAAGCCCACTTAGTAGAGATATTGTTACGCGAGAACCACCTTGAGAAAAAGGTTGACCTTTCACAGGCGTCAGACCATCAAAAACAATTTGAACAGTCTTTGAATATTTTTATTTTGATGGCGTTAGAAAAAGAGGCCATCAAAGATATGAGACTTATCGAAACTCTTGAACAGTCGATTCAGCGAACTGAAGACCAACAGTTACAGAAAATTGCTTTTGCCTCGCTGCAAAGCGCACGACGAGGGGTTGCCTACTGGAACCAAATAAGCGAGAGCCTTTCTTACAGCGTAGGGGATGAATAATGAAAATTTTGATCGCCTTATTTTTTGTTTTTTTGGGTACACTTGGATTCGCCTTCCAGTCAATGGCTGAAGGATCGGTTAATTGCTTAGATAAGGACGCAGTTAATAGGATTCGATCTCAGCTAAACATCAAGATTGAAAAAAATGAAAATCTTTGTGACCCCGAAAGCTCAACCTATAGAGTTTTAGAATCTTTAATTTTTGCGGAAGGCTTGCGATTGGAGGGGCCTGCGGTTGCTTCACCTTGGAACCAAAATATCGTTCCTGCTCGTTGGATTGACTATATAAAAAAGCTTAGTCCATCCATTTTAAGTGCAACGAAGTCTCGTCATGGACAAAAAGTGTGTGCTGCGGGAGCAGCAGCTTTTGTAGATTTTGAAGTAAAAAAAGAAATGTTTATTTGTGACAGGCTGAAACTTGAGCCGCCGATTGTAGTAATTTCTGCTATGATACACGAGTCTCGTCATCATGAGGGCTTTCCTCATGTGGGATGCTCGCGGAAGGCTGGTGCGGAGGGTGTTCTCGGTTGTGACGAATATATCCAAAAAAAGGGAGCGTATGCGGCTTCAGTGGAAGTGTGGACAAAGATTGGAAAGTCTTCGGTAAACGTACACCCGGCTATGATGGATTTATCTCTCGCTATGGCTCTTGCGTATGACGATTATTTTAATTGGCCCGCATTCTCTTTCAAACGGGTGGTGTACCTTCAAAAGAAGAACGGGGATTATTTTGTTTATGATGGTAAGCGGCTACAGCCTGTGCCCGGGCTTGCTTCAAAAAATGGGATACTTGCTCCTAGAGAAAAGTCAGATTTAATTTTTTATCCTCGTGATTCGCGAGAGACGTCGCTACGATTGACGACTTTTGACTCAGTGACCTTTAGTTTACAGGAGCCATTTGGTAGCTATCAAAAGGAATATTTATCGGCCTCTCCCTCTAGAAGGGAGCAATTGCAAGATTTGATATATGGCCCAGAGTTTAATGGGCGAATTTGGGGTAATGAGATTGATATTTCCGCTGGAGATGAGGAGTTCAAAGTTAAATTTTCGCATGGCGCTCCAGTTCGTTTGTTTTCTTCCAGTGAGCTATACGGAAAATACCATTTTGGCGACGTCTACGTATTAAGTAACGAAATGAAAATGTATAAAATATACTTAATGGGGACAGGTCGAATTCATATTGTAGAAATTGATAACGTCATTAACAATTATCAAAGCATTGCCGAGCTTGATGAAAAAACGCTTCTCTTAAATCTTAAGGGTGAGGTGGTGGTTCGCGAAGATTTAAAGCCGGACTCGCAATTGAAGGGGCAAAAATTTATTTATATGAGCCGCCCTTTGCGTGTGCCAACTGATAGCATTTAATTGCTTTGAATTTATAGAAATAGAAAAAAGCCTTGTTTCCGCCAGAGTTTTTAAAAAATGGTGAACAGGATTGTTTCAAATCTCTTGCGTGAATTTTCCAGACGCTTATGCTCCTGTGGCGTCGACCGAGGATCCGATAGTAGCGCCAGGGAAGGAAGCCTTTCCCGTGACCTAATGTGGAGATTTGCGAGCAGAAAAGGGTAGTCCGTCAAGAGGCTAACACCTGGACCGAATGAAAGCCGCCTATTTATTTGTCGCTTTTACGCAAGAAACGGAAATATCAAGATTTAATTTTTTTGTACTAAGCGATCCACTAACTTCTACATATCCTTCTGAAAAAGGAGCGGTGGTTCGTGCATCTGAGGTGAGGAGATCCTCTTGTGCGTCTGCAACTCGCACATATAGCGATGTTTCGAATTGACCATCGCGAAACCCTCCACCTTTATTTTCGTAAACACCTAAAACAGCAAAAGTATTTTGCTTATTCACTTTTGGCTCTGATCCACAATTATCGTCGCCTCGGATTTTTTTAAATTGTAGGTCAGTCGCACTGATGATCGGTAAATCACCGTAGCGGCTATCCGAATCTACAGAGGATATAATTTTTGTGGCTTCAAATTCAGCGTAGCACCCATTGTTTTTGTCTCTAAATTGCTGAGATAGGCCAATCGTACAGGTATACGAAAAATCTTCATCCGGAGTATCTACGGGGGAAGGTGTCCATGCCCATACAGGTAAGGCAAAAAACAAAGTGCTCAAAAAAAGATTCATCCTATCCTCCATTGTTATATTTAATGTTTGCTGAATTACTATCACAGAAAATAATGCAGTGCAACATTTTCAAGTTGATGGTGAGTTCAGACTGGCCCCCTAATGAGTAACAGCCGTGCCATCTTTTCTGAACAGCCGATTGGCCATTCGGCGCTTGGACTACAACCGGAACATATCCATCGAGAGGCAGCACACCCCTTACGCCCTAGAAATTTGCGAAAAAAATCCCCCGGTAGATTCTTCGTGCACAGTTTTGATCAGCATAATCTTAACGATTTTTTAGTTAGCTACGTTTTGATTGTTCATAAAATTGAAGTTGATTATGATAGATTTTAAGGGTGCTGCAGGAGGGCAAATGCTTTTATTTTTAGCATGGGGACTGTTTGCGGTTACCGCACACGCCTTTGTGGGCCAGCCCAAAATGGTGGCGTGCCCAGTATTTGGGCAAAATCTGGAATTTCACATTTCCCGCAACATTCAATTTTCCCAGCTTACGAATTTGAAACCAGTTGCTCCGGGCCGGTGCAGTGCGGAGGCTAAAACACCGATTCCGATGAATGAGGAGAATCCTCAGCTCATATTAGAAGTACTTGGTGTAGGCTGCGTGAGTCGTGATGATGGCTCGTGGGAAGCAAATGGAAACAAGGTCAGCCTTTTATTCTCTCAAGGATCTACTAAGTCCTTTTTATTAGAAATGGAAAGCCCGATACACCGTACAGCAAAAGTAATTAGTGACGATGATCAGGCGGGGTTTATGTGGGAGCAATGCCTTGTAACGGAACTATTCTGAGGATTAAATGAAATATTTATGAAAATAAACATTCATATTTATTATTTCTAATA
>CAYQES010000030.1:0-30407 GCA_964416595.1 uncultured Bdellovibrionales bacterium | reverse complement strand
AATGAAATATTTATTGATCTTAGCCAGCTTGCTGATTTCCTCTTCTGGCTATGCGTTTGTCGGTCAGCCGAGCCTGATTGTCTGTGAAGTGTTCGGTCAGACATTTTCCTTATCCTTAGACTCCATACAGTTTCGCGACTTACAACCGCTAGTGCATGACGAGCAAGATTATAATCTTTGCTCTGCCCGACCGCTAAAAAAAATTCCTTTCAACGCTAAGTTTTCCCAGCTCTTCTTGGAAGAAATTTTTGGTGAGTGTAAGGACACTCCCGATAAAACAACGATCTTTACAGGGCGACAGTTTTATTTGTCTTACCTAGAAGACTCTGGATACAAAGTTTCTATTATGGTGGAGACGCCCGAATCGAGGATGGCCACAGTTATGATCGCTGGCCGTGATATAAATGATCTTTTCGAAGGAGAGTGCAGGGTGAAAAATCTTCACGAAACTCTTCTCTGACGTGAGCTCCTGATTTTGATAAGCTCCCACTGCTGCTTTGTGAGGTCGCAAGAATACTTTCGCCTAGGCTTCGCAGGGCACAAAAATGTCAGGGGTTTGAAGTGCTAATGGCTTTCTTATCCGATAAAAAATCACGACGCCGCACAATCTAATCATTCAACGATCGATAATTCAGCAACGCTATCTCTGCCGGCCGCTTGATTTCTACTTCGCCCAAACTCCGCTCTTCACTCAACTCACCGTTATTATCTTCCAGCCGAATACTAGCCTGGTATTTTCCCGGAGCCACCTGCACCCTGGCTGCCTGAAAATCTTTAGGCAAGGTGCTCCAGGCCCTTAAATCCGCTTGGCTAGCAGCATACATAGCAATTTTTACGAGGCTTCCTAATCCCTGTTTTTGTTTATCTAACTCATGGCCTAGTACTTCTCGGGCCGCCACACCGGCGATTCTTTTGGCAATATAACCCGCATATTTCTGATTCAAATTTTCGATAGCAGCCTGTTCCACATCGAACAAAAGTTCCGTGCGGGCTACTTCCGCGCCGTTTAGATACAAACGGGCGGCTCGGTGCCTGTTGAAACGCGTGCGGTACTCAGGCAGTTCATGCCAAGCATGGTGAGGCACCTTCTCGGGCGCAAAACCGTTCTGATACAAAAGCACAATGCCACCGGTTTGTTTCATTTCTCGTCTGGCTTCTTTTACATCCTCATCACTCACACCCAAAGTTTTTCGCCATTTGTGCAAATCCGAAGAAGAATCCACCCACAAAGCGCCGCGTACGAGGTCCATTTTTATCCGGGAAAAATGGGGCGCAAGCTGCAGGGTTTTTTTGTAGTCCACGTAGGCAAAGTTCCAGTTTTTTTGGCGCTCGAATAAAAGCCCCGCTAGGTACTGAGCAAAAGCGTTCAGGTGATACTGGCGCTTGCCTTCGTCCCGCAATCGTTCCAATTTTCGATTCACTTGCCGGGCGGCCACGGCAGCTTCTTCGTCTTTGCCCATGGCCGCAAAGTTTAAGGCTAAATAAACTGAAGTGATCACATGCTCAAACTCTTCGCCCTTGTATTGACTGATTTGATCATTCACGAAAACGCTGGCGATCTCGGTGCCGATGGCGGTGTAGTCTTTGATTTCCGAAAGGCGATCTGCCAGGAGGAAATCCTTGATGCTCATTTCGTATTGGCCCGCGGTGTAGCGCACGGTGCCTCGGTCGAAGAGATAAACTAATTGGTCTTTGCTGTCTTGGTCGGCGCCGGGGGAATACACAGCTTCGGCCGTGGTGAAATCTCGGGCTTCAAAGGCGTTAAAACCTTTTCTTGTGGCGGAATTGTAGCCCGCACAGGAAGTGAAAAGGAGGGCGAACCCGATGATCCAAAGCCCTCCCATCTATTACTCCTTAGAACATACCAACAGATTTTTTGCGGTACTTCTTACGTACTTCTTTTTCTTCGATGCAATCCACGGCGGAAGTTTCCACGTTGGTGAGCTCCATAGTGAGTTTGTAGTAGATCAATTTATCGTTACCCACTTGCTGGATGTTGGTGGCAAGGGCGCCTTTCAATAAATAATCCACGCCGATCTGCTTGCCGGTTTGTTTGGCGGATTCCCGGGAAACGCGTCCGGTTTTACCGTATTCCACTTCCTCGTCGATCTCGGCCCTCCCGCCCCGATCGATAAAGCGCACTTTACGGCTCTTGGTGAGTTGGGTGCGAATTTTTTCTGTGAGAGAGTCTAAATCCATGAATTCTTCCGTGCGGTTAGCCACTTTGGAAACGGCGATGGTGGGGCGGCCTTTGGCTTCCACGATATCGGGGCACTTCAAGATCGCGTCCACTACGGCTTCCGCCATCTGTTGCATATCCGCTTCGTTGAATTTATCGTCCAAGAGCTCCACGCGATTTGGATCATCGTAAGCGCCGTCAGTGAATGTTTTTGGGCCGCATCCGCTCAAAGCAACGCAAGCAAAAGCTAGAACTACAATCTTCTTCATGAAACCCCCGTTTTTCTTAATGGCACTTTCCATGGTAAGGCGAGAAATCCCCGGGCTCAAGCGGGCCTGCGAACTTAAAAAAAATTGCTGTATGCGCCCCGCACAGACCGTGCGAACCTGAGCTCAAGAAACCGATATCGGATATAGCAAAGCGTTATTTAGTGGCGGAATACCCAACGGATAGGGTTGCCTCGGAAGCCATAGCGTTCTCGCATGGCGCGCTTGAGATAACGACGTAAAGCTTCAGGTACAGCATTAGCGTCCTTTACGTAGGCTAAAAACTGAGGGGGGCGATGGCCCACCTGATGGATATGCCGAAACTCCCCCAATGAATCAATCCAATTGGGGCCCACGGCAAAGGCCTCGGCCACTACTTCCTTTAACTCCTCTGGGCTCACGCTGCGTTTACGGGCCTCTAAAATATCCAAAGCAAAATCCCAAAGATCTTCTAAGTGCGCGGGTAAACGCCAGGGGCCTTCGGGCTCCAAAGCGTCGGATCCCTCCCGGGCTCCATATACTTTTCCACGCTCCACAGAAATGCCCACCAAGGGAGCAAACTCCAAAAAGGGCCAGGCCTTTTCCATCACTTCCCGAAACTTTTTTACTCCCTCACCCGCTTCGGATTTCACATGCTGAGGAGCTTTATCCCATTTATTCGCGAGCACAATGCAAGCACAACCCGATTCCTCCACCAAAGTGGCGATGCGAGAATCTTGGGAGGTGATGCCCTCTTCACAATCAATCATGAAAAAGGCCAAATCCGCGTTTTCTAAATTTCTCCTCGCATACATGACGGCAAGATCTTCCACGTCGTCTTTACGTTTAGCGTGGCGGCGAATCCCGGCCGTATCGATCAATAAAAAGCGGTGGCCTGCGCGCTCTACTTCTACGTCCACGGAATCCGTGGTGGTGCCTGGTAGAGAACTGGCTACGGATCGTTCTTCTCCCACTAAACGATTGAGAAGCGAACTTTTGCCCACATTAGGGCGGCCCACGATACAAACTTTGTAAACGCTATCGTCGATCACTTGCTCTGAGGAAATTTCCGGTAAGTAGTGAGCGATTTTGAGCCAGAAATCCTCGAGGCCCAATTTATGCTCGGCACTCACGGGGATCACTTCTTCGGCGCCCAGGGTGTAAAACTCGCTCATTTGAAACGTTTGTTGAAACACATCCGCTTTATTGGCGGCGATCACAAAAGGAATTCCCAAACGGCGGATGTGACCTACGATTTCTTCGTCGAGCGAAGTAACGCCTTGGCGAATGTCCATCACCACCACAATCACGGCGCTGTCTAACAGGGCTTTTTTAATTTGGATTTCGATATTTTGCAGCATCTCGGCATCATCCCGGCTTTTGCGCCAGGCTTCGGGCATCCAACCGCCCGTATCGCAAACCTTCACCACTTTATTTTGCAAGGCTTCTACGGCCACGGTACCGAAACGGCGATCCCGAGTAACACCCTCAAAATCCATCACCAGGGCCTGCTTCTTTTTTAGCAAAGCATTGAAAAGCGAACTCTTGCCCACGTTGGGGCGGCCTACTAAGGAGATAAGAGATTTTTTAGATTCCATGGGCTACGCTCGCTTCTCGGGCACGATATAACCTAAGCGTTTTAACTCTTCCGGATTTTTTGTCCACTTGGGAGTTACTTTTACAAAAAGCTTCAGCACCACTTTGGTGTGCATGAGTTTTTCGATAGCTTGCCGGGCGTTTTGGCCAATCTCTTTGATTTTGGCGCCACCCTTGCCAATCAGCATGGGCTTTTGGCTATCCCGCTCCACATGGATGGCCGCATGGATTTCTGGCAAGCGTTGGTGTGCTGAGGGTTCTACAAATTTTTCTACTTCCACAGCGCAAGAATAAGGCAGCTCTTCTCCTAAAACATAAAAGAGCGTTTCTTGGATGAGCTCACCGGCGATGGTGCGCATATTTTGGTCCGTGAGTTCATCTTCCGGATAGAGCGCAGGGCCGAGGGGTAATTCCGCTTGGATCGCAGTCAAAAATTCGTTAAGGCCTTTTCCGGATTTGGCAGAGATGGGGAAAACGGCTTTTACGGGAAGATCTTTTAAACCAGAGGTAAATTCCTTTTGCCCAGCAAAATTAGCAGCGCCTTTTTCCCAAAGGTCCATTTTATTCAAGAGCACATAGAGCGGTTTAGAATGTTTTTTGAGGCCAGCCCGCAAAGTTTCCAAGATAAAATTCTCGTCGCTGCCTTCTTTTTCTGGCTGGAAGGGGCGGCTACCATCCACCACATATACCCACACATCGGCGTCCTGCAAAGAATCCAAGGCTTCCGCCACGCAATACTCGTTAAGCTTTTTTCCTTCCGGCGCCCGGTGCAAACCTGGAGTATCCACAAAAATCATTTGGTATGCATCATCGGTGCGGATACCACGAAAACGCCGGCGGGTGGTTTGGGCCTTGGGTGAAACGGCCGCGAGCTTTTCGCCCACGAGCGCATTTAATAAAGTGCTTTTACCCACATTGGGGCGGCCTAAAAGCGCAACAAAACCTGTGCGGAAAGAAGATGGCTCACCCATGATTGGCTTCTAAATGTTCTAATAAAAAGCGAGCCGCATTCTGCTCGGCTTCTTTTTTATTGCGGCCTTTACCGTATCTTTCGAATTCACCTATGCTCACCATTACCTCAAACTCTTTTTCGTGGTCAGGCCCCGCCTCGCTCACCACCTTATACATGGGGGAGCGGCGAAACCGGCTCTGGCAGATTTCTTGGAGCTGCGTCTTGGTATCATGTTGGGCGCCAAGGGTATAGGCCGCTTCTAAAAGCTCATGGAAATGGGTGCGAGCCGAATGGAAGGCCGCAGAAAAGCCACCGTCGAGGTAGATGGCTCCGAGGAGCGCCTCGTAGGTGGAAGAAAGGATAGAATCCTTATCTCGGCCTTGGGTGCTATCTTCTCCCTTGCCGAGGAGAATATACTGGCCAAAGCCCATGGAACGGGAAAGTTGGGCCAGGGTTTCTTCTTTTACGAGGGAAGAGCGCATTTTGGAGAGCCGGCCCTCATCGGCCTGGGGAAAACGCTCACACAATAAATCTGTGATGATGAGGCCAAGCACCGAATCGCCCAAAAACTCTAGGCGTTCGTTGTGGAGCAACACAAAGTCCGCTTTGGTTTGGCCTTTTTTGCGGCCCTCATTGGCATGAGATTTATGCGACAAAGCCAGCTGCAAAATTGCAGGGTCTTTGAATTGGTATTGGAGTTTAGCTTCAAGCTCGTGCACGGAAAACCTCTGGAAAACTCGAGGGAAATTATCATAATTGATTTATTGAGTCAACAAATTGACCATGGCCAAGAATGTTAAATTGTATATAAAAAACAGCTAGTTATACTTAATTTTTAAAAATAATGCTGAGCTGCTCTGGACTGAGCGTAGGATTGCCGTCCATATCGGGAGCCGCTTCCAGAAGCCAAGCCTTAAGAACCAAAGCCTCTTCTTCCGTAATGCGAATGCCAGCCATGCGAGGAGGCATTTTTTGCCGCTTTCCACCATTAGGCACATCAAAAAAGAAGGCCGTGTTTTTTAGGAAACGAAAGCTAGGCACAGTGACAAAATCACCATGGCATTCGGAGCATTTATTCACAAAAACAGTTTGAGCCGGCTCGTAAGTGGTGACCGCTTGCACGGGAGAAGTGAAAACCAAAAGAAGTAGTGTAAACATGACTTAAGCATTTAATGCTTGGCATTAAATTCCGCAAGAAGTTTATGAGTTTTGTACCCTGCGCACTTCTTCGTCCATGCGCCCCTGGCACATAAAATAGAACATCTGGAAATCGCCCATGAGGCTCCAAATGGGATAGGTAAAAGTCGCAGGGCGATTCTTCTCCGCGTAAAAATGGCCCACCCAAGCAAAGCCATACCCAAATACGGGCATAGCCAAAAGCAACCAAGCATTCAGGTTCATCACAGCCAATACCAACATCAACAGCACGAGGGAGGTGCCCAAAAAATGTAAGTTCCGGCACAGGCGATTGCGGTGCTGGCTCACATAGAAGGGCCAGAAGTCTTGGTAGGTTTGGAAGTGTTTTGCCATTGCTTCTCCCTTCACTTTCGTGAAACATGCCGGGCGAATTCCGATTCACCCTGCCAGAAAAAACGTAGGGGCCAGTCCACGGCGCCCCCTTCTTGGGCATAGTTTACACCAATTCTTGGGCCACACCCAAGCTCTTCTGGCGAGGGCGATAAACCCGTTTCTTCAATAAAAATTATTTCTTTTAGGGGCTCGCCGTCGAGAGAGCGATCAATATGCAAGGCTTTTGAGAGGCGTCCTGGCCCATCGGTGCGGCCATTCACCCCCGGATCCGGGCAAAGAGCTCGGATTAATACCGCTTCCGGCTCATCGGCCTCCCGGGCCACCACATTAAAACAATGGTGCATGCCATACACCAAATACACATAGGCGTAGCCCCCAGGTAGATACATGGAATGCACCCGATCGGTTCTGCGATTTTTCCAGGTGTGGCAGGCAGAATCCCGGGCTCCTAGGTAGGCTTCCGTTTCCACAATGATGCCCGAAAGGCGTTTTCCGCGCCATATGCGCACCAAGCGTTTCCCGAGTAATGCCTTAGCCAAACTCTCGGTGGATTGACGATAAAACGGCAATGGAACTTTTTTTGCCATGAAGCGATTTTACAGATTTGGGCAGGCGGGCCGCTGGCACCAGCCATACAATTCAAGCTTGTGATCCTTGAGAGTAAAACCTAAGCCTTCGGCCACTTTTTTTTGCTGTTCTTCAATGGCATCGTTTTCAAATTCAAAAATTTTCCGGCAGCGCAAGCAAATCAAATGATCATGGTGTTGGCCAGGGCTTTCGAGCTCATACACCGAAGTGCGGTTCAAGAACCTGCGCTCTACTGCTAATCCCGCTTCCACCAAACTACCAATGGTTCTGTACACAGAAGCCAAACCCACGCCGGTGGCTTTCTTTTTTACGATCCGAAATAATTCTTCTGCGGAAAGGTGACCACCCGAGCGAACAAACTCGGAAATAATCACTTTCCGCTGGTTTGTCATTTTCAAGTGATGTTCCGCAAGATAACCACGGTAGGCCTCTAACAAACCCTCAAGATCCTGGCTGCCAAGGGGTTTTCCCTTTCGTTTGCTCATGGAAGAGGCATACCAGAAAATGGTTCTTTTTGGTATGATCCCGCCATGCAACGCTTTTTCCCGGACTTCGGCAACGACTATCGCTTCCCCGCCTTCGAAGAGGCGGTGTTAAAATATTGGAAAGAACAGAAAATTTTCCAGCGGGTGCTGCAACAAAAGCGGGAGTGGTTTGGGTTCTATGATGGGCCGCCCTTTGCCACCGGTTTGCCGCACTATGGGCATTTGGTGGGCGGCACCCTAAAAGATATCGTGCCTAGATATTGGACCATGCGGGGTTACCACGTGGAACGCCGCTTTGGTTGGGATTGCCATGGTTTGCCCGTGGAATTCGAAATGGAAAAAACGTTGAACTTGAACGGATCACTCGCGATCCGTGAATATGGCGTGGATAAATTCAACGAAGCCTGCCGCAGCATCGTGCTTCGCTATACTTCCGATTGGCGCAAGATTGTGGAACGCATGGGCCGCTGGGCGGATATGGACAACGACTACAAAACCATGAACCCCGAATTCATGGAAAGCGTGTGGTGGGTGTTCGAAGAATTATGGAAAAAGGGCTTAGTATACCAAGGCAAAAAAGTGGTGCCCTACTCTTGGCGCCTCACAGCTCCCCTCTCTAATTTTGAAGCTTCGCAAAATTATAAAAGCGTGCAGGATCCTGCAATCACCGTGCTCTTTCCATGGGCGGAAAATCCCGAAGAAGCCTTTGTGGCTTGGACCACCACTCCCTGGACACTGCCCGCAAACTTAGGCCTCGCTGTACACAAAGATTTCACCTACGTGAAATACCCGCTTCTGCAACCGACTTCGGCCGGTATTAAATATGCTTGGGTTTTACGGGAGCGTGCGCCAGCTTACGCCAAAGAACTCAATCTCGAAAAAGAAGTGGACGAAAAACGGGGCCATGATCTTGTAGGCAAAAAATATCGTCCGCTTTTCCCCTACTATGCCGATCACAATGCCTTCCGGGTGATCTGGGGCGATTTCGTTTCCAACACCGATGGTACGGGAATCGTGCATATGGCACCGGCCTTTGGGGAAGACGACTTCTTCGCCTGCCAGCGGGAAAAAATTGAATTGGTGGATCCCACCAACCAAGAAGCCTTTTACACCGCGGAAGCCAACCACAAAGATGCATTGCAACTGGCGGGCAAACACGTGAAGGATCCCGCCACGGATAAGGAAATCATCAAGTGGCTAAAGGACCAAGGCCGCCTCCTGAAACAAGAAACCCTTCAGCACAATTATCCTTTTTGTGAACGTTCAGACACTCCACTCATCTACAAAGCGATTTCATCCTGGTTCGTGGCCGTGGAAAAAATTAAAGATGGCATGCAGGCCAATAATAAAACCATTCACTGGGTGCCGGGCCATATTCGGGATGGTCGCTTCGGCAAATGGCTCGAGAATGCCCGCGATTGGTGCATTTCTAGGAATCGTTTCTGGGGCACTCCCATCCCTGTTTGGATCTGCGAATCTTGCCAACACAAACAAGTGATTGGCTCCCGAGCCGCACTCAACCAATTGGCTGGGAAAGATATACCGGATCTCCACTCCCATTTCGTGGATAAGATCCAAGCCGATTGCCCAAAATGCGGCAAAGAAAAAAGCCTAAAACGCACCCCTGAAGTTTTGGACTGCTGGTTTGAATCGGGCTCCATGCCCTACGCCCAAATCCATTACCCTTTTGAAGGCAAGGAGGCCTTCGATCAACAATTCCCCGCGGATTTTATCGCCGAAGGTTTAGACCAAACCCGCGGCTGGTTCTATACGCTCACGGTGCTATCGGCCGCGCTATTTAACAAACCTGCTTTTAAAAATTGCGTGGTGAATGGGCTCGTGCTCGCCGAAGACGGAAAAAAAATGAGCAAGCGGCTCAAAAACTATCCAGATCCCCAATTGATTTTGGATAAATATGGTGCAGATGCTTTACGGCTCTACATGATGCAATCCCCTGCGGTGCATGGAGAAGAACTCCGATTCTCAGAGCGATTCTTAGTGGAAAATATGCGTGCCGTATTACTCCCCCTCTGGAACGCATACCAATTTTTTGCTTCCTACGCCAATATCGACGGCTTCAATCCTTCGTTCTGGAAATCAGCGCCTCCCGTGAAAGAGCGCCCCCGTATTGACCAATGGATTTTGGCTTTGCTCCAGGAAACGGAAAGTAAAGTGCATAAGGAAATGGAAGCCTACGAAGTGGCCAATGTGTTTCCGTTGCTCGCAAAATTTTTAGATAATCTCACCAACTGGTACATCCGCCTCAATCGTTCCCGTTATTGGGAAGCTAAGGGGGAGGATTTCTCGAAAGATAAGCTCTCCGCCTACTGCACTTTGTTTGAAGTTCTCGATCGCTTTGGCTTACTCTTGGCTCCTAATTTGCCTTTTTTCACCGAATACCTCCACGGCGCCCTTCACTACGGCTTGAAACCCAACGACCTCGTGAGCCATAGTAGTTTGCCGAGCGTGCATGAGCGTTTGTATAGCTTACCTCCTCCCTTGCAAGCCGCGGACATAGCTTTGATCGAAGAAATGGCCCTGGCCCAAAGAGCCATTCTCTTAGGCAGATCTTTGCGGGCCGAAGCAAAAATTGGCTTACGGCAACCACTGCAAGCCATGAGCATCGCTGGATTAAATGCCGAAGAACAAAAACTCCTACGCGCCCAGCAGGAAATGGTGCTTTCCGAGCTAAATCTAAAAGAAATTCGTTTTTTGGCCCAAGGCACGGATCTTGTGGTGCAAACCGTAAAGCCCAACTTGAAAAAGTTGGGGGCCCGCCTTGGGAAAAAAATGCAAGAAGTACAACAGGCTTTACGCAGCTGGGGTGCGAACGAAATCACTCATTTCGAAAAAAATGGTTTCGCCACGATCGCGGGCGAAAGAATTGAATCAGCAGATTTACTCATCGAACGCAAAGCTGCCGAAGGAAAAACCGCCGGTGCCTTGGAGGGCATGGTAGCGGAGCTACATACAGATCTAACTCCAGCCTTGCGTAAAGAAGGCTTGATGCGAGAACTAGTAAATCGCTTACAGCAAAGGCGCAAAGAAATGAAGTTTCAACTCACAGATCGCATACGCGTGCTCTACCAAGCTGGCGGCTTATGCGCAGAAATTTTGAGCGAAGAAAACCGCGCTCCCACCTTCTTGAGCAACGAAACCTTGGCTAAAGCGTGGAAAGAATCAACTGAAAATAATTTAGCTAGAGAAGAGTTCCCCGATCATGGAGACGCCTGGCTCGCTTTCCGCTTGGAAGTGATGTGAAACTTCTAGCTCTTTGGCTTTGGCTTTTGCCTATTCCGGCATTAGCCGAGCAAGTGGAAGCCATTTTATCCTCATGGGAAATCGCCATCCTCCCCCGTAATGAAGCTTGCCCAGCGGGAGATATGTTTGCGATCTTTTCTCAAGAGGAAGGATCTGACCCCATTGGTTTTGCCAAAATACTAGGCCCCACAGAAAACAAACAGCACTGCCGCGCTTCCATTTCTAGTCACTCACGCTCAGCCCTTATTCGAGTGGGGGATAGAATTGAATTCATTGACTTCACTAAAAGAAACCCCCATCTACCCAGCCGCTACGATCTCGTGCAGGACAGCCACAAAAAAATAGCCGCTCGCTATAAACCACTTGTGTACGGCGGCTATCTATATGGCCACACAGCGGAAACTCTAGAAAAAAAAGAATTTCTTGTGGGCATTGGTCCTTTGTTCTACGGCATCACCGATCGCCTACAAGTAAACACTGTGCCGATTTCGTTAGTGTCTAATATTGGAGTTTTGGGATTAAAATATAAGTTTCTGGAACTTGAAGACATGCGCCTTTCTGCAAGTCTTGAAGGCTCAAAGTATTTTGCCACAGGGAAAGGCTCATGGTCCGCGGAAATTTTATACAGCAGCACTTCCAATAGCCGCTCGATGACCCACACTAAACTCACCTTCATTTCCAAGGTGCCCGATGCCGCACCTTTAGAAAATAAAGACCAGGAAAAACAAAGCACCGCGGAAATCTCCACGGTGTACGAATGGCTACTTCCTTCTTGGCACCGCATTTTGCTCGGCCCCAAATTTACGGCTGGGGAAGAAAAAGATGTGGGCTTTCTTTTTACGGCCTTATTTTTGTATGAGCATTTTCACTGGAGCATAAATCTAAGCATAAACTCTTTGAGCAAGATTGATTTAAAGAAAAACAAACAAGTGCTTTCCTTTGATTTATTTTGGCGCCTGTAAATTTACTAAAGCTTTGTGGTGAAATCTTCCGTTTGTTCAAAATTCTGGAAAAACTCCATCAGCTCTTTTGGCGGCACGCTAACTTTCCGGGTTTGTAAATGAAACCAGGCGCCGAATACTTTTATTTCTGCGGATTTCACATCATCCGCTTTTTTAATTTGATGCCGAATCTGCCACTTTCGGCCATCTTCACTCATGCCAGCGATTTTAAAATCCACAGTAATAAGTTCACCAGCCCGCACTTCTTTAAAGTAATCGATTTTCTCACTAAAAAGCACGGGGCCCATTTGCAGTTCTAAGAACTTTTTCCAATGGAATCCAGCGGCCTCCAAACAAGCAAACCGCGTTTGGGCAGCGTAATCCAAATAAGCAGAATGCCTTAAATGGGAATTTGGATCTAAGTCTGCCCAGCGCACTTCATAGGTTTTTTTAAAATTTTTCATTTTTCATTTCCTCAAACGATTTGAAATACACGTAATGAGAGCGGCCAGGAGACTTTTAGTTTCTCATCTGGATTTCCCCAAGCGGTTTTGATTTCATCGCTTACTAAACTCAAAGGATTTTTCCCTGTCTGTTTTTGGTACTTTTGCACCGCACTCCAAGTTTGCAAATAGCCCACAAAATCATTTAAAGACCAATCTGCCTCCATGGCAAAAGTTGGAGGCTCCAGTTCGTTGAAGGGAATCTTTTCTTTCCGATAGCCTTCTTCTACGAGTTTTCGTCTCTCGTCCCAGTGGGGGCCAAGAATTTGTTTATAGAGTTGGAAAACGGCAGAGTCCACGCCATCATTCACCACAGCCAACTCATAACACCAGAGGGCCAAAAGCCCTTCTGGCTCCGAAACTCTTCTTACCTCCCGAAAAAATGCTTCTTGCTCAAACCAGTGAAAGGCTTGTGCCACAGTAATGAGGCTCACAGAATAATCGGGCAAACCACTCTCTTCGGCCTTAGCTACGCGGTATTCTACTTGTGGGTGAAGAGTGGCCTCCTTTAATTGGGCTGAGGAAGGATCAGTAGCAATCACTTTAGAAAAATGGGGCGTCAGCGCCAAGGCCGCTTGGCCATTGCCTGTACCCGCATCCCACGCCAATTCCCGGTGTCTTGAATTTTTTGCTAGATAGGAAAAAAGCGCCTGCGGGTAGTGCGGGCGATACTTGGAATATTCGGCGGCTTGCGTGGAAAAGAGATCTTTAAAATTGCTCATGTTTTTTTTCCAACAACAGAAAAAAGGCATACTCCTCAGCCTTTTCTTTTAATCTTTCATAGCGGCCAGAAACTCCTCCATGCCCCGCTTCCATTTCTGTCTTGAGCAAGATAATGGATTTTCCTGTGTTGGCCGCACGCAATTTCGCCGCCCATTTGGTGGGCTCCCAATATTGCACCTGGGAATCATGGAGTCCCGAAGTAATCAACAAATTGGGATACTCCCGCCTCTCCACGTTATCGTAAGGAGAGTAGGATTTTATATACTCATAGAATTCTTTTTGATTAGGATTTCCCCATTCATCATATTCGAAAGTTGTGAGCGGAATTGTATCGTCGAGCATCGTGGTAACCACATCCACAAAAGGCACGGCCGCATGAATCCCCCGATAGAGATCCGGACGCATATTTGTGACAGCTCCCATTAGCAACCCCCCGGCGCTCCCACCTTCGGCATACACATGGCCTTTTTTCCCATAGCCTTTTTCCAAAAGAAACTCAGTGCAATCAATGAAATCCGTAAAGGTATTTTTCTTTTTTAAGAGCCTGCCGTTTTCGTACCAGTAGCGCCCCATTTCTGAGCCACCGCGGATATGGGCAATGGCATACACAAAACCCCGATCCAATAAACTAAAGACAGTGAAATCAAACCAAGGCTCCATGGAATAACCGTAGGAACCATAGGCATATTGCAATAAAGGCGCTTTACCGTTGGGAATAAAATCTTTTCTGCGCACAAGCGAAATTGGAATCTTTGTACCGTCCCTTGCGGTGGCCCATAAACGCTCCGAAACATATTGGCTAGGATCTAGGTTGGGTGTTTCTTTTTGTTTCTTAAGCTCACTCTCGTGGGTGGCAAAGTGATACTCAAAAATCGATTCCGGGCGATTCATCGACTGGTAGCTGTAGCGAAGAACATGTGTATCGTACTCCCGATTTGTTTCAATATCTGCAACATAGGAAGGATCGGGAAAACGAATCTCTTCGGCCTGATTAGATTTGCGATCCATCACTGTTAAGCGCGTGAGACCCTGGTAACGCTCCTGCAAAGCAAAGTGGCTTGCAAAAAAATCTGCCCCCTCTAGAAGCACATCTTGCCGATTAGGAATCACCTCTTTCCAGGCTTCTTTTTTTGTGGCCGCTCGAGGACTTTTCATCAAACGAAAATTTTCTGCCTTCCAATTGGTAAGGATATAGAAGCCATCTTTTCCATCCATGAGAGTGTATTCATGTTTCTTTTCCCTGGGAAAAAATACCTCGAATTTTCCTTCCGGTTTTTTTGCATTGAGGAACTGCCATTCTTCAGAAAGCGTGGAGTGGGAAGATATGAATACAAAATCTTTCGTGCGGGATTTAGAAACTTGTACATAAAAAGATTCATCTTTTTCTTCGAACACAAGTACGCTATTTTTCTTTCCCAATTGAAAGCGATAAACCCATTGGGAGCGCAAGGTTTCCGGATGTTGTTTGGTATAGAAAAAGGTTTTGCCGTCTTCCGCCCACTCCGCATTGCCCGTAGTATTAGTGATGGGTTTCGACACCTTGCCTGTTTTTAAATCCTTTACATAGAGCGAATAAAATCGACGGCCCTGGTTATCCACCGAATAGAGGATTTTTTTATGGTCGGGGCTTACATCGGGAAAGGGCACGGAAAAATATTTGTGACCCTTAGCGAGAATATTTACGTCTAAAATAACTTCTTCCGAATTCTCAAGGCTCGCTTTTTTCCGTGCGTAGATAGGATACTCTTTCCCTTTTTCATAACGGGAATAATAAAAATAAGGCCCATCTTTAAAGGGAACCGAGGAGTCATTTTCTTTTAGACGGGAGCGAAGCTCTTTATACACTTCATTTTGCACCTGTTTCATAGGTGCCATGACTTTTTTCCAATAGGCATTTTCGGCTTTTAAATACTTAAGAACCTTAGAATCCTTCCTATCTTTCATCCAGTAATAGGGATCAATGCGCTTATCCCCATGCTTCTCTAGAATCGTGTCCCGTTTTTCTGCTTGGGGGGGCGTTGGTAAGGAAGAATTAGCCTGCATAAAACCACCTAAGAGAAGAAATAGTAAAATCTTCATAGTTACTAGAAGAGTAGCACTAGTCTTAAGTGAACATGGCGCAGCAAAAGCAATTCCTTTGACAATGAAGGGCCGTAAGAGTTTTATGGAAGCTGTGGAACAATACCAAAATCTCCTACGCACAGTTTTAGAAAAAGGCAGCCGTAAAACGGACCGTACGGGCACGGGCACTTTAAGTATTTTCGGCCCCCAACTACGCTTTGATTTAAGCGAAGGTTTTCCTGCCCTCACCACCAAGAAATTACACTTTCGCTCCATCATTCATGAACTCCTCTGGTTCTTGAAAGGTGAAACCAATGTGAAGTACCTTCAGGAAAATGGAGTTACCATTTGGGATGAATGGGCGGATGAAAAAGGCAATCTCGGGCCTGTGTATGGAGCCCAATGGCGCCATTGGAAAACCGCCGATGGCCGAGAGATTGATCAAATCCAAACATTGTTGGATGGTTTACGAAATAACCCCCACTCTCGCCGCCATATTGTGAGCGCTTGGAATGTGGGCGAACTAGATAAAATGGCTTTGCCGCCTTGCCATGCCTTTTTTCAATTCTATGTGGACGGGGGGGATAGGCTTTCCTGCCAGCTCTACCAGCGAAGCGCAGATATTTTTTTAGGCGTGCCCTTTAATATTGTTTCTTATTCTTTACTCACGATGATGGTGGCGCAAGTTTTAGGCATGAAAGCCGGCGAGTTTGTGCACACCATGGGGGATGCACACCTTTATTTGAACCATCTTGAGCAAGCCAAACTGCAGCTTAGCCGGGAGCCCCGGGCTTTGCCGCGCATGATTTTGAATCCGGCCGTGAAAGATCTCTTTGCGTTTCAATATTCGGATTTCACTCTAGAGGGCTATGATCCTCATCCGGCGATCAAAGCGCCGATTGCGGTGTAAATGATTTCGTTAGTGGTAGCCATGGGCGAAAATCGGGTGATCGGCGTGGAAAATCGCCTGCCCTGGCATATCCCGGAAGATTTAAAGCGTTTTAAAAAAATCACCTCGGGCCATCCGATCATTATGGGGCGAAAAACTTTTGAGTCCATTGGGCGCCCCCTTCCCAACCGCACCAATATCGTGGTCACCCGCAATCGGGAGTATCGGGCCGAGGGCACCGTGAGTTGTTTTTCTCTGCAAGAAGCCTTGGAATGGGCAAGCCGTGCCCCGGGCTCCGAAGAAGTGTGCGTGATCGGCGGCAGCGAAATTTTTCAGCAGGCCATGCCCATTGCAGATCGGATCTATCTTACTGTGGTGCGGTGGCCTTTCGAGGGCGATGCGTATTTTCCGCCGTTTGAAGAAAATTTATTTACTGAGGTTTCCCAGGAACAAATCGCGGAAAATCCGCAAGCTACATTGCGAGTGCTGGACAGAAAAAAGCCCAACCTAGAGTGGCAAATCCGTAAGCAAAGTTAGATCCGGGTGATCCAAGAGGCCCGTTGCCGGTAGGCTGGGATCCTTGGCTCGCAGGCGCTGGAGGATCGGAGCTTTCGAGCTTCCCGTAACCACCAATAGAATGGCTTTTGCTTCTCGAAAAACCCCCACTCCGTAAGTAATACCCCGGGCCTCGTTCTCGAGGGCTAAACGTTGTTTTGTGTCTGGCGCAAGATCCACTTCCCCGAAGCGAAAAGAGAGTGGCATGCCCGGCTCGTGGAAAGCCACGTGACCGTTGGTGCCGAGGCCTAAAATCGCGAGATCCGCTTTTTTTTCTGTTGTGGGAGGTAGCACGGCGAAGTCCGGCAGTTCTGTCTGGAAAAATCGGCGGAAGATCCCTTTTTGGTTTCCGGTGATCACATCGTCCACCTGCAGCAGCGTGATGCCTTGTAGGTATGTGGGCTTTGCTTGCCGCCAAAGAGCATATAACGGCTTAGGTGTTTCTCCCGCGGGGAGGAAAAGGGAGCGCGCGCCGTGGCGCGTTATTCGATCCTCCAGCCAACTCTCAATTGCCTTGGTTACTCCATCTTCCGCACGCAGGATTTCCATAGATCCAGTATACTGAACTCAAATGAAAGCGAAAGCCTATCGACTCCTTGTTGTAGCCCACCCCGACGACGAAACCATTTTCTTCGGCGGCTTGCTGCTGCGGGAACGAAAGTTGCCCTGGAAAGTGGTGTGTGTAACGGACGGCAACGCCGACGCCCGGGGGATGGAGCGTGCCCAGGAGTTTTTGGCCGCCACCAAAATTCTAGGCGTGAAAGCCACCGAGCACTGGAACTATCCGGATATTTTTCCCAATCGTTTACCAGTGCAGGAAATCGCCGAGCGGCTTTCTACATTTCCATTGCCGCGAGAGGTTTACACCCACGGGCCTTTGGGCGAATACGGCCACCCCCACCACCAGGATGTGTGTTTAGCCGTGCACCGGGCCTTCAAGAAAGTGGAAATTTTTTCTCCGGCATGGAACTGTTTGCCGGAGAAGATCGTGAAGCTTACTCCGGGCGAGTTTAAAAAGAAGTTGCGCGCTTTCGCGGAAGTGTACGCGAAAGAGACCGGCAGATTTTTGAACATCTTGCCCGCAAGTTCCGTGGAAACTTTCACGCGTTTCAGCTTGCGAGAAGTGGAAGCTTTGGTGAGTTTCTTGCGGCGAGAGAAAGATTTAGATGCTTCGGCGGTGAAGCACCTTCGCTGGACCACGCCGCAGCTCTTGGGCTTGAGGGATAAGTTGGAGACGAGGTTGTTTTAGGTCGTCTTCTCGTCGGGTTCTCTGGGCGATTTCGTTACATTTTTTGAGTGTTATTTCCTTGTTTTCTTGCGATTTTACGCTAGAAATACCACTGCCCCATGAAAATAAAAAACTGGAAGCACTTCCCCCCACATCCAACCCAGCACGGCGGCTCTCTCGCCCATAAAAAGCGAAAAAACGCGCGTCCGATTTCTGTTCGTCGATCCATGCACGTAGTATTGCGCTCCACCCGCGCCCGAGGAAGTTGGTCCCTTGGTTCCCGCGACCATCGCTTAGAAATTGATGTCATGGTCAAAAAGTTCGCCAAACGTTATTCCGTGAAGGTGTACCGCTACGCAAATGTTGGGAACCATGTGCATTTCTTACTGAAAGTGCGAAAACGCGAAAATCTCTCCAACTTTTTACGGGTACTTACGCAAGCGGTTGCCTTTTTGGTGACGGGTACTCGTAAAGGGAATCCGATCGGCAAGTTTTGGGACGCTCTGGCCTTTTCCCGGATCGTGGACTGGGGAGATGACTGGGAAAACATGCTCGTCTACCTAGAAAAAAATCAACTGGAAGGCGCTGGCTTTCCTAGGGATCGGGTGGACAATTGGTTCACTCTTGCCACAAAAATAAAGCGGGAGCTACAAAGGATCTAAACCGTGCTCACCCACGTTGCCGAAGGTAAGCCGAGCCCGCGAGGAAATAATGTTTCACCAACATAGCAACCTTTAATGCTTTACACAGAAAATCGGCGGATTTTTGGCCCTTTGTAAGTCAGGAGTCTCTTCATTTCTAGACCAATAGTAGCAGCGGGCGATGCCGTCATCTTCAAATAAGAGTGCAGCCCAAGTTCCAGCCTCTTTGGTTGAACTAGGTTTACGATTACCTTTTGGCCAATCCCCCACCTTTTCGCCGTTTTTATACACCACTGTGGTTTTTCCGTGCAGCACATAACCGCTTTCTCCCGCGAAAGCTGCAAACGGAAATACTAACAACAATAAAATATATTTCATTTCTCCCCCACCATATCCTCAGGTCTCACCCACTGGTCAAACTGTTCACTAGTCACATGCCCTAATGCCAGAGCAGCTTCCTTCAAAGTGCTTCCATCTTTGTGAGCCTTTTTCGCGATCTGCGCGGCTTTGTCGTAACCAATATGCGGATTCAAGGCTGTCACAAGCATCAAACTTTTGCGTAAATTTTCCTCAATACGAGGGGCATTGGGCTCGATGCCGTCCACGCAATGCTCCCGAAAAGAATCGCAACCATCTCTCAGCAAACGAGAAGTTTGCAAAAAATTATGGATGAGCAGCGGTTTGTACACGTTCAATTCAAAATTTCCCGAAGCACCGCCCACGCTGATGGCCACATCGTTGCCCATGATTTGGGCCGAGAGCATTGTCATCGCTTCGCACTGGGTTGGATTCACCTTGCCCGGCATGATGGAGGAACCTGGTTCGTTTTCGGGGATCGTGATCTCGGATAAACCGGCTCGGGGGCCAGAAGAGAGCCAGCGAATGTCGTTGGCGATTTTGAAGAGAGAAGCAGCCAGGCCTTTCATGGCGCCATGGGCTTGCACTAAAGCATCATTGGCAGCGAGGGCTTCGAATTTATTGGGTGCTGTTACGAAAGGTAAACCCGTAAGCTTGGCGATTTCTTTGGCGGTGGCTTCCGCATAACCCTTCGGCGCATTCAAACCCGTGCCCACGGCGGTTCCGCCAAGAGCCAATTCGTAAAGATGAGGCAACGCTAATTCTAAATGTTTTAAGTTGTGCTCAAGCTGGGCCACGTAGCCGGAGAATTCTTGGCCGAGGGTCATGGGAGTCGCATCCTGCAAATGAGTGCGGCCGATCTTCACGATCTTAGAAAAACTTTTGGATTTAGCAGCAAAGGAATCCCGCAACTTTTTCACCGAAGGAATCACTTCTTCCACCAGGGCTTTCGCGGCGGCCACACTCATGGCAGTGGGGAAAACATCGTTGGAACTTTGGGATTTGTTTACGTCGTCGTTAGGATGCACCAAGCGCTTCTCGCCACGTTCGCCCCCTAAAATTTCCGAGGCGCGGTTGGCGAGCACTTCGTTCACGTTCATATTGCTCTGGGTTCCAGAGCCCGTTTGCCAAACCGATAGCGGAAATTCTTGGTCGTGTTTGCCCGCTAGCACTTCATCGGCCGCTTGCAAAATGGCCTGGGATTTTTCGGCCTTTAGACTACCATTATTTTTATTCACCGTAGCGGCGGCCTTTTTCACGATGGCCACGGCCCGGATCACATCCATAGGCACCTTCTCCGTGGAGATGGAGAAAAATTTTAAGGAGCGGGCTGTTTGGGCTCCCCATAAACGGTCGCTGGGAACTTCGATGGGGCCAAAGGTATCTTTTTCAATTCTTACGCTCACGGTGCTTTCTCCTGGTGAAAGAAAAAGCTACCAAATCCCCTACAAAATCCAGAGTAAAATGTTTTTATGTCTACCCGCGTTGGTAAAAAAATTCCTTGGAGATTGCTCTCTCATCCCCATCTTTTGTTTTACAATACATGAAACCATGGGACACAAAGCAGACGAATCAAATCAACATAGTTCCACTGCCGAGAAGGCTAAGGTTAAAAAACCGCCTTTGTACGCTGTGTTACTCATAAACGATGACTACACGCCCATGGAATTCGTAATCGAGGTGTTACAAAAGTTTTTTGGCAAAACGGAAGAAGAGGCCACCCAGGTGATGCTGCAGGTGCATGAAAAAGGTCAGGGCGTTTGCGGCATATTCACCCGGGAAGTGGCAGAAACAAAAGCAGCCCGTGTGGTACAATATGCCCAGGAGCATCAATATCCGCTCCAGACAAGGATAGTGCAAGCATGATCACTCCTTCCTTAGAAGCTAGCCTCAATCAAGCCTTTCAATTGGCACAAAAACATCGCCATGAATTTGTGACTCTGGAGCATTTGCTCTTTTCACTTCTTTCGGATCCCGATGCCTTGAATGCGCTCAAGGCTTGCAATGGAGACACGAAGGAACTGCAAGAAGAGATCGAACAAATTTTCACAAGCCTTCCTAAAACAAAAGAAGCGGTGCGCCCCGAGCCCACCTTAGCGTTCAATCGCACCCTCCAACGCTCAATTCTCCACGCCCAGGGCTCCTCCCGCTCCCATGTGAATGGCTGCGATATTTTGATCCATATGTTCTCGGAGCCCGATTCCCAGGCGGTTTACTTGATGGAGAAACAAGGCATCGAGAAGCTCGATCTCTTGAACTATATTTCCCATGGCATTGAAAAAGAAGAAGAAACCCTATCCAGCGAAGAGGACGAAGAACTTGCAGGCGATGCTCCTTCGTCACCAAAACGCAAAGGCGCCCTGGATTCCTTTGCCGTGAATCTTGTGGAAAAAGCCCAACAGGGGAAAATCGATCCGCTCATCGGCCGCGACAATGAATTAGAACGCACCATGCAGGTGCTTTGCCGACGCAAAAAAAATAACCCCATTTATGTGGGAGAAGCGGGCGTGGGTAAAACCGCCATTGCCGAGGGTTTAGCCTTACGCATTGCTAAAGGAGAGGTGCCAGATCCCTTGAAGCATTCCGTGGTTTACTCTTTAGATTTAACTTCCCTTTTGGCAGGCACGAAATACCGAGGAGACTTCGAGCAAAGGATGAAGGCGGTATTGAAGGAATTAAAAGCCATTCCCCACGCCATTTTATTCATCGATGAAATCCACACCATCATCGGCGCCGGTGCCACCGAAGGGGCCATGGACGCTTCCAATATGCTAAAGCCCGTGCTTTCCGGGGGCGATATGCGTTGCATAGGCGCCACCACTTACCAAGAGTACCGCCAAGTGTTTGAAAAAAACCGGGCCCTGGCGAGACGCTTCCAACGGATCGATGTGCCGGAGCCTTCCGTGAAGGATACAATCAAGATCCTCCAAGGCCTCAAAGAAAAATTCGAAGAACACCATGGCGTAAAGTACACCCAGGGCGCTATTTCGACAGCGGCGGAGCTTGCAAAAAAATATTTGCACGAGCGATTCCTGCCCGATAAGGCCATTGATTTATTAGATGAAGCGGGCGCCGCTAACCGTTTGTTACCAAAAAGTAAGCAGCGAGTCTCCATCACTGAACGGGACATTGAAAATCTCATTGCCAAACAAATGCAGATTCCCTCCAAGAACGTGGGCGTGAACGATAAATCCCGGCTAAAAAACTTGGGACGCGATCTGAAAATGCTGATCTACGGGCAGGACGAAGCCATCGAGCAAGTGGCCGCCGCCATTAAGCTCAATCACTCGGGGCTTACCACCGGAGAGAAGCCCATTGGCTCCTTCCTGTTTGCTGGCCCAACGGGTGTGGGAAAAACAGAATTAGCCAAGCAATTGGCCCACGCCATGAGTATTAAATTCCTGCGTTACGACATGAGCGAATACATGGAAAAACACGCCGTTTCCCGTTTGATCGGCGCCCCTCCGGGTTATGTGGGTTTCGATCATGGTGGTTTACTCACGGAAGATGTGAACAAACACCCCTACTCTGTGATCCTCTTCGACGAAATTGAAAAAGCCCATCCGGACCTCATGAATATCTTGCTGCAGGTTTTGGACTACGGTTTCCTCACGGATAATAATGGACGCCGCAGCGATTTTCGCAATACCGTGATCATTCTCACCACCAATGCGGGCGCCCACGAAGGGATTCTCTCGGCCCCTATGGGTTTTGGGAAAGATACCGCCGCCCTGGGCCCGAACACAAAAGCGATTCAGAAAACCTTCGCCCCGGAGTTTCTAAACCGTTTAGATGCTACTGTTCACTTTAAGGCTCTCGACCGCCCGATCATCTTGAGCGTGGTGGACAAATTCCTCTTCGAAATGGAAAAAATATTGAGTGAAAAAGGTGTGTCCGTTTCCTTCTCCGAAGAGGTGCGCAATTGGATCGCAAAAAATGGTTACGATCCTAAATACGGTGCCCGCCCGATCCAACGCTTTATCCAAGAAAAAATAAAGCGTCCCTTGGTGGACGAAGTGCTCTTCGGCAAGTTGGAAAAAGGCGGTCATGTGAATATTACCCTTGGTACTGATGGAAAAATCCGTTTTGCCTTTGAAGAAAAACGCCACGATAAGCCCAAAGAAAAAGAAGAAGTTCGAGAAAAGACTAAGAGCTAATTTTTTTTAGTGGAAGGTACAGAATAATAATTCCTACACCTACTAGGAAAAAACCTATCATCCCCGCCCGGGTGAGCGGCTCGTGAAACAATAAATATCCCGAAAGGGATGTGAATAATGGCTCTACCAAAGTGGCTACACTCAAAAAGTTCACGGAAAAAAACTGCAAACAATAGGTAAAGAGCGAATGCCCTAGCAGCGTGCTACCAAAAGCCAAGGCTGTGAAAGCCGCCCAAGCTTGGGGAGTATAGGAAAAAAATGGCAGCCCAAGCGCCAGCATCTGCACAAAAAAGAAACCCACACAAACTGAATAGGTGGCAAAAGCAAAGGGCAGATTGGAAACGTTTTTGCGAATTCCCTTCCCCATTAACACATAGGCCGAAAAAAGCACGGAACATAAAATGCCTAGCACATCTCCCTCCAGGCTATGCACTCCCTGCTTATCCATCAATAGGCAATAGATGCCGGCAAAACAAAAGGCCATGGCCAAAACGTAGCGAACCGTGGCCCGCTCACGAAAAAAAATCCAGGCACCCAGGGCAGTAAAAAGGGGATTGGCGCAAAACAGAATCATGGAGTGGGCCAAACTCGTTTTTTGCACCGATAGAAACCAGGTGTAAAAATGAGCAAAGAGAAAAAATCCACAAAAGAAAATCGCTAGCCATTGCTTGCGGGATAGGGCCTTTAGCTCTTGGGCTTTACCGCGCCATAGTAGAAAAACTAAAAGCACCGGCAGCGCAATCAACATCCGCCAAAAACCGATCGCCACTGCGTGAGTGTTGGCGAAGCGGATAAAAATCGCCGACTGCGACAGCACAAAAAGAGAAAGAAAGAGAGTAAGGGTTGGCATTGGCTTTTTTAGCCCACGGCCCCTTCTAGTTTCAGCTCCAAAAGCCGACCCGCTTCAATGGCAAACTCCATGGGCAATTGCTTAAACACTTCCTCACAGTAACCGTTGATGATCAATTTCACGGCTTCCTCTTGGGAAAAGCCGCGCGCTTGCAGGTAAAAGAGTTGATCTTCGGAAACCCGAGAAGCGGTGGCTTCGTGTTCCACCACTGCGGAAGGATTGCGTACCGTGATATAAGGGAAAGTGTTGGCTTCGCAATCACCGCCAATTAAAAGCGAGTCACACTGGGTATTATTGCGAGCATTATCTGCGCCCGGCAAAATATTCACCAACCCTCGGTAAGAATTTATGCCATGGCCCGTGGAAATGCCCTTGGATAAAATCCGGGAGCGGGTATTTTTCCCGATATGAATCATCTTGGTGCCAGTGTCAGCCTGCATGCGATGGTTCGTGATGGCCACAGAGAAAAACTCACCCACGGAATTATCTCCCTGCAAGATACAAGATGGATATTTCCAAGTGATAGACGACCCAGTTTCCACTTGGGTCCAAGAAATATGGGAATTCTCACCCTTACAAAGGCCCCGCTTGGTCACGAAATTATAAATTCCGCCTTTGCCCGTTTCATCGCCCGCATACCAATTTTGCACCGTAGTGTATTTGATTTTTGCGTCTTTTAAGGCCACGAGTTCTACTACGGCGGCATGCAATTGATTTTCGTCCCGCATGGGGGCCGTGCAACCTTCCATATAGGAAACTTCGGAGCCTTCATCGGCGATAATTAAAGTGCGTTCAAACTGGCCAGTGCCAGAAGCGTTGATGCGGAAATACGTGGAAAGATCCATGGGGCACTTCACGCCCTTAGGAATATAAACAAAAGATCCATCCGTAAAAACGGCAGCGTTCAAAGCAGCAAAATAATTGTCCGTCACGGGTACAACGGACCCTAAATATTTTTTCACCAATTCAGGGCACTCTTTTAGGGCTTCGGAAATGGAACAAAAAATAATGCCGAGTTTTTTCAACGCTTCCCGGTGGGTAGTGACCACAGAAACAGAGTCAAACACCGCATCCACCGCCACGCCAGCCAAACGTTTTTGCTCATGGAGAGGAATGCCCAGTTTCTCGTAGGTTTCCAAGAGTTTCGGATCCACTTCATCGAGACTCGTTAGACTGGGTTGCTTTTTGGGGGCCGAATAATAAATGATGCTTTGGTAATCAATCTTTGGATAAGAAAGATACGCCCATTGGGGCTCTTCCATGGCTTGCCATTTTTTATAGGCCGCCAAGCGCCACTCAGTCATCCACTGGGGCTCTTCCTTTTTAGCGGAAATAAAACGGATGATATCATCGCTCAAACCTGGAGGCGCCTGCTCCGATTCGATATCGGTGGTGAAGCCGTATTTATATTCTTGGGAAATCTGTTTTTTTAATTCTTCGCTCATACTACCAAATCCCCAAACGGTCTTTTACTTCGTCAGACGCCATCGTGCGAGGATCCCACTTGGGATCAAATACGATCGCCACATTTGCTTGCGTTATACCAGGATACTCTTGCAAACGTTTTTTCACGTCCTGCACGAGCTGATCCGCAGCGGGGCAGCCAGGACTCGTGAGAGTCATCTTCACGCTGGCCTTCCCTTCTTCCACCACTATGGAATAAATCAAACCGAGATCCACGAGACTTAAAGAAAGTTCCGGATCTTGCACGGGCCTTAACCACTCTAGAAGGGTTTCTTGGTTCATACGCCCCCCTTGGCTTTTTTTATGGCGTCGTTAAGGGTAGTCCAAGGCAGAAGAGCGCATTTGATTCGCACGGGGAAGTTCCGCACGCCCACTAAACTTTCTAGATCTCCCTCTACTGCTAGTGGACACTCCTCGCTCTTCATCAAAGCGCGGAAGCCTTGGATGATTTCTTCCACTTGCGGGAGGACCCGCCCCAGCACTTCTTCTGTCATCATGGAAGCAGAAGCCATGCAGATGGAGCAGCCTTCGCCTTTGAAGCGGCAATCCGCCAGGATTTGGCCATCTTTTATTTTCACGGCCACTTCCACCCGATCGCCACAGAGCGGGTTGTAACCCTCTACCACCGCATTGGCCCCCTCGAGAGAACCAAAGTTCCGCGGATGCCGATGGTGATCTAAGATCACTTCGCGATACAAGCCGTCTAGTGGAGTTTTTGTGTTCATTGGAAATACTCCATAGCCCGTTTTACGGCCCCTACCAGAACATCCACTTCTTCTGGGGTGTTGTAGAAAGAAAAGCTCGCGCGGCTTGTGGCGATCACCTTTAGTTTGCGCATAAGGGGCTGCGCGCAGTGGTGGCCCGCACGAATAGCAATGCCCTCAGTGTCTAAGAAAGTAGCCAAATCGTGGGGGTGCACGTTGCCGGTAGTAAAACTTACCGCGCCGCTATGGAGAGAAGCATCTTTAGGCGCGATTACCTTTACACCAGGAATGGCCTCTAACTTTTTCCTGGCTTCTCTAACTAAATAATTTTCATAGTGATAGATTTTTTCCATGCCGAGCTCGGCCAAATAATCTAAAGCCACACCGAAAGCGATGCTGTCGCCGTAGTTAGGAGTGCCAGCTTCGAATTTCCAGGGCAATTCATTCCAGCTAGTTTCTTGATCTCCCACCTGCAAAATCATATCGCCACCAAACTGATAGGGCGGCATGGCTTCTAAAATTTTACGGCGCCCCCAGAGCACACCGATGCCTGTGGGTCCGTACATTTTATGGGCGGAGAAGGCCACAAAATCTACGTCTTTCCAATCCTTTAAATCTACGGGTAAATGCCCCATAGCCTGGGCCGCATCCACCACCACGGTTACACCATAGCGTTTCGCGAGGGCAGAAATTTCCTGCACCGCTGTGAGCAAACCCAGCACATTACTCATGGCAGTAAAGGCCAACAACTTAGTGCGGCCAGTTTTTAATAAATCTTCCAGGCGATGGAGATTAAGTGATAAATCTTCTTCCAGCTCCCAAATCACGAACTTGGCATTTTTGCGTAAAGCCAAGCTCTGCCAGGGCACAAAATTCGAATGATGTTCCATGCGGGTTACAATTACTTGATCGCCCGCTTGCACATTCACTTCGCCCCAGGTTTGAGCCACAAGATTGATAGCTTCTGTGGTTCCTCGGGTAAAAAGGATTTCACCCTCATCCTTTACGCCCAGATGGCGCGCAATTTTCCTGCGGGATTTTTCATAGGCATCTGTAGATTCCTGACTAAGAAAATGCACTCCCCGATGTACATTGGCATTTAATTCTTTGTACACCCGGGCTTGCGCCTCGATCACGGCCAAGGGTTTTTGCGTGGTGGCTGCGTTATCAAGATACACTAAGGGCTTGCCCCGAACCTCACGGCTCAAGATCGGAAAATCTTGGCGGATCTTGGCCACTTCTTGGGGAGTAAAAAGGGTCATTGCAGCCATCCCCCTTCTTTTGCGTCTAAACTCGATTGTGCGCGACCATAGAGATTCTCCGTAGGTAAACGCTGCAATACGGGCTCTGTAAATCCTCGCACAATCATGCGTTCGGCTTCCACAGGAGGAATGCCACGGCTGCGTAAATAGTGCACTTGTTCCGGGTTCACACTAGAAATGCTAGCGCCATGGCTACATTTTACTGCGTCGGTTTGGATGATAAGTTTTGGAATAGCGTGCACTGTAGCCTTGGGGCTCAATAGCAAGCTACGGGATTTTTGTGTAGCCGCGCAATCTGAGGCCTGTTTACGGATTTGAATTAAGCCATTGAAAACAGCACGGGAATTGCCCCCCATAACAAAACACAAATCCATTTGGCTTTTGGATTTTGGCTTTTCGTGATCCACATCCAGCCAGAAATCAAAATGCTGGCTCTTATTACCCTGGGCCGCGCCCGCTAATTCTAAATTTGCCTCTTCTCCAAGTTTAACCTCTTGCCGCATTTGTAACCGTTTGCCGCCAAGATGCACGGGAGTAATCTGCAAGTCAGCGCCTGAAGCCAATTCTATTCGCTGGCGCCAGACAGCTTGGGTTTCTTCTCCGTACCTTTGTAAAATCACCCAGTGTAACTTAGCATTTTTGCCAAGCTTTAATTCCACTAGATCACTCACAAAAAGCGGCGCATCACCACTAGCATATTCCTGCACTATCACAGCTTCAGCGCCCTCATCTAACACGATAAGATGGCGTAAATATTCCTCTCCCCCACTAGAAAAAGCTCCCAAACGTAAAGGCTTATTCACCTTTATACCAGCTGGGATGTGCACAAAAGCGCCGTTCTGCCAACGGGCCACCGCGAGCTGGGCAAATTTATCTTCGGCAAAAAGATTTGTATCGTGTAATGCAGATCGCACTATTTGCGATCCTCGTTGCGCGGCCTCGAGTAAACTCGTAACGAAAATTCCTTCCGCCTCCCCAAAAGAATGAACCTTTTCACCCGCCAAAGAGAGCAAGAGCCCCTCTTCTTCTTCCACGGTTAAAAATTCAGCAGGCAAGTTTTCTTTTGCTCCCCGCTCACCTACCATTGGCTCTAAAGAAGTAAAACGGTAATTCTCATCCTTCGTAGTAGGAAATGGCAAGGAGCGAGAACGCTCTTCCGCTTGAGTTTTTGCGATTTTTAACCAATCCAACATTCTTAGCCTACCTCACGGGGGCAGAAGTTTTGGCACTTTCGAGCCATTCGTAGCCCCGCTCTTCCAACTCTAGAGCTAATCCTGGTCCACCGCTTTTTACGATCCGACCATCTAAAAAAACGTGCACAAAATCCGGACGCACATAAGAAAGCATGCGCTGGTAGTGAGTGATCAGCAGCACGCCTTTATTGCTGGCCCGTTGGGAGTCAATGCTCTCGGAAACCCGCCGCAAAGAATCGATGTCGAGACCAGAATCGGTTTCGTCTAACACCATCATTCGAGGCTGTAAGAGCCGAAGCTGTAGAGTCTCTAGCCGTTTTTTCTCACCGCCAGAAAAACCTTCGTTTAAAAAACGAGTCATGAACGAATCAGGAATATCGAGTTTTTCCATCTCTTGTTTGATGAGTTTACGCACATCCCTGGGCTGCACTTCCCCAGCGCGCACGGAGAGTATTGCGGCTCGCAAGAATTGCGCTACGGTTACACCAGGGATAGCCACGGGGTATTGGAAGGCCAAAAACAAACGTTTTTTTGCGCGCTCATCCGGCGATAAACCCAAGATACTTTCGCCATTTAATAAAATATCTCCCGCTATCACTTTGTAGCGGGGGTGGCCCATCAATGTGTTTGATAAAGTGGTTTTGCCCGAGCCATTTTTTCCCATAATAGCGTGCACTTCCCCAGGCTTGATCGCCAGGGTCACACCATGCAATATTTCTTTGCCTTCCACTTCCACCACAAGATCGCGGATATCTAGCAAAGGTAAAATCGTTCCCATCATTTCCAAGGCTCCTATAAATTTTGGGACGGAGACGCCAATCGGCTCCGTACCCGCTCAGCTTCCACCGAAGCAAAATTTTCCATACGCCGGCGGCTCTCAGCCTCCGTACGCGCAAGATCTCCTAAAGTTAACTGCGCTAAAACAGAATCAAAAAAAGAAGAGAGCACATCCCAAACAGGACGCACGGAGCAGCCCTTGATGTGCACACACTCTTCCTGAAGCCCTTTGTACTGATTGCAAAATCCTGAACGCTCTTCTTTGAGAGCCGCAAAAACAGCTTTCACGCTAATTTCCTGGGCTGGCCGCACTAAACGAAATCCACCTTGCATACCTCGCGAGGCCACCACTAAACCTGATTTACGAAAAAGGTGCATGATCTTACTGGCATACTGCACGGAAATTCCTTCCCGTTCCGCAATTTGCGAAGCTGCCAATACGGCATCCGCCTCTAACGAAGCCAATTGCAGGGCGCACCGGAGTCCATATTCTTCTACTGCTGATATGTGCATCTTAGAGGTGTTCTATCGTTAGCCCACTGCAAAATCAATACTAAGTTGTAATAATTAGGTAAATGACCCACCATATCGAATACTTGCGTAGGATTCTATGATAAAAAACTCCCATGCCGGACCCCTTTCAACAATTCCGCCTCTGGTTCCAAGAGGCCACGACCCAATCCCATCTTCACCACCCTAACGCGATGGCCCTAGCCACCGTGGATTCAAGTGGGCAACCCAAGGTGCGTATGGTTTTGTTAAAAGAATATTCAGAGCAAGGATTCCTATTCTTCACGAACTACCGCAGCCCAAAAGCCCAAGAGCTCACCAAAAATTCTAGAGCCGCCCTGTGTTTCTATTGGGATCCTTTAGGAAAGCAGATTCGCATTGAAGGATCTGTGGAAAAAATTTCCGCAGAAGAATCAGAAAAATATTTTCATAGTCGGCCGCGCTTAAGCCAAATTGGCGCTCTGACCTCGGAACAAAGCCAAGAAATTCCTTCCCGAAAATTCTTGGAGGATAAGTTTAAGGAGCTTGAAAAACGCTTTGCTGCGCAAACGGAAATTCCCTACCCCTCCCACTGGGGCGGTTACTGTTTACGTCCCGATTATTTCGAGTTTTGGAGCCAGGGCGAACACCGCCTCCATGATAGAGAAGTGTTTTCTCAAAGCTCTACTGGGTGGATCAAAAAGCGTTTGTCGCCTTAGGTTGATTGTGCGACCAAGAGTGTGATTTGAATGTGTTAATAGCTGCTGGTTTTCGTCA
>CAYQES010000029.1:0-35458 GCA_964416595.1 uncultured Bdellovibrionales bacterium | reverse complement strand
CCAAACCCCCCATCCACATTTAATTCCGTTCCTGTAATATAAGAAGCCTCGGGGCTCGCTAAGAACGCCACCGCATTAGCAACCTCTTCGGGTTTTCCATAGCGCCCGAGAGCTGTTCCAGCTTTTTGGATCGCCGCAAAATCCGCAGTATCAGGGTTCATTTCCGTATTGATCGGGCCGGGCTGCACCGTATTTACTGTAATTCCTTTTGCACCCAGATCCCGAGCCCAACCGCGGCCGTATGCTGCCACAGCAGCTTTCGTGGCTCCATACTCTGACAATCCAGGCCAAGGAGATTTTTCTCCCAATCCAGAACCAATCGTAATGATCCGCCCTCCTTCAGGAAGGTGTTTCACTGCGGCCCGCACCGCCGCCACTACTCCTCTTACATTCACCGCATACTGACGATCAAAATCCGCGAAGTTTACGGACGGATCGTTTACCGCTCCTGTAACAAAAAGGCCCGCATTGTTCACCAAAATATCCAAGCCACCTAAACGCTCAGCGGCCTCATGCACAGCCCTTGCTATCGCATTTTCATCTCCACTATCGGCCCGCAGCGCCAGCGCTTTACCGCCCTCGGATTGAATCCGTCTCACCACTTCTTCTGCCTTTTCCTTTCCATTCACATATGTGATCGCAACGCTTGCTCCTTCCCGAGCTAATTTTAAAGCGATAGCGGCACCAATGCCGCGGGATCCACCAGTAACCAAAGCCGTTTTATTTTGCAGTTTCATACGTTCTCCTTTTGTTATTTTTTTGACCAAACAGTCAAATTTAAGATAAATTTTTTTCAACCCGCTACCCTTGCTTCTAAAAGATAAAACTCACCCAAACCCCGTTTCCCGCGAAATACCTTCTGGGACTGTAATTCAAACTCTTTGTGACCATTTTTTGTTTCCCACTGCACATTAGCCCGGATCGGGCCCTTGGTTTTCTTTTCAGCGCAGTTAAGTTTACGACTAAAAAACTCTTCGCCCAAAGTTTCCCTGGCCGCTTGGTTTGCGTAGATCACGGAAGCAGAATCTCGGTGCGTGATCATAGCTGGTGTGCCATAAAGATCCACCACTTTTTCTAGATGAGATCTAGCGGGTAGTTCTTGCCAAACCTCTTGTACTTTTTCACCATCCAATTTTTCGAACACATGATCTTCTATCGTTTCCATGATTTTCTCTAACATACTTCCTCCCTTATATTTGACCAATTAGTCAATTACAACACAAATTTTTTTACAACAATCCATCTAAACTAGCCTGAACCATCTTTTTCATTTTTGCGCAATCCTTTGTGGCCCGGGCCGTAACCCGCAATCCGCTGAGCAAATTCATCAAAGCGTACGATAGGGTTTCAGAGTCCGTGGCACTCTTAATGGATTTATCTTTTTTCCCCGCACTCACAATCTCTTCTAAAATGGCGCGGGTTTGATTCCAGCGCTCCATGGCAGCGGCGGCCACTTCAGGGTCGGATGCGCCTTTTTCTAATAATAAATTGGTGATCAAACAGCCAGGGCTAGAATTATCTTTTGCTTCGCCCAGCACATTTGCGAAAAAAGTTTCGATTTTTTTGCGACCGTTACTCTCTTTGCAACGTAAAGATTCCGCCGCTTCACTTTTAAGCCCGTAACAACCTAAAGATTTTTTTAGCATGGCTTTTTTATCGCCATAAGCGTTGTAGAGGCTTTGTTTGCCTAAGCCAGTTTTTTTGGTGAGATCTTCCAACGAGGTGCCTTCATAACCTCCGCGGGCAAATACAGCGGCGATCTTTTCTAAGGTTTTTTCCATGTCGAAGGACTTAGGTTTCATAGATTAAATATCGGCCATCTTGACCAAATAGTCAAATATAAAAAGAAATTGCAAATAAGTTATTGTTTTTAAGGGATTTTATTGAAAACGAGATCTACTCCCACTGGCTAATCAAAGAACGAAAATCTTTGAATTTTTGCCGCCCTTTATCTTTAATGCTTTTCGGATCCTTTACGCGAATAGCAATAAGATTTTTTTCAGGGAAAACCACAATGTATTGCCCACCCCAGCCGATGGCAGAAAAAAGCGAGCCGCCCGAAGGTGATTGATCTAGCCAAAACAACAAACCATAAGAGAAATAAGGCTGGCTCTTACTCACCAAAAGCTCCAGCGTTTTTGCCTGAATCACTCTCTTGCCCCAAAGTTCTCCTCCTTGAAGCAGCATTTTCCCCAATTTCACCAAATCTTTTGTGCGTAAATAGATTCCACCGGAACTTATCTCTTGCCCCGCTTTATCTTTATTCCATCGAAAATCCAAAATTCTTAAAGGAGCGAAAACTTTCTCGTGCACAAAATCAGTTGCTGATTTACCCGCAGCTTGCTGAATCACTGGCTGTAAAAGAGATGAGCCAATATTGCTGTATAAGTAGCTACTACCCGGCTCCGCAATCAATGATGTTGTAGTAGCAGCCAACACAATATCCGGCTGCTGCCAAAACTCAGGAACCGTACCAATATCAGGCAATCCGCTCGTATGATTCATGATCATTCGCAGCGTGATTTTCGATTTTTGTGGATCAACTCGCCAAGCGGGAATCCATGTGCTCATAGGTAAATCAAGTGAGGAAATTTTTCCCTCGTCTAACAGTACACCGATCGCTAAGGCGCAAATGCTTTTTGTAATGGATTGCACACTATAAAGACCATCTTTTCCATGGAAGTAATTGGAATAAATGGCTCTACCATTTTCTACGATCACCAAGCTATCTGATTCCGATTCCTTGGCACCTTGTATGATTTTTTCCAATAAAGCATCATTGCCAGCAAGAGCAATGGCGGGAAAAAGGAGAAGGATTGGAAGTAAGCGTAGGGTGAGCATACTAAGGCATCAACGCGCCATTATTAATATCTATGCACTGGCCCGTTATCGAATTCTGTTTTCCAGAAACGAGGAAAGAGACCAAATTTCCTAATTCCTTTGGCTCCGCCATTTTACGTAAAGGAACCATACTCATTTGCGCGGCTTTTGCTTTTGCGTAGTCTATGCTTAAACGCTCACTCATGGCCTTTATTCCCTGCTCCGCCATTTCCGTCTCCACCCAGCCCGGGCAAATAGCGTTCACTAAAATCTTTTCTGAAGCTAATTCTGCCGCTAAAGAACGCATCAAACCCAACACACCAGCTTTGGATGCGCAATACGCTGAGTATTTAGGAACACCTAGACGTGCTAAAACCGAAGAAGTGATTACGATATGTTTATATTCTGATTTAGAAGTGCGCAAAGCACTTAAAGTTTCATTCACTAGATAATAAACACCCGAAAGGTTGGTTGCGATAATCTCATGCCACCGATCTTCCTCTCCATAATGATTCCCCCCCCCAACTCCCGCATTAGCGATCACGCCTACCACATTCCGATTCTCCAATTGGATTTCTCGAAATGCAGACCGTAAAGCTTTTGGCTCTGTTATATTCACGGACAAAGAAATATGCTGGGAAGGATTAGGGAGCATGGCGCGGGTTTCTTCTAGCGGAGCGTGCCTTCTGCCTAGAAGGATGATGGAGGAGCCTGCCATATCATTTGCCAAACTTAGAGCCGTGGCTCTACCGATTCCAGATCCTGCGCCAGACACGATGAATGTTTTATTTATTGTCATAGGTAATCCTCACGATAAAAGCCAGTTAGAGGGCGTGAGAAGTAATAGCACGGAGAGATTGGCTATACAAATGAGAGCGTTAGCCTAATGCATTGAAATGATTAATAGTCATTAGGCCTTAAAAAAAATATCTAAAGGAGAATACTTAAGAAAGACCGTAATAGACTACAAAGAAATAGCAAAAACTCTACTTATCACTCCCAGAAAAAGTAACACTATCGCTGCGATAGTAGCTGCCACTGGGAGAAGAGGAAAAGCTCAAGATATCTAAATTTAATTTATAGCTGTCTTTTTTACTTATTTTCTTCATTAGCAAAACTAATTTCTCAAAAGCCTCTGGGTCTGCCTTCTTGATATCCACAAAAAAGTACGACCCCTTGGGTCCGTTTTTCATCTGGAGTTTTACTTCCACATTGTCTTTTCCAGGAACCACACTAAGAATTTTTACGTCGTCTAATTTTTGCGCCCAGGCAGAATTGGCCAGCAAACAAAAAAATAGGATGATTTTTTTCATTTTACCTCCCGGGAACGCTTTGTTCATACTCTTCAGTAGTTCTAGTTTCCTGGTTGCCACCACTGTTAGTCAAAGGATGAACAATGCCAGGAAAAACATTTTTGAAATCATCTGCCTCACGGAATGTGCAATCCGCGCAGCTTAATTGATTGTACTTATATATATCATCATAAGGGTAAATAAATTCTTGGTAGTTAAAATCCGCGATGCCCTTACTTAAGGCAATTACACTATAATTCTTTGACAATGCACCATCTATACTAAATTGCACACATGCACCACCGTTGGCACCGGCTACAATCAAAGTGTTAATGTCATTGTCTTTTAAATATTGTGCGAGCTCTTTCCCATGAATATTATATCCATCAAGCATTCCATCCGTTGTCTTAGACATGTACTTTACTTTTTCATATCCTGAAGCTGCCTCTTTAAGAGCTGCTTCCGTTTTATCCTTAACCTCCTCATGTTCGTATTCAATAAAAATAATAGGAACATTAGCCCGCTTGGCAAGCTTTATGGCTTGGATTTGGGCTTCAATTACTTTCTTAATCTTCTCTTGATTTTTGGGATCCTGATCAAACCCTGACCTAGTGATAAAATACCGTTGCATATCGATAATTACTAAGGCGTAATTGCCCTTTTCAGAATAGGCACTTAAGGGAGAAAGAAATGCGAAAAGCAAAAATAGAAAGAATGATTTTGGCATCGATTTACGCATGCAACAGCCCCGGCCTTCAGCTACTTTTCGGCTGTTATGAAGTTTGATTAAAGAATTTTCTCACCCTTACACGGCAGGACTAAGGCAATATTTTCAGTGGCTTAGAGAGTGACACTCAATAAATCTACCCGTAAATCACTTCATCGCCTTTAGGGTTTGGTGCAGATCGCGAAAGAATTTTTTTATTGGCGAAAAAACTACTTACAGTGGAAGCCGCCGGCCTCCAGAATGCCACGCACTTTTTTTAATTTTTCCTGGCAGAGATCCACGCCATGCCGAGCTAAGGCAATTTGATTAGGCTTTCCCGATTTAAAGTACTGCAAAGTACAGCCTTTATCTTTGGTATGCACTTCGAGCCTTCGCTCTTCTTTACCGTGCAAACAACCAACGCCCTCCACCAACTGCTCTTCCATATCTGCAGAAACCGCAGCCACAGCCGAAATGTAGGGAAAACAAAGGATAAGAAAACTTAAAACAAAGCGCGACATGCCACATTTCCTATCAGAAATCTTTATAGAGGTATACCTCGAAATCCCCAGCCATATTGATTGATGAAAGGGTTGAGCCGGGGAAAGTACCCGGAGATCTAAAGCCCTCATAAAATTGATAAGTACGCACCAAGGTATTGCAGCTAGCGTCCGAATGGGCTTCTAAACCAGCCGCCAACATATGTCCCGAAGGAATCCGTGGACCTGGTGCCACAATTGTACCGCTCGCGGCCGCATAACAAGAAGAGGCAATGGAGTTACCGCGATCGATATTCCATTGAAAACCATGCCTTTCATATTCATACAAAATCATACGCACGCCACCACTATAAGAAGATGCGGAAGTACAACCACCACTCGCTGGGCTAGAGTTAGTGCAAAAATACAGCTCTTGCATTCTCATATCAGAAGTCGCGTGGGCAGCGTCAGCGAAGGCTGTCGTAGTAGCGTAGCCACAATTTAAAGTAGTGAGGTTAAGGGCAACAGTAATAGCATTCCCTGTAAGCAAGAGTGGTGCACCCCCATTGGCCGTGGCGCAGCTAGAGGTTCCCGAGAGCGGGTTCGAGCCCTGCCACCCCACCGCATAAATGCGGTAAGCACCATTGGGCACCACTACCGATCGGCTCTGTTGCTCATCAATCAAATGGAGCGATCGGCTGTAGGTGCCATCGGTCCGCACCAAATAAATCATCATATGGCCAACTAAGGTGGCGGAAGAAAGGGTTTCTTCCCTTTGAAAATTTACGACAGTGCTTTCAGAGCTAATCCGACCAAACTTTTCCTGCCATTTGCCGCAAGAAAATAGAAGAAAAACTAGCACCGTATACAGGACAAATTTTAGACCCATGGAAGAATCTTAGGGAAATTAACAAAAAAGCTCAAGCTTGGCTTAGCCAAAATACCGTAAAAGCAAAAGATTGTAGGAGTTTTTTATCCCGTTTTTTTGAATTCAGCGGCTTCTTTAGGCAGCTCCGTTTCCGTATGCATCGCACACACCCAGCGACCATTGCGTCTTAGCCAGGTGGAAGTGTCTACGGCTTCAATGGTTTTATCCTTACCTTCGTGGAAAAAGGTGCTTTTCACTTTATACGCGATAATAGCCATTTCCGGTGTCACTTCTCGCATTTCTACGGAGTCATCGAAGATCTCATAGGCTTTGATTTTTCCTTGGCCAGACTCAACCATGTCCCGAAATTCTTGCTCTGTAACTGCATGCGCGCCCTTGGCTCCAGCCACTATACAAGGAAAGTCTGTTAGGGCTGCCATTGTCTCAACGTCATCTTTAGACATCGCCTCCCAGTACTTTTTTTCTAGTTTTAAAATTTCCTGAGTAACTGCGGCATTTTGCATAGATACCTCCTATTTGTTTCTGCATAGAGGTTTTGCAAGCGTCATGCCTCAGATAAATAGGAAAATAATAGGGTTTTAGAAAGAGTTGAGGCGTTATTGGACTAAATTTTTTACAAGCACACTTACGCCGATACCTTCAAGCCAACGATCGATACCAATAACAAACAAATAAAAAATATTCTTAGTGGCGTTGCTGGTTCCTGGAAAAGAAAAATACCTAAGATAGAAGCTCCCAGCGCTCCAATCCCCACCCACACACCATAGGCTGTGCCAATCGGCAAAACCTGGCTAGCCCTCGCTAAAAGGTACATACTCCCCGCCAGAGTCACGAGGGTGAATGCACTTGGAACAAGTTTCGTAAAACCTTCTGTGTATTTCAGGCCAATGGCCCAGCAGATTTCGAGTACACCTGCTAAAACAAGGAAGATCCAAGCTAAAGTGGTTGTAGACACGGCTTACTCCTGTTGCTAATCAAATAAATTTAAAGCGTTTATGTTTCTATGCATCTTTTCGTATCCGTATCCGCAAGATCAAAAGAATGAAAAAAACCAAGGCAAAAATAGCTGGATAAAAAATATCGGATTTCACGATCAGCCAATAGTGAGCCACAACTATGGGAGGAATGAGGTAGGTAAGTTTATGTAGCTTCTTCCAGCGCACTGCCCCGAGCTTCCTAACCATTGTATTGTTAGAAGTAATTGCTAAAGGAAGCGATAATAAAAAACCTAAGAAGCCCAACAAAATAAAAGGGCGTTTTTGAATGTCTGTCACAATAGCTGCAATTTGGAGTTCTTTGTCGAACACCGTATAGCTAAACAAATGTAAAAGTGCGTAGTAAAAACAAAAAAGCCCGAGCCAACGCCGATGCCGAATCAGCCAAGTTTGTTTTCCTATTTTTGCCATCGGTGTAACAGCCAACGTAAGGGCTAAAAAAATAATTGCTACTACGCCAGTAGTGCGAATAATCGCTTCAGGAGGATTAGCGCCAAGCTTGCCTTGCCAAAAATCCGCCACCAAAAAAATCAAGGGAAGGCTGCCGTTGAGCCACAAAAGTTTTTTTTGAAACCCTGCTTCCGCCAATGCTTCTAGCATTTAGAAATATTTCCTTAAATCCATTCCAGTGTATAGAGAGGCTACTTGTTTTTCGTATCCATTAAACAGCAAAGTATCTCGCAACCCAAGCTCTCCAATCCGGCGCTCCCTCTTTTGTGACCAACGCGGATGATCTACCTCGGGGTTTACGTTCGAGTAAAAACCATATTCGCCTGGGTTCGCAAGATTCCATGTTGTGGCGGGCTCAGTATCGGTGAGCTTGATCTTGACCACCGATTTAATGCTTTTAAATCCATACTTCCATGGCACCACCAAGCGGACAGGCGCACCATTTTGATTCGGCAATAACCTATTATAAAGCCCGGTTGCGAGAATGGTGAGCGGATGCAAAGCTTCATCCAAGCGTAAACCCTCCACATAGGGAAAAGGAATGCCCGCAAACCTAGCAAATGGCATTTTTTCAGCGTCGTAAAAACTTTCAAACGCCACATAACGGGCCTTAGGCGTTGGCTTTGCTTCCTCTAGTAATTTAGCCAATGGAAATCCTTGCCACGGAATCACCATCGACCAACCCTCCACGCAGCGGAATCGATAGATGCGTTCCTCCGTTTCTATTTTTCTAATATCCGCCAAGGAAAGCTTGAAGGGCTTCTCTACCAACCCGCTAACTTCCAAGCTCCAATCTTCTATCTTCCAATTTTCTGCTCTTGCCGCAACCCCTTCTTTATCCGTAGAAAATTCATAGAAGTTATTATAATTCGTGATGGCCTGATAGCTTGTAATTTCATCAGATGAAATCTTAGTTTCGTCGGAAAAATTATAGATCGATTTATCCAGAACCTGATTTCGTTTCTGGTATATTGGTTCGGGAGTCACCGCATCCAGCGTTTCTATGGGCATGGACCCACGAAAATAACGGTACAGACCAAATGTAATTAGGGAAGTTAAAAGATAAATTCCGGACCTAAGAAATCCTCTGCGATTCATATCTTTATAATGCCATATTCTGGCTTTATAAAAAATTTTGATTGTGAGGCAATAGAGGCCACCCTCACAATCAACAGTTTTAGCGGCAATTGAGCTTTGGAATCTTGTTGGTATCTAGCCGCTTCGCCGTCCAATCCCCGGAAAGAAGAAGTCCGTCAGCTTGCGTAGAATTAGCACGGTAGGAACCCACGAGAGTTTCGCCATCGGGTTGAACTTCTACGTAAAGGGATTTAACGATCAGACCGTAATCTACTTTTGGATTCACTTCGATTTTCATGAGCATCTTGGTACCGTCAGCGTTGAAAGTAACCTTTGGGAAAAAATTGTCCCCATTTTCTTTGCCGTACCAACCAAAGGCAGCGGCGTATTGGAAATCATTCTCGCCAAAGCCTGTGCGCATTTTTACGAGATGAAAAATCGCCTGGGCCGGACCAAACGCACTGGAAACACCGCAACCCACATAGGTGCCCTCAAGCTCAGCGGCCTGAGTGTTTACGGAACCAAAAATAAGACTCAACAAAAGAAGCATTCTCATAGGAACCCCTTAGAAATGATGTGAAAGAAGGGTTTAGTAGATATATCGCCCAGCGTTAATGCCGGAATTTACAGAGCTTAAAGCTAAAATACACCCCTAATAACCCTAAATTTTATGTTATTTACAGGGGGCTAGCTCGTGTTTTTTCACTTCCTTCACTGCTATAGCAAAGGTAGCCCATGAGAAAAGCTTTAAGAGTACTATGGCTCGTTTTTCTAAGCGTTTTTCCCATTTCAGGGCTTTTAAAAGACGTGGAAATGGAATCTTTGGATGATTCAAAGAAAAAAAAGAGGCCTTAATCAGCGCCTCTGTTGAATCTGATAAATATTTCCGTCAGGTGCCTGGAATACCAGTTAAAAGTATCCCTGGATACCAGTACTGGAATCCGGGATTTACTTAGCTCTAACAATTACCTTACAGCCCGCCATCGCAAAGCGCTTCATATCGAAGGGCATCTTCATGGAATCGCCCGCGGCTTTTTCCATTTCTTTCATCACTTTTTTGTTCACTTGGTTGCGGTGCGCTTTAGATCGGTAAACGATGTAAGCGAAAACGGCTGTCTCACCCGTTTTTAGTTTACACATCTTTTTAAAACCTAAGCCGTGCTTGGAAAAATCATCGATCACGCACTCGTAGTAGCTCAAAGCTCCGTGCTTCATCCACATATTGCAGCCCCATTGGGCCATCTTTTTATAAGCCCTAACATTCTTGCGTTTAATAGGTATTACGAATCCGTCTACGTATCTGGCCACAGCATCCTCCTCATTTCAAAAATGAAACACCGGCAAAGGATACCCATCAGACCAAATAGTTTCAAGATTTAGGGCAATTGGGAGCGTTTCGTTTAATCTACTTCAAAATACTGAAGAAGTTCTTCGATCTGCTCGCGCTCGTAATCTTTGACCTTAATTTTTCCCACATCTTCGCCCTGCAGATCCGCCTTTACTAATTTATTATGCCGCTGGCCCATAGCCTCAAACACTTGGCGAAAGATATCATGGGAATTTTTATCAGCCACTCGATTGGAGATTATGGCATTCATCATCACGATCGCTTGCAAACGCCCCACGTTTTTCCGTAACTCATGGTAGTCTACTTCCGTGAGCTTATTTTCACTTAAACTCATTCGCATGCTTTTACTAATCTGAGATATTCTTTTCTGAAGCTGTTCAGGGGTCATGGGCTCTAGGCCCTTGATTTCTTTATCCACACTTGCCAAGTATTTCTTGTTGAGCACTTTTAAGAATTTCTTAGCCGTCTGTTCGATTTCGCTCTCATCACCAAACTTTACAGCGTCTTTTAAGCGCCCCATGCGAACAATCAGACGATCGAGATTTTTGGGAATTGTGCCTTCTGTGCAGATGGCTTCACACAGAAATCGCAGGGCCTTCAGCCGCTCCCGATCTTCCAGCAATTCCTGCAAACGCTTCTTCTTCATTTTTCCTTTATCTTTTGCTTTTTGCACCACCTGAAGAAAATCAGCGTCTGGACGCGATTCATCCCAGAGCGTGGAAAGTAGTTTTAAATTCGCCTGGCTTTCGGCGTGGCTAGGAATCGTGGCTTTGCCCGTGAGCTTAGGAACTAGATCGAAAGAAAAACCATCCTCGATAAAGCTTGTTAGGCGAGCATAGGCCCCAGGGCACGTATTTCGCGCCCAAGCGCCTTGAACTCCAAACAGAAGCAAACACAGGAGTAAAATTCGCGTATAAATCACCTAAGAATATCGGCAAAAGTAGCGGGATTCCTTAGATTACCAGAAACCAGGTGGGCTTAGTATTTCGGCTAAGAACTCAGCTCCTGCCATCTGGCGTATAGGCGCTGGATTTCTTTTTCGAGCTGCGCCATCTCTTGCGTGATTTCGAGAAGCTTCGTGGCATTGGAAATAATGGCGGGCTTGCTGCTTTCTTCCGTAAGCTCCGCGAGCTTATTTTCTGCCTTTTGGATTGTTTCTTCCATGGTGTCGAGCTCACGCTGCTCTTTAAAACTTAGTTTCTTTTTGCCTGCAGGCGCTTTAGCAACGGAATTGGATTCGGATTTTTTTTGATTCGCCTTAGCATTACGCACAAGATCCGCTTGGCCTTCATGCCAGGCCTCCCACTGGGCAAGGTTGGCAAATTTTTCGATCGTGCGTGCGCCTTTATTGTTCACGCCGAATCCTAAGATCTGGTTTGCCACTTGGTCCATAAAATAGCGATCATGGGTAGCGATCAGTACAGCTCCGTTAAATTCCTGCAGCACTTCCTGCAATAGATCCAGCGTTACGATGTCGAGATCGTTTGTGGGCTCGTCCAAGACCAAGAGATTTGATTCCTGGAGCATGAGGATAGCAAGCAAAAGACGGCTTTGCTCGCCGCCAGAAAGTTTGCCAACGGCTTGGTCCAACATGTTGCCGGAAAAAAGAAAGCGATCAAGATAGGAACGCACATGGATGCGGGCGCCGCCGTAGTCCACATGATCCCCGCGACCACAAATCGTGCGCATCACGGAAAGCTCAGGATCCAAGCTTTCACGGTTTTGCTCGAAATAGGCCACTTTCACGTTTTCGGCCCTAGTGATTTTGCCGGAATCTGGGGTTTCTTGGCCGATCAACATACGGATCAGAGTAGATTTTCCCGAACCGTTGGCGCCAAGTAGACCAATGCGGCTCTTGGGGGTAAGTAAAAGATCAATGGGTGGAACAATGAGTTTACCGTCGTAGGACTTAGAAATTTTTTCCGCGTCCACTAAACGTTTGGGATTCCGATCAAAACCTTGAAAATCAAATTTTGCGGAGCTCTCTTGGTTACGGTAGCTGATCTCTTCCACTTCGGCTGAAAGCTCACCATGGCGCTGAATACGCGCCTGTTGCTTTGTGGTTCGCGCCTTGGCTCCCCTTCGCAACCATTCCGTTTCCCGCCTGAGCGTGTTTTTTAGTTTTAATTCTGTGCTCGCCTGCTGGGCGAAGAGCTGCTCTTGTGCTTCGAGGTAAGAGAGATAGTCGCCCTTCACCGAAAGCAAACCTAAAGGATATTTCCGATTGATTTCGATGATACGAGTTGAAACTTTTTGTAGGAAAACACGATCGTGGGTGATCGTGAGGGTCGCAAATTTCGCTGACGACAAAAATTCCTCAAGCCAAAGGATACTTTCCACGTCGAGATGGTTGGTGGGTTCGTCGAGCAAAAATAAATCGGGTTGCTTCATGAGCTCCCGCACAAGAGCCACCCGTTTTTTCCAACCGCCCGAGAGCGTAGAAACTTCTTTCTCTTCAAAATCGCTAAGTTCAAGCTTGCTCATGAGCTCCTGGGCTCTAGCAATCTCTTCCCAGTCGTGGGGATCTACCGCGCCTTCCATTGCTGCTTCCTGCACGCTTTGACCCTCTTTAAATTTGGGAACCTGCTCGAGGTAGGCCACTTTTAAACCACGTTGTATGGAAAGCTTTCCCATATCGGGAGTATGGCGACCAGCAAGGATCGAAAGCAGCGTGGATTTTCCCGCACCATTGGGGCCAATCAAGCCCACCCGCTCCCCACTTTCGATGGAAAAAGAAATATCTTTAAATAAGAAGCGCTCAGCAAACGTTTTACTGATGCCCTGGGCCCCGATCAAGATCGCCATATGCGATTAGTCATAACATGGATTGTGAGAGAAGAGATCCAAATAGTCGTAGATCAATTAAAGCTTATTCAGGAATTTAAATCTGTCTAAAGATTTATATAGGAACAATTACGGCATAAATAGTTAGATTTTAAATCCAATTTTTAAAATAACCATGGTGGGCCCTTTGATCCTCTTTGCAACGGAAGACCCTTGCTGCAAGCCGCACTAAAAACCACCTTTAACCTCTCACAATCAGCAAGAGCGAGCGAGGGCAAAAATCCGCATTCAATCTGCGTGATACATTCTGGCGATCCGAGGATCTGGAACAATCCAAATCAAAGCCACCACGCCGTAAAGCACGAAAGCAAGCCACGGTTGCCAATGCGCTACAAAGATAGCAACCAGATAAATGAGGGGAGAGAGTTTGCCTTTCCAATCAGAGCCGATGGCGCGCTTCAGAACATCATTCTCACCTTGATAAGCAATGATGGTGGTTTGGAGAAGCCAATAGGCAATGGCCGCCATTAAAAGCACAACGCCATACACTTGCGTAGGAAAAGCAGCGAAATGATTTTCGCCCATCCAACCCGTGGCAAACGGAATCAGCGATAGCCAAAAAAGTAGGTGCAGGTTGGCCCAGAGGATCGTTCCCGAAATCGCTTTGGCCGTATGAAGCATGTGATGATGGTTATTCCAGTAGATCCCCACATACACAAAGCTCAATACGTAGCTGATAAATTTTGGATAAAGGCTCATCAAAGTATCCATATCCGCTCCGTGGGGAACTTTGATTTCGAGCACCATGATCGTGATGATGATCGCTAAAACACCATCGCTAAAGGCTTCCATCCGAGTTTTGCCGATTTTTTGGCCATACAAAAAAGATAACCTAATCCGAATTCCTACGCATGCACTAAGCTATTGATCCTTTTTGTACACGCTAAAGCGTAACTGCACCTGACAAAACATATTCCATTTACTATAAAGTGCTTACTTTTTACCCTGGCGTTAAACGCTACGTATAATGATGACATATGAAAAAACATTTTATCTTGTTGGCAACATGCCTGCTTTTATCCGCCTGTGGCGCTAAGGAAGAAAAAAGTGCCTCAGTAGCCACTCCACAAATTTGCTCCACCTCTACCACTATTTCTTCTCTCACAAGCGCATCTGCTCTTACGGAAGAAGCTAGTACGGGTTTTATTTTGAAAACCAATCCCAACGTTGGCCTGCGCGCCGGCGAAACGGAAATTTTTTTGCAGCACGCTCTCAGCGGTATAGCTTCTGTGCAAAAACTTAACAGCGATTTTTTACTGATCGAAAGCGAACAAGCCCGCACCGTGGAAGAGCTCAACGAAATCCTCGACCCCTCTTTGTATGAATACATCGAGCCCGACTATCCGGTGCAATTCGCTCTGCAGAGTAACGATCCAAATATTGTTTCCCAGTGGGCACATAATGTTGTGAACTCCAATAAAGCCTGGGATATTAGCCGCGGTTCTGAAGAAGTGATTGTGGCAGTGCTCGATTCCGGGATCGATCCTTCCCACCCCGATCTTGTAAAAAATCTCTGGACCAATCCGGGCGAAGTGGCTAATGGCATTGACGATGATCACAACGGCTTCGTGGACGATATCCACGGCTGGAACTTTGTGAAAAACAATCCCTCTGTGCTTGCGGACGACCAAAGATCCTACCACGGCACCCACGTGGCCGGCACCATAGGGGCCGTTGGCAATAATGGTGTGGGAATTTCTGGCCACGCTCAAGTGGTGCGAATCATGACAATGAAATTCCTAGGCAGCGCGGGCTCCGGAAAAACCTCCGACGCCATCCGCGCCATCGATTACGCCATTGCTAAGGGCGCAAAAATCATCAACAACAGCTGGGGTTCTACTTCTTTTTCCTATTCTCTCTTTGAAGCCATTGGGCGCGCCAAAGACGCGGGCATCCTGTTCGTTGCCGCCGCCGGCAATAATGGCGCGAATAATGATAAAACTAATTTTTACCCAGCCAACTACGAGCACGATAACGTGATCAGCGTTGCCGCAAGCACAAGTGCTGACTCGCTCGCGAGTTTTTCCAACTACGGTTATAAGCGAGTGCACCTCGCAGCTCCGGGCGCAAAAATCTATTCCACCAAAAATGGAAACAGCTACCAAACTTTGAGCGGTACTTCCATGGCAACACCTTTAGTTTCGGGCGTGCTGGCCACGATGGTGGCTGCGCGGCCGGATCTCAATTATTTGCAGATCAAGGGCGCATTGCTTGCGAGCGTAGATAAAGTGCCGGCGATGCAGGATAAGGTGATGTGGGGCGGACGGATCAATGCTTATCGCGCGCTAGCGATGGTAACGGGTTTGCCGAGCAGCTGGACTCCACCTAAAGAGCCGGAGCATAATCCGGCTTGTCCGTAAGGATTGCTGCACCGCTTGCCCGGCGCCGGACTTTTGGGAATTCGCTCTGCGCGTGAGATTTAACGCGCATGCGACACAGAAAGTAGCCGGACACTAACGGAACACATCAATATCCACCGGCATGCCCGTGCCCTGCCAGCTACTCGTTTGGTACGCGAGATTACGAATTTGTTTCGCCGTCACGTCCACTTTGATCACAGAATTAAAACCCAGCTCCGCGGCCATGAATCCTAAACGCAAGATTGTTTCATCCCGATCCTTGCAATCCTGCACGCTGATCGGATTCTTGGCCTTTTTGAGAACCCTAGGTAAATTCCGATCGGCGATGAAAAAAATATTCACCTCGCGAGCGGCAGCCATTATCTCTTCGTATTTCGTTTGTGCCGGAACAACAGTTTGTTCAAAACAATCAGGGCAGTAGTGAACGAGCTTTAATTCCTCGGGAACCACCGCCCAAAAGGAAAAATGATCGGGCTCAAGAAAGCTCTCACAGCCTTTACAAAGCGCACTTTCGCAGACACCACATTCAACAGTCGCCCGCGGCAGCTGGCATACGGAACAGTTTTCTTTTGACATGGGAAGTTATTATCCCAAAAGTGGCAAAATCGCCCGAAGTTATTATTGCTGCACCGCTTGTCCGGCGCCGGACTCTTTTCTTCGCTCGTGCGCGAAACTCCTATTCCGGCATGCGCCACATGATCTCAACGCTCACATACGATGGATCTAATCTGTCGCTATTTGAAATTCCGTGCCCCCGCCAGTCACCTTCACAAAACGCGCCTTCTCTTTCGAAAAGCACTGGCCCGAGAGCTTAGCAAAGTCTGCCTGAGAGCGGCTTATGTCCGCTACATATGCCACGCCACGGCTTTTGTATTCGAATAGAAATACCAAAGCATTTACACCATCCGAAAGCCCCACTTTGCTGTTATCACTGAGCTTCCATTCGTACGAAAGCTGCAGCACCTTCGCCGCCGCCTCGTCCGTGGTATACGGGCCGAAGAAGCAAACGCTATCCCACTGATAGCTCGCAGACACTTCCCTCAGATCAAGCTCTTGGCCACTGCTTTTTTTCAGCGCTTCCATTATTTTTACGGAAATGTGATTCCGCGCTCGCACCCATGCGTAGGGTGTTTTCCCTGTCACACTTTGAAACGTGAAACTGACCCCATCCATCACCACTTTGCTGAAAAGATTCAATCCTGGAATGAATGCGAAAATCAGAAAAGCTAGAGTAACAAACAGCGTAACTCGCGAAACCCAATTGGCACCTTTCTTCCAGCCCCCTCCTCCGCGGGTGAGGGCAATTGCCAAAACAAGCAGTAGAAAGAGGGCGGGAAAGGTAAAAATAAAAAGAAACGCGCCCTGCCCGTCGGCAGCGGCCACAAAACAAGAAAAGAGAAACAGAGCGATCGCTCCTAAAACTGCGAACCATGCCAGGAAAGTTTTCATCATTCTATTAGGGTAATTTAATTCAGCCAGGAAGTCCGCAGAATTTTCTAAGCGCTTTAATACTATTCCGAATTAGGATTCGCGCAACAATTGGCACAAAACTTCGGTTTCTCGATTCAAAACTTGAGGTGAACTAAGGGAAGTGCACATTCATATCTTTATTCGCCTCAACCGCAATGCATTCCCTATTACCGATACAGAGCTTAAACTCATGGCCAAGCTCGCCATCATTGGATTAAGCAAAATCCCAAACACGGGAAACAAAACTCCCGCCGCCACCGGAACTCCCAAAGCATTGTAGACAAACGCAAAGAAAAGATTCTGTCGAATGTTCTTCATTGTCTCCTGGCTTAGCTTATGAGCCTTCACGATACCGCTGAGATCGCCTTTTACAAGGGTTATGCCGGCACTCTCCATCGCCACATCTGTTCCCGTGCCCATAGCAATCCCAATATGAGCTTGCGCTAGTGCAGGAGCGTCGTTGATACCATCACCGGCCATGGCAACTTTCTCGCCATCACTTTGCAGCTTTTTTACAAACTCATGTTTGTGTTCTGGCAAAACTTCCGCCTCGAAACGATCAATCCCGAGCTTGTCGGCAACCGTCTTTGCGGTGTTTTTATTGTCTCCCGTGAGCATCATCACCTTGATTTTCCGAGAATGAAAATACTGGATCGCGTCTTTGGCGGTCTCCTTTATTGGATCTTGCACAGCAATCACCCCCGCAGGCTGATTATCGAAAGCCACAAGCATGACGCCATGACCCTGCACCTGTAATTCATTAGCAATGGCTGCGAGTTTTGTCGCTTCAATCCCAAATTTTTCTAGAAGCCTCTTATTACCAATATGGAGGGGCTTTCCGTTTATAGTGCCGCTAACGCCCATACCGGTGAAGGACTCAAATTTTTCTACCGATTGAAGCTCAAGCCCCCTCGCTTTTGCTCCTGCAATAATTGCCTCTGCCAAAGGGTGTTCACTTACGTTTTCCAGTGAAGCAGAGTATCGCAGTAGTTCATCTTCCGAAAGCGCGCCGGTTGCCTTGACCATCGAGAGCTTTGGCTTTCCTACAGTTAGCGTGCCTGTCTTATCCACTACGAGCGTAGTGATCTTCTCCATCGTTTCGAGTGCTTCTGCACTCTTGATGAGTACTCCCAATGTCGCGCCCTTCCCTGTTCCCACCATGATCGACATGGGAGTCGCAAGCCCCAAAGCACACGGACACGCAATGATAAGAACTGCCACAGAATTTACAATAGCGTAAGACAATGCCGGTTCTGGTCCGAAGAAGGCCCAAACAAATGCAGTGATGACAGCGATGGCCACTACCGCAGGCACAAAATAAGATGAAACTTGATCCGCCAGCTTCTGGATCGGTGCGCGGCTCCTTTGTGCCTGGCTAACCATTTTTACAATCTGGGCAAGAAGCGTTTCTGAGCCAACACGTGTTGCCTCCATGATAAAGCTTCCCGTTCCGTTTACTGTGGCACCCGTGACTAAGTCTCCCGCAGATTTCTCCACTGGGATCGGTTCTCCAGTAATCATGGATTCGTCGATTGAGCTTTGCCCCTCAATCACCTTTCCATCGACGGGAGTCTTTTCACCTGGACGAACGCGCAACCGATCCCCTACTTGGATATGTTCCATAGGAATTTCTTCTTCGGTACCATTCGCTGAGATTCTTCGCGCAGTTTTAGCAGCTAGTCCCAAGAGCGCGCGAATGGCATTACCCGTTTGACTACGGGCTCTTAATTCGAGCACTTGCCCAACCAGTACCAATGTAATGATTACAGCAGCCGCTTCGTAATAAAGCGCAACCATCCCTCCATGGGCTTTGAATGTGCCTGGAAAAAAACTTGGAAATAGCGTCGCAAAGACGCTGTATACGTAAGCAACGCCGGTGCCAATCGCAATTAGCGTGAACATATTCAAACTCTTGTTTTTAAGCGAAGCCCAACCACGTTCCAGAAACGGCCATCCCCCCCAAAGCACCACAGGAGTAGCTAATACAAATTGAATCCAAGCCAGAATTTGCGCTGGCACGGCGTGCTGAATCGGCTGCCCGGGAATGAGATCGGACATGGCAAGAAGTGCAAGAGGAATTGATAAGATGGCGCTTACCCAAAGTCTTTTCGTAAAATCAACGAGCTCAGGATTTTCCACTTCTTCTAAACTAACCTCTTCCGGCTCAAGCGCCATTCCGCACTTCGGGCAGCTTCCTGGCCCTTTCTGACGAACCTCAGGATGCATTGGGCACGTGTAGATGCGATCGTCGCTCACAGCAGTGAGCATCGAATTCTCGGTCTTCTGCTTATGGAGATATGCGTGAGGATTCGCGGAAAACTTGTCTTTGCACTTTGGATTGCAGAAGTGGAAGGTTTCGCCTTCGTGCTCTAACTTCCATTTTGATGTGGTAGGGTCCACATCCATGCCGCACACGGGATCTTTTGCCAAATTCCTTGTGGGCTTTATCGAGCAGCAGCTCGCTCCATCGGCATGGCTATGAGCTTCGTGGTTATGGTTTGCTTGTTTCATATATCCTCCGTTCTTTAAGTACTATCTATTAGGTTCTATAACCACTATCGACCTTCCAATAATTGGAAGGTCAAGAGCTCTTTAAAATACCGCATCAACTGCATTATATGGCACTTTAACCAAAATTTTAACTTCCTTATTGACCTTCCAACCGTTGGAAGCCTTATGGTATTAATTACGAGGAGGAGACTTACATGAACATTGGTGAGCTAGCAAAAGCTTCAGGCGTAAACGCAAAACTGATCCGCCACTACGAATCAATTAAATTGATTCCAAAAGCAGCAAGAACAAGCTCGGGGTACCGAGTTTATTCAGAAAATGATGTGCATGTGCTCCGCTTTGTTAAGCGAGCAAGAAACCTCGGTTTCGGAATGAAGGAAATCCAAAAGCTGATTGGCTTGTGGAGGAATAGGAGCCGAGCCAGTAAAGAAGTGAAAACTCTTGCCCTTACCCACTTAAAAAACCTTGAAGCTAAGATTCATGAACTTCAAGAAATAGCAGGCACCCTGAGACACCTCGCGCAAAATTGCCATGGAGATCATCGGCCGGATTGCCCAATTATCGTAGACCTTGAAATGAAGGAGACTAAAAAATGAACCTCCACGACGAATGCCCGATTCCAAAGCTTTGCCTGGAGCACCGGAAGCTAGAGTTTGAAATGCAAGACGAACGTGGCCTGAGAACATTGAAATTTTCCCTAATCATAGCCGCGCTTCTCTTTTTCGCATTCTCCCTTGCTTCAAAAGCTTTTGCGAAAACTGTGCGCTATGAACTTACGGTGAATCGCCAAAACGTGAATCTTAGCGGCAAAAAGGAAGTCGATTTTGCTCTAACGGTTAACGGTGGGATCCCTGCTCCTACCTTAGAGTTTACCGAGGGTGACGATGCGGAGATAAAGGTCATAAATAATACTCCCAACGAGGAGGTATCTATTCACTGGCACGGCATTCTTCTGCCTCCGGAAGAAGATGGTGTGGCATATGTGAATACACCACCCATTTTCCCAGGAAAATCCCACACCTTTCGTTTTAAAATCCGCCAGCACGGAACATATTGGTATCACTCACACACTGGAGTTCAGGAGCAGAAAGGCGTCTACGGAGCTCTTGTCATACACCCTAAGAAGAAAACCATTCAATACGATAAAGACGTTGTCGTTGTCTTGAGCGATTGGTCCGACGAAAATGCGGATCAGATCCTTCGAAACCTAAAGAAAGATGGCGATTACTACCTTCATAAAAAAGATACGGTTCGCTCCTGGGCTGGAGCGATTAAGGCTGGCGCCGTTGGAACTTATCTTAATAACGAATGGACCCGAATGGGAGGTATGGACCTCTCCGATGTTGGGTATGATGCTTTTCTCATTAACGGTAAGAGGGATTCCCAGTTGGCAACCGTTCACCCAGGTGATCGAGTTCGTTTACGCATTATTAATGCTGGGGCCTCTAGCTACTTTTATGTTTCACTAGGTCAGGATCCGATGAAAGTGATTTCGGCTGATGGAGTAGATATTGAATCCACTTATGCGAAAGAAATTTTAATCGGCATGGCCGAGACTTACGATGTACTCTTCACTGTTCCTGAACATAAAAATTTCGAACTTCGCGCCACTTGCCAGGACGGCACGGGATATGCCTCGGGATGGATCGGCATGGGTCCGAAAGTAAGTGCACCCACGCGTCCGATGCCAAACATGTACGCACCAATGGATCATGGAGCTCACGGCAGCATAGATCATTCGAAAATAGATCACTCCCAACACAAGACGGAGCCAGAGACTAACGAAGAGGATGAGCATGCTGAGCACCACATAGACCATTCCGCCCACGGAGCTCATTCGGAGCACGATAAAATACCTACTCCCCAAAAAGAAAAACCACTCAAAGTTATCGAAACTCTCACCGTGGATGAGCTAAAGGCGCCATCCTCAACAGCCTTGCCCAAGAATAAGAAAATTCATGATTTAAAACTCGTGCTCGGCGGCGATATGGAACGCTATATCTGGCATATCAATGGAAAAGCCATTCATGAAGATCGCACAATTGAAATCAATGAAAGCGATATAGTTCGCTTCACCTATGAAAACGAAACCATGATGCATCACCCGATGCACCTTCATGGACACTTTTTTCGCGTGCTCAATAAACACGGCTCGCATTCGCCTTTAAAGCACACCGTAGATGTTCCACCTCATGGAACGCGCACAATTGAATTTTACGCCAACGAGCCAGGCCAGTGGATGCTTCACTGCCACAACCTCTATCACATGAAAACCGGCATGGCTCGCGTGGTGAAGTACACAAGCTTTACCCCCAAGCCAGAGATGGCAGCGCATGAAAAACATGATCCGCATTTGCATGACCATTGGTATAAATATGGCTCCGTAGAAGTAGCTTCTAATCACGCAGAGGCATTTTTCCGAATCTCGCAAACGTGGAACCAAATAGAAGCTCGTGTAGAAGGCGCCAATACGGCCGGGAAGAATTTTTCCTTTAGTGAGGGGTGGGATTACGAGGCCGATCTTTTCTATCGCCGATGGACTAGTAACTACTTCAACATCGTTGGCGGGGCAACGAGTTTTGGCAAAGAAATTACCGGAGTGTTGGGCATTGGTTACATTCTGCCAATGCTTATCGAAACGAATGTTCTCGTGAACCACAAAGGAAAATTTCGAATCGACATAGAAAAGAAGTTTCAGTGGACCAAGACCATTTTCTCGGAAGCCGAATTTACGTGGCGCCCGAACCAGAACGGCGCACATACTGCCGAATTTGAAGTGACGTTAATGTATTCCCCAGCTTGGAGCTGGGCCGCTGGAGCTATGCTAACAAACGACAGCTTAGGCGCGGGCGCGCAGTTTCAGTTTTAATATAGCGAAGACATGTGGAACTTTAGGCTTACCTTAGTTGGAACTCTGGCACGCCCCACTCTACTTAGACCACTCAATCTTAGGAAACTTCAGTACAATCTTATTTTTTTCGCTGTTCATTTCCATTTTCTCCCAATCTACATTTTCAGGTAACGGGAAACTTCTCCGAAAGGAAGACTGAAAAACAGACCGCGCCTGGCCGTCCGTTTCACCGCCATGCGAACGCTTTACCTCTCCCGAGATAGTCAAATAGCCATCTTTCACCGTAGCATTTACCTTTGTGCCGTCTACTCCTGCGACCTTGATGTCATAGTAAACGTATTTTTCATCTTCTCGCTTACTGATATCCTCTACGTTCCCGCCGCCAAACTTATCCTCGTACCAGGAGTCGAACGGGCTGGAGAAATGGTTATCTCGCCCGTGGTCGAATTGCCCCATGAGACGCTTTCTGAATTTTTTCATCTCCTCAAAGGGATCGTCGCGACGGAAAAAGTTGTCATCGAACATGCTGTCGAAATTTTTGAACAGCTTTTGCTGATCCTTAAGAATGGAATTGAAATGGTCGTCGCTTGAGGCATTGGCTTCAGGCTTTTTCCCATGATGGTTATAAAGCAACACACCTGTGGCCCCCAAAGCTGCGCTAAGCAGCGCAATTACTGGAATTTTAAATTTGCTCCACATATCACATTGCTCTCGCATTTCGCCCATATAACGGCGTACCGTTTCTGATGCGGAAGCGAATACCGGGCGGGAAGTCCGACATGCTGTCGCGTGACTCAGAACTCGACTTTGACGACGTGTTACTGCCGCCGAATTTCGAAGCGGCCAATCCGACCAGACCTAAAAGAAAAAATGGAACTAACGCCAAAAGAACACAGATCGCGCACAGTATCGGTGCTCCAATTAAGATAGCTACAATTATCGCAAGCATACTCATGCCTTAACCTCCTTTGAATCCATTCAAATAAAATTAAGAACCCTCCGCCCACATTCCGTGGGCGGAGGAGCGGCTAAGCCGCAGTTTTGTGTCCAAGGGAAAATGCCCCGGACTCTTTCGGCGTACCTAGTGATCAGCATACGCCACAACCGATTTATGCGATTTTCACCTTCGCTTCAGAGGATTTTTCCTCCTCTGACTTTCCGGATTCTCCAAAGAGCTTTCCGAAGAAGCCCGTGTTGCTGCCAATCTTAATCTGGCGGGGTTTAGCAGACTCGGCCTTAGGCACCATCAGGCTAAGCACACCATCTTGATAGTTGGCCTCAATTTTTTCGGCATCGATACCGGCAGGCAAAGTGAAAGAGCGCGTGAACTTTCCATAGCGTCTTTCTCCGTACCAGGTGCCGCCTTCTTTCTTCTCATCTTTTGCGTGCCGCTCCCCGGATACAGTAATGGTATTATCGGCAACCTCCACCTTAATTTCTTCCTTAGGGATTCCGGGCATCTCTAGGGACATAAGATAGTGACCCCCCTCCTCAGCCACCTCGCATGCCGGAGCCCATACTTGTTCGAACTCCCGCCAACTACGATTCACTGTGGGTGTGAAGAAGTTGTCTAATACGGAATCCATCTCGCGACGAAGATCGGCAAGAGGATTCCAAAGATCATTTTTTCTAGCTAGATAGTTCATATAGATTCCTCCTTTTAAAGTAGTTGTTGCTTCTAATAAAAAAAATAGTTTCACTTTTTTTGTTGTCAAGAGACCTAGGTGGCCATCCTAAATGGAGCCCGCATGGGCGCGTCCTCGGCTCTGACAAAATGGGAGTTGCACCAACGGTCCAACTTTCGAAGCGCCGCAAGCTCTGCCTTATCAAGGGCAATATCGGCGAATCTGTGCGTCGTCGATACTGAAAACGGAAAACCGCTCGAAACTACCTCAATGGAACAATGAAATAGATCTCTGCCCTTCTCTAGTACAGCGACCACGCTCGCATCGCTGGGCGCGCGGTTTACGATCTTTTCGAGACTCCGATAGGATTTTGCTTTTAGCGATTCACTTGGGTCGAACCCCTTGAAGTTGAAGTGCTCCATTTTTTTCCTCCTTCTGTTTTATGCTGATGTCCTTGCTACCAATGAGTTGTCCAACTCAGGCAACCAATCTACAAAACGCAATATCTCCTCACTTTCTTTGCAACGATGGCAAAATCGCTGAAACAAGGAACGCGCGCGAAATGTGTTTCCGCAAATATTGCAGCATTTGATTCGTTTGCTCTTGCGAGCGCGCATGGGAGATATTCCTATGCGCGTAGAATTTCTTCTGTACATAAGCCCCCCTTAATTTAGTAGTTTGTTAATTTACCCACCTGCGAAAGCCGCGGGCGAAAGTCCTCCCACTGGAATACTGGGGAGATAACTTCATTCTCGCGTTGATCTTTGCAAGAAGGATCGATCATAAGCGACCGCCAACTGTCCTTACAGGAACCCATGGCCTTGTCATGATCGATGATTTTGCTCCACTCTGTAGAGTTAACCGCGTAATCGTAGTTGCTTGCCCTTACGAGTCCACCTGTAAAGAGTAGTGCAATAAATAATAAGACCGGGTAAAAGTCTCTGAGCTTCATTTTCGCAACCATGCAGATAGCCTCCTTTCGCTCTCCTGCGTCGCCTCCAAAATGACGAGGAAATAACCTGGGATTTTTATCTATTCAGAAAGCCTTCCTGGCTTCCTATATTTTATGAGATGGTTTCGGCTAAAAAGATGTCAAGGGCACCTATTTCAATTTTTTTCTGTCCAATTTTGCACTATTTCCAAGAAAAAATAGTCGGTTTTTGACTGCGTTAAAGTGGCCCCAATTAATTGGGGATGAATTTATATAACCATTTGAATTTTATTGTGAAAATAAATTTATGTGTGATTTTTTTAAGAGATCGAAAATGCCCTTCTAAAAGCCCGAGCTAAGAGCTTATTTTCTCTATTTTAAATTTCCATCAACAATTAAAGGGGCCAGCTTATAAAGCCCTAAACCAGCGCATGCAGCGCTCCGGTGAGCTCCAAGCTCGCACCTCTTTGGCAGTGAGTTCTGGCCCTTTTGCATCGAATGTGGCAATCCAGTAGTGCTCCTTGCCCACCTTCACTCGCTCCCAAGATAACTCTTTTCCTTCAAGGGAGAATTTGGGCTGCTCCCTGTTTTCACCCGGAATGCGAAGTTCAAACTTTGTGCCTTTGTCGTCTTTGCGAGAAAAGGCAGGATAGATATCAGCCAACGTGCCTTCAGGCAGTGAGGCTCTCACCGCTTCCACACTCTGTTGCACTTGCACATATTCCTTCACCATATCGTCCCAAAGGAGATTGTAATTGGGCAGGTCAGCTTTCACCCTCTCCCAATCGGCGGCCACCTTAGTGGCAGAGTGAAAGCGATCATAAGCAGCAGGGTCGATCCTTTCAAAAGGCTCAAGGTAGCCAGGCTTTGATAGATGGTCCATTAGTCCCAATAATAAATCCGCATTGGCCTTTGCATGCAAGGGACTAGATGGCGGTCGAAAATTGCGGAACTCAACTGTATATTTCCCCGCTAATCTCGGATCCAAGGGAGCTGCTTGATCCGCCAACGCCCGCAGATGTTCAAGATTTATGTAGCGATAGTGCTTAAAAAAGCCGTGGCTTTTATCCTCCACAGAAAGAAATTTTAAGAACTGCCGCAAACCATCTCTTAAATCGCCGCCCGTATTTAAGGAATGCTTATACCAGTCATCAAATTTTTTTATGGCACGGGCAAAGGCTTCTTGCCGTGCGGGTTCGTGAAAAGTCTCAATATTGCTATTCAAGCCAATATCATAGGCTTCGGCAAATCCCCAAAGCACTGCGGGATGCTTGTGCAGATACACCATCAGATTTCGCAGGAGATTGGGATTTTTGTACATCGGCGATGCTCCTAAAGATTTACCCCCCACATGAATATGACCCATTCCCGACCGCTCGGCCGCCGGTTGAACATAAGGTACGAGATTTGCCTCTCGCGAAGCCCGATAAATCTTTTCCGCCGAGGGCACGATTTCGCCATAAGTTTTTGGAGTGGTATTTACCTCAATCGTGACAGGCTCCATATTGATGACGTGTTTACCATCGCCAGGAACTGAAATTGTATTTCCCGGTTTAAATCCAATGCTGCCAGTGGTTCCTAAAGCAGAGCTATCGACTCCAAGCTCGCGCACATAAGCATCGCGAAAAATATTAAAACGCTCACGCTTATGTGGAGTCTCAAGCGTCATGCGCCCGGGCTCATCCACCATTGCTTGGTCTTGGAATGTATATTCAATGCCAAATAGCGTCTGCTCGAGATTTATATATTTTGGCTTCCAATCGGAATCCGCTAGTGCGAACCCTGAAAGAAAGAGTGCAAAAAAAATCAAAAACCGCATGCAACTCTATCGGATTTCTATAGATTCCGAGCCTCACGGAATCAGGTAATTTTGCTCATAAATTGCTGGGCGGCAACCCTCACGCCTACCATCTAGCCACTTCTACATAAAATCGGCTTACCCGCGTTTAGTTTGATCATGGATCCTACTTACTATCAATTGGTGAGGTGGTGGGGCGAAGTTTGCACCCAATCCGCCCTACTTCTCGAGGCACAAACATCTCTCTGAACGAAGGGTCTGATCGTTAGAATAAAGACTCATTTGTTTCAAGAAATCTTCGAAGGCACTCTCATTTTTAATCTTTTCATTCTACCAAGAAACCTATCATAGAGATTTTCGCATTATGATTGGGCCAGATGCTGATTCATCTTGGCCAGGGAGAACTGACCATCCATTTCTGGCGTAAAGTGAAATGGATGTCGTATAGGCGGATAAATGATCCAGCCCAAGATTTTTTGCTCGACTGGTCGCAGCTTGCAGTAATTTCGATCCGAGACCATGGCCACGTTGGGTTACTTCGACATACAAACCATCGACCCAGTATTGCTGGCCCTTAGCCTCCTTGAGAGTTAATTGAATGAGAGAAACGTAACCCACTGGTGTTGCTTTAGCATCCAAAGCAATCAATGCTAATGGCAATTGATTAGGATTGTGGCTTCCTAATAGCCTTGCTTTTACGGACTCCAAAGACTGCCACTCTTTGGGCCATTGACCTTGGATCCACGCTATAACCACTGGAATAAGCCCAGGATGATCCAACAGATCTTCTATTGTGCATTGACTCATATTTTCTATATTACATCGTTTCTATGTGGATCCAACCTGAAACAGAATCGAAAATTTAGCGAGCCAAGCCACATAGAATCTATTGCCCCCCTGGATTTAGATTGAATTCTCGACGTCTTTTTAGATCCTATTTCAAACCATAAATACTTGTTGTGGCTCTCATCCCTTGCGGGTGGGAATTCACTCATCATACTCTACGATTCGCTCCATAAAAAAATCGCCTCGTGCGATTTTTTCCACCCATCCTTCCTCTACAATCAACTTGCGCCTTATCAATTCTGTTTTCCCAAAATAAAAACCAGCAAACCCTCTATGTCAGTAGATGTGCCGTCCGTTTGAATCCCAAGCCTCTCTGCAGGAAGGTTAAATCGGTTTACCCAGTAGGTTGAATAACCGTAGCTTTTAGCGCCGTAGGCATCCCATCCACCAAAAGCCGCGAATGCGATCTCACTCTTTTTGAGACCCAACCTCTTCGCTCCCAACGCATACGCCTTGGGATCTGGCTTATAGGTGCCATTCACCTCCGTGCTCAGCAGCTCATCAAACAAGTTCGTAATTCCCGCATTTTCTGCATTGGCAACTAGCATTTTCTGGCTAAAGTTCGCAATCGTGATGATTCGAATCCCGTTTGCTCTGAGCTTTTTTAGGGCCTCCACCGCATCTGGCCATGGCTTCAACTTTAGGTATAAGCTAAGCAGCGTTGCACGGTTTAAAGGAGTAAGCCTCAGCTGCATTATTTTGGCGGTATAATCTAGAGCATCTCCGGTTACAGAAAAAAAATCTGCATGGCGATTGGTGATCGATCGTAGAAATCCATACTCAAACTGCTTGCTCCGCCACGCCTTTGTGAATTCCAGGCCCCTCCCTGGAAAAACCTTCTCCACCTCTTCCACCACGGAATTAGGGTTAAAAATCACGAAATAGTCAAAGGCTACAGCTTTAAAGCGCGGCTGTAGACCTTTGGCATGGACCTCGGTTCCAATTGACCCTGCGAATAAAATCACCAAAAAGGATATTAATTTCAACATGAAAATTCTCCTGTTATTAGACTCAGCACTTACTGCGTTGCTACCGGAAAAACGGTTACAAATTTTGTAACCACTTATCTCCTTCGAGCGCATTGGGTAGAGGAAAGGAAAGAGTTGGACTCAAAACTAGAAAGTGAATTGTCTGCACTTCTGCGGCAGGCACAGGCGGGGAATAAGACAGCCTACGAGAGTTTCTTACGGGAAACATCCGTAGTGCTACGTGCATTTTTATTGAAGAGAATGGATATCTCGGGAGCCGAGGACGTGCTGCAGGAAACTCTGATTTCCATCCATCGCTCGCGCCATACTTATCGACCAGAGCGTCCGCTGGCACCTTGGCTCTATGCCATTTGCGAAAACAGAATGCTGGATTATTTCCGCCAGCAACGCAGACGGGAACGTGGAGAGGCGAACTTAAAGAGAGAGCTCGCAAATTCTGTGAGCGAACTAGAATCCGCGACCACCCTACTCACCGCCGTTAGCAAACTGCCTGGGCCTCAAAGAAAAATAATAGAGCTCCTGAAAATTCAGGACCTAAGCATCAGGGATGTTTCCATCCAGCTAAAGATGAGCGAAAGCGCGGTTAAGGCAACCGCGCACCGAGGCTACGAAACCATCCGAAAAATTTTTGGAGTAAAACGTGAAAACTGAATTTCTTATTAAAGAGCTCGCTTCAAAGGCAGAACCCGTTAAGCTAGTTTCGCACCCTCTGATCCAGTTGGCCAGCTGGCTTGGAGTGGCAATACTTTATGTGAGTGCAGGCGCAATATTGATTGGCCTTCGGCTCAACACCGAAGATAATTTAACGAAACCTGGATTCGTCATGCAATTTTTTCTCCCACTTCTCTTGTCCTTAGCCTCCGCTGCATCTGCCTTTGCTCTTGGCATACCCAATAAAAAAAAATCTTGGCCATATATCGCCACACTTTCTGCTCTAGTTATTTGTGCCGCTTGCTTGTTTTATTTGATCACGTCCACCCATGATCCCCATCCGGGAGCTGGTATAAACTGCATTCGAAACATAATCATATTGAGCCTGCCGCCGACCCTGCTTCTCTGTTTTTTGTTAAAGAGAGCTGCACCCTTGCAATTGAAAATGGCGGGGATGCTAGCAGTTCTGGGATCTTCGGCTTTGGCCTGTGCCGCGACTAGATTTATTTGCCCCAATGAAGATGCCTTGCACTTTTTCGTTTGGCATTTTGCGCCGCTGCTCCTTTTGGGAGCGATAGGGCATTGCTTAGGTGTCGCTCTACTTAGAAGTTATCTGCCGTTAGATTGGAAAAAATAACCAACTTTACCTTACTCCGATAGGCAGGTTCAATTCACTATCAATTGGTGAAGTGGTGAGGCGAAGTTTGCCCCCATTCTTCTTCTGATACTAATTTTTCAAGGCCCGAGTCGCGATATAGCAGCTCATATACTTATGAATAGGACCATTTGCGTCTGTCCAAGAATCCTCAAAAAAACCCGTGATGACAAATCCCGCGCTAATCTGACCACCTATCTGGTCTTCTAAAGTATGACCAAATGCCAACGGCTCTCCTTTGTCAGTATATCTCTTGCGCTCTTGGTCTGTAAGACTAGTGAGATCAGAATAAGGAATTTTATACTTTATCTGCACAATCCCCTTAGTTTCCAAATCAGGGTCTATGGCAAATGCGATAGGATTACAAATTCCAGAAAGCAAGATCCCACCCTTTTTTAAAACACGGTAAGCTTCTTTCCAAACTGGCTTTATGTCTGGAACAAAACAGTTAGAGCAAGGATGAAAAATTATGTCGAAGGTTTCATCGGCATAGCGAGACAAATCTTTCATATCACCTTGCGCGAGTTCTATTTCTAATTGTTCGCGTTCCGCGACTAAACGATCTTGTGCTAACTGAGCAGGCGAATTATCAAAAACCGTTACCTGCGCACCAGCTGCAGCAAAGATAGGTCCCTGCTGACCACCCGCTGAAGCAAGGGCAAGAATTTTCTTTCCTTTCAATGGTGGAAACCAATCACGAGGAACTGGTTTTAGTGGAGTGAGGACAACCTCCCAATTCCCTTTTCTGGCTTCGGCAATTTTTTCAGGACTTACGGGTTGAGTCCATTCGTTTCCTTTGGCAACTTCGCGGTCCCAGGCTTCACTATTGTATTTTAATAAATCCATGACTTCATCTATCTGATTTAGAACCCATTTTCAAAACTAAACCCTCGATATTCTTACGAATGACCGAGGGTTCTACTTACTATTAATTGGTGGAGGAAGCTCTACAATTGCTGCAACCCCAACTTCTCTCGATAGATAGATATGCCCCTGGCCTTCTCCATTTCAAACGAATCCCAATCGTTAAAGCCAGACAAGGACAAAGCATTCCTGCCAAAGTCCCAGGCACGCTGCTCTTCCGCGATTATCAGCTCTTTTTGCACCAATTCCATGTTAGAAATTTCGCCGGCCTCAAAAATCTTTAGTGCATCTTCATAACCTTGCGATCGAAGCTCTTTTTTATAAGACTCAAAATGGCCAAATTCATGTGCGAGAGTCGCCATGTCAACAGAAGGCAGCACCGAATCCCTAATAAGCCGATCTTGGCCGCCTAGGTCCTCCTTTTTACGACTTACCCAATAGCCGCCAGCCCCGCCACGCAAGATTCTTATAGATGGTGCCACGCCTGTGCGAGGTAAGTCGAAAGACCCTTTTTCACCATTCTTAAATTCATGCTGTGTTACGACTTTAATCTCAATACCTTGATCCAAAATCTCCGAAACTAACTTCTGGAAAATGGTCGCCCGCCAGACTTTTGCTTTTTGGAGTATCGCAGAAATCAGCTGCGATTTTCCTTCCGTATACTTTTCCCTCTGTGAAAGGTGACTCTTCGCTAAAGATAACTTTAGTTCTTGATAACGAGCCGCCGATTCCATATCGGCACGAACAAAATCACGAAAAACCAGATGCTTCTCCACTTCGTCATTAGACTCTTCAAATATATGCAAGTGTACCAAACCGATGTTTTCCGATTGGTCGTACAAGACATTGTATCTACGTCCCGGGATTCCATACTCACCTTTGCAGACGAACCCTAGAGTCTCCAGCTGGCTTTTTTGGCTATCGAAATTTGCCAGTGAAGAAGAAATACCCAGAATGTCTAAAATGGGTTTCGCGCTGATTCCAGAAATTGCTGTACTGCCAACGTGATGAAAAGCGATACCTGTAAGAACCTTCTTCAATTCGTCAGATACAAACTGGAACGCTTTTGCCCAATTTTTGTCATGAGGCTTAAGGCAAACTTCGCTTCTCGACATGCCTATATTCAGCTTCGCCAACTGGCTTTTCATCATCGCCCCAAAAGCTAAAAGGTTCGATAAAAACACGCTAGGCCGTCCTAAGCTTATCGAACCCTAAACAGAACTTACAACATACTAAATACTGTACGGAATACAGTAAGCAGTATAACCGTTTACTGTATTCCGAATTGAATTGGTGGCCTCGGCGCAAGGACAGACGCACAAGCCCCGAGTTCACTTTACCCACACGATATTATTCGCTTTTCCCCTAAAACAAAAGACCGCATTTTCGAGGTTTGCGAGCCGCTTTACCGCGCCGGATGCTCGCTACGCGAGATAGAAGCGAAAACGGGTTTCGCTAAAACATCCGTCCGCGAGGCGCTCACTTCCCGTGGCTACACACTTAGGCGGGCGCTCAAATGTCCGAAGAAGCAAGCATCGCGGTCCAAGCAGATGCGGTCTCCGGTCCTCCCCTACGGCTACGACTGGCTTGACGGAAAACTCGTCGTGGACCCGAAAGAGTACCGCGTGGTCCAAAAAATCCTGCGGCTCTGGCGGGACGGCAAAAACGCCAGACTCATCGCCGACGTTTTAAATCAACAGAACATCCCTACCCGCATGGGCAAGCGATGGTTCCACAGCTCCATCAACTCAGTCATCAAACGCGAAACCAAAACCAATGGAGGCCCAAATGGGAATCAATAAACTCGTCGAAGCAGCACTAATCATCGTCTTAATGGCGGCCGCGATCGGTCAGCTTCCGCGCTTGAACCAGGCCGTCCGATTCGCGCAAATTCAGCTCTTAAAAGACTCGCGGTCGTCCAAGTGGGGCCGGGCCATGCTGCTGCCCATAGAAATCAATGATACTCGCGAACTGGGATCAGCAAAGTCTCATCGCTTCCCAAAAAGAAAATAGACCCCGGAGGAAACCGCGATCGCCATGAAACCCAAAAGGTATATTTGCGAATCGAACTGAAAGAGAAAAATCACGCAGGCAACGATCCCGAGTGCCGGGAATATTGGCCAAGGGCCAATATTCCCGGCACTATGAACGGCCGCATTTTTTCAGGCGCGCTGATTCTAAGGCGACAAGCGCCCCATTGACTGCAATAAACGCAATCATCGTGGCGAACGCAGAAACCTTTGCCACCGTTTCCACTTTTCCCAACGGCAGTAGACCCAGCGATACGACGAACGCCAGAAACGCGGCAACCCAGGGTGTTTGGCGGACCGAATGAGTCCTGGATAGGATCGAAGGTAAAGATCGATCCTTGGAAATTCCATAAACAATTCGGCTCGTCGTTACGAGTGCGATCAGAGCAGTGTTTGCCGTTGAGAAAAGTGCGATTCCGCCCAAAATTCCCGCAAGTCCAGGCGAGCCCTTCATCTGATGGATTGGTCTGCGATCTGTGGTTGGATCGTTCTATTTCTGATGCTTCAACTGATTAGCATTTTCGCAGTTTCAATACGATCCGGCCGGCTTCTAGGAAAATGAACACTACAATCCCTCAAGCCGAACGGGAATTTTATCTATATAAAAAAAGAAACTATATCATCAGTAGCCGACGATGATTCCAATTCCAAATATCACGAACAGTGAAGCTGAGAAGTATCGAACCCACTTCATTGATACGCGCTCAGCAATTTGTTCTCCAAAGAACACGGCTATTCCATCAGAAAACATCATCCCTATTGTAGTTCCCAGAGTGACAAGCGCTATGTCTTGATATTTCGCTGCCAAAGCTACTGTCGATAATTGAGTCTTATCGCCCATCTCTGCCAGAAAAAATGTGATGACGGTCGTAACAAAAGCGCCGTATTGGCTTGATTTCCCCTCGCCTTCATCTTTATCGGGAATCAGTATCCATCCCGCGAAGCCGATGAAGGTAAGCCCCAAACCCCACTTCATAAAGGTTGGATGAATCGCGTGAGCGACAAAGTTTCCTACGGACGCCGCGAGCAGATGATTGAGAACCGTCGCGACAAAAATTCCAAAAAAAATTGTCCACGGCTTCTTGAATCTTGTCGCAAGGACAAAAGCGAGAAGCTGAGTTTTATCACCCATCTCCGTCGCGGCGACTAAAAGGAACGAGTTGAAAATAGCTTCCATGGAAACCTCACGTTTTGTTGGCCGTGAGGTCATTTCAGGGGAAACGAGCGACACGGCGTTTGTTAACACCAGTGTCAGTCTCGTCAGCAAGTTGGAACTTGTAGATGTGCCGGGGTTTAACCCAGTATGTCGACACAACTCTCAGAAAAATCTGAGCGACTACTCCCTAACGTTTTAATTTTAACGCCCAATCGCTCGTCCCGTCAATTGAGCATTCAGTTGAGCATGGGCGCTTGCACACCGGATCGACCATCAGCCCTTGTTCGACTCCCGCCGCCTCAACAGGCGCAGCAACAACAGACGCACAAGCAATCATCGCCGCCAGCTCCATTTCTTTTGAAGCTGGCGGACAAGTTGCGGACGTAAATGCGTTTAGAAAACTGGTGGCCTCGGCGCAAGGACAGACGCACAAGCCCCGAACTCTTCTTACCCACATGACATTATTCGATTTTTCCCAAAATCGAAAGGACGCATTTTTGAAGTGTGCGAGCCGCTTTACCGCTCTGGGTGCTCGTTACGCGAGATAGAAGCGAAAACGGGTTTCGCCAAAACTTCCATCCGCGAGGCGCTCACATCCCGTGGCTACACACTTAGGCGGGCGGTCAAATGTCCGAAGAAGAAAGCATCGCGGTCCAAGCAACTGCGGTCTCCGGTCCTCCCATATGGCTACGACTGGCTTGACGGCAAACTCGTCGTAGACCCCAAAGAATACCGCGTGGTCCAAAAAATCTTACGGCTCTGGCGGAACGGCAAAAATGCCAGGTTCATCGCCGACGTTTTGAATCAACAGAACATCCCTACCCGCATGGGCAAGCGATGGTTCCACAGCTCCGTCCGCTCAGTCATTAAGCGCGAAACCAAACCCCATGGAGGTCAAAATGGGAATCAATAAACTCATTGAAGCGGCACTCGTCATCGTCTTGATGGCAGCCGCCATCGGCCAGCTCCCCCGCATGAATCACGCAATTCGGGTAGCGCAGATTCAACTGCTGAAAGACTCGCAGTCCTCCAAATGGGGCCAGGCTCTATTGCTTCGAGAAAAACCTTCAGCTACGCACCTTTCAGGATCTCCTTCCAAAGATCGCTGAATGCCTGCTTAACAGAAGGGTTCGCGCCGGAAGACAGTTTCAGACTGGCCTGCTCTATCGTCGGCATCACTTGAACACGAGGTCTTTCGCCCTTTTTTCTGCGGTTCCAACCACCATCAAGTGAAATCCGAATCGCAGTCAGAAAAGCCATCCAGATTCCAAACACACCAAGAAAAATCGCTATCAACATATTGCTCCCTCCTCAGGAGAACGGCGGGGGACAGAGCCCCCGCCGATGATTTCACTTTTTCTTCGCGATGCTGCCGTCCACGGGGTTGAAATAGATCTCGACATCGTTGCCTTCTTTGTCGGTGCCGTAGATTTCATAGCAAGTGCCCGGTTGCTTGAACTTTCTGATCTTGTAGCCCTCATCCGTGACCTTCTTCTTGAAGGCCTCCTCGCTCATCCACTTGGATTTGGGCTCTTCTGTGCAGCTCTTTTTGGCGAACGCAGGGGTACTCAGCAAAATTGGCAGGGCGGTCAGTATTGTTACGATTCTCATAGAACACTCCTTGGTTGATTGGGGCACCGTTGCCCTTTCACCAAAGATGCTTCCGAAGGCTCGATTTGGCCATTGGGCATAAGCCTTAAGCCATTGTTTTTACTAGTCATTGGGCATTTGCCCCATAGCCAAAACCCTGGGTGAGACCCACTATGGAGACATGTAAAGGGAGGCCCCATGGACAAAGCAAAAGTTTACGATCTACCTACA
>CAYQES010000028.1:0-35915 GCA_964416595.1 uncultured Bdellovibrionales bacterium | reverse complement strand
CAATTAGTTAAGTGCTCTATGCCAGAACTTCCCGAAGTAGAAAATGTGGCCCGCGGCCTTAAGCCCTTAGAGGGCCTCATCCTCGAGCAATTTGAAATCTACGATAAAAAAGTGTGGTTTGAATCTTCCGTAGGCCCCGAGCGCTTGCCTGGCCGAAAATTATTGCAGGTAAGCCGCCGTGGTAAATATCTTTTATTGCGATTCGAGGGTGGCATTTCGATCCTGCAGCATTTACGCATGACTGGAAAAATGTTGGACGAAAAATCCGCTGCTGTGCCCGAACTTATCCGCTCCCAAATCGGCACGAAGGGTTCCAAGGCCAAACAAATCCGCTGTCGCTTTTTCTTTAGGGAAAAAAACGTGGTGTTCTATGACACTCGCCGCTTCGGTACTCTCACGGCCGTGGAAAGCGAAGAAGAGTTTTTTGCCCGCAAAAAAATTGCTCCGGATCCATTTGGCCAAGAAGAAGAAGCGCGGAAAGTTTTTCTAGAGCGAATGAAGAACTGTAAGAAACCCATCAAACCCGCGCTACTGGATCAATCCTTGATTGCTGGTGTGGGCAATATCTATGCAGACGAAGCTTTGTATCGCTATGGCGCGGATCCGCGCCTGCCGGCCCATAAAATCAAGAATCCACTTTTGCTTTGGCAAATCATCCGGGAAATTTTGGCCGCCTCCATGGAAAAAGGCGGCACGAGTGTAGTGAATTACCTAGGGGCCGATGGCGAGCCCGGAAAATTTGCGAGTGCACTTCGGGTGTATGGCCGGGAAGGGGAGCCGTGCTTACATTGCGGTAAGAAAATCAGTCGGATTTCCTTGGCTGGAAGATCCACGCATTTTTGTTCCCGCTGCCAGAAAAAATAATTTATAGAAAGCGTCCGCGCCAGGGTGGCACAATGGCGGGGCAGTGCTGGGCCTCTTGATCGGGAAAAGAGAATTCACAAAAACCCAACTCGGGCCCCCGATCGAAACGTAAATCCCCCACGATCCAACCATCTTCAGTTTTTTTCCAATAGGGAGCTCGCGCAAAATGCAGCAAGGTGGCTACCCGGCAGTCTTTCCGCAAAAAATCTAATTCAGCGCGGGGGGCTTGGAAGAGGCCGATGTATTTTCGTTCTGCTGTGTCGGCTTTGCCCACTACTATCAGGGGCGCGGTGGTTTGGGTTTGGAATAAAGTGGGGCAGCGGGTGGCAGGCCAGAGTTTAGGAAAGGGGGCCAGCTGCGAGAGCGTGGCGATGTATTGGTCCCCTTGGAAACCCGCTTCAATCGCCGACCAACAAAAGGGATTGGCGGGCATGGGTTGCAGAACTAGTTCTCTTCCAGGGGTTTGATATGTTTTTCGAAAACTTTGCGAAAGGGTTCCGAGGGAAAGCAGTAATAGGCAAACAAAGCCTAATGCCAAAGTAATTCGAGAAAAGGATTGGGAAATATTTTTATACAAAAAGAAAAGGAATGCGGTGGTAGCCGTGAGCGTTGCGGCTAAGGGCCAGGGTAAAGAGGGGTGGTGCCACGCTAATCCTAAAATTAAGGCCAGCAATAAAACACACAAACCTTTTCCCCATTTAGTAGTGCAGGCAAAAAACAAAGCTGGCAATAGCAGCACCCAAAGCCAAGGCTCCACGATGAAGATCATATCGCCGTAAAACCACTCTTGGTTCACGGGCCAGAACGGGTGCACTCCGTAGGAGTTTCCATAATCCGCTAGCAGGTGCAGGGGGGGCCCGAGTAGCACCAAAAAAATAATCTCTTTCCAGGGCACAATTTTTTTTCGCCAGAATAGATAGAGAATTCCCAGAAGAACTAGCGACAACACAGGTGCAAGCACCACAGTATGACTATGGCCTCGATGGTGTAGCAGGTAATCCAAAGGGGTTTTAAAGAAGAAAGTAGTGAGCAGTAAATCTAGGTCTGGCAAATTATTGGCCAGGCCAGAAGCGATCCAAAGAGGAGTGCGCGCTTTTTTGGTGGTGGTGGCCAAAGCCTCTCCGGCGGCGATACCTAGGAGAGTGTGAGTGATGTTATCCATGGAGTTCCCTTGCCGGCTATGTTACCAAAATAGAATGCGGAAATTCCTGCTAATTCTAGCCTGCTGTGCAGGTTTTTATGTGCTCTTATTTCACATCTTTCGCGTGATGACAGACGTGGGCGAACTAGAACACCGCTATCCAAAAGTAATTTATGAAAAAACGAAGGGTTCCCACATCGAAATCGTGGAGAAGCGTCCGGCTGGTTGGGCTCCTCTAGGATCGATCCGCCCAATCGCGGTGGCAGCGATTGTGCTCAGTGAGGATTGGGCTTTTTACCAACACAACGGTTTTGACTGGCAGCAGATTTGGGATGCCATGGAGAAAAATCTCAAAACAGGCCGCTTTGCTCGAGGTGGAAGCACGATCACTCAGCAAGTAGTGAAAAATGTATTCTTGAGTAATGAAAAAACCATTTGGCGCAAAATCCAAGAAGCGGTGTTGGCCATGCGGTTGGAGCGCCAGCTCACAAAAAAACGGATCTTGGAAATTTATCTAAATATCGCCGAGTTTGGCGAGGGTATCTACGGGATTGGCCCCGCAGCCCATTACTATTTTTCTAAATCTCCCTCAGAGCTCACGGCTAAGGAGGGCGCTTTTTTAGCCATGCTTTTGCCGAGCCCCAAAAAATACAGCGTTTCTTTCCGCAAAAAAGAGCTTACACCCTATGCGTACTCGATCGTGAAATCGGTTTTAGGAAAACTGCAGGCCACCCAGCGGTTGAGTGAGGAAGATTATGCTGTGGCCTTGGCTACGCCCTTAAGCTTCGAAGCCCGCCAGTTACCACAACCCGATGTAGCGCCTGACGATGAAGAAATCGAAGATGCCGCCACTGGTGAAGAAGAAGTTATGGCCGAACCGCAGCCGGACGGGCTTTAGGCCGATCAAACACCAATTTACCGTCGATCGCGCGAAGTTTTGTGGGCTCCGCTGGATCTTTCGGCAGCCGTACGGGTAACCTTCCAAAACTTTCCAGTAGTCGATGGGGCGGTTCTTTTTCTAGGGTCAAGCGGATGGAGGGAGCAATGGCCGCGATAAAGAAGCTCGATGGTTTCATGATAATTTCCAAAGCGGGGATGCCGTTATACGTTACTTCTTTGTCTTTAAAAAACTTAAAACCAATGCTTTCCTGGCGTTCTACTAAGAGGAAGCGGATATATATGCTATCTCCTGCTTGTAGCACTGGCCAGGAAGAGGATAAAAAATCCTGGATCATATCGGGCACCACCATATTGGACTCAAAATCCTCTTCATCCGTTTCGGTTTTGCCATTTTCTGTGAATGAAAAGTACACTTTATTGTCTTTGATCTCCGCCACACCCTCGGCCCCCACTTGCAATTGGCGAAAAACGTAACGTTTCAGTTTACCGTCTTCATAAGACGTAAATTCTTCCACAGCAGGTTTACCTGTTAGATCCAAGTAGCGAGTGTGGGCTTCGGTTTTATGGCCCGTTTTGGTGCGAGTGTTATGGTAGGAAAAAAAAGGTTTAGGGCCTCGCTGGGGCTCAAACACTTGGCCCGTGATCTGCTCTCGGCTTCCTTGGCATAATAGAGGAGCAACGCATAGGGCTAAGCTAAAAAGCAATATTGCCTTCATCTTCTCTATCCTAAGGATTATTATCGCTTTAGCAATCAAGATCCCGTTTGACCTGGAACTAATCCCCTGTTTTTATCTATAGGATGAACGAAATATTCCCCGTATTACCCAATTTTCAAGATGCCTGGTGCGGCGAACAGGAATACCAAGCGCTTTACGCCGAATCGATTCGTGATCCGGAAACATTTTGGGCCAAGCAGGCAAAACGTCTCGATTGGCGAAAGCCTTGGACCAAAGTGAAAAATTGCACTTTCCAGCTGCCCGTAAAAATCCGTTGGTTTGAGGGTGGCGCGCTCAATGTGAGTGAAAATTGCGTGGACCGCCATTTACCAAAGCGCGCTCAGCAAACAGCGATTCTGTGGGAACCTGATGATCCTGGGGAAGCTACTCGCAAAATTTCTTACCAAGAATTGCATGAACAAGTTTCCCGTATGGCCAATGTGCTTAAAGCTCAAGGTGTAGGCAAGGGGGATTTTGTTACCATCTATATGCCCATGATCCCCGAAGCAGCCATGGCTATGTTAGCTTGTGCCCGCATCGGCGCTCCGCACTCAGTGGTGTTTGGCGGATTTAGCGCCGAGGCTTTAGCGGATCGCATTGGCGGTTGCCAAAGCAAATTTTTGATTACTGCTGATGAAGGACGCCGCGCCGGTAAAAAAATCCCTCTTAAAATGAATGTGGATTCAGCTCTCGCCAAAGCGCAAAGCGTGCAAAAAGTATTTGTGGTGAAACACACTGGTAGCGATGTGCCTTTTCAAACGGGTAGAGATATATGGCTACTGGAAGAGATGACTAAACAATCTTCCCACTGCCCGCTCGCAGTGATGGATGCGGAAGATCCGCTCTTTATTCTCTACACCTCGGGTTCCACCAATAAACCTAAAGGAGTATTGCACACAACTGCAGGCTATTTATTGTATGTGGCGTTTACGCATCAATATGTTTTCGATTATAAAGAGGGTGAAATATACTGGTGCACTGCGGATGTGGGCTGGGTAACTGGCCACAGTTATATTGTTTATGGCCCCTTGGCCAATGGTGCTACCACCTTGATGTTTGAAGGTGTTCCCAATTACCCATCTCCTTCTCGTTTCTGGGAAGTGATCGATAAGCATCATGTAAATATTTTTTATACAGCTCCTACCGCCATTCGGGCGCTCATGCGCGAAGGCGATAAACCTGTCGCTAAAACTTCCCGCAAAAGTTTGCGTTTGCTTGGATCCGTAGGGGAGCCGATCAATCCTGAAGCCTGGCTCTGGTACCATCGGGTGGTAGGCGATAGCCGTTGCCCGATCGTGGACACTTGGTGGCAAACAGAAACAGGCGGCATTCTGATTAGCCCCTTGCCGGGAGCCACAAAATTAAAACCTGGTTCTGCTACCCTGCCATTTTTTGGAGTGCAACCGGAAATCGTGGATGACAAAGGCCACCCCATCCAGGGCGCCGGCGAAGGCAATCTTTGTCTCACCGATTCTTGGCCTGGGCAAATGCGCACCGTTTATGGCGATCATGAGCGTTTTGTGCAAACGTACTTTTCCACTTTTCCTGGAAAATATTTTACGGGTGATGGTTGTAAGCGTGATCAAGATGGCTACTACTGGATCACAGGCCGGGTAGACGATGTGCTAAACGTTTCTGGCCACCGCTTAGGCACCGCAGAAATCGAGAGTGCTCTCGTATCGCATCCAAAAGTGGCAGAGGCGGCGGTGGTGGGTTTTCCTCATGAAATCAAAGGCCAGGGTATTTACGCTTTTGTGACGTTGAAGGCCGATGCCCAACCGGAAGACACTTTAAAACAAGAGCTAGGGCAGTGGGTGCGCAAAGAAATCGGCGCCATTGCTGTTCCTGAAAAAATTCAGTGGGCTCCGGGTTTACCTAAAACTCGCTCCGGCAAAATCATGCGACGGATTTTGCGCAAAATCGCTGAGAACCAATTTGAAAATCTAGGGGATACTTCCACACTGGCAGATCCAGCTGTGGTAAACGATTTAATCCAGAACCGAGTTTTATGAGGAAAAATTGCATGAAATTTTTACTAGCGCTTACGCTTTTCCTCACGAGCTGCACCCATGCAGAAAAAAGTACTACTCCTAACCAAGGAGCTCCAATGACATTTGTGCGTATGGAATTAAAAGATCCACCCCTTTTAGGCACCACTGCCGCCGGCCAAAAATTCTATCTTGGCGGTTTTTCCGGCTTACGTTTTTTAGGAGAGAGGGCTGGTAAGCTCCGCTTCCTCACACTTACAGACCGGGGGCCTAATGCGGATGAGAGCGAAGTGGGCTCGGAAGTACAGCGCCCCTTTCTCTTGCCAGAGTTTCAACCGCGGCTCGTGTACTTGGAAGCAGATCCTGTGGCAGGCACGCTCAAAGTGGAAAAGGAAATTTTTCTGAAGCGACCCGACGGCAAGAAGGTGAGCGGTATACCTCCAAAAACTGGCCACCAGGAGGTTCCCTTAAATAGTGTTGGAAAACTACTCGCGCAAGATACCTACGGTATGGATCCTGAGGGGGTGGCTTTAGAAGAAGACGGCAGTTTTTGGGTAGCAGAAGAGTACGGCCCATCGGTGGCAAGGTTTTCTAAGGATGGTAAGTGGCTTGATAGTTTAAAGCCCGGAAGTGGTTTGCCGAAAGTCTTAAGCCAGCGTCAACTCAATCGCGGCTTTGAAGGCATGGCGCTCTTTCAAAATAGACTATATTTAATTATGCAAAGTCCTCTTGATAATCCGATAAGCGAAAAAGAAAAAAACGGGAAAAGATCCGTGATAGTGCGGATTATTGAGGTGGATACCAAGGGCCGCCGTACCTTGGGTCAATATGCTTATGTACTCGATCACCGAAAGGTGGATAAAATCGGCGATATCACCGTGGATGGCCCCCGTTCTCTCTTAGTAATAGAGCGCGATGGGAAAACTGGCGCAAAGGCAGTGAGAAAAGTTTTCCACGCAGATCTAACCAACGCCACGAACTTACAACTTTTACCTGAGCGCATCGTGGGGCCCGGTGGCACTTTAGAATCAATGACAGCGGAAGATCTGAAAGAGGCTGGGATCGTTCCCGTTCAGAAGAAAGAGGTTTTGGATTTGGCTAGTATCGCTGAGGAAAAGATCGAGGGAATTGAAATTCTCCACGACGGACGCTTAGCTTTCGTGATCGACAATGATTTTGCCTTGGATGGATCTTGGGATAAATCCAGCGGTAAAGTGGGTACAAAGCCGGAAGTGCCGGCAATCTATTTATTTCCCAAGAGCGCTTGGAATCCTTAAGCGGCAGTCTTTTCCACTGTGAAAGTGCGTACTGCCTGAAAGCCCATGAAGAAGGCAAATCCCCAAGCCAAATCGCCCGCAAGAGAATTACCTAAGAATGGCACAGCCGCCGCATAGCAAGCAAGTAAGCCCTCCAAGGTGCGGGGGTACAAACCGTGGTCGCCCGTGAACCAAATTCCAAAATTGGTCCACAACCAGAAACCAAAGGAAGAGGCTACTAAAAGTCCTACGCCACGAAGCGCGGTAGGGCGCTTTTGCAAAAGCTGACCGGCCAAGATTGTGGCGGCAAACCCCGAGTAGGTGAAAACGGACCACCAGCCAAAAGCTGCGTGCCCGCGGAGGGCGGCCAATGCCAAGTCAGAAATGATCAAAGTGCCAAACGTGAGCAAAAAAGCTCGGCCCCGGCTCAATTGAGAGCCGCTAAAAAGAGAAATCGAAGTCATGGGGCTCATGTTGGCTGGTAGGGGAAGCAAGCGTGCTGCTACTCCGAGTACGATCCAGATAGAAGCCACAAAATCATTTTTTTTTGTTTGTGTGTTCGTTTGCATATTTTTTTTCCCTCAACCTTTGATCTTAAGATTTAAACGATTTTTTTGTCCTTGGAAAGAGCAGAAAAAAACTCTTCCATTTGCCGCTTCGTTAGACGCACATATTTGCCCACGGGCACCATGTTAATCTCAAAGGAGCCGAGCCCGATGCGGCGGAGTCGGTCTACTTCTAGATCGAGCACGGCAAAAAGCCGGCGGATTTCCAGATTCTTTCCTTCCGTTACTTCTATTTCTACCCATTCTTTATTTTCTAAACGTCCGCCACGGCTCACCCTGAGCGGTTTGATAAAACCATCGCTTAACTGGATGCCCTTGCGCAATTGCTGAAGCTGTTCGTCGGAAACGGAACCCTTTACTTTTACGGCATAGGTGCGGCGCACCTGAGAAGAGGGATGCATAATCTTATGGGCAGTAGCGCCATCGTTTGTGAATAACAACAGACCTTCGCTGGCATAATCCAAACGGCCCACGGGATAGATGCGGGCGTTAATGCCTTTCATCAATTCCATCACCGTGGGCCTTCCTTGAGGATCCGTGGTGGATGTAATATAGCCCCGGGGTTTATTTAAAAGAAAATAGAGTGATTCTTCCGGCGGAGTTAGCAACTTGCCTTCTACGGTAATTACGTCCACATGGGGTTTGGCTTTGGCGCCCAGAGTATTTACTATGGTGCCGTTCACGGCCACCTCGCCTAAGAGAATCAATTCTTCCGCTTTTCGGCGGGAGCAAAAACCGGCGGCGGCAATGATCTTTTGCAAGCGCTCGCTGCCATTGGCGGAAACGGGAGACGATTTTTTTGTCTCTTCCCTTAAAGGTGGTAGGGCCTGAGAGGATTTCTTTGCCCTAAGCGTTGCCTTCCGGTCCAAGCGGGAGACGTCGAGTAACTTCTGGCGGGAGATCGAAATCGTTTCCGGCTTCGCTCCTCGGCTCGGAGCTGCTGTGGACCGACGGGCGTCCGTGGCTGTTCGCGAGTGGCGAAACGGACGGTTCTGGGACTTTCTGCGCTTCATGGGCGTCTTCTTCCATTTCTAGATCGTTGAATTCCAGGGGTTTGGAGGCTTCTACAATGCCTTCCATTTCCTTGGCCAGGAGCTCTTCTTCGGAAATCTCTGCTCCCACTTCATTTTTGGGGAGCATATCTTCGATTTCCCGCAAGCTTGGCAGGGAGCTTAAATCCCTGAGACCGAATAGCTCCAAAAATTCTTTAGTGGTGCCATATATCATAGGACGGCCAATTTCGTCGCTCTTTCCTACGATGCGCAGCATTTTTTTGTCGAGCAACATGCGTAATAGATGACTGGAATCCACGCCGCGGATTTTGTCCACACCCTCACGGGTGAGGGGTTGGTTGTAGGCCACGATAGCCAATACTTCCAACATGGAGTTGGTGAGTTTCATGGGCGCAATTTGGAACATCCGACGGATCAATTCTTTATGTTCTATTTTAGTGCGCAATTGGTAGCCATTGGCCACTTCCACGAGCTCCAGGCCTCTATGGCTATCGAAGAAGCTCGCGGTCAAATTGGAAAGGGCCGTGCGATAAATTTCTTCGTCCATATTGGGATTGATGAGTTCCCGAAGTTTGGCGAGCGATAAGGGTTTATGGTGCATGAACAGCACAGCTTCCACGGCGGACTGAAGTTCCTCGGCATTATACTCTTGGTACACAATGGGCTCGGGCTGCTCGGCAGCTTCTGCCTCAGGAGCTTTATCTTCTACGCCGGGATCGTGGGCAAAATCCGCGAAAGGAGCCGCGCTTTCGCCTTCATCATCAAATGGCGGGAGCGGGTTCTGGGGCTCGTTGGTAGGCATAGGAATCTCCTGTTTCGAATAGTTTCTCTAATGTCTCTAAATTTAGTTTATCTCGCAGCACCAAATAAATAGTGCCGTACACCATATGTTGCAAAACCCGGATTTTCTGCAGACGGCCCAACTCCAGGATCGCTAGAAAAGTAACTACCACTTCGTTGCGATCGGGGCTTTCCACAAAGAGGGTTTGGAAATCTGTAATATCTTGGGCGCCCAAGCGATTGGCGATTTTTTTCACCGCATCCGCGATCGACATCCGATCCGTTTTCACTCGCACAGTGGGCCGGCGATCCCGCAATAAAAGCTGTTGAAAGGCAAGGGTAAGATCCGTGAGGTTCATTTCTTTCAGGAGTTGTTCCCGTTTTTCCCTCTCATCGGGTAAGGGGCGTTTGAAAAAATCTTGGCCGAGTTGTGGGATCTGTTTAAAATCCATGGCCATGGCTCGGTAGCGTTGGTGCTCCAAGAGGCGCCGCATGAGCTCTTCTTGGGTGAGAATATCTTCCCCATTGGTGGCCTCGAGCTCATCCATATTTGGCAAGAGGGTGCGGCTCTTAATCCAGATCAGCGTGGAGGCCATGAGCAAGAAATCTCCGGCCACATCGAGATTATGCTCCCGCATCAAATCTAGGGTGCGCAAATACTGATCCGTGATTTCGGCGATCTTGATATTGCGGATATCAATTTCGTCCTTTTGAATCAGGTACAAAAGCAGATCTAGAGGCCCTTCAAAGCTGGCCAGTTTTACACGGAGTTCAGTGTTCATTACCCTATAGAATGTAAAAGATTAAGAAGCCAAGGCAAAGCCAAAAACGCTGGCCGCTAAAGCAATACTAAGTTTAGCTAAAAACATGATGGGGAAGGCCAACCAGCGGAGGGCGCCCGTAAATACTAAGAAGAGCAGTAGCATAAAGCTGTACTGCTGGAATTCCATAAATTTTCGCGATGCATTATAGCTAAGAAAGCTTAGCACTATATTGGAACCATCGAGAGGCGGAATTGGCAGAAGATTAAAAATTGCCAAGGAAAAATTGAGCAGCAGCAAACTTTCTAAGATCGCAAGAATGCCCGCGTGGAAACCAAAGGTGGGGGGAATAAGCACTTGAAAGCCCACAAAAGCGAAGGCTGTGAACAAACCTAGGGTGATATTAGCCAAGGGCCCAGCAAAAGCTACCCAGAACAAGCCTTTCCGATAATGACTAAAACGGGAGGGATCAATGGGCACGGGTTTGGCCCAACCGAAAAAAATACTGCTACCCAAGGCAATGCTCAGGAGCGGAAAAGCAATGGTTCCTAAAGGATCAATGTGGGCTGCGGGATTGAGAGTGAGGCGCCCACTCCATTCAGAGGTTTTATCACCAAAGCGGGCCGCCATCCAAGCGTGGCCATATTCATGCACCACAAGGGCTAGGAGAAAGGCGGGCATAAAAGTGGCAACATTTTGCAGAATTTGGTTCAGATCCATGGGGAGTTTATAGCTTGTGAGCCCACTATTTACGAGGATGAAATTTTCGATGGGCTTCTAACAATCGGCTCTCTTCCACGTGGGTATAGATCTGGGTAGTGGAAATATCTTGGTGGCCTAAAAGAATCTGTAGCGAGCGTAAATTCATTCCGCCCTCTAAAAGATGCGTAGCAAAAGAGTGACGAAAATAGTGGGGTGAGATTTTGGGGATCCCGGCTTTTTGCGCGTAGTGCTTAACGAGGCCCCACACTTCTTGCCTAGTAAGGGGGCGGGCCCCGGCATTTTCCGTGGGCTCCACAAAAATTTCTGACCGGCCATAACCTTTATTGAGTTGTGGATAAGCCTCTTGCAAATAGCGCTCAAGCCAGCGGGCGGCGCTTTCTCCTATTGGCACGAGCCGTTCCTTGGCGCCTTTTCCCAGCACGCGAATTTTTCGCTCTTCCAGGCGTAGATCACTTCTTTGCAAGTGCGTGAGCTCCGAAACCCGCAGACCGCATGCATACAGGATTTCTAATAGCGCGCGATCCCGCACTCCTAAGTGCGAATCTGTGGGTACCATTTGAAAAAGACTTTCGATCTCGCTGGCGGAAATGGTTTTGGGTAACGATCTTTTGTGGGGTGCCATTTCCAGTTGGGCTGTGGGATCGGGGGGTGGATTTGTAAGGTTGTTTTGTAGGAATAGGAAATAGGTGCGCACGCTAGAAATTTTACGCAAAATGGAGGACTGCTTCATTTCACTTGCGCGCCAATGGGAGATTAATTGCACTATATCTATTTCCTGCCAATCGGCAGGTGCCTTTTGTGTCTCTTTTTCCATTAAGGAAAGATCTGAAAGGTAGCTCTCGATGGTGCGCTCCGAGAGCCCTTTATCCAGACGCAAAAAGGCGGCGAAGGAATTTTGCCACTGACTCATGCTTTATTGTGACAGAAAAAACGGGGCGGAGCTATTGGGCAGTGAAGTTCCGGAAAGGCCGCGGATTCATATTGAGCCATTGGTGTACAGCAAGCACATGGGCCATGTTGCTGTCTACTTCCGCAGGGGCCGGAATTTTTTCCACCACCACTTTTTTATTTTGCACGGATTCGGCAAAAATCTTTGTGACCATGGAATCCACTACGCCATCTTTTTCATTATAGGCCACATACGTAGGCACTTTGATCTGTTTAAATACTCGGCGCATATGACTGTAAAAATCTTCTGGCTCTGTTTTGGCTAAGCCCTTTTCCGCGTCGCATTGACTGCAGAATTGGGATTCTTTATAGGGCAAAGAGTGCTCAATTTCAGAAATCAAACGCCGTAAGGGGCATGAGCCCGCAATATAATCTTTTTCTTTTTCGCTTACGGACACAAAAACTTCGAGCACTGATTCCACAAAGGAACTTTCGATTAAATCTTTACCCAGGCAAGCTTCGCTGGCTAAGGGCACATTTAACCAAAGGGCGGGTGAAACCAAAATAAGTTCATCCACGGCTTCAGGCTGTGTGATGGCCGTATGTACCGCGAGCATTCCGCCCAGTGAATAGCCTGTGAGTGTAGTTTTCTCCCCTAAGTGCTGGGCGATATCCAGGGCGAACTGCACATCGTTTTTCCAATCTTGCTCTGTTACATCCGCGAACTTGGTTTTGCCGTCTACACTATGCCCCTCTAGTTGAATGGTGAGCACAGTATAGCCTTGGCGATGGAGTTCGGCGGCCATGGTTTTTATGTCTTTATTTTTGGCGGATTGATCATAGCCGTGAATGAGAACGGCTACTTTGGATCTTTCTCCTTCTGGGCCCAGGAGCACAGAGGGGGCGCCTTGGCGGGAGGGGGCTTGGGAATATTGGTGAAAAAGTTTTAGGGCTTTTTGGGCGCAGGCTTCTTTGCCCTCGGCGCAGGTTCTGAGCTCTTTGGCTTGCTGATAAATGGGGGCCACATCTTTTTCCTGCTGGGCAAAAGCCGGGGAAGAAAGAAGGAGGGGCAACCATAGAAATAAGCTTTGCGGGTTCATTCTAGCTAAGAAATGCAAGGGTCATTCCTGTGTTTTCATTAATAAAATCAAATGGTTATAATTGATATTTTGTAGAACTTTTGGGCGACTGTTAGCTGGCCCACTTAATTGTGGATGAGTATGGGTAACTATCTAATATTTATTAAGAATTTTGGCGGCAGAACTTGGATGTTAGTGAAAGTGCGAAACGCCCACTCAGGAGCTCAAATCCAAAAGCAATTTTTCTCTGCTGCAAATCTCCATCAACAATTAAGTGGGCCAGCTTGACCACTAAAAATCACTTTTCTTTTTAATTAAATCCCGCTATAAACGGTCAACTATTATGCGGAGCATCAAACAATCATGTTAGACTACACAGCCCTTTCTACCTCTATTGCTAACCCATCCGGCTGGGCCGTGATTTATGCGTTTCTATTGTCTTTCGTTTTGGGCACTGCGATCGCCGTGCTTTACGTAAAAACCTTCCAGGGTCTTTCTTACTCCCGCAACTTTCTTCACTGTTTAGTTCTCTGCCCTATTCTAACGGCCATTGCTATGCAGGCCATCGGTGACAACGTTGCCAGAGGTATCGGGATGATCGGAACGATTTCTATCTTGCGCTTCCGTACCAATATTAAAGATCCCCGAGATATGTTTTTCATTTTTGCCTCACTAGCCGTGGGTTTGGCGAGCGGTGTGCACGCATACGGCGTGGGTGTGCTAGGAATGATCTGTTTTGCTATCGCTGTAGTAGTTCTTTCACGCACGCCCTTTGTGCAAGGTCCACAATACGATGCACTTTTACGCTTCAATTTAAATGTGGCGCAATCGGATCAAGCGGCTGTGGAAAAAACTTTGGCTGAATTTTGTGAAAACTTTTCTTTGATTTCTTTGAGGGAGATGGGGCAGGGGGATTTGTTAGATTTTGCGTATCACATCAAATTACGTAAAGGCCGCGGCAAGGACGATCTCATTCGCACTTTGCGCGCTCTGCCGGGTAGTAAGAGTGTAAACCTAATGATGCAAGAGGCAATAGTAGAACTATGAGAACAAAAATCGAAAAAGCATTTCGGTATTTCATGAGTGAAGTAGTGGGCACAGAAAACCAAACCATGGCTTATTTCTGTCTCGCTGCTATTGCGGGGATCCTCTTTTTGTCTGCCTTCTTAGGTTCGGGCAATATGAATTTTCAGGGCGTAGCCGGTTCTCGGGAGCTCAATATAAATTTTGAGTACGCCGTAGAGATCAAACGGGTGCACGTGATTCCTGGCCAAAAAGTAAAGAAGGGCGATCTCTTGTTGGAGCTCAGCCAGTCGGATTTAAACAACCAGATTCGTCAGCTCCAAGCTTTGTTGGCAAAGTTGCGGGCCGAACGTTCGGTGCGTGACCAATTGAACCGCGCCGTAGGCAATGACTTAGGCAATCCCGCCAATGATCCGCTTTCTATTGAGATCAGGGATACGGAAGAAGAGTTAGCGATTTTAAATCGTCAACGTAACAACCTCTATGTATTTTCCGAAGCCGACGGAATCGTGGGTAGTGTGAATTTCCGCCGTGGTGAAAAAGCTCCATCCTTTTCTCCTCTGGTAACGGTTTCTTCGGAAAGCCCTACGTTTGTGCAGGGATTTATTCATGAGAAGATGCATTCGCAAGTGTTAGTGGGCACGAAAGTAGATGTGGTTTCGCTCACGAACTCAGGTTACGAAACCAAGGGTAAAGTGGTTTCCGTGGGCTCCCGGATTGTGGAAATGCCACCGCGCATGAGCAATATGCAAGTAGTTCCTGTTTGGGGAAGAGAAGTTACAATTCAAATTCCTGCGAGCACACAATTTCTTTTAGGGGAGCGAGTACAAATTTCTCCCTCTTTCTCCTTCTTGCCAGGCTTTATCGCCCAAGCAGATGAAAATGAGTGGGATGAAGCCAACGTAGGCCAGCCGCGCTTGGTGAATGTGTCCAATAATTTAGGCGCAAAAACGAACTTTGAGCCTTCTGGCGCCATTTACCTCTCTGATATGGGAAAATACTTGGTGATTTCCGACGACACAGACAACGCCAACACACCTTTTTTATTTTTAATGACAAAAGATGGGGAAGTAGACGAGCAATTGATCACTGTTCCCGGTGTTCCGGAGCTAGCTGATTTAGAATCCATCAGCTCCGATGGAAATTATATCTATCTTATGACTTCCTTGAGCCAGAAGAACAAAGGCAAGCTCAACGAGGCGAGGAATTTGTTCGTGCGCATGAAGCGGGTGGGATTAGAAATGCGTGAAGTGCAAACCATAAACCTCGGCGTAGCATTGCGTCAGTTGATCGCTGAATCAACTAATCCAATGCTCGTGGAGCTGCGTCGCAATGGCACCGAAAGCTTGCAGGTAGAAGCCCATAGTGTAAAAGGTGGCGATCTTTTTATTGCTATCAAAGAACCAATTTTGGAAGGCGATAAGACAGTGATCTTGCGCATGCCGGAAGTGGCGAAGCTTTTTGAGAAAAAGAAACCTACGTTAGAAGTTTGGAACGCTCATTCTTTCGAATGGAACAATCAGTTGCACCAGGTTAGCGATATGACCTTCCGGGATAATGGCCAGTTTTTTCTCACGCTTTGCAAACACGGCCCTTGTGGAGCGCTTTGGAAAGTTGCACCCGGCTCTTCGGATCCAAAAATGGTTCGTAGCTTTACTGATTTGCATCCAGAAGGCTTAGCTTTCGATGACAAAGGCGAAAATCTACTCATTACTTTCGATGAGGGCTTGGAGCGCGCCCAGTTTCTACGGGTGCCGGTTTCCAAATTAATGATTCCTTAAAAGCGGGTATAGAGAATGTTGTTTTTATTTTTGCTGATACCAGCTTTGGCCCAGGCCTTTGAGCCAGAAACACTTCTGCAAGCGTTTACGCCGAAATCTGTGCCAGAGATCGATCGTTCGGGGTTCACTTCGCTCTATAATCCTTTTTCCGCTTTGAAAGTTAGCGTGAAAAAGGATGAGTTTCAGTCCGACGGTTATTCTTTCGGATTAAAAATCAAACCAAAAGGATTATTCGAAGCCAGCGACTATCACAAATTTGGCTCGCTTTTAAATCAAGGCTCAGGCCTTGCTGAAAGAATCATGCGTTCGCAATCGCTTTTGGCAGCCTACACTCTGTTAGTGCAAGCGGATTTGGCGAAGGAACAGGAAATGCTCCAGCGGGAAATGCGCAAAGTGGTGGAGCGTGGCCAAAAACTGAGCGCCATCGAAGCCAGAAAATCTCGGCTAGATGCTAAAGGCTTATTAAAAGCCGATATGGAAATTGAAAAGGCTAGAAATGAATTGGCCCAGGGCGTGGCTGGTATCTCAGAGTTACGCTGGCAGCTTTCGGAAAAAGGCCTCCGTTTAGAGGATCTCGATTCCCAGGATATGTTTACTCCGGAAGAAATTTCCCGGGAATTGACCAAAATTCCGGAGAGCACGGAAACATTATCTGCCCTCAAATCCCGCTCCGACATTGAAATCGCTAACCTTGGCTTTGAATTGAAAAAAACTCAGAATCGACGTTGGCTCGACGAAGTGGAGCTCTTCACTAAAGAAGGTAAGGGCGAATCGCGCATTGGATTTGAAGTAAGCATTAATCTTCCATTTTTGGCGGCCAAAGATCTAGACGAACAGAAAGACCAAATTAAATTAGTTGAAACGAAATTAGAGTCTGAACGTTTGCAAGAGTTAGAAAGGGTAAAAATTCCCCGCTTGGTGCAAGTGCTTAAGGAAAAAATCGAAGTTTATCGCTTCTTGCAGGCTAATTCGGCTTTAGAAAAAGCGGCGCCTTCGCTTTCCATTCCTGATGCGGGCTTTTTGTTAGAGTTAAACCGCACTGTATTGCAGAAGAAGTTGAATCGGTCCACGCTTTTAGCGGAAATTCGCATGCTCTATTTAGAACTGATGCACGAAACCGGCCGCCTGGCTGAAAATTCCAATGTGAATGTATTGTCGCGCTCGCAGCGGAGGATTTTCTAATGAGCGTTAAGCCCGTTTCGCCTCTTAACTTAGATCGTTATGAGTTGAAATACTTAATTCCTTATTCTCTGGTAGAGCCTATCTCCCAGTATGTTTCACTCTATTGCGAGATGGATTACTATTCGCAGATTTCTCACGATAGTTTTTATACGATCAATAGCCTTTATCTCGACACTCCTTCTTTTCTTTTCTATCGCAACAAAGAATTAGGTGAGCAAGATTTCAGCTTGCGTATTCGCTCTTATGGCGATCAGCCTAAGGCCCCCTTCTTTTTTGAATGCAAAATGAAAAATCGGGAATTTTCTAAAAAACGTCGTGGTAAAGTGCCGATTGCAAATTTTGGCGATATTTTTGATCGGCCCGAGCTAGTAAAAGATTTTGATCCCTACCAAGATAAAAACCTCACCTTCTTTATCAATCTCGCAAATTCTTATAATGCACGCCCTGTAATTCTCTCCCAATACCGCCGCCGTGCTTTTCTCTCCACTTGCGATGATTATGCCCGCGTAACATTCGATCGTTCCATGCGCTATATGCGCGAAGATACTTTTAATGTTATGCCCGACGAAGCCCGCATGACCAATTACGACCATCCGGATTCTTTCGAGGCTCCAGGGAGAAACGTAGTTCTCGAATTAAAATGCGAACAAAAAATTCCTGTTTGGATGATTGATCTTGTGCGCACTTTTGGTTTGGTGCGCGATTCGTTTTCTAAATTCCAAGGATCCATGCTCGAATGCTACGGGCCTTCCAGCCACGATTTCGCCTACGATCGCATCCGCCATTTAGATTTACAGGGCCTAAAAAGGTTTGGGTAAAAATCCCACTTTTTCATACACCCGTGCCAGCGTGCGGCTAGCATGTTCCCGGGCCCGCTCCGCATTTTTTTGCATCCGGGAGTGCAAGTAGGCTTTATCCTGCAGCAAGCGATTATATTCTTCCCGAATCGGCCGTAACGTTTCCACCGCAAATTCCGCGAGCTCCACTTTCAAGTGGCCATACATTTTTCCCTGAAAATGTTTTTCTAGTTCGGGAATCGTTTTTCCGCTCAAAGAGGAATAAATCTGCAGTAGGTTGGCTACGCCCGGTTTATCTTCCGAGAAGGTAATCTCGGATCCTGAATCGGTGGTGGCGCTCTTAAATTTTTTCTCCATCACCTTCGGTTCATCTAAAAGAAAAACTGTATTGTTAGCGTTCGGATCCGATTTATCCATCTTACGGGTAGGTTCCAGTAGCGCCATCACCCTGGCGCCTGTTTTAGGAATGAACGGATCCGGCATGGCAAAAGTTTCACCAAATTCATTATTAAATCGTTGTGCTATATCTCGCGTGAGTTCTAAATGCTGCTTTTGGTCCTCACCCACGGGCACTAAATGCGTGTCGTAAAGCAAAATATCTGCGGCCATGAGAACGGGATACGTAAATAATCCTGCGTTCACATTCTTTGGATGCTTTTGGCTTTTATCCTTAAATTGCGTCATGCGACTCAAATCACCAAACGGCGTGAAGCAATTTAGCACCCATGTGAGCTCCGCATGTTCCGCCACATGGCTTTGCAAAAAAATCACATTCTTTTCAGGGTCGAGGCCACAGGCTAGATATTGGGCATAAAAATGTAGTGATCGCTCTTGCAACGCTTTAGCATCTTGCCTGGTAGTGATCGAATGCAGATCCGCCACCATATAGTAGCAGTTGTATTCGTCTTGGAGTGCGAACCATTGGCGGATTGCACCGATATAGTTGCCTAGCGTGAGGTTTCCGCTGGGTGCGCTGCCGCTGAGGAGATTTTTTTTGCCGTTGGCGGGCAAGCCGAATAGTTTCTTTTCTGAAGGCGCCATACTTTAAGATATAGCGTAAAAATCGAGTCCAACCCAAAAGAAAAAACCCTGGCTGTAAAGCCAGGGCCCAATATTCTAGAAACAAGGGGGGTTGTTTCTTCTCGTAGTCTGGAAACGTTTCAACTATTCACTGCAACTGTAACTATCACTGGAACATACGTGCCACGGTTCGCTGTAACTTTCACGTTTCACTTAGGATCGTAGCTGTGGATCCCGCGCTTTGGGGTTCCAGTCTACGAGAGCCGAATATTGTGAAAGTTAGATGTTTCCGTAGCAACCGTTAGCAGCCACCAGGCGGAAAGATTCCGACATAGTGCCGGGCGATCCAGCTACGAGCGGGTTCAAGTAGAACTCGGCGTAGGCGGGGCCTTGTCCGCAGATTTGGCTGAAAGCGGCTACAGTATTAGGGTGCAGGGTTACTACCAGCGTAGCATACACGGGCGTGTAGCCAGGGGTGCTGGTGGGAGCGCTGCCCGAGATGTAAAGGGTTGCTTGGTCGCCGGCGATATTGGTGCGTACGTATACAGATCCACCAGTGGAGGGAGCTCCGCTAGCAGCAAGGGTACCGCTTACGCGTCCGCTGGCATTCGACATTTGTAATTGTCCGGTGGCCGTAAAGGTAGAACCGTTGAAACCGATTCCAGGCACAGGCACACCTACTGGGGCAGGGCCTGCTACTACGCCGCCAACTGGTCCGTTGTTTTTAGATTTTCCACAGCCTGGTAGGATGCTAACACTCAGCAATCCTAGCAAGGCGATAATCACTTGCTTCTTCATATATCCTCCAACAAAGCGCATTCTCATTTTTCCTTCTCTTAACTCGCTGCCGATATAAAGGCTTTAAGGGCCGTTAGATCAGAAACGAAACAGCTACGTCACGGTAACAATCGCAAGCGTTGTGCCAGGCTGTATCTAGAGGGAGAGGGCGGGGGAAGGGGGCGGAAATCGTTAGAGAATTGGGCTTTTTTTTAAGGTGGGCAGAAGCCTAGAGTTTGTACAGTGTCTGTATGATTTGTTTACAGCTGTATGGTGGCAATACATTATACAGCCCAAATTTCACCTCAAAGGGTGGCTAGAAATCTAAGCACCCCGCGGGCTAGGCCTTCGGCTATTTTTTCCCGATTTTCCGGCTGGCTCACATATTCCCTATCTTGGGGATTGCTGAGGAAAAAGGCTTCCAGCAAAACGGAAGGCACCTGGGTGTCGAGTAGCACATAAAAAAGGCCTTGGCGCACGCCGCGATCCCGCACTTTCCATTCGAGGCTGCGTAAGTGGTTAGTGAGGCTATTATGGATGGTTTCCGCGGCCTGTTTGGAGCTGGCTACGGTGGCATCGGTGGCGATGGAGCGGATCAAGAGGGCAGTGGAATTGGCGCTGTATTTTTTGGATCGTTTGTTTTCGATCTTTTCTAATTTCGAGGCGCTCTCGAGATTGGTGTTATTGAGAAAATAGGTTTCGAGGCCCCGGGCATGGTGGCTAGGATCAGAATTGGCGTGGATCGAGAGGAAAAGGTGGGCATTGGCGGAACGGGCTACCTCTGCTCTTTGTTCGAGGCTCAATTCTTTGTCGCTAGATCGTGTGAGCAGCACTTTAATAGGGCGGCCGAGAGCCTTGTTATAAACGGGATCTTTTAATAAGCGGGCCGTGAGGGTGGCAATTTTTAGGGCCACTTCTTTTTCAGTGAGGCGTTTGCGGCCCTTTAAAGGAACAGAGGCGCCCACATCGGAGCCGCCGTGCCCAGGATCGATCACTACAATATAAGGAGCGGCGGGGGCGGCTAACCCCTTGTTTTCACATAAAGTGAAAAAAGAGCTAAGGAGTATTGTCAGAATACCGAAATGTAAGAAGACCGTGTTTCCACTGGGCATGGCCCTAAGTGTAGCAAGGGGTAGTTTTGGAAGCCATAGCGCTCATAATGTCGAAGTTTTCCGAGGAGCTCATTGGAGCTCAGCTCGCCTTAGTATTTTTTGCTTCGGCTTTAGCTGTGTATTGGATGTTGATTCGGAAAAAGAAGCGGGAAACAGCGGAATGGGTTCCGGCTGCTCTCGTGCGCGGCTACCTGGATCGTGTACGCAAAGACGAGCGCGAAATCCGCTTAAAACTTTTTGGGGAAGATTCCGGACAAGTAGTGGCTAGCTCTGCACCGCTTTCGGCCGCTTTAAGCACCGCCACGGATCCTGCACTCTTAAGAGAATTGGAAGCTTTACGTGCGCAACTTTCTTCCGCAGACCAACGATCCATGGAACATGATCGTTTGATGAATACCCTTCGGGCAGAAAAAACCGTTTTAGAGCAAAAGTTAAAAGATGCTCAAGCTACTGCGGCTTCTGCGGGCACAGGAGCACCTGCTGCTGCTGCTGCAGGGCCAGAAACGGCCGCCATGCAGAAAGAAGTAGAAGATTTAAGGGCGCGCTTACAAGAGTATGAAGTGATTGAGGACGAGCTCGCCAACTTGAAGAAATTCCAAAAAGAGAATGAGCAGCTCCGCCAGAAAGTGGAACAGCTAGAAAAAGGTGGAGCTACTACAGTTTCTGGAGCTCCCGCCGCCGCAGAAGCGAAAACGGTGGTGAGTGGGGCCGCGGAAAAGGCTCAACCCTCGATGACAGTAGTGAGCGGAGGGGCCGCTCCTGCAGCTTCAGCGGAAGCAAAGCCGGCTCCAGCGCTATCCATCACACCACCGCCAGCTGAAGCTCCTCCTGCAGCAGCTGCCGCTGCCGCGCCAGCTGCTGAAGCTAATACGAATGTTTTACAACCAATCACGCCCACGGCTGATCCAGCGGCTCCCGCTGCCACTGCAGCACCCGCAGTAGCCGATGCTCCTGCCGCTGCTGGCGCGCCCGCCGCTCCAGAAAAAAATTCGAAACAGAAGGAAGAGGAATTACTTTCTGAGTTCGAGAAAATGCTGGCCTCTTAGTCAGAAAATCTCGTCGCTATCATCGATTTTCCGGTCTTCTTCCATTTGCCCTTCATTATGTTGCTGAATCGCTAAGAGCCTGCCAATGCGATAGAGCAGCACGGACTCTTCTAAACCGTCAGATTCCGCTTCCTGGAAGCCACCGAGGAAAGTGCTTTCCTTTTGCTGTTGTTTGATTACGCGCACGAGCACCGCTTGTTGGCCGTTTTTTTTCCCCTCTCGCACGGTCACCTGCATGCGGTAGCGCATACGCAAGAAAAAATCTTCGTCGGAGAAAACGTCGAGGAATTGCCGGGATTCCGAATTATCAATCCAACTTGTTTCAATCGTGCCCAGTTCACGATTGTGGGCTCGGATTACTTCTTTGCCGCTGGAAACGGCTTCGAGAGCGGCTGTCCAAGCGGTAGAAAAATCTGTGAGAAAAGTGCGAGAAGGCGCTTTGTTTTGTTTTACGAAAGGTAAATTGGAACAGGAAGAGAGAAAGAAGAGAGCGCAAGCGGCAAAAAAAGCTGCGCTCTCTCTATAATTCTTTCGCTTAGAATTTTTGTGAAAGGCTGGAAACATGTTTTAGGTTCTTCAAGTCCGATAACACATCTAAATCGAGGGTGGTGTTTTCTGTGTGTACAGCGGTTACTTCCCACAAGAAACGTTCTTGCTTGGCTGCATCAGGCGTAGGCAGTACGGGCCGCTCTAAGTTTGGCAAAGAAAGACGATCCGCCTTTCCTGGCAGAACTGCTGACCATAACAGGGTGCGAGTGTGGCCCTGAACCAGAGTATTCTTTTTCTCCGAAATCAAATTTACCACCACGAAGCTTGGCACTAGGCCTTGCTGTGGATTGGCGGCGGAGCTGAAACTGTATTCGCGATTTTCTGCGCTCACACCCTGGGATTGGATTGGCAGCAAGAACTTTTCTGTTTGCGCCACGAGTTTGGTGTTGTCCACTGGACTTAAAGTGCCCACGATCCAACGGGAGGTAGCATTTTTGTTGGTAAATTGATTGCGGTCAAAAATTCCTGTGAACACATAGAATTTATCATCCGTTCTTCTTTGTTGCAGGATTCCGAGGTTCAGCACAGCTTCGCCATTTTTCACCTGTTCGGATTTAACGGCTTTTACATCCAGGGCCACGAAATTTGCTTGGTCTCTTCCAGGATCCACGAGCGATACTCCGATCGCATCAAGTTTGGCGGGAATGCCTTTCATTTGTGAAGTGAGGGCCTTGTTTACGATCGCTTGATTGGCATGCAGGTCGATTTGCTCGTCGCCATTTACATCGATGCGTGAAGTTGTCCAATTGGTGTGGGTGAACTTAGCCATATTTAAAGTGGCCAAGAAATCTTTTTTCTCGATAGCATCCTTAGCATCACTAATATTGATAGCTCCTACTAGAGCCGCCATGTGTGCGTTGAGGCCCTTGGCGATTGGCATTATGTAAGTGGGCTTAGAAACGTTAATGGGAATGAAACCCATGCGTTTACGCTGCGTAGGAAGCACAAGATTTCCCGGCACGTCCCGATCCCCATACAAATTGATTTTCACTTTATAGCTTGTGATGAGTTCTTGGGGATCGAAGTTCATCAGAGTTTCGGGCCGGAAGGCTGGCGCAAAAAGCCCGAGCTCTAGCACACCAGAGCCATAGCCCGGGGGAAAGCCCGTTACTTTTCCGCGGAAGAAAGAAAAATCATAATCACCGGGGTTTTTCTGCAGTTCGATTTCTACTAAATTGCGGGTGTTGTTTACGAGGGAAAAAGTAGCGTAGCCTTCTTTGAAGGCCGTGATTGTGATCCCGGGATTACGGCTGAAAACAGAATCATTGAAGAGTGCCTGGCCGTTTGAATCGGAAGAAAGTAAATTGTTGGCAAAGGGCTCGCCCTTTTTTTGGCCCACGAGGATCGACACTCCAGCTAGCGGTCGCCCGCTTTGGTCTTTTACTTTTACGGTGAGATCTGGCGCCCGCAGCGGCTCCTGGCCTAAAATTTTTCTCCAAAAATTAGACCAGGTGTTTTCCTTAACCGGAACCTGTTGGGCTTTCACGGGGGTAACAAAGGCCGCGCTAGAATGGGTTTCTGCGTGGGCAGGCACTAGCGGTAGCGTAAGGATAGCGACGAGTGCCAAGGTGTTGATGAAAGCCATAATTCCCTCCTTGAAAATGGTATTTCCTAAGCGTAATCCTAAACGGCCCCGGAAGAAGAGTGGATTTTTTAAAAATGCTGCCCTTTTTTTACCTGGAATAGTATAAATCGAGCGTGCCCTTAGAAATACAAGACCCTCAAGCATTGGTAAGAGAAGGAAAGCGCGTCCTTAGTGTGGAAGCGCAGGCGTTGCAGGCTGCGTCCGAGCAGTTAGACGCGCCTTTTGCTGCAGCGGTACAGCTGATCCATGGCAGCCTTTCCAAGGGAGGAAAAGTTGTTGTTTCTGGAGTGGGGAAATCTGGAAATGTAGCGCAAAAAGTAGCAGCTACCCTTACCAGCACTGGCAGTGTGGCGGTATTTCTCCATCCTACAGAGGCCATTCATGGGGATTTGGGGCTCTTAGCCCCCCAAGATGTGCTGTTGCTGTTTTCCCATAGTGGATCTTCCCAAGAATTATTATTGATGTTGCCGCCGGCCCGGGAGCTATGCTCGGCGGTGGTGGCCGTGCTGGGAAACCCCCAAGGATCCCTCGCGCAACAGGTGGATTGTGTGATTCCCGCTATGGTTTCTTCGGAAGCGTGCCCGGATAATTTAGCTCCCACAGCTTCTTCTACGGTGGCCATGGCCCTGGGCGATGCGATCGCCATGACATTGAAACAAATGACAGGCTTTGGTCCCGATAAATTTGCAAAATTACATCCTGGAGGGCGCCTCGGCCGGCGTTTACTCATGGTGGTAGAAGATTTGATGCACAAAGAAGGCGATTTCGGAGTTTTAGGCCCAGAAGCCTCCATGGATGAAGTGGTGATTGCTCTCACTAAATACCGCCATAGTGGCATCTGTATTGCCCAAGGAAAAACAGCTGGAGGCCGGCCAAAATTATGTGGGGTAATTGTAGAGGGGGATATCCGCCGCGCACTTCTTAAGAAGGAAGCTTTTTTTCAACTGCGCGCCAAGGATGTGATGACAAGTAAACCCAAAGCAGTTGGTCCCAAAATCAAAGCCACGGAGGCTTTAGAGCTTATGGAAAATCGGATGGGGCAACTTGGCTTCCTCCCAGTAGTAGACGAAGAGGGTGGTTGCCTGGGAGTATTGCGGGTGCACGATTTGGTGCTTTCCGGATTAAACTAGAGGTTTTGTGGCACTCCCCATAGCGTTCGACCTAGAATCCCCCGCATGGTTACGAAATTTACGTTGGGCCGCTCTGTTCGGCATGCTTGCTTCAGTGGCTGGAGCTCATTGGCTGGGGGTGCATTTGCCCCTGGGGAAAATTCTTGCACTCTTGGGGTTGTTGGGAGCATGGAATCTTTTCCTGCCGCTTATCGAAAACCATTTTGTTGATAATTTTAAAACTTTTATTTTTCTACAAATCATCGTGGATCTAGTCATTCTCACGGCGGTGGTGTGGTTCAGTGGTGGTTTGGTGAATCCGTTTGTGAGTTTTTGTCTGCTACATGTGATGATGGCTGGCCTATTATTGAATTCATTACTCACAGTAGTGGTTTCTTTTTTTGCAGCCCTTTGTGTGGTGGCTTTGATTTGGGCACCCGCTTTACAAGTTGGCGATGCAATTCTCGAGTTAAAAGCTTCCCCTGTTTGGTTTGGTTTGCCATTGGGATTGATCTTGCTAATTTTTTTCACGAACGGATTTATCTTAATTTTTCTTCAGCGTTTAGGATTGGCGCAAGGGCAGCTACGGCAGCGAATTAAGATGGATGCTCTCGGGCGCTTGGTTGCGGGCCTCGCCCATGAAATCGGTACTCCCTTAAATTCTATTTTGGTGCTTTCCAAAGAATTGGAATCTAGCGTGCCTGAAGATCATAAAAAGGAATTAGGCATTATTGCTAATCAGGCTAAGCGCTGCGGAGAAATCGTTTCCTTGCTTTTAGGCTATTCACAAACCCTCGTGCGCCGGAGCGACGATATCAAATACACTCCTGTGAGCCTCATTTCTTGGATCGAAGACACGTACCAATTGTTACTGGAAGGGGAAACTCAGCGTTTTGGGGCGTTAAAGCGCAAAGACATCGAATTTCGCATCGATGCCAAGGATATTCCTGCCACTATTTCTGTGCCTGAGCTGGTTTTGCGGCAGGTTTTGGAAAATTTGCTAAAAAACGCTCGTGACGCATTGAGCAATGTGTCCCAGCCCAAAATTATTTTGCGCATTACTCAAGATTTTGACCAGGATGAATGGGTTTTTACGGTAGAAGACAACGGACCTGGATTTTCAAAAGAAGAGCAAGAAAGGGCTTTTGAAGCCTTTTTTTCCACAAAAAAACAAGGGTTTGGCACCGGCCTGGGGCTCTATATCTCTTATTATCTGCTATCGCAGGTGGGCGGCAGAATTGTCATTGATGGACACTCGGGAGTTGGTGCAAAAATGCAGGTGAATTTGCCCCGTCTCGAGGGCGCTTAATAAGGAGTTGATCATGGTTTCAAGCGTGTTGATTGTTGATGATGATGAGATTTTCCGCGGTACTCTTAAAAACGCCTTTGAAAAGCGTAGGCTTCGAGCCTGGGTTGCCTCGAACGAATCGGAGGCTATGGGCATTTTTCGGGAAAACCAACCAGATTTAGTGCTGCTCGATTACCGCATGCCTGGCCTCGACGGCATTAGCGTGCTTCGGGAAATGCATGTGTATAACCCGCAGCCTGTGTACATCTTGCTCACGGGCTACGGCAGCTTGCCGATGGCCGTGGAATCCATGAAAGAAGGTGCCGATAGCGTTTTGCAAAAGCCTTGTGATGTGGATGCTATTTTGGCCGAAGCAAATCGTCTTATTGAAAAGAAAAAGAAGCGCGTGGCTGGCATGGACGAATCAGAATTCCGCTCTTACAACCTCAATATTTTGGAGCGCGTAGGAATTGAAAAAGCTTTAGGTGCTACCAAAGGCAATGTGAGCAAAGCTGCATTGCTATTGGGCATCGATCGGCGCACGCTCCAGCGCAAAATGAAGCGGATCTTCTAATGATCGGGGGAAAATATTCCCCCTTTCTTTTTTCTTGTACTACACTCGGAGGAATGTGGCGCACATTCCTCCTTTTTTTTCTGCTGTTATCGTCGAGTTTGGCTCTCGCAGAAGATGATTTAGACGAGCCCATCAAAGAAAGTTCTTCCCGCACTCGCACCACCCGCCTCATGGCGATCACGGGCGACACCGAGTTTGGCGATAACCGCACCGCTTGGGATAAAACGTATTCCCGTCAAGATTATGTGTTCGGTAAAGACCCCGTTGCGTTCCTCGTGGAGCACGTAGACAAACTGCCAAAAGGCAAAGCTTTGGATATTGCCGTGGGTGAGGGGCGAAACGCCGTATTTCTCGCGAAAAAAGGCTTTCAGGTGGAAGGCGTGGATATCTCTGTGGTGGGTTTGCGTAAAGCGCAAAAACTTGCGGCGGAAAATGGTGTGAAGATTCAAACTACCAATGCGGATCTAAATAAATACCGTATAAAGCCCAACACCTATTCGGTGATCTTGGATTTTTATTACCTCCAGCGTAATCTCATTCCCCAAATCAAAGCGGGATTGAAAAAGGGGGGAGTGGTTGTGTTCGAAACCTACACTCTTGAGCATTTAAAAAACCCCGGATCTGGAGCTTGGGAAAAAGAGTTCTTATTGCAACCAGGGGAGCTAAAAAACGCTTTCGCAGATTTTGAAATTCTTCACTATTCCGAAACCAATAATGGCAAGAAGGCTTTGGCTAGTTTGATAGCGCGAAAAAAATAAAGCCCTGAACTTTAAGTCAGGGCTTTATTCTAGAAATTATGTTGTGTCGGAAATTACTTCTGAATAATTTTTTCCTGAGCACAAATCATCGGCTCATTTTCTAAGATGTAAGGATTTGCGGTTACTAACACGCCATAGTGGGTGTAGCCGCCATTTGAGTCTAAGATTTTTTTGTTGTTCAATTCTAATTTGGCTTCAGTAAATCTTAAAACATTGTCACCGGTGTCGATGGTGATCAACAATTCTTTCAACTCACCGTTCACAACTTTTGTGTAAAGAGTTTTCATTTGGTAGGAATCGGAGCACGTGGTGGTGATGGTGGATTTTTCGTGAGGAGCGGCTTGGCTGAGGGCCGGTACTAAAAGAGCGGCAAGGGCGATTAGGGTTTTCATTTTAGGTCCTTTCAAAAATTTATTTGCGTGCCGCATCATAATTTAAATAACTAATTTAATCAATAAATGAATTAATGGTCATAATGAATATAAGTATATGAAATTAATGGGTATTTATTTTGTGACCCCCTAGGGTTAATTGCTTTCTCCAGCCTTAAGTGGATCACCCTTGTTGCCGATCAGTAAGAGTGAGCTACCCCCTGGAAAGGACAAGCCTTTGAGCCAGCCGAAGCGAAAAATTGAGCCAGAAGAGAAGGACGATCTCGCCTTGGGCATCGATCGCGAGCAGGGCCTCTCGAATCAATTCGAAGATCCGGGCCTCGGGCAGCTTCTCGATTTCCAATCGGATGAAGGAGCCGTGCCACTCGCGCAAGAAGTGGCGGATGCCGTTCATGAATTGATCTTGGAGCCTGCGGATGTTGTGAACGATCAGCCGCACGTGGGCGAAGTGGATTTAAAATCTTCCACGGGCCTTACGGCGGGTTTCATGACAGTGGAGCCCGGCTTGAACATCGCCAGCGAAGCCAATCAAATCTTCGGCATGGAAGAAGATCGTAGCGAAGCAGCGGTAGGCGCCGATCGGATGGAGATGGCCAACAATTTATTTGCTTTAGTAGCGAGCGACAAATCTTTTCCAGAGTTGGTGGATGAAGTTTTAAAAGCCCTAGTTAACGCTATAGGCGCCGAAGCCGGTTCAGTTTTAGAAATGGATCACAGGAAATCAGAATTTTTCTTTCGCTCCTGCCGTGGCGGGGGGGACGCAGAAAAAATGAAAACTTTCCGCGTGCCCGCCGGCGAAGGCATCGTGGGATATGTGGCCGAAAGCCGTGAGCCGCTCTTAGTAAAAGATATGGCCATGGATAAGCGCCAGCTGCGAGCCATTAGCATGACCGTAGGTTTCGAGGCCAAAAGTTGTTTGGCCGCTCCCTTATTTATTGGCAATCGCTTATATGGAGTGGTGGAGCTATTCAACAAAGTAGGGGCCACCAACGGAACTTTTAGCGAAAAAGATTTAGAAACTTTAATGGTGGGAATAACCATGGCCGTGAAGGTTTTAGAGGTTCGTTTCCTCGTGGCAGAGTTAGCTCGTAGAGCCGGGTGAATATGGCTGACGAAGTAAAACAGGACGCTGTAGAGCATGAAGAGGAAACGCCAACGAAGACAGTTTCCATCCAATCTCTTTTAAAGGGTTTAGTAAAACACAAAGCCTCTGATCTCCATGTGAAGAGTGGTCGCCCGCCTTTATATCGCATCAATGGTAAATTGCTTCCTGCTAAACTTCCTTCTTTGAGTCCTGATGAAGTAAGGCGTCTGGCCTATAGCACTATGACACAGAAGCAAATCAAAGAATTTGAAGAAAATTTACAAATAGATTTTGGTTACTTAATGCCCGGTTTGGCTCGCTTTCGAGCCAATGTGTTTATGCAGAAGGGCACTTTAGCTTTTGTGATTCGTGTGGTGCCACTGGAGGTTCCATTTCTAGAAACGTTGCATCTGCCAAGAGTTATCCAAGAAATGGCGCTCAAGCCTCGGGGGTTGTTGCTTGTTACAGGCGCCACGGGTTCGGGAAAATCCACCACCTTGGCGGCTGTGGTGGATTATATTAACCGTCACTTGCGTAAGCACATCGTTACTATTGAAGATCCCATCGAATATATTTATGACGATAAAATGGGTTCCGTTTCCCAGCGGGAAGTGGGCGTGGATGCTATGAGTCTCGCGGCCGCCTTGAAGGGTGCTCTCCGGCAGGATCCTGATGTGATCATGATTGGAGAAATGCGGGATTTTGCTACCATTCAAACTGCCATCACGGCTGCTGAAACGGGCCATTTAGTGGTGAGTACTTTGCACACCAATACAGCTGCTCAAAGCATTGATCGTATCGTGGATAGTTTTCCCGCCGATGCTCAAAATCAATTAAGATTACAATTGTCCAATTGCCTTTTGGGAGTTGTTACTCAACGTTTAGTGAAGCGCGCTGATGGCAAAGGGCGTGTGGTGGCCTGTGAAATTTTGTCGAAGTCGCCCACCATTGAAAAACTTATTTTGAATAATCGTTTGAACGATATTGAATCGGCTATGGAGAGTTCCAATCAATATTATCAAATGCAGAGCATGAATCAGGCCTTGGCGGCTTTGGTGCGTGATGGCGTGGTAACGATAGAAGAAGCCTTGCTTCATAGTGATAAGAAAGAGGATCTCAATCTAAAGCTTTCGGGCATGGTGGCGGCCTCCCAAGGCGGCGTACACGCTGGCGAGTTATTAGAGCATGCTTCCGAGACCACACAAATTGGCATCAAGGACGGCATTGAAGAGTTGCGTACGGGCGGCACCCGAGCAGCTATAGAACAAGGGCTAGAAGAAGAAGCTGCAGGGGGCTCGGGCATCCGCATGGAATCCCAAGTGCCTGAGGATGAGCCAGAAAAGCGTAAGTCTTTTTTCAAGAAGCGATCAGCGTAAAAAATTATTTTGTTTTTTCTAATACTGGAGCGGTAGCCGCTTCTTCTTCCATGATTTTACGAACCCGGCCTTCGCAGGTTCCACAACCAGTGCAGCAAAATAGCGTGGACTTCAGATCATCCAAAGTCTTTTGGCCATTGCGCAAGGCGGTTTTGATTTCGCCTCTAGTCACAGTCATACAGATGCAAATGAGATCGTCGTCGCTCACTTACTATTTATCGGTTATGATGGGGAAGTTGTGAACCTCTTTTTACTCATTGCCATTGCCCTAGGTTTTGTTTTGTATCTGCGTTGGGCGTCCATTCCCCGTTTTTTGCGTTGGCTCGAAGCCCGAGCTGTGGATAATCATCCCGTTTGGACCAATGTATCTATGCGGCTGCAACAGGTATGTAAGCAGTACCGAATACCTGTTCCCGCGCTTATGGTGCTTCCGGAATTTTCTCCCAATGCTTTGGTTTTGCGCTCTCTCGGCGGCCGAGTGTATTTGGTTCTCACAGAGGGTTTGGTGCGCTCACTATCTGGGGAAGAATTGGATGCGGCTTTGTCTTTAGCTTTGAGCCAGAGTTACCAACGGGGTCGTAGGCTGCACACTCGTTTGGCGATGGCGCTCTTTCCTTTGGCGCGATCCTTACAAAAATATCCTTTGCCTGCGCAGATTTTATTTTCACCGATTTTTGTTTGTTTTCTACGGATCATCACGGGGCCGGCCGCTTTTTTAAAAGCGGACAAAAACGCTGCTCAGTTCCAAGGCGCCTGGCAAATTGCTGCATTGCTGCAAAAGCTGAGTGTTATGGGCAGGAAAATACCCCTGCGCCGCTGGAATTTAGCCATAGATTCCTTGTTTTTGGTGTCACCGCTTTCCTTGGAGGAAACCCCGCTCTGGGCTTTTTGGTCCCAGCCACCTGTTGGGGTGCGCCGAGGAAAACTCTTAGAGAGCTCGGCTTGCGAAAGCGCGCCCTCTTTGTCATAACATCACCCTATGAGCTCCATAGATTTTCCTACCTTTATATTATCCGTTGCCTCTGCTGCCATGATGGGATTGGGCCTAGCGCCTCGGCCCGATTCCGGTAAACAAGAGTTGGATCTAGAAATGGCTAGGCAAAATATTGATCTCTTGGAATTGGTCCAGAAGAAAACCCAAAATAACCTAACACCCGACGAAGAAAAACTAATGGAACGAGTGTTGTACGAAGTGCGCACGAAGTTCTTAGAGGTGAGTAAAAAGTCATGAACAAAATGGTGAAAATTTCGTTGGTATTGATCGTGTTGGCTCTCTTGGGATTTGGTGTAGGCGCCAACCAATTGGGGCATTTTTTCTTAAAAATGGGCGCCGTGGATGCGGAAGCCAATAAACCAGAACCTGTAACAGATAATTTAAAAGATCTTTTTGTGGAGCTTTCGAAGCGCCTGGTGCCTTCGGTGGTGAATATCTACACCACACAAATCGTGAAGGGGAATCCTTATGGGTCGGGTCCTCAATCGGAACTTTACCGCCGTTTCTTCGAACAATTTTTTGGGGAAGATTTTGGTGGGCAACCGCAATTTCCTCCAGGTGGCCCCCAAAGCCGGAAAGCCACGAGCTTGGGCACGGGTTTCATTATCGATGAAAAAGAAGGATTGATTCTCACGAACTATCACGTGATCGCCGATGCGGATGAAATTAAAATCATCCTTACAGAAGATGATAAGGATCGCCAAGGGATCGATGCCAAAGTGGTGGGCGGAGATTCCGAAGCGGATGTGGCGCTCTTGAAAATCAAACCAGATCGTAGTTTGAAGGCCGCAACTTTTGGTGATTCCGATGCGTTGCACGTGGGTGAGTGGGTGATGGCAGTGGGCAATCCTTTTGGTCATGGCCACACAGTGACCAAAGGAATTATCTCTGCTAAAGAGCGGGTAGTATTACCTATCTCCCAGTTCTCTAACTATCTACAAACCGACACCCCCATTAACCCCGGGAACTCCGGCGGGCCTTTAATTAATACGGCGGGAGAAGTGATCGGCATCAACACCGCTATCAATGCGGCTGCTCAAGGGATTGGTTTTGCGATTCCGATTAACTATGTGAAACGCATTTTGCCGGAATTGCGTTCCAAGGGCGCTGTTACTCGGGGCTTCATCGGCGTGAACATCACAGAAATCAACAGTCAGCTAGCGAAGTATTTAAAGCTGCCCAAAAATGCCCGCGGCGTGATTGTGAGCGAAGTTTTCGAGGGCGAGCCGGCGGCGAAGGCTGGGTTGCAAGTGTACGATGTGATCACGGAAATCAACAGTAAGGCTATTACCGATGGTCGGCAGTTAATCACGGTGGTGAGCACTTTTGAGCCAGGCACACAAATCAATGTGAAGGTGTTGCGTAATAATAAAGAAAAAGAGTTTAAGGTAACCGTAGGTAAGCGACCCAGCCGAGATATGGTAATGAACCAGCGCAGTGGCGGTAGTCAAAAGGGGCGTTTGTCTAAACCCGCTTTAGATATCGGCATGAGCGTGGAAGAATTAGACAGTGAACTACGCCGGGAGCTTGGACTTCCCGGCAATGCAAGAGGTGTGGTGGTTTCCCGTACTACCCCCGGTGGGCCAGCGGAAGAAGCTGGTTTTGAGCGGGGAGATTTGATTGTGGAGGTGGATCAAAAACCCACCCCAACAGTTCGGGCCTTTAATGCGGTTTTTAAGGAGCCTCGCCCTTATTTGATCCGCTTTCGTAGGGGCACGGAAATCGCCATTTCTTCCATTGATCTTTCAAAAAAGGGTGAAGAAGAGTAATTGAAATCTAAGGGGAAAAATTGACTCTGGACAAATGGGAAGTTGCTCCCATCTTTTCTTTTAAGGGGATATCCCCTTTGAAAGAAAGGAAACCAGCAGATGCAAGGCTATAACGCTCCTCAACAGCAACAGAAAGATCCCTTACAGGAATTTACCCGGGATCTTACCCGTCTCGCCAAAGAACGAAAGCTAGATCCCGTAATTGGCCGCGACGATGAAATCCGCCGCGTGATGCAAATCCTTTCTCGTCGCACTAAAAATAATCCGGTTTTAATTGGGGAACCCGGTGTGGGAAAAACTGCCGTGGTAGAGGGCCTCGCCCAACGAATTTCCTCCGGTGACGTGCCCGAAGGCCTCAAGGGTAGGCGATTATTGGCTCTTGATATGGGTGCCTTGATTGCCGGTGCAAAGTTTCGGGGCGAATTTGAAGAACGTTTAAAATCTTTGTTGAAGGCCGTGGAAGATTCGCAAGGCCAAAAAGATGGCGGGATCATTTTATTCATCGATGAAATCCATACCCTAGTGGGAGCCGGTGCTGCTGAAGGGGCGATGGATGCATCCAATATGTTGAAGCCCGCTTTGGCTCGCGGTGAACTCCACTGCGTGGGCGCCACAACTCTTAATGAATACAAAAAATATATCGAAAAAGATCCAGCCCTTGAGCGTCGCTTTCAGCAGTGCTTAGTGGGCGAGCCTTCTGTGCAGGACACAATCTCGATCCTCCGGGGTTTAAAGGAAAAATACGAAGTGCACCACGGGGTCACGATCAAAGATAGTGCTCTCGTGGCCGCGGCTACTCTTTCCAACCGCTACATCACGGATCGTTTTTTGCCAGATAAAGCGATCGATTTGATGGATGAAGCCGCCTCCAAAACCCGCATGGAAATTGATTCCATGCCCGAGGAAATCGACCAATTGGATCGCCGTCTCCTGCAACTCGAGATCGAGCGCCAAGCCTTGAAAAAAGAAAGCGATAAAGCCTCCAAAGAGCGCCTCTCTGAATTGGAAAAAGACGTTACGGGTTTAAAAGATAAAGTGGGCCGCTTAAAAGATGTTTGGCGCAAAGAAAAGAGCGTGATCTCTGCCATCTCGCACCTAAAAGAAGAAATGGAAAAGGTGCGCACCGATAGCGATTTAGCTCAGAGCCAAGGGAATTTAGAAAAGGCCGCGGAGTTACGCTACGGCCGCTTGCCTCAATTGGAAAAAGATCTACAGGCCAAAACGGCGGCGCTCTCTTCAGAGGGTGCGCAATTGGTGCGCCAGGAAGTAGATGAGGAAGATATTGCCCAAGTGGTTTCCAAGTGGACAGGCATTCCCGTGAGCAAAATGCTCGAAGGTGAGCAACAAAAATTAGTGAAAATGGAAGAACGATTACGCCAGCGCGTGGTGGGGCAGGATCATGCCTTGCAAGCCGTGGCCGATTCCATCCGCAGATCCCGTGCGGGCCTCCAAGGCGAGCACCGTCCGATCGGTTCTTTTATCTTCTTAGGGCCCACGGGTGTGGGAAAAACTGAAACCGCCAAGGCTCTCGCGCAATTTCTCTTCGACGATGAAACCGCCATGGTGCGGATCGATATGAGTGAGTATATGGAAAAGCATGCCGTGGCCCGTTTGATCGGCGCGCCTCCCGGCTACGTAGGATATGAAGAGGGAGGGCAGCTCACGGAGTCTGTGCGTCGCCGGCCCTATTCGGTGCTCCTCTTCGACGAATTCGAAAAAGCCCATCCGGAAGTGCAGAATATTTTCCTGCAAGTGTTGGATGATGGTCGCCTGACCGATGGCCAGGGCCGCGTGGTGGATTTTTCCAACACAGTGATCATTCTTACATCCAATATTGGCTCCCGCTATTTTGCGGATGCTAGTTTGGATAAAGAGCGTCGCAAAAACTTGGTATCTGAAGCTCTTCGCCAAAGCGTGAAGCCGGAATTTTTAAACCGTGTGGATGATGTGATCGTTTTTGATAATTTAGGCCGAGAGCAAATCCGTTCCATCGTGGAAATCCAATTGAACGAAGTGAAAAAACTCGTGCACACTCGGGGTATCGCTCTAGAGCTAGATCCTGGCGTGGTAGATTATTTGGCCGAGGTGGGTTGGGATCCTGAATTTGGTGGCCGCCCTGTGCGTCGAGCTATTCAACGGGAACTCCAAAATCCTCTGGCTAAGACCATTTTAGAAGGAGCTTATGCAGCCGGCACGAAGTTTCGCGTAAGTAAGGAAAAAGAGGGTCTTAGGATCCAAGCGGTTTAAATCGCATTAGGGCCGCACCGCCAGTGCGCAGGAATGGCGAGTTAGGGGCTTTAGGGCCTCGGGTTCGGGGCGTAAGGGAATTCTTTTTGGTAAAAATCCCAAAAAGGAGACCCTATGAAAAACTTTTCCTTCCTCTTTACGTTCCTACTTTGTGTCTTTGCCCTCTTTAGTTTAACTGCCTGTGATTTTAAACCCGATTCTGGTTTATGGAGCGGCAATGTGGAAGTGCAGAACGAAGGCTTGCGCAGCCATGATTGTAATTTAGAAGTAGATATCACTCACACCGACGATCACATCACTCTCCATCATGTGTCGAACCGTTGTTACTACTACAGCAGCAAATGGCACGGCGGCACGTTTGAAGTGCGCGGCACCGGCGTGTGGAAGCGGGATCGCTTAGTGGGTTGGGCCCAAGCAGATGGAACCGTGACCCTCCAATTAGATGAATCCGTGATCGACGATCGTTTCCCTTTTCCCGCCCAGCGCATGGTAGTTTCTTGGAACCGCGTGGGTGGCCAATTGCGCTATTCTGAAGATGCTTATACTGATTTGCGACGAGTGCACTCCGCCTCCGGTTGGCTCAGCAAATCCCGTTAAAGCTTTTACTTTGCCCATGCAAAGTTCGTTATGCCCCGCATTATTTGGATCGGGGACGGGAAATCTGCTTGAAACATACCCCCGCCATTGGCATAACAATGGCTCTAGTTGGGGTGTCGACAAGTGGTAAGTTAACGGATTTTGATTCCGTCATTCCTAGGTTCGAATCCTAGCACCCCA
>CAYQES010000027.1:0-38999 GCA_964416595.1 uncultured Bdellovibrionales bacterium | reverse complement strand
CCCAATCTTCCCCAAGGTGCCCTTCCCAATGTTGTTAAGTTATTGATTAAACTATAAATTGATTTAGATTCAGCATCTTAGAAAAACGCGCTCCCGAATCTCTCCGGGTGCGCCATTTGGTGTCCGGCTACTTTTTGTGTCGCAACCGCGTTAAAGATTGCTGAGCTTTTTATAAAGCCCGGGACCACAACCCAAGGAAGATCTTGGTAAGTCATCCGGATCTACCCAGGTACGAGCTGTTTTTTTGGGCATCATAGTCTTGAAACTACTTCTTACACTCGCCCTGGATCGTTTGGCGACGGTTGGAGGAAGAGAAGTAATCGGTGCTGAGAAGATCCTTCTGCCAGCGCTTGAGCACTTCCACCATCAGATCGCGGACGATATCTTTACGCTCCCAGAAAATCTCGATCTGGTCTGGCTTCACGCCAGCGCCCTTTATGCCACCGCCACCCGCAAGAAAATCCGTGGTAGCTACGGAATAAATTTTCTGCAGGCTAACGGGCTCACCATCGATATAGAGATCCGTAAGATCGCAACCATCTACGGTAAACTTCACATTCTCAGACCACGAGAAGTTTCCGCCTTTACTGGTAGCGCCGATACGAACCAATTCCCGGAACTGTTTACCCGTCATTTTCACCACGGCTAATTGGTTGTCGAAAGGATTCACATTGAAGATATCACCGTAGGTGAGATTGCCGGGATTGAGATTGGCCCGTAAGCCTCCGCCATTGGCCATTCCCACGTCATACCCTTCACCGGCAGCTTTCATCGTGTCAGCGGTCAAATTGCCGAGGGAAGATTCTTCGTCGTAAGCGCGGTAGAAAGTATCGAGAGCCTTGATACCCAAAGGTTGCTCCTTGATCTTTTTTACCTTCGTTATTTCAGGCTTGAGGAGCTTTGTTACTTCGGCATCGGCTTTTACCGCTTCACCGAGAAATTTAGCGGGCTTAGCAGTGCCCTGCACGTTCTTCAATTGGTAAGGATCACAAGTAGGGCCAGAGGCCGATTCGTAGGTTTTCAAACAAACAGGGGCCATACCCGAAACCTCAGGCTTCTCGGAGCGATCCAAGGGTAGCTTTGCCCAAGAAATATATTTACCGCTGGAGAAGGATTGTAAAATCACCGTTTTATTCACGCGCTTCAAGGCGCCGCGATGGGTGTGACCAGCCACGATCGCATCTACAAGGCCTTCAGGTAAAGCAGCGGCGAATTCTAAAACATCCTTGATCCTGCAGCTTGAGAGATCATCTTGGCTTGCAACTTTATTATCATCGCAACCGGCGCCGATATGGGTGGTTAGTACCACTAAATCCACATTCTCTTCGTCCCGCAGGCGTTGGGCCTCAGCTTTTACGAGGGGCACAGGATTGGGGAAGGTTAATCCTTCTAAATTCATTCTATTTGTAGTGTTGGGAGTTTCAGGAGTAGCAGCACCAATCAGGCCAACTTTAATGCCGTCAACAGTCACGATGGTAGAAGCTTTGGCCCAGGCGGGGCGTTTGCCGTCTTTTAGAATATTGATCGCCAGAAAAGGAAAATTCGCTTCTTTGATTCGCTCTTTCAAAGCGCCTTGACCATCATCCGAAGGAGTGCGGGGCACAGCTTTTTCCCCTGCAGGACCAAAATCGAATTCGTGGTTACCAATTACGGCAGCGGAAACGCCGAGGTAATTGTAAAAACGGATCACTGGAGCACCTTCAAAAAGATTGGATTCCATCGTGCCCTGGAAAAGATCTCCGCCATCTACTAAGAGGCTGGGCCCTTCGAGTTTTTTTCGCAGGATAGAAACATAGGAAGAAAGAACAGCGGCGCCACCGATTTTAGTGGTTTTATCCTTGCCCACAGAAGCCTCCTCGGCCTCTAAAGCGCCATGGAAATCAGTAATCGCTATTAAATTTAATGCTTTAGGAGCAGCTTGGGCAAATAAAGGCAGCAGGACTAAAAGGCTGATGAATAGTTTCATAGATCCTCCAGAAGTGATGAAGGGCGTGTAACATGCTGCGGCGAATCCCGGAAGAAAAAAGAGTGCCACATTTATAACTAAACAGCAAAAACCCTCTGTTCTTATTAAATAATCGCAATCCAAACCTCTTCTAACGTGGCCACCACACCCCCGCCCTTAGCCCGAGCTTCAGAACTCACAAAAAGTTTTCGGCCCTCCTGGCTTTTTAACCAAGTGCGAATTTGAATCACGCCCTCTCTTACTGGAGCCTCATAACGGATCGTAGCGGTTCCAGTGGCGGCGCAACTAAATTTAGGTTCCAGGATAAAATGCACAAAAGCACCTTGGCTGGAATCCATCACAGAATAAAGAGCTCCTCCATGCAAAATTTTATTTGGATTGTAGTGCGCGGGACTAGCCGTATATTCATACACACATTCCTCGTGATTCAAGGAAATCATTTTTCCACCCAATAAAGCACCCAATTGGTCCCGCTCCGCGAACAGTTTCATATAAGCCGCAGCATCTTTACGAATAGATTTAAATTCGAACTCGCTCATGTAAGAAAATCTCCTTGCGCTAAATAAATGCATTAAGTGACTTAACTCGCCAACCAAATCGCCGCAGCTTATTTTCTCTAGTCAGTTTCAAGGTTGGCCGCGAATTTGAATTGTATAGCCAATCATGGCCCTGCTTCGCAAAACCAAAGTTATTCCTCCCTTATCCTCAGCGGAAATAAAACCATTTCCCCTACCGAGGAAAAAACGCCCCAGAGTGCATGCTATCGATCTGGCCCGGGGCTTTGCCATTACCCTCATGATCCTAAGCCATGGCACAAAAGGCCTTTTAGATTTTGATCAATTCCCTGAATGGGGCATGGTGCCTGTCCACTTGATCACCAAGTTTTCGTCCACCCTTTTTATTCTAGTATTTGGCTTGTCGCTTTCCATCACCCAAGATCCATATATCCCTACAGATCGCTGGCCACAAAAGCGCAATCACCTCCTGGTAAGGGGCTTACTTATTTTCTTTTGGTATAAAGCCCTCACGATTGTGGAAATGTTTCATCTCTATTCCCGGGAAGATATTTTAAATACGCTCCTCTATAAGGCCTTTCCGGTATACGTAGAAATTTTGGGTTTCTATGCTTTGGCATTGCTGTGGGTGCCGCTGATTTTACCGACTTGGAAAAAATCCCCTTGGCTTTTGCGGGCCTTAAGTCCGCTAGCTTTGGGGGCCTTCGCTTACTATCTTAGCCACCATTTCCACTTTTGGAATGTGCCAACCCTAAGAGCGGTTCTTGTGGAACATCCCGATCATTATAGTTGGGGCCAACTAGCCCGTGGGCCCGTGGTTTTGGTTGGTCTTCTGCTGGGAGATCTTGTGCTGAAACTACGTAATCGTTTTTCCACCAGTGCCTTATTCTTTTTACCAGCGCTAGTTCTTGGCGGATTTTTTCTGTTGCACACTGAAAATCTCTCTGAAGAATTGCATGCCATTGCTCTCAATGAAGGAAAACATCCACCCGGCTTAGCCTTTATGCTTTTTAGCGGTGCCGGCGCTCTTTTTGTTTTAGCCCTGGCTTTCCTCGGCGGAAAACAACTGTCATTTATTCTCAAGCCAATTACTTTTATCGGACAAAAACCTTTAGAGGCCTTTATTTTCCATATCCTTGTGATTTTTGTTTTTTATCGCTACCTTTTTGATTACTGGCATAAAATTTCTTATGACAAAGCTTTAACTCTAACCTTTATTTTATTTGGACTCACAGTCACTTGGTTAAAAATTTTAGATTGGGTAACGCAAGAAAAACACACTGGAGCAGGCTAAGCCTGCTGGTGCTTATGCTTCTTTCTACTCCCGCCTATTGTTGGACCAACCAATTAAAAAATTCCCTAGACCATCTTTCTCAATCTACTCCCGCGGAATTTGGTGTTTTTGTGAAAGACATAAACACCGGCACCGAACTTTCTTTCCATGGCGATGAATCCTGGTATATCGCTTCTGGCGTAAAACTCCCTATCGCCTGCGAAGTGCTTCGGCAAATCGAAAAGAAGCAATTATCTTTCGCAACCACCGTGAAGCTTGGCGCCCAAGATTATATGGACAGTAGCGGCTTCACCAACGATCAAGCCCCAGGCAGCGCCCTATCCATAAAATTCCTCTTAGAACAAATGCTCATTCATAGCGATAATACCGCGAGCGATCTATTGTTCAAACTTGTGGGTGTGCCGGCCGTAAACAAAAGCCTTCGGCAAAATGTACCCCAAGGTTTTGGCCCCATCACCACATTGGCCGATGTGCGCCGCCATGCCTATAGCTCTTTTCATCCCCAAGCTTGGACTCTCGCCAATCCCGATTTTTTAATATTAAAATCCTTAAGTGAAAAAAAACGGCTGCAAAAAATCTCCGAGCTTCTACACATCCAACCCCAAAATCTTCAGTGCGGTTCTATCGATGAAGCCTTCGCCCGCTACTACGAGAAAAAATTAAACTCCGCCACTTTACGTGCCTATGGCAGCTATTTGGAAAATATTTTTAAGGGAAAAGTTTTGCATGCAGCCACTACTGAATATCTTTTGCAAGTGATGAGCCGCGTGGAAACAGGAAAAAATCGCTTAATCGCTGGGCTGCCATCCCATATCAATTTTGCCCACAAGACGGGCACCCAGCATAAGCGTGTCTGTGATTTTGGCATTGCTTGGGGTAAATCCATGCATCCCATCGTGATTGCCGCTTGCACGAAGAATTTTTCTTCCCTAGCGCAAGCGGAGAAATTACTAAAGTCTGTAGGCCGCGCCATTAGTCAATCAGGCATTTTTCCGCTATAGCCCGGCCGCTTTCTTGCATTCTAAATCCGCATGACACTTTTACTACTCTACTCTCTTCTTGCGTTAGCGGCCGAACCCTGGCCGGAGCATTTACGAAAACAAATTCCTTCTTTAGAAAAAACAGCGCAAGGCAAGATTGGTGTGTATGTAAAAAACCTTCAAGATCAAACGGAATTTAAACACGAAGCGGATCGCTCTTGGTATTTAGCTTCCACAGTGAAAGTGCCTGTGGCCATTGTTTTACTCCAACAAGTGGAGAAAGGCGCCGCTTCTCTTAAACAAACCATTACCCTGCAGCAATCGGATTTTGTGGATGGCATGGGCGAAGTGCTCTTTAAAAAGCCTGGAGAACCATTAAGCCTTGAGTATCTTTTGCAGCAAATGCTTAAACATAGCGATAGTAGTGCCGCCGATATCTTGATCCGCTTTTTGGGAGAAGAAAAAATTAATAGCGAAGTGCAAAACATGGCACCGGGCTTCCAACCGATCACCACGCTTTTAGCCGTGCGAAAAGACGCCTACAGCCAGCTCCATCCTCACGCTGCCACTTTAACAAATATGGATTTCATCCAATTTAAGAGCACAAAAGATTATAACGAACGACTGAATCTTTTTCTCAACCGCCTAAACTTGAACCGCACATCCTTACGTGCGTCTAGTATTGCCGAAGCTTTCGAGCGCTACTATAGCCAACAAAAAAATTCTGCGCCCTTAAGTGCCTTTGGCCAACTTTTGGAAAAATTAGTGCAAGGAAAGTTATTGAACCCAACAAACACACAAAAAATTTTGAGTTATATGGAATCCATGACTACAGGCGAACATCGGATCAAGGCGGGCCTGCCCCCAAGTATTCGCTTCGCCCAAAAAACGGGCACCCAAATTGCGCGCGTGTGTAATATGGGAATCTTGCGAACTCCCACAGGAGCTTCTGCTATTGTGGCCGCTTGTGTAGAAAAATTTCCAACGGAAGCCAAAGCTTCCTTGGCGCTTAAGGAACTAGGAAGAGAACTACAGAAGGCTCGGCTGCTTGCTCATTAGCATGAGCACCAACCACACCAAGTAAGAAACTACCGATCACACAGCTTAAAATAATGATGAATTTCATCCAGAAATTCCCCCTACATGAAATCGTAAAATCCCTGGGGCAAAATTGCTAGTCTCTACCTGCTTTCTAATAAAAACCTAATATTGTGCGAAGGTAATGGTGCAAAAATAGAGCTATCTATTGAAAATTAAAGCCATTTTAATTAAACCACTTTCGACTTATCTCAAATAGCGGCAGCGCCTTTAATTCCAAGGATTTACCCATTATTTTGCACCATTACCCTCGCACCCCTAAAAAAATAGCCTGTTTTTGTCGATAAAAAGAGGTGCAAACCCTAAGAAACATTCTCTTTTTTGCAGTCTCTTTGGCCCTGGCCCCCGTAGCCATAGCTAAATCTGGTCTATTTACCCCTCCGCTACCCCTTCCCCCCACTTCCTATGCGGAAGTGAACACCCAAAAAGTGAAAAACGCAAAAGTGGTTTGGATGAATTACCAAATGCTACGAGAGCTGGGTTACGAAATAAATGCGAGCACGGAAAAAACTCTGTTGGATCAATTCGCGTTCATCGTGCCGAAACCGGCTATGGCACCTTTTTTAGAGGGAGAAACCAAAAGCTTTTTCGCCGATCGCTACGGCAGCGTGGGCATCAATGGAAATTTAGGGAGCGGTCGCGCCGCCTCTTTGGGCGGATTTCAAGTGAAGGGCATCGGCGCAACTCCACTCGTGGGCCCGCAAGCGGATGCGGTTCACAGTTCGGGCACCCTAAGCTTGCAAGAAGCCATGAAGGAAGCCGTATGGTCTTCTGTTCTTTCCGAAGAAATGCCCTATGGCGCCAACAAAGTGTTAGCCGTGATTTTAGTGGACGATGGTCAAAACACCGAAGATCCAGCCCGTGCACTGCTCATTCGAGAAGATCCTTTGCGACCGGCGCATTTTCTCACCAATTTTGAGGCTAGGCGCCTCACGCCCGAAGAGGAAGCGAAACGTTCGCAAAACGCCTTGCACAAAATGCGCTCCCTATGGAATAAAGAATTACAGCTAGATCCCAGCACTTCGCTTCGACAAACTTTTCTCACCTATACAGAGCGGCTAGCAGACCAATACGCCTTCCTTTTTGCCAATCGCCTCTTTCATGGAGCCACCACGCCCTCCAACATCATGCTTAATGCGGGATTTTTAGATTTCGGAACCCAAACTTCTTTGGAAGGATACCAAGCCGTGATGGGAGCAGATCTTCTGCCGAGTGGCGATATCGATGTGGTATATAAATATATTTTAACGCCCGTACTGGAAGACATTCGCAGCAGCCTCTCTTTAAATGAACAAAAGCAACTTCCAGACCTAGCAGAAGTGCAAAAATTGCTACATGCACGCTTTATGGAAAGACGAACCGTAGAAATGCTTAAACTTACCGGCGCACCTGCTGTCATAGCGGAAAATTTGGCCAGCACACCAGCTGGCAAAAATCTTTTTGCAGCAATGCAAGCGATCTACGAAAACGACCGTAAGATTATTTACAAAAAAACAAAAAAGATTCCTCCGCGCGCCACTTTTCTTTTTAAATTAAATGAAATTCTCATGATTGCGGGCAGCGATCCCTTCGCGAGCCGAGAACAATTGGCCCAAAAGCTAAAGCCCTATTTAACCCCAGAATATTTGGAGCAATTCACCAATGCTTACGAAGAATTTATGAAAAATTCCGTCCGTGCTGGATCAGCAAACGCCATTAAAAAAGAATCCTTAAAAAAGTTCATTGCCAATCAATCGAGTTTACTCAACGTGGACCGCAAGGATCTTTACGCATCTAAATACAATCGGGTGCGGGATTTTCTCCTGGCAGGTAAGATCAATCGCTCCGCTTCAGATGCACAATATCTCTTAGATCGCATGAGTGATCAGAACATCCTATTGGATCGTAACCTTCCGGCCCTTGCTACCACCGTAGAACGATGGTCCGATCATCAAATGGGAGAAGCCATTATTTCGCTCTATGATGCCAGCGATGACTCCTACAAAACCCTTGTGCGGCTACATGCCCCTTTTCGTGAGGGCGGCATTCAATTACAAGAAAAAAAACTGGAGTTGAATGAGATTAAAAACCTTAGCTTGGCTTATACGGATGCCAATAAAAAGGTACATATTGTTCCCGGTGCATACAAAAACCAAGAACTCAACTTTCTCTTACCCAATAAAGAGGCAGAAATCGATCGCACCAGCTTGCAAATTTTCCAAGGCGATAAAAAACTACTGGTACCCGCCATGGCCAAAGCGGGCGGGCAGATCGTTTCTCCTCCCAATAAAGCCAGTAGCGGCGCCTGTAATTTCTTCTATAGCTGGCTAAGGTATAGAAAATAAAACCAAAACCCACTTCTTTTTAGCCGCACTTTTTCGTGCTCAATAAATATTGATTACTTGGCAAGGCTAGCGTATAAAACTCTCGCAACTTTCACTCGGAGCACTTATGAAAATCCTCCTCCTCTCTTTACTTTTCCTTTCCTCTTTCGCTGAGGCCGCTGATGAACCACGGCTGCCATTTAAACCAGAAGCCCATTGTACTTTTGGTGTCACCTACACCCAAAAAGGCAGCGATTCTTTTGATAATCAAATCGTAGAAAAAACTCTCCCCTTGGAACTCATTGCCGATGATGATTATCCCACCTACTATGCCAGCACTATTTTGGATTTAAACAACGCCACAAAGCTTCGCGTGGTCACCGAAGTATCGACGGCCTCGAGAGATAGCAATAATAATTCTTATTATATTGCGAAATCCGTAACGGCCTTCGAAAACGCACCAGAAAAAACCGTTCTCTTGCGCAATGAATTCTTGCACCAAGGAAGCCCCGTGCGTAACCGTGGAAAGCGCCAGCCGAATGAAGTAGGCCGTTTGGAATATTTAAGTTCACAGCTCCCTAGTAACGCCATCCTCAGCTATTTTTTAAATCATCCCGAAGAAGAAGATTACGTAATGCCTAATGAAGAAAAACTAAACAGCATTTTTCCCGATAAAACTTTGATGTTTGTTACTTATACCTGCTGGTTGCCGAAGAAATAAAGCCCGCCTATTTTTCTGCGGGCTCTGTTTTTTTATCCCCATACAAAATCGGCACGATTTTTAACGCCAATTCCATGAGGATCGGGCCCAGCAATAGCCCTGGTAAACCATACACAATGATGGCGCCGATGATGGCCACCAAGGAGATAATCGGATTTAAATTTTCTTCCGAAGAAGAGGCTACAATCCACGGCTTGATTACGTTATCCACGCTGCCCGCCACAATCGCCACAACTAATAAACCAATGCCTGCTCCCATTTCGCCCTGGATAAAACTTAAAAGCGAAAGGAGTACTGCCACGGGGGCAGCACCAATCACGGGAATAAAAGACGTAAAAAACGTGATCACAAATACAAGGAAGAATTCTTTATAACCAAAGATCAAGCCGCCTACAGCCACCACAGAAGCTTGGATCGCGCCAATCGTGGCGGATACTACCAAGGTGGTGTAGCTGCTTCTTTGAGTCACGCGAATCAATTCATCTAGTTCTTGTTCATGTAGAATACGCAAAGAAGAAAAGGCCCTACGAACCATGCGGGATTCAGTGAGGAAAAAATATAAAGCCAAAGAAAAAATAAATAGATTTAAAATGAATTCTGGCGCGGAGGTCGCAAAGCCCGCCGTATAGGTTAAGATCGCAGAGCCAGCTTTTGGCAAATAATCTGTGATGGCCCCATCCGGAAGCGGTGAACCCATCTTTTCAAAGAGGTGTTGCACTGATAACGCAACTTTATTCACTAAGGATTCAATGGATTGGAAAAAAGAGGTCTTTTGTAAATCCGTAGCCGCCAGCTGTTGGGCCATGGAGACAATGCGGTAACTAATCAAACCAATCGGCAATGCAATTAAAAGAAAGAATGCAAAAAGAATCAGGGCTGTTGGTAATTTACGCTTGGAACGCTTAGGGGCGTGCCGACTCACTATCCGTTCCAGAGCAAAACCAAATAAAGCCGCCATTAAAAGCGGAGTGAAAAAAGGCATAAACATCACACCAAAAAGCGCAAAAATCACGATGGTGAGAAGGAGCCTGGAGATTTTATGCTTAAATTCCGCTTTCATCTTTTTTAGCCTTTTTCTCTTGAAGTTTCTCTGTGAGCTGAGCCAGGAAAGAAAGCGCAAATGCTTGCAAAAGATCTTTCACATCTTTTTCTTTTGCGGGTGGAGGCGGTTCTTTTGTGCCTTCTCTAGACGATAAAAATCCTACGCCTACAATTACCCCCCCCACGAGCAATAGCACTAAAGCAGCACCCAAAAGACCACTCAAGTGAAAAGACGCACCTCTATCCACTTGCAGGCCCAATTCCACCACGGCCAATATGCTACCCACCAAAAAATACACCAAGGCCATCAACACAAATCCGGAAAAGATCGCAGCTCGTTTACCTTTTTCGGCCACGGCTTTGGCATTATCTAAAAGTGCGCGGGATTCTAGTAAACTAGAGCGGAAAGAAATCAATTGTAAGAATAGTGCGATCCATTTCATAAAGCCCCTACTTTCGATTCACTAAAGCGCCGAACAGAAAACCCACGGCTACGGCACCAAAAACCGATTGCAAAGGATATTTACGCACAAAATTCGCCGCGCCTTCCGCCAATTCCCCGGCCATTTCTTTTACGGCTTCCGCTTCTTCGCCTTCTAGTAAATCACCAATCTTTTCTTTCCACTCGCCTTCCGCCGCCATGCGTTTTGCTTTGTCCGCCAAATCGTCTAGACCCTTTTTCATATACTCTCCTTTTGCTGCGCAATGCTTCCATATATTCACGAACTAAAGCAGAAGGAAAGAGGGAATATAGACCCAGCACGAACGACGTGTTAACCATGAAGAGATGACTGATTCTCAGCACCATAACGAAGAACTAAGAGAATTAGTGCGGATGCGTAAGCGCGGCATGTACGTTTACGCTTTGCCCAATTTGTTTACGTCCATGAATCTAGTGTTAGGTTTCATGGCGATCCTGGCAGCTACAGAAGGCCGGATCGAACGGGCCTGCTGGGCGATTTTGCTCGCGTCTGTATTCGATATGTTGGACGGGCGCGTAGCCCGTTTGACGAACACCACCTCCCGCTTCGGCGTGGAGTATGATTCCCTCTGTGATTTGGTATCCTTTGGCGTGGCCCCCGCTTTAATGATTTATTACGGCGCCTTAAAGCCTTTTGGCCGTGCGGGCCTTGTGGTGGCTGTGATCTTTGCCCTTTGCGGAGCTTTACGCCTCGCGCGTTTCAATGTGATGGCGGAAGTTTTACCTAAAAGCTATTTCCAAGGCCTGCCGATTCCGATGTCGTCCACCACTTTGGTTACCTCCGTTTTTTTCGCCAGAGAATTAATGATCCCCCTCGAAAACAATCCCTTTTTCTTGCTACTCACCGCCGCTTTGGGGTTGCTCATGGTGAGCACCTTTAAATTTCCTTCTTTTAAGGACATTCACCTACGCCACCGCCGGCCCTTCACTCCCATCGCCTTTTCTTTTGCGGCCCTCTTTGCGCTCATTAGTTGGTTTGAGATCGTAGCCTTCCTCCTCTTCCTGGGCTATATCCTCCTATCCCTCGGCTATGATCTAGCCAGGACTTGGAGATCCCAATGGAAAGCAAAAAAACTCCTCGCAAAGTAGAGCGGGATCCCGAATCTGTTTTGAAAAATTTCCGGCTCGTGGTGGCCTATAAAGGCACCGATTACCAAGGCTGGCAAAAACAGGCCAAAAGCAACGGGCCAAACACCATACAAGAGATGCTGGAACGAGCCGCCCGTGCAGTTTTGAAACAAAAACGGGTGATCATCCATGGCAGTGGCCGCACCGACGCCGGCGTGCACGCCCGGGGTCAAGTGGCCCATATGCGGGCCGCCGTGGATCTACCGGATAATGTTTTGTTAAAGGCCATAAACGCCCACTTGCCCGAAGATATTCGGGTGCTCCAACTCAAGGAATGCGCCGAAGATTTTCACTCGCAATTGAGTGCCACAGCCAAAACCTACCGCTATTTTATTTTGAATCCATTACCAGGCACGAGCCCCGTGCAGTGGCCCTTCTTGCGCCCCTATACGTGGTTTGTTTCTTATAAGTTAGATTTTTCAGCGATGGAAAAAGCTTTGCGTTTGTTAGAGGGTGAACATGATTTTCGCTCGTTTCAAAACCGCGGTACTCCCGTAGAAGATACAGTGCGGGAGATTTTGGCGGCACGTTTGGTGATGCATGGCGGGGATGTTAGTGCGCCCCCTTGGATGCCGAGTGCTGATTGTGAAGCGAGGCTCTTGGAAATCCGGGTAACGGGCACGGGATTTTTAAAACAGATGGTGCGCACGATCGTGGGCACAGTAGTGGAAGTGGGCCGGGGAAAGTTGCAGCCTGAGGACTTAGAGAAAATCCTGGCGCAAAAAAACCGCGTGGCCAGCGGCATGACAGCACCGGCCCATGGCCTGTTTTTGGACCATGTGGAGTATTGAAATTATATGCTCGGACGGAGCGCTGCAGCGTGGGGCGCCCAAGGTAAAGTAAGTGAACCAGTGGGAGAAACGGAAAAGTCCGGCGCCGGACAAGCGGTGCGTCGAAGCCGCTTACTCTTTCGCTTCGTCGAAATTTAGGCTCAAGCGCTTGCGAGGCTTCGGCTCCAACGCCATCGTGAGCGCCACGAGCATCATATCGGGTTCCACGTGACCGCGGATGCCGATGCTACCATGGGGAACTACGTAGAAATCATACTGAGCGCCAATGCCGAGTTTCCAGCCGTCACTGGTGAAGGATTGATTTGAGTCTTTTTGTAAATCATCGAGAGTCCATGGTTCTAGGCCATCCATCCCTGGACGGGTATCAGAACGAAGAGTGTGATTGCGATATAAAAGAGAGCCAAATAGAGAAATTCGTCTCCCTATTCCAACTTCTAGTAAACCGCCATAATGTAGAATTTTATCTTTAACGTTCGGAAATTGAGCTACCGTGCTCAAATTTACCCAACTATAACTTCCGTAGGCATGCAAAAAAACTGTTTGCGCGAAGTCGAATAAACGTACTGAAGCACCAAGAGTAGTCCCCCGAATATTAGGGGCAATAAGATTGCTGCCGTAATTAAAAATCCCCGCCCCCCCATGCAAACTAAACGTCGGCCGTCGATTCATCGCCGCCCGCCAATCGGCCTCCGTGGAATTCTCATAGGTAGGCGCCGAAGCGAGGGGCACAAAATTGGAAGTATTGTCCTGGGCTTCCGGGGGAGGCAGGAACACTTCGTCTTCCAAAGGCATCGGGTTCACCTTATTTTGCTCTTTTTCCGCGAGGCCTCCTTGAGGCTCGGGCAAAGCATCTTCCTCACCCAAAGAAGGATCCGGCAGATCACCCTCTTCTTGAGGCGGGGGGTTAAAAGGCACTTCTTCTGTCATACCCTCGGGTGGCGGTAGTTCATCCTCACCCTGAGCATTTCCCGCCGCGATCCATAGCAACGCTAGTATCCCCACCAAAGACACAAATTTTTGTGATTTCATATAGATAAAGTCTAGCAAAACGGGTTTTGAAGACAAACGAATTGTGCTAATGCTAGCCCACTATGTCTAATCCCATGAATTTTCTGCCCGTACCCGAAGTAAAATACACCCAAAAAAGCCCCATCCTAGGCGAGTTCCAGGTGAATGTGCACAGCAGCCTGATCCAATCGAAGATGCAGGATGCTTTCAGCCGCTTGCAAAAGCGTGTGACAATGCCCGGTTTCCGGGCGGGGAAAGTGCCCCTGGATCTTGTGCGTAAAAAATACCATGAGGATGTGCTCCACGATGTGTTCCAACAAATCGTGAACGAAACCTACCGCAAGGCCGCCGTGGAAAATAAAGTGAAAGTGGCCAGTGATCCTTACATCACCAAAACCAATTTGAATGATTGGAAAGAGGGCGCGAGCTTAGAATACACGGCCCAAGTGGATCTCATTCCAGAAGTGAAGGTGAAAAAATACAAGGGATTGCCCGCCACGAAAAAAGAAGGCCAAATTCAGGCAGAAGATGTGGATGTGGTGCTAAAAAATCTTTTAGAACCAAAAGCTGAGCTCGTGAATTTGCCTGCGGAAACGAAAGTGGAAAACGGCCACTTAGTAGTGATTGATTTTGAAGGCTCCCTCGATGGCAAAGTGCTCGCGGACGCTTCGGCCAAGAATTTTTTCTTGGAAGTTGGTGCCCCTAATTCCTTGGAAGAATTCCAAAAGGGTTTACAGGGCATGAGGGCCGGAGAAACAAAAACCATTCCTGTTACCTACCCTGCGGACTACAAAAATCCAGAAGTAGCTAACCGGGAAGTTTCTTACCAAGTTACACTCCACGAAGTGAAAAAGAAAAATTACCCTGAGCTCACTGATGAGATCGCCAAAGAGTTCCAAGCGGAAAACGCCGAAGATCTAAAAGCCAAAATCCGTAAATCCTTGGAAGACGAACTGGCAGCAGAACAAAAACAACAACTCCAAGAAGAAGTGCTATTGGCTTTCATCGAATCCAATCCTTTCGAAGTGCCCCCAAGCCTTGTGCAACGGCAATTGGAGTTCATCGCGGGCGACGTGGCCGAGATGCTCAAAAAACAAAAATTTGGCGATAGTATGGTGAAAGAATATTTGCAAAAGCATGCCAAAGAATTCCACGCCAGAGCGGAACGGGAAGTGCGCTTAGCGCTACTCTTACCCAAAGTAGTGGAAGAAGAAAAAATCACTGTTACCGACACTGATTTGCGCGGATACTTCGACGAAATCGTGAAGCAAAGCGGGCAAAAAGCGGATGCAGTGGAAAAATTCTACCAAGAAAATACCCAGCGCAAAACCGAGCTCACCCGGGAACTAGAGCGCCGTAAAGCCCTGCAAGTGATGCTCGATAGCGCCAAACTAAAATGAACTACCTCTGGATCGATATGGAAATGAGCGGCCTGGATGTGAACCAGTGCCGCATTTTGGAAGTAGCGGCGATCATAGCCAATGAGCAATTCCAAACCCTGGAAAGCTATGAAGCGGTGGTTTTCCAACCGCCTGAAGTGCTGGAAGCCATGGATGAGTGGTGCAAGGAAAACCATGGGAAGAGTGGCCTCACGGCGGCCGTGGCCAAAGGCAAACCGGAAGCCGTGGTGGAACAAGAACTACTGGCCCTTATTAACCGCCATTTCAAAGCGGAAGATCGGCCCATCCTCTGTGGTAACTCGATTGGCCAAGACCGAAAATTTGTGGATACTTACTGGCCGGCTCTCGCAAAACGTTTACATTACAGAATGTTAGATGTGACGAGCTTTAAAATTGTGTTTAACAACAAGTATAAAATTGAATTTAAAAAGAAGGGCAGCCACCGGGCTTTAGACGACATTCACGAATCGATGAATGAACTAGCCCATTACTTAAGCTTCGTTTCACCGCCCGCCATCAGTTAATGCGCAGCATTACTCCTAGACAAGACTGCCGCCGCTAGATACAACGCTCACTTCCCCTATGCGTCGCAAGAAACTTTATCTATCTATTTTCCGTAAAAGCCTGATGGTGGCTGTTCCTGCCCTCATGGCCACGGCGGCCGCTTTGGCAGCTCCGGAAAAGCCTTGGTTTAATCATGTGCGCGGTGAGTTGTATGCGTTATCGTTTGGTTATATAAGAAGCGCAAACGTTTTGGAAAATTATGTGCGTAGAAGCCAGGCCTTTCCAATGGTTTCACAGCAAGGATCTCTCAACGGAGCCCAAGTTTTATTTTCGCTCTTTCTTTTTGATTCGATGACAGAAAAAAGACAGGGTTTAGAACTCTTGCTAGAGAGCAAAGGCGATCCAAAGGAGCTCGTAGAAGAGTTTTTCCTCCAGGAAACTCACCGCCCCTTCACGTTCGACGCGATCTTTGGTGATTTTATTGGTTATATTTTCTCCCACGAGGGGAAAACACTGCCCATGAATTCCGCTGGAATCCGCGGCAGCTTCACACTTCCTTCGATCACCAACTATGCCACTTTAAAATCTTTTCCTGTGGAGCTCAGGGGAACACTCCAGCCCTACTCTTTTCTTTCGATCCTCTTGCCTGATAGCTTGCCCCGCAGCGCCATAATCCAAGTGGAAAACACAAAAGATGGCTCCACCCCCGGTTCCTGTGCCCAAAACGCCACGGTCTTATGGAAGCCCATTCATCGCAAACGCATCGCTGTATATGCCGTAGGCTGCGATTATTGGTCGCCGAAAGATAGAATACAATTTCGTCTCAGGGTGTTGGACAAGCCTTTCCTTCCGAGTGCACTTTAGCGTAAAATCAACCTCTTATGGAAAATCGCAAAGAGCGGCCACCGATCCGCCTCCTGGGAGCGCGCCAGAATAATCTTAAAAATATTAACCTGGACATCCCCTTAGGAGCCCTCACGGTGATCACGGGCGTTTCCGGTTCTGGGAAAAGCTCGCTGGCTTTCGACACCCTTTATGCCGAAGGTTCCCGGCGCTATATGGAAAGCCTTTCCACCTACGCTCGCCAATTTTTGGAAAAACTTCCCCGCCCTGAAATGGATGCGATCCACAATGTGCCTCCGGCCATCGCCCTCGAGCAACGAAATTCCATCGTAAACAATCGCACCACCTTGGCCACGATGACAGAAATCTACGATTACTTGCGTTTATTTTTTGCTTCCGCTGGCCACCAAGCATGCCGAGCCTGTGGCCACCCGGAAGTGAAAATGCACGACGCCGAAAGCATTGCTGAGCGCATACTCGCTCTGCCCGAAGGCACCCGCCTCTATCTTTTGGCCCGCTTGCCCAACTTAGAATCCCCCCCCGAGGGAAAAGAAAAGAAAAAAAAGAAGGCTTCGGGCTTTGCCGGCCAAGAACTTTTCAAACAAGGCTACCAGCGCCTCCTCGTGAATGGAGAAGTGATCGATCTTTCCACGGCTGAAGGCCAGATCTATATTCCAAACCAAGATGAGGCCTTTGTGCTGGTGGATCGCATCGCGCTCACGGCTTCTGCCAAGGAAGATCGCTCCCGTTTATTAGAATCTTTGGAGCAGGCCCTGATCACAGGCGAAGGAAAAATTGAAGCCCGCTCTCCTGACGGGCTGATTAAACTCCGCGCCTCCGCTGGCTACTCCTGCTCCCAATGTGGCGAGCTCCACACGCCTCCCAACGCCGCTCTTTTCTCCAGCAACTCTCCGCTCGGAGCTTGTGTTACCTGCAGCGGCTTTGGCGAAATCCTCGAGCTCGACGAAGAATTGATCGTGCCGGATCGGGCCAAAGCCCTGAGAGATGGTGCCGTGGATCCACTCTCCAAGCCTTCTTACCTCGACTGGCAAAAAGAAATGCTGCGAGCTTTAGAAAAAAGCCGGAATGTGCCGGGCTACACCCGTTACAAAGATTTAAAACCCGCCGATCGCAAATTCCTCTGGGATGGCGACGATGAATTCCCCGGCATCAACGGCTACTTCAAGCAACTGAATGCTTGGAAATACAAATTGCACGTGCGGGTCTTTATCCGTCGCTTTCAGTCTTTACGCACGTGCCCCGCTTGCCAAGGCTGCCGACTCGCAGAAACCCCTCTACGCTTCTATGTAAATAAAAAAAACATAGGCGAAGTATTGGCCTTCACCATAACGGAAGCTTTAGCATGGTTTAGAAACTTAGAAATACCAGACATTGACCGCAAAAAAATCAAAGAAGTGCTTCGGCAAGTTGTGGATCGGCTCGAGTTCCTGCAACTCGTGGGCGTGGGCTATTTACGGCTTTCCAGAAAGGGCAACTCCCTCTCCGGCGGCGAGTACCAGCGCATTTCCTTGGCCGCGCAACTAGGCTCCAAGCTCTCCAACACTCTCTATGTTCTCGATGAACCTTCGATTGGATTGCACCCGGCGGACACGGACAAACTAATCCAGGTAGTGCACCAATTGCGCAATCACGGCAATACTGTGGTTGTAGTAGAGCACGACACAAGCTTCATGAAAGCCTCCGATTATTTAGTAGAGGTTGGCCCCCACGCGGGACGCGCCGGTGGAGAAATCGTGGCTTCTGGCACCACGAAAGATTTCCTTCGCAACCGCCAATCGCTCACAGCGAAATATCTTTCCGGTGAACTCTCATTTCCCATTCCCCCAAGCCGCAGAAAAAACAGCGGCAAATTCCTGGAACTGAATGGCTGCCGGGAACACAACCTAAAAAATGTGGACGTAAAAATTCCTTTACAAAGCGTGGTGGCCATCACTGGCGCTTCTGGTTCTGGCAAAAGCACTCTCATCCGCGACACGCTCTACCAAGCGTTGGCGCGTCTGGTACTGCATGAACCCGTGCCCTCCCATGAAGTAGGAAAATTTGACGAGATCAAAGGCTGGGAACACCTCGGGCACCTCCTCATGCTCGATCAAACTCCCATCGGCCGCTCGAGCCGCTCCAATACCGCCACCTACCTCAAAATGTACGACGAAATCCGCCGCCTAATGGCTGCGCAAGCCACCGCCGCCCGCCGCCATCTTTCGCCCACGGATTTTTCTTTCAACGTGGATGGCGGCCGCTGTGCCACCTGCAAGGGCGATGGCTACGTGGAAGTAGATATGCACTTCATGGCCGATGTGCGCCTCCTCTGCGATGATTGCCAGGGCAAACGCTTCAAAAAACATGTGCTCGAAGTGGAATACCGCGGGAAAAATATCGACCAAATCCTCCACACCACTGTGATCGAAGCCAAGGAATTATTTGCCGAGTCTCCTGCCATCGTAGCCAAATGCACTTTATTGGAAGAAGTTGGTTTAGGTTACTTACAACTTGGCCAATCTGTTTCATCTCTTTCTGGTGGTGAGTGCCAACGTTTGAAAATCGCCTCCACCTTAGACGAACAAAAGTCCGGCAAATCCTCCACGCTCTATATCTTCGACGAACCCACCACGGGATTGCACTTGCACGATGTGAAAAAGCTCGTGGATGTTTTCAATCGGTTAGTGGAAATGGGCAATTCCGTTATTTTTATTGAGCACAATATGGAGCTTGTGGGCCAGGCGGACTGGGTGATTGATCTTGGGCCCGGTGGTGGCGGCGAGGGCGGGCAGATCGTAAGCGCTGGAACACCAGAACAAGTAGCCAAGCAAAAAAGTTTAACTGGCCCCTATTTAGCGGAAGTTTTGAGTAACCGGAAGAAAACGTAGACTTCGCTTTTGCCGCAAGCTACCATTTTTCTTGGAGGGGGCTTTCATGGAGGAAGCATCTTTGGATCATGGAATCGATCGCCTCCCTTTTTTTATTTTCTCCCTTCTTCTGTTGTTCATGCCGGAGGCATTCGCCACCAGTTTTGGTCCAATCAATGTGGTGAATCAGGCGCAAAACGCGCAGTATGTGGTGCGCGGAAAAATCCAAGGCTCTTCTTGGGTGATGGAAGAACGGCAAACCCGCCGTCCTTACACCCATTGGAAATTGCAAATCCTGGAACAAAGTAAGGGCGAAAACATTGGCCCGGAAGTTATGATCCGCCAGCCCGGAGGGGAATTAGGAGAGTATGGCTACCATGTGGCCGGCAGCGCCCAGTTCAAAGAAGGCGAAGAAGTGTTTGTAAATCTGCAGGACACCGACGAACCCAACATCAAGGAAGTGGTGGGTTTAGCTAGCGGGAAATACACGGTGGAGCGGAGCGGTGGGAAAAGTCAGTTGCGGAGTGGCATCGGTTTTATTGTGCAAAATAACCAAGGCCAACCTTTCTCCGCGGAAGCGTTTAGCGCAGTGGTGCGCAGAGTAGAAAAACAGCAGGAAACAGAAGAAGATAAAAGTATTTTTGTCACCAAAAAACTCACCCACGAAGAAAATCCAGAATTAGAATCCCGCATCAAGGAAGCACAAGCCCACAACACCCCCACTTCTGAATCTGAACAAACCCATTCTCCCATTCAGGAAAGCCCCCCATCCACCGAAGAGCCTAAGGGTTCTTCAGGGTGGCCATTCTACTCGCTGGCCTTGCTAGCAGCACTGGCAGTGGGAGTTTTCTTCTACCGGAAACGCTAAGCCGCCACTGACGAACCCCCATACGGGGGCCGTCGATGTTGCGCGCACTTTTTACTTTGCTGATTCTTCTCTGGCCGCTTTATTCCCAAGCATATGTGAGAAGCATTTCACAAACGGGTTTGCCGCTTTTTTGGCCGAACCCTAACCTCACTATTCATGGCAATCCCCGCAATAGTAGCGGCCTGAGCGATGCGCAAGTTTCCGCGATGATGAGTGGCGCTTTCCATTCTTGGTCAGTGCCCGGAACCTATGCTTCCGCTTCTTACCGGCAAACCTTTCCTAGTGGCCCTGGGTCCGACGGCATAAACGGAGTTTATTTTGGTTCCAGTAGTAACCGCAATCTTGGGTATGGCATAGTAGCGATGACAGAAGTGTACTACTACTTAAGCTCTGGCCAGATCGTGGAAGCAGATATCACCTTCAACGATCAAGTGTTTCGCTTCACGGCTAACGAGGGAGACACTGGCCGCAGCATCGGTGGAAGAACGGCGATCTTTTTGCAGGATGTGGCCACCCATGAAGCGGGCCACGCGTTTGGCCTCGATCATAGCATCGTGAATCTTTCGAGCTTGGTGTATACGGCGTTCAGTGGCCAATTCCAATTGAACCAAGACGACAAAACCGCGATCCGCACGATCTATCCCACCACAGGTGGCGGCAATTTCACTGGTTCTGTGAGCGGGCGCAACGGCGGCATCTTCGGCGCCCATGTGATTGCGATACATTTACCCACAGGCCAAGCGCAAGCGGGGGCCCTAGCTAATCCTGATGGCACATTCCGCGTGGGCAACTTACCGCCCGGCCCTTACGCTCTCCTCATGGAGCCCTATGGAGCCGATATCGGTTCCATTTCCCGCTATTTCCAAAATGTGGACCATAACTTCTGTAGTCGCGCGCCATTTCGCCGCCGCTTTTATGGCCCATGTGGCAGCAATATTGTTTCTGTTTTGGATCTGCAAAGCGGAGCTTCTATTCCACTAGGAACCTTGGCTCCTTCCTGCAGCCAAATGGGAAATCCCGCGGGCTCGCCCTCCAGCCTCGCGCTGGCCCAAGAAATTTCCAACAGTGGTGGTGCTCGCTTCGGAACTTTGCGGGCAGGAGAAGCCCATTACTATCGCGTACGCAATGTGAGCGGCGAACTATTAGCGCGGGCTTTTTCCTACACCCTCTATTCTCCGATGGATGTGAAAGTGGAAATTTTTGATCAAAACGGCCAGCCCCTAGCTGGAGCCACCTCCATCGATAACGTGCAAAACCCCATGCCCGGTGGTTATGTAAACTACGACTCCTCGGCCGAGGCCAATGTGGCCACCGGAGATTATGTGGTGAAAGTGAGTGCTGCGTCCCAGCGTCTCTATTCCTCTCTTTACCCTGCGGGATTCAGCTTGCTTGATACGGAAGGCCACTACCTTCTTTCTCTAGCGGTGGATGGCAGTTACGGCACCACAGGGCCCAGTGATATGGGCGCTTGCGCATCTGTGAACAATACGCGCCAAAGAGCGAGCTTCCGAGCCCCTGCCTCCACAGAAGATGGGGAAGAAAGCCCAGGGGGTTGCGGATCATTGGAGTCAGGCAATCCCTGGAGCGGCGGCCCCTTGCAGGTTTTAGTGGTGGCCTTGCTTCTGCACCTGATCTTGAAAACCCGCCGCCTAGCGCTTGTGCGCCGGCGCCGGTAGCGATACACTATTTCCTATGAATGGATTCATCTTTGTTTTGATTCTTGCCCAAAATGCCTGGTCTTTTTCTCCCAACGAAGTGATTAACGCCGAACAGGTAAAACGGAATGTGTATGTAAGCGATTCCGTGATTGCCGGAGGAGATGCCCTGGCCAATCCGGTAAAACTTTCTGCAGTTCGCTGGGCAAAAAATCCCGCGGGCTATGAACGCCTGGTGGTGGATCTAGCCGGAGAAGGCAGCGGCTGGGAAACAAAAGTTCCCCCTTATTTTCAAGTGGGGCACGATACTAAATCCAATTCCATCACCATCAGCATCCGGGGAGTTTCCCAGCGTTCGCTTTCTAGCAGCATTTTAGAAAAAGCCGTGGCGCGCTCTTCCCTCGTGGGCCAAGCCTATCTCGCTCCTAGCCTTGAAGGTGATTTAGCAGCCCTAGAGTTTCGCACCCGAACTCCCGTGGACGTGGAATCCTTCTATCTAGTGAATCCCCCCAGGATCGTGGTTGATGTTCGGGCGAAACGTTAGTTTTCTTCTTTTATTTTTACTCTGCTACTCGCCTCTGGCCCAGGCGAAAAAATGGACATTCGTCACTGGCAGCCCCTTCGGTGTTGGGCTCTTGACCGGCGTAAGCGCAGGCCCCGATACCGATCTTGTGGTAAAACCCCAAACCCAAAATCGCAGCTTCAGCCACTTCTATGGCTTTGAACCTTTTTTAGACTTTGGCAATTTTGCCATCCGCCTTTCGGGCCAAGTGCACTACCACCCAATTGTTTCCGGTGGCGGTACTAGTGGGGGCGCCAACTTCACTGAAACCAGCGATGTAACCACGCTTCTTTATGGCGGGCAATTGCTCCTGGCTCCCTATATTTCCGAAGGCCAAACCACCCGCGCATTTCTAAAAATGGGATTGTCCCACGCCAAAGCTTTTGGAAAAAATAAACGCACCTTCGCCGACGGTGGTCCAATTTATACAGAAAAGTTTGACGGCAAAACCCGGGAGCTTTCTTTTAGTGGCGGTTTAGAATTTTTCCTCGTGCAGAACTATAGCCTACAACTCGAGGGTGGATTTCGTCAGATAGAGTTTGAAAAACTCACCTACAGTGGCGGCACGGATCTTAACGGCACAACTCGCACAGCCGGGGAAACAATGTACAAGCCCGATCTTACGCAAAAGAAGCTAAATTATAGCGGGGCGTATTTTGCGGCAGGCTTGAACCTGAACTTCTAGCGCTTCGGTGCCATCAACAGAACAGCCAACCCACTGGCTGATGTGCGCCCGAAAGCTTTTTCAATGCGTAAATCAATCACCAAATTGGCACCTAAACTGGCCGCTTCTTCCTGCAGTCGGGAGCGCACTCCCTCGGCGCCGCCCCAGCTGATGGCTGCCACGCGTCCCAAAATTTTATGGGGCTGTTGCAGAGATTTTTGCGAAGAGATCGCCACCGCCGAAGGCGAAGTCGGGTTGTACACCAAACGTTCCATGGGCACATAAAAAGTGGAATAGGAGCAGCCACTCAATAAAACGCAAAGTAATAGGCACTTATTCCACATACTTCACCGCCATCCCCTGCACTCGCAATGTGGGGAAAAAACCCGTGGAATAATTCATTTCCACATGGGCTAAGGCATCGGCGCCCAGGGCCGCTGCTTCCATTTTCAAAATCTCCACGGCCCAGGCGGCGTTTTCTCCGTCGCGGGCAACGGCCACTAAGGCCAGGGGCCGGGCTTTGCGTGGTGGCTCCTGAAAATAGATGGCGATTTTTTTATAGTTCGTTTGTTTGTGGGGCAATTCCGTGGTGAGCAGCATGCGGCCTGTGCTAGTGCACGAGCTAATAAAAAGAAGTACCGCTACAAATAGCAACAAACGCTTCAAAATGACCAACCTGCGCCCCCTCCAAAAAAACCCTTACGCATCGCGCTGTGATGGGTATATCCTAACAGAAGCGTCCACCCGGAATAAACCCTCGCTTCCATTCCAAGTCCCAACATACCGCCAAAAGCATCCGGGGTTTTTGAGCCCAATTCCAAGCCCAGTAGAATATACGGGGAAAAACTAAAGGGCAGCCAGCGGTAAAGCGCATACAAACCGCCTAAGGTTTGAAATTTCGTTTCAGGATCATCATCGTTGAGGTCTCGATAGGCAAAGGAAACTCCAGCACTGAGCCGATTCCAGCTATATTCCATCAGCAAACCATAACCGGGAGTGCGATCCCCATAGCTAACCCCAATAAGATTGGGGCGATACCCCCTTACACCAAGGGCCGGAGGCAACACACCCGCTCCTGCCTCGAGGGTATCCACAAAGCCTAAGAGCTCGCTGTAGTCCAAATTCTTATCAGGATTCCATTTGCTGCGGGCTTCGGTTGGTTTTGCCTGCTTAACAGGAGGTGGAACATATTCGGGGCTCACGGGTTCGGGCTCCTCGTCTAATGCAAGATCCGGAACTTCGGGCTTATCATCGGGCACAAAAGGCGATTCTTCTTGGGGCACAGCTTGGGGCGCTTCCTGTTTTACATCCTCATCCCCCGCCCGCGCGGAAGCGGCGGCCCACACCGCAAACCACACCAAAACCAGGATCCACTTTCCCATGCTATAACTGTAAAGGACTTTCACTCTTTTCTCCACGGGGAAACCAGGTAGTATAGCGGGATGAGCAAAGTACCCGTACTACCCCCTTCAGGCTTTCGCGATTTCCTTCCGGAAGAGGCCTCTGTGCGTGCACAGCTCATGGAAACCATCACAAAAATTTATGAAGCCCATGGTTTTCAACAGATCGGTATGTCGATGTTGGAATCCTTGCAAACCTTGCAAGGCAAAGGTGGCGGTAGCGACAACGAAAAGCTGATTTTCAAAGTGCAAAAACGGGGCGAGGAGTTGCAACGGGCTCTACAATCCGGGGATGCTGCCATGCTGGCAGATTTAGGTTTGCGTTTTGATCTCACTTTGCCTTTGGCCCGTTATTGCAATCGTTTCAAGGAACAATTGCCCAAACCCTTTAAAGTTTACCAAATGGGGCCCGTGTGGCGGGCGGATCGTCCGCAAAAAGGGCGTTTTCGGGAATTCTACCAGTGCGACGTGGACATAGTGGGTGCCAAAGAAATTGGCGCCGAAGTGGATTGCATCACCGCCATTTTAGAAGTGCTAACTGCCGTGGGCCTCGAAGGCGTGGAAGTGCACCTCAATGACCGCCGACTCCTCGCCGCTTTACGGGGAGAAATGGAAGAAAAAGCCTGGAGCCAAGCATTGGTTGTGCTCGATAAACTCGATAAAATCGGCCAAGAGGGCGTGCAGAAAGAATTGACGGCGCAATTTGGCCAGGTGCCAAGCGGCATGCAAAAAATATTGGCCGGCGCTTCTTTATCTCAACTTGCGGCGGCGGAAGCGGAAAGTGCGCGTTCGCTGGAAGAAATTCTGGCATTGCTATCTTCCCTCGCCCCGCAAAACCGTTGTGTGTTCAACCCCACTCTCGTGCGGGGCCAAGATTATTATACGGGCACGATTTTTGAGCTAAGGCACCCGGGGCTTGCGGGCTCCTTAGGGGGCGGTGGCCGCTACAATCGTTTATTAGAAGTTTTTGGCGGAGCAGATACTCCAGCTTTTGGGGGCAGCATTGGCTTTGAGCGTCTCTTTTTATTGCTGCAGGAAAAGGGAAAAGCAGCGGGTTTGGCCAAAACTCCCCATGTGTTTTTCCCCATACTGGAAGCAAATTTACGGGGTTCAGTGCTGGAAATCGCCTCTTGGCTTAGAAGCACGGGTTTACGGGTAGATGTTTTTCCCGATGCCAGCGCAAAACTAAAAAACCAATTTAAATATGCCGACGATCGACGCATTCCCTTCACGGCCATTCTTGGTGCCGAGGAATGGCGGAGCCGTTCCATAAAAATCAAGGTCATGAATACTCGCACCGAGGAAACTCTGGCCCTTGACCCGAAGGAAAGTTTTGTGAAAAGAATGGAAGAATTATGCAGAACGTAAATAGCATCGAAACTCCTTGGATCCGAACCCATACCTGCGGCGAGCTCAACGGCAACTTTGAAGGCAAAGAAGTGGTGTTGTCTGGCTGGGTTTCTAAACGCCGGGATCACGGCGGTTTGATTTTCATCGATTTACGGGATCGCTACGGCATCACCCAATTGGTGTTCGACCCCGCCGCTTCCGGAGACGCCCGCACCAAAGAAGGCGCCGAGCAAATTCGCTCGGAATATGTGCTTAGCATTAAAGGCGTAGTGCGCCGCCGCCCCCAGGAAATGGTGAACCCAAAAATCAGCTCCGGCGAAATTGAAGTGGCCGTGCAAGAATTGCACATCCTTTCCCAAGCCAAAACTCCTCCCTTCGTGATCGACGATAATACCGATGCGGGTGAAGCTTTGCGGCTAAAATACCGCTATTTGGATTTACGCCGGTCTTCCATCCAGAAAAATTTGATCGTTCGCCACCAAACCTACCAGGTGATCCGCAAGTATTTGGCAGAAAATAGTTTTCTCGAAATCGAAACACCGATTTTATTTAAGAGCACGCCTGAAGGCGCCCGGGATTACCTCGTGCCTTCCCGGGTGAACCAAGGCAGTTTCTACGCCCTGGTGCAAAGCCCCCAGATCATGAAACAGCTCTTGATGGTGGCAGGTTTCGATCGCTACTTCCAAGTGGCCCGCTGTTTCCGCGATGAAGATCTTCGCGCCGATCGCCAACCGGAATTTTCCCAAATCGATATCGAGATGAGTTTCACGAATCGGGAATTCATCTACAAAATCATGGAAGGCATGGTCACAGAACTGTTCCGTGAAGTGAAGGGCATGGAAGTTTCTGTCCCCTTTCCCCGCATGAGCTACGACCAAGCCATGGCTGAATACGGCGTGGATAAACCCGACACCCGTTTCGAACTCAAAATCAAAGATGCTTCGCCCATTTTTGCCAACACCGCCTTCCAGGCTTTCCGTTCTGTGTTGGATAATGGTGGCCACGTGCGTGGCCTGCACTTAGATCTTGCCACCCAAGGTGAAAATACTTTTTCCCGTAAGGATCTGGACGATCTCGCTAAACTCGTTCAACAAAATGGCGCCAAAGGTTTGGCCTGGATCAAGGTGGAAACTTCCAAAGAAGGCCCCATCGCCGCTTTCAATTCCCCCATCGCAAAATTCTTAAGCGATGATGAACGGGAACAAATGGTGCGTGGGTGGCGCTTACAACCCGGGGATTTAGTATTACTCGTGGCGGACACAAACTATGATGTGGTTTGCGCCTCTCTCGGCACCCTGCGCTCTCACCTTGGAGCAAAACTTGGGCTGATCGATAATAGCCTTTACAATTTCTTGTGGGTAACGGATTTCCCGCTCCTGCAATACGATCCAGATTCTAAGCGTTATGTGGCTTGCCACCATCCCTTCACTTCACCCACCCCGAGCGACGAGCAAAAACTCTTGGCTGGAGAAGATTTAGGCAAGATCAAAGCCGCCGCTTACGATCTTGTGTTGAACGGCTACGAAGTGGCCGGCGGCTCGATCCGGATTTTCCGCCAAGAAGTGCAGCAGGCCATGTTCCGGGCCTTGGGTTTTTCGGAAAACGAAGCCAAAGAAAAATTCGGCTTCTTCGTGGAAGCCCTTCAGTACGGCACCCCTCCCCACGGCGGCATCGCCTTCGGCGTGGATCGTTTGGTGATGCTCTTGGTTGGCACCGATGCCATTCGGGAAGTGATGGCGTTTCCCAAAACCCAGAAAGCCACTTGCTTGATGAGTGAATGCCCCTCGGTGGTTACACCGGAACAATTGGCGGAATTGCATATTGCGCTTTTAAAGAAGCAGTGACATTTGGTGTCCGGCTACTTTTTGTGTCGCAACTGCGTTAAAAAGTTTTTCTTTCGTTTTAAAACGAGGCATGGAGCCTAAAATCTATTTATATTTGCCCACGCTTTAAAAAAGTCCGCAGCGGACAAGCGGCGCGTCAAGGCGGAATGGTGCCATTTCTCAAATAACTGCTATAAGAGAGGGATTCCTTTTGAAACCCTGCCGTCACGGCCCAAAATAACCACACAAAATATCAAAATTCTTGGTTTCTCTCTCATTAAAACAATGGTCAAAGAGGAGCTTCAATGAAATTGATGTTAGATATTATAAACCACATTGAGGACAACCTTCATACTGATCTGACAGTAGGAAGTGTGTCCGAGTATTCTGGTTATTCGTCCCATCATTTTCAAAAAATGTTTGCAGCTGTTACGGGCCTGAGTCTAGGGAGTTACATTCGTAGGCGAAGGCTCACCAAAGCGGCCGCAAAATTAAGAAGTTCCTCCGAACGAATCATCGAGATTGCGTTGGATTCTGGTTTCGAGTCTCAGGAATCGTTCACTCGTGCTTTCAAGACAATGTTTGGGGCCAACCCAAATGAGTACCGCAGGAGTGATTCTGATTTCGGACTGCGAAAACTGGAGGTTATCACCGCAAATCTCATCAACCATTTACGAAGAGGAGGAATAGATATGAAACCAAGATACGAAACTCGCGGTGATTTTTATGTGATTGGGGCAGGCAAGATTTTTGAGAGAGGAAAAACGCAAGAGATTGGTGATCTCTTGTGGCCGAGATTGATGAAACGATTCGGAGAAATCCCTAACAAACTTGGTCGGGATGGTAGTTCCTATGTCACTTATGGAGTTTGTAAAGAAATCTGGAAAGATAATCACATTCAGGATCACTTCAATTACTATGCCGGCGTTGAAGTTGAAAAGGGAACCACACCTCCAGAAGGCATGGAGCTGCTCTACATTCCTGCCCGAAAGTACGCGGTCTTTACTCATCGAGGCGACATCAAAGATTTGAGTCTGACGAATCAATATATTTGGGCAACATGGCTACCTCAAAGTGGATATGAAGTGGCTCAGGCTTCCGATCTTGAAGTCTATTCAGCAGCATTTAGGCCCGACAGTAATGAAAGTGAAATGGAATTATGGATCCCACTAAAAAATGCTCCTCAAACGATGGGAGAGTAAGAGAATTTTTTGGGGCTTAGATACTCTGACAAAACAAAATTTTAGAAACTTGAAATCACAAATTGTGATTTCAAGTTCAACTTTACACCTAACTAAGCAAAACCTCTTCCAAGCGCTTGTCCATTTCTTCCAGCGCTTCCAGCAAGAGCCGTAAATAATCTTCCCGCTCTTTAGGAGAAGCGTCTTGCAATAATTTAGCTACCGTTTTTGCCCGAGCTAAAGGAGATCGCAAATCATGCACGAGGGAAGGTAGCGGTTTCATTTCAAATCGAGCCCCTGCCAATGGGCCACCATTTCTCTAGTCACGGTTGGTCCGCCAAAAAGCGCTGCGGCTTTTTGCACTCGATCGAGGTGTTGCAGTAAGGGCGCTTTCAACGCAAGCATGGTGCGCCGGCGCAGGAAATCCTCAAAATGCATGGCCATCTCAAAATCCCGGGCATACACCACTTCGGCCAAAATATCGGGCTCGCTGCCCACGATTCGCTCCCGTAACGAAGGATCTTGTACCGCCAGATCCGCCACCCGCTGCCAGCGGGCGCCATAGCGAAATTGCAAATGCCGGATCACATCGGGATCGAGCACATGATTGTATTCTGCCATGAGCTGGCCAAAATCCCGCATGCGCCCCGAAGGAGGAATCACCAAGGGCTCAAGGTGAGTTGTGATAGGCTTAGGATTCCAGTTATGATCTTCAGCTAATTTTTTGATCACTAAATCTACCGTCTGCGCCGCCATGGTGCGATAGGTGGTGTATTTACCGCCGGCAATGTTAAATAAACCGGAAGCCTCTTGCCACAATCGATGCTCACGGGAAACGGCGGAAGGATCAGCGGAACCCGCAGAAACTAAGGGCCGTAAACCGGCGAAAGAAGATTGCACATCGGATTCCCGCACGTCGGAGCCTGGGAAAGTTCGTTTCACTCCTTCCATGAGATAATCCACATCATTCTGGGTGGCTTTGATATTTTCGAGAGATCCATCCACCTGAGGATCATAATCGGTGTCGGTGGTGCCCACCAAAGTGCGATCAAACCAAGGAATGCTGAAAAATACGCGGTTGTCCGCCTTTGCCGTGAGCACAAAAGCATGGGATTTACCTAAACGATCTTTAGGTAATACAATATGCACACCCTTCGTGGGGCGAAGCATGGCTTCTGCGTCGGGATCTGCTAACCGGCGGATGTAATCACTCCAAGGCCCAGAAGCGTTCACAAAAGCTTTGGCGCGCACTAAAAAATCTGGACGCTGGGGCGATAAACCATCTTTCACCCAGACGCCACGGATGCGGCCCGTGCCGTCTTTGTCGAAGCCACGCACATAGGTATAATTTAAAGTTACAGCACCGTGGTGGGCGGCGGAACGCACGTTTTCAAAACCGATGCGCGCATCGTCCATCACCACATCGTGATAAACCACTCCGCCCTTCAAACCCTTGGGTTCAATGCGCCCCTCTTCCTTCAAAGCCTTATCCCGGGAAAGGTAACGGGTGCCGTGGTTACGAAAGAGCGCCAACATATCGTAGAGAAAAACTCCCGCGGAAATCGCCATCATCCCATGGGGGCTCCAGGGATAGACGGGAATCAAAAAAGGAACGGGAGTGGCAAGGTGTGGAGCTAAAAGATCACTATGGAGCCTGCGCTCTCTACTCGCTTCAAACACCAGGGATAAATGAAATTGCTCTAAATAGCGAATGCCACCATGAAGCATTTTGGAGCTTTTGGAACTCGTGCCCGAGCAAAAATCCCGAGCCTCCAGCATGGCCACACTCAGACCCCGCATGGCCGCATCCCGGGCAATGCCGGCACCGGTGATTCCGCCACCAATCACGAGCAAATCAAACTCGCTCGTGCTGAGGCGCTCTAGATGCTCCTTCCTGGAGAACAACATGTATTTTAGTTTACTATCTCCCCGCAGCATTCCCTACGGAAAAAACCTGGATGCCGGTGAGCAAAGAGGCAAAATCCAAGCGTAGATTGCCATTGAAATTGCGGTATACACGAAAGCGGTCAATCGCTGCACTTTTGGTTCCGGCCTCGTCGATAACAGCGTGTTCGCGCCCATCAGCAAGTTGTTTTAAACGCGGGTAAAAATCTGGAAAACACAGCCGATCTTTTCCGGCACCAGCGGCCACAAACACCAAATCCCGCAGCAAAAGCTGCCAGCTATCCACCGTGATCTGGCAATTGTCGTCGGAAACAACACCTTCCACCCATAAAAAAGTGGCGGCCGGAATTCGCGGCGAGCTTTCCCAAAGATCCAGTAAAACTTCGCAGGCTTGCCGCTGCTGAGTAAAACCTTCTTCCGCTTGCACCAATAGCTCTGCACGGGCCGCAGAACCTTCACTCCAGGAGTGCACTAAATCTTCCATACCGGGGGGCACTCTATCCTTCAAGCTTTCCAACAATTTTTCTCGGTCAAGGGGACCAAAGCGCATTACCTGGCAACGGGAACGAATAGTGGGTAATACATCTTCCGCGCTTTGGCAGAGAAGAAAAAATACAGTGTGTGCCGGTGGCTCTTCTAAAATTTTTAATAGCGCATTGGCGGCCTGGGCATTCAAGGCATCGGCTCTTTCTAAAACCACAATGCGCCGGGAACTCTCCAGGGGCGCAAAAGATAGGGCTCGTGGTAAAGCGCGGATTGCATCCACATTGATCAAATCATCCACGGGGGAAATTCGCAAAAAATCTGGATGATTGCCCCGCTGGATGCGCTCTAAAATTTCTGGCGCCTTTGGGCAAAAGGTAACCATGAGCTCTTGCACGCAATGGATTTTCTCGGAAGATTCAGGGCCACTCAAAAGATACGCGTGGTGTAGCCGTTTCAACTGGAGCAACGAATTCGGGCGCTGGCTCACAAATAATCCTCTACAGCTTCCAAGATCCGCTCGTGGATTTCATCCCGGCTGCGGCTCGCGTCGATAATACGAAAACGTTTTTTTTCTTCTTTGGCTAGTCGCAAATAACCGGCCCGTACCGCTTTATGAAACGCCAAAGCTTCCCGCTCCATGCGATCTAAAATTCCCCGGGCCCCTACCCGCGCCAAACCAATCCTTGGATCAAGATCAAGAATGAAAGTTAAATCTGGTTCGAGGCCACCTGTAGCCACCCGGTTTAAGCTCCGCACTAATTTTCTATCCATACCCCGGGCGGCACCTTGATACACAATAGAAGAATCCGCAAAACGATCACAGATCACAACTTGCCCGTTAGCCAAGGCCGGCAGAATTAATTCTTCCACATGCTGGGCACGGCTGGCTTCATAAAGAAAAAGTTCCGCCAAAGGTACGATGCCTTTCATTTTAGGATCCAGGAGTAGGGAACGAATGCGATTGGCGATCTGGCCACCCCCGGGCTCCCGGGTTACTAAAACCTTACGCCCCTTGGCTTCGAAGGCTTTGGCTAAATTGGCGATCTGGGTGGTTTTACCAGTGCCCTCTCCCCCCTCAAAAGTAAGAAAGAGCCCTAATTTTGCTTTGCGTCGTTGTGCCTTTTTCTTCACCAAAATGCTATAGCAGAGAAATGGAAAAAAAGCTTTATGACATCACCGTAGTGGGAGCGGGCCCCGTAGGGCTCTTCGGCGTTTTTTATGCAGGCATGCGGCAAATGTCCATCAATCTCATGGATAGCTTAGATTTGATCGGCGGCCAGCTAAATGCCCTTTATCCAGAAAAATATATTTATGACATGCCAGGATTTCCCAAAGTAATGGCCAAGGATTTAGTGAAACAATTGTGGGAACAAGCGCAATTAGGAAAACCGGATTTACATTTAGGCCATAAAATTTCCCGTATCATTCCAAAAGACGGAAACTTTGAGCTCCATTGCGAAAATGGCGCTGTTTTTCATTCCCGCACCGTTATGCTGGCTCTCGGCATGGGTGCCTTTAAACCCAGGAAACTTGAAGTGCCTGGCTTAGAAGAACGGGAAGGCAAAAATGTGCACTATGTGGTGAACGCTCTGGATCGTTTCACGAACCAAGATGTGCTTGTGATCGGTGGTGGAGATTCCGCCGCTGATTGGACCATGGCCCTCTCCCAGCAAGACGAAAATGGCAATGATCGCTCCACATCTGTAACCATGATCCACCGGACAGACAAATTCAGCGCACACGAAGCCACCATCCAATGCATCCGCGCTCTACCACGCGCCTCTGTGCTCACCCATACAGAATTGGAGGGTTTCACGGAAATCCAAGAAGGCGGCCGTACTCGCCTAAAGATCACGCTCGTGCAAAATCTTACCAAAGAAAAAACCGTAAAAACTGTGGACCATATTCTTATCTGCGTGGGTTACCTTGCCAAATTAGATTTTGTGAAAGAATCGGGCCTCGAAATGGTGGGCAATTCCATCAAGGTAAGCGATCGCATGGAAACGAATATTCCCGGTGTTTTTGCCGTGGGCGATGTGTGCACCCATGGCGGAAAACTAAAACTGATTGCCACGGGCGTGGGCGAAGCGGCAATCGCTGCCAATTTTGCTAAAACGAAAATTGATCCCCAGGCCAAGGCCTTCCCCGGCCATAGTACAAGCAAGTTTGAGAAGTGATGCTTAAAACTGCCCATGTAAATCGCCTTTATTACGTGGGCATTATTTTCAGTGCGCTATTTCTATTCAGCGGCAGCTGGCACTTCCGCACCCTTTCACCCCACTCGCTCGATGAACCCCATGTGCTAGGGCCCAGCTGGGAAGTGGCAGCACGGGAAGAATTATTATTACGCTGCGGCAGTAACTATGCGGTTGGTGTAAGTACTTGCTCTTCTTTTTCGGGTGTGATCGATGGAATCTACCTAAAAATTGCCTCTGTTCTCACCAAGCAAACCATATCTCTAAAAGACCCTGAATTCGTAAACCCACTCTTACAATGGCTATTGGTGGTGAAGCGCGGATTGCTGATCGCATTCCTGCTCGTGTTCTGCTGGAAAAATCTTGTGCTTGTCACAGCACATCGACTCTTATCTTTTTTTACTGTGCTGGGATTTTGCTTAACCCCTGAATTGTTGGCGAGAGGCTTCGAAGTTTCGGTGAATGGGGAGGCGGGCGCCGGAATTTTTTTCATCTTTACTGTATTTTTGCGCAACCTAAAAACCGGGCAAAAAACCCGAGATTGGGAATCGATTGTTGCTGGATCGCTAGCAGCAGTGCGCATTCCGGTACTGCTTTTTTCTTTTCTCACTGTTCGCTCCCCAAGAAATTTCTTGGTTTTATCTTTTTCTTACCTCGTATGGACCCTCGGCCTATTCCGCTCAAGTTATGATGTGGGCATTCTTCGCCGCATTGTGGAAACCCGCGGCGTGCGCTTTGGCATTTCAGAAGAAATCCAAACCCTTCCTCAGCTATTACTACATAATTTTAGTTTGATTTCCGCCCAACACATTGTTTTATTTCCCTTGGCCGCATTGGGATTCATCCAATTGTTTCGTTATTTTAAAGGCTGGAATGCCTTGCTCATTAGTTGGTTGTTATTAATTACTTACCTAGCGTTAGGCTCTTGGAATTCACAAGCGCGCTATTTCATCGGCTTTACGGGCATCTATCTTTCTTTATGCGCCATGGGTTTACTGTGGTCGCACAATGCACTTCAGCCCTACCTAAAGCAAAAAATGCGCTATTGTTTAGCAGCCCTTGGCGTTCTCTTTCTAGGCTGGAACTTACGCTATCTATTAGTACCCTTTGTTTTACTCGCCAATCCAGCACTTACGCAGCTTCCGCTGGCGCCGGGTGAAGAAAAAATTTTACACTTAGCGAAAGCAGGAAAAGAACTTTATGTGGATCATCGCGTGCGGCTCAATCTCAACTCTCCCATTTGGGATAAATATCGGGCAAAAATCCATTTTTTAGATCTTTTTAACGAGCCCCTACCGGCCCATGCCCAATGGGTATTGCCCTGCTACTCGGAAATTCAATTAACTAGAGATTTTCATGTTTCTTCCAATAATTTATTTCAATGCCATAAAACGCTTATCGACCAAGAAGTTTCTATGCCCGTTAGCCTACGCGTAACACCGGCTTTCGGCGCCCTAGGTCCCGAGGAAGCAGTAAAACCCATCCGTGATTTGTTGCGTTTGCCCTTAAGAGATTTGTGGGGGAAAAAAGAAATCTTTCCTTCTAGTCATCCGATCTTTCAATTTAGTCCGCGCTTCGCTATTGGCCAGCAAAATCTATCTTTAGTGCCGCGTTTGGCTCCGGGCGAGGCATGGCACAGCCCCGCACTCAGCTGGAAAGCGGAAGGAGATTTTAGCCAAGATTGGGAAAGCCAAATTGTTTCACGCAATGGTGCAGATTTCAGTGGATTCCAGCTTTCACGGCGCCTATATACGGAGGCCAAAAATATTGAAATCGATGTGGACTGCAGCACCAATTTTCGGCAAACAGGTTCCAGTTTACAAATTGCATGGAATGGAAAAGTTCAGGCGAGCTGTGATCTCAATTCCCAAGAAGATATTTTTAATGAAATGCCCTGGGCTCGCCGCTTCGGCAACGCGGTGATTGAATGGAAACGAAAATTCTACCCTTGCCGCTGTAAATCAACTTTTCCAGTGACCCGCGGCACGGGAATCTTAAGCATAAAACTCGTTCCTGATGATCACCTAGGTCAAGTGCGATTTCAGGGTTTTCGCTTGAAAGGATTATAAAACTCCCAATATGGATTTAATAGAAGCGAAACAAAATCATGGCCACCGGCATTTCTGGGAACTTTCCCGGGCGGATTCCGTATTATCCGAAGTAAAGAGCAGCTTGCATGATAAGAGATGTTTAGATTTTGGCGCAGGAGATTTATTCCTAGCTGAGCACATCCATTCCATCTGTGGCCAGCGGGTGTATGCCTTTGATCCCTTTGCAAAATACAATATCCACAATTCCTCCCTAGTGGCCACGAATCAATGGGTGGAGATTGAGCAAGCGGCTCCATTTGATCGAATCTTTCTGCTCGATGTGCTTGAGCATGTGGAACAAGAATCCACACTGCTGCAGCAATTAAAAACGTTTCTAAAACAAGATGGGCAATTAGTTATTACCGTGCCCGCTTTTCAATTTTTATTTAGCGATCACGATATTTTTTTGCGCCATTTTCGCCGTTACCGAAAACCAGAGCTGCAAAAAGTTTTAACAGAAAATGGTTTTACTGTAGAACGGATTCATTATTTTTACTTTTCACTTTTCCTCGGCCGCGGGCTCGAACGCACCCTTGCTCAGATTTTTCCCAAAAAAGAAAAAAAGCAGGAGGGAATCGGTGGCTGGGCATTCGCGGAAACCCATCCCATCACAAGAGTTTTACGTATCATTCTTAACTGCGACTTCTTTTTCTGTAAAACACTTTCACATCTAGGCATCACGCTGCCTGGTTTATCGGTTTTCGCCATATGCAAAAAAAATTCTGCTTAATTGTTCCCTGCTACCAAGAAGCGGAGCGCCTCCGAAGGCTAACGCTAACCTTAAACGATGATATCGTTTTTATTTTTGTGGATGATGGCTCAAAAGACGAAACCGTTGCTGTCTTAAAAACCATTCTGCGCCCAGAGGATACAATCGTTCGCCTTCCTATAAACCAAGGAAAGGCAGAGGCCGTTCGCCAGGGGATGTTACATTCCCTTAGTTATCCACCCGCCGCCACCTGTTCGTGGATTGGTTTTTGGGATGCTGATTTTGCTACTCCTGTAAGCGAGCTTCCTTATTTTGACGCTTTCGCCGCTAACTATAGCCAAGTTGGTTCAATATGGGGCAGCCGGGTTTACCGAAGTGGCGCAACTATCGAAAGAAAATTTATGCGCCACTTATTAGGCCGCCTCTTTGCCACCGTGGCAAAACTATTTCTCGGCCTTGAAACTTACGATTCTCAGTGTGGTGCTAAACTGTTTAGTCGTGAATTAGTAAACCCTCTCTTTCAAGAACCGTTCGTGAGCCGCTGGCTATTCGATGTAGAATTATACTTTCGCCTGAAAAAAATAGGCGCGCCTATCATCGAATATCCTTTGCGTCAGTGGCGAGATATCAAGGGCGGGCAACTGAAAATAAATAAGGTTTTTGTGCGCACTCTGGTGGATCTTTGGAAAATCAAAAAGCACTATCAGTAACTCTACGCTGATTTTGCGGTCTGCAACAGGCGCTGTTCGTCGATTACAGCCACTTTTCTACGTACATATGCCATGGGCTGGTAACGGCTAGCGTACTCCATAATATTTTCCACATTTAGCATTAAGGCCACGCTGCCATCTTTTCGAACAGTTGCGCCTTGAATTCCCGGCAAAGCGGAAACATACGAATCCACAGATTGCACGATGGCCTCCTCAATAGAAACGAAGCTGTCCACAATGAACGCACAATGATGTAAATTTTTTAAACGAATCATATGGTAGCTAGGCTGTTTATCCATAGTTTTTTCCCAAAATAGATTTTGCAGAGAAAAAACCCTTAAATAATCCGATTCCGATGCACCCGTTGGAATATTTTCTAATAGTTCCGATGCTTGGTAATCCATGGATTCATCGATTTGATCAACAGGTAAGGCGCAGCATGTGCCACCCACATCCACAAACAAAGAAAATATCACTGCCATACTCATGGGGAAACGGAGCTGAATCACGGTTCCCACACCTATCTTAGATTCGATGATTACCGTGCCTCTTAGTTTATTGATATTGCTTTTCACCACATCCATGCCTACGCCACGGCCAGATATATCAGTAACTTTTTCTGCTGTGGAAAATCCAGGAGCAAAGATCAAAGCCAATTTCTGACTCTCACTAAAACTGGGCGCTTTATCCGCGGGCACTAATCCTTTTTTTATTGCTGCTGCTAAAATTTTATCACCATCGATGCCGCGACCGTCATCGAAAATTTCGATGTACACAAAACCGCTTTTCACATAACTCTGGAGGCGAATAGTGCCATGGATGGGTTTTCCGGCTTTAGCTCGCTCCGCCACTTGCTCGATGCCGTGATCCGCGGAATTACGAATGAGATGAGTTAAAGGATCTGCAATCGCCTCTACAATCGCTTTATCTAACTGGGCGTTGCCATTTACAATTTGCAATTTAATTTCTTTGCCCAGTTTTTTTCCTAATTCCTCTACCACTCTTGGAAACCGTTGGAACACTTGGTTCACAGGCACAAGCCGTACACCAAAAATTAGTGAGCTTAAATAGCGGGTGAGCCGAGAAAATTTTCCTACTTGTAAATCTAATTCAAAACGAAGATCAGAGGCAACTGTGCCTAGCTCATCCATTTTTTCTGGCAGCTTTTCGAAAGAGTAACGAAGGAGATCTAATTCGCTGGCCACCGAAAGGATTTTAGCGATCTTACCTTCATCGATTCGCACAAAAGCATTTGTTTGCACCTTTGTGTCAGCAGCTGTGGTAGACAACCCGTCCAAGGCTTTTACTGCAGCGGTATCACCCGCCAGGAATTTCTGCATCACATCCACAATGAGCTTTACATCTAAATGAATTTCCTGCTCTACAATCATTAAATGAAGATCAGATAGAACTTTGCGCAGTATTTTAAAAGCCGCAGTGGAAAGCTGTAGTTCACCGCGCCTAGCTTTATCTAAAATTGTTTCCGCGCCATGCCCTATTTTTGTAATGCCCTGCAGAGATAGAAAACTAGAGTTCCCTTTGATCGTGTGCAAACCCCGAAAAATACTATTAACCAAATCCATATTTTTTGGATCTTTTTCCAAAGAAGAAAACTCTGCGTCCATACGCTCTAAAATTTCGGCAGATTCTATAAAAAAAGCTTTTCTTAATTCTAGATCATCAGCCATTACGCCTCCGCCACCATACTGGCCATCTCGGCGCTAACAAAGAAATCAATGTCTACTTCTAAAAAATGCAGGCCTGCAGGCATAAACTCGGATTTCTCGTCTTTTTTCTCTAAAAGCTCATAGGCAGATTTTATAAATTTTTCATCGAGCCGGCTTTGCTCTTGCAACTTCTGGGCGGCCACTCCTTCCATTTTTCGCACTGGCAAGGCTCCAGCCACTATCGGGCGCCCAATTGCTACTGCAGTGAGATTTCCGCGAACATAGCAAATTAAAAAATGTGAATTTAAAGCTGGGCCAATTCCGTATCTGCGGGCCGCATCGATCACACTCACCACTTTCCCTCTGATGGCAGCGAGGCCTAAAAGAAATGACGGTGAATTTGGAATTTCTGTTACGGCCGTTGCGGGCACTACCTCTTCCACATAGTCTAATGGCACCGAGAAAAAAGAGCCTGCCACTTCAAAAATGAGTAATTCTTTATGCGGCATCTCGGTCACCAGCGGGCACAGATGGCAAAGGTGGTGGCACGGGTGGCATGCGCAATTCTCTAGGCTTTGGTAATTCAGTTTCAAGGGGAGGATCTTCTAAGCGGAACTGGCTTACAATTTCATTCAACTGGCTCACCAAGGATTCTAATTTTTCTACCTCAAGAGAGGTTTGTTCTGCGGATTTCGTAACCTCCTGAACTTGCCCCAGGTTTGTTCGAACTGTATCTGAAACTTTTTGCATGAATTCCAATACCAAGGTAGAGCTCTCTGTTTGCTTAGAGGAGG
>CAYQES010000026.1:0-43201 GCA_964416595.1 uncultured Bdellovibrionales bacterium | reverse complement strand
TACTAATGAGACTTAAAGCTTAATGATTTTTTTAACTTCATCTTCTTAACTTTAAATTTTTCTTTGCACCGTTACCCTCGCACAATTAATAATTTTTGTATTGAGCGGTTTTCAGCAACTGACCCGCCTCGGTGGCTCCCAAGAAAACTTTTTGCTTCCCGGTGGCAGTATCTTGCTCAAAAATAATCGCAGAGCGCATTTTATCCGGAAAAGCCCGGCAAACAATGGTGCCATTTTTTTGAAAAAAGGTACCTAAGCCATAGTAGCTCACCAAGAGCTCCCCATTTTTTTCAAAGGCATCATTGGGATAAAAATTTTCATACGCATAGGATTGTTTCAGGGCCCACAATGTAGTGCCCACAGAAATCCAGCGGCTTTTTGAACTCACATCCCGATTAGGAAATGGGTAGAGATAGGGTGCCTGGAAAAAGCTGTACTCCACATTGATTAATTTCAAAGGATTTTCTGGAAGAAAGCTAAACCATTGCATGATCTCAGAATTTTCCTGGATCTTTGCATGGAACAAAGCCACTTCCGTTTTTCTTAAACGCGGATTCCACCACGGGCTAAAAGCCATGGGCCTAAGTTTTTTGGCCATCAATTCCGTAGGCAGCGAAATCTTTTGGTAGCTGGGAGTATTCACCGAAAAAAACTGACTCGCCTCCACAGAACGGATTTCAAATAGGGTAAGCAAATAGAGGGTGCCATTGCTCGCCTGCCAGGCATCCATCAACGGGCTAAAGAGTTTTCGTTCGTCCACTTCGGCCATTAATGGCTCTGTGCGGATCAGCTGCAAAATATGCTTGCCACCGTTTTTTTGCCATTGGTACAACACCAGACCACGGGTAGAGCGAGTTAAAAAATATTTTTCTCCATTCATTTCCGTGACTAAAACTACCGTTTCGTCTGGCTGTGAAAAAGCCAGGAGCTCAGGCGATCCGGAAGAGTCCGTGATGCGGGCAAAACCATTACCCACCTCGGCAAACGCCGAACCTAAAAGCCACAACTGATCACTTGGTTTAGAAGGACTAGTGGCCATCACCATTCCGCACTCAGGAACTTCTGCCGCGGCTGATTTACCAACTATGAAAAAAACCAAGAAAAATATAATTATTTTCATGATCCTACTCCTTCATCCGATACTGGATATATACCTTAATCACAGCCCCCTCTTTGGGAATGGCATTGCCTTTAAAAACTATAGAGAGATTCTTTTGGCTAAAAACATATCCATTCACTGGATCTGCAGGCACTTCCACGTTATCTACTGTAACTTTCATAGAAAGAATTTCGGCATCCGCAAGTTCCGGGTAACGAGCTAAAGAAAATTCTTCTAACAAGCGAGTAACCCGATCTGCGGCCTTTGCAAGGATATTGGAATAGTCATCATCGCAAATATTTCCCATTACTCCACCGCTCAAAGCCACTAGTCTTTCTAACAATCGGTGATTGGTATCTTCTACGCCACAATCCTCAGCACCCGTAGGATAACCAATGCCAATCATGGACCAAGGATAATTGCCCGCAAAATGATCAAAAAAATCCATAAAGTGCGAAACAGTATTTTCATCACTCAAATCATCATCCGCATCTGTGAGCACCACAAAGGCCTTGGCCGCATCGGGGCGAAACAGCACCCGATTGAGCGGAAAGTTAATCGCCCGCTCCAACACGGTTACACCAATTTCAAAGCCGCCCGAGTGCTCAGCTAAAATTGAATCCAAATTATCTACCACTCGATTAGAAACATTTTGGTCTGTAGCTTTGATCACAGGGTGTGGGCCCACCAAACCGGGTCGCACTCCATTCTCGCCCCCATTTTCCACGTCGGAACTAATCAGGAAACCCATTTGAAAATTCACTTTTTCTTTGAGGAGATAATTCACAAAAACAGAAATGTTATTTGCCACATTTTGGATATAAGGATCCATGCTTCCCGAGTGATCGATGCTGAAGAGAAGATCCACTTTGTCGGATTTTTTCCGCTGCTGAAATTCCATTTCCAACACGCCCTCATAAGGCAAAGAACCGCCATTGCCAGGCCGGGCCGGGTTTGGCCGTTGTGGTGTGGGTGAAGGGGGGTTTTGGCTTGGATTAAATATGCCGCCACCACCTCCTAAATAGAGATTGGCATTGTCTCCACAGCCCCAAAATAAAAATGGGATCAGCAAAAGAACTGATTTTTTCATAGCACCCTCTTTTCCAACTGCAGTGGCAGATCCACTGTTACTTGGTGTTTAAATCCATGTTTTGGGTAAGAAATTTCCTGCAAAATACTTTGCATGCACACCTCAGGAGCACTTTTTGCCTCTTCGGCAAAAGAAACTTTCCCGGAGCCAGAAGCGGTTATGGCGATGGTGAGCTGCATTTTTTTCTGTTTGCTTTCTTCGTCCTTAGAACATTCCAGCAACTCTTTTTTACGTTCTAAAATTAGGGTAGCTACCCTTTGCCCATAATCCACTGGCAATTGGTAAAGCGGCTTTGCCTCTTTTTTTGTGGCTTCAATCAAATCAAAAATACTAATTCGCACCACAGTTTCTGGCACCGAAAGTTTGGGGGCGGCAAACACCGTGCTTGCTAAAAAAATAGCGAAGAGAAAAAAATTCATTCTATTCCTCCCGCTGTCCAAGGAATCTCAATGGCGTGGAGTTGGAATTCTTGGGAGTCTAAAGTAAGCGAACTTAATTGCACCTTGGCTCCCTGTTGTCGCAAAGATCGGAATTTCGAAGGCACATGCAACTGATTTTCTGCCAAGGCTTGTAATCGCAAATAATAAGGGTGAGAGGCGGATGAGCGGAACTTCTCCAAAAACCGTCCTACCTCTTCCGCGTTTGGCATATACCCAAGATCCATGGCCAAGCCCACAAATGTGAGGCTAGGCAGTCGATCTTTTTCCTGAGCAAATAATTGTAACGCCCGCTCCGCAGCTTTTTTGCGCGCTTCTTCTTCGGCTAAAATAGGGAAAGCTTCACAACGATTCACGAGCACTTCGGAAGTTTGCCATTCATCGGCCCAAACCTCTTGAGTCAACTGTTCTCTTACACCCGAATATTCTGGCAAAGATTTTTCTTTCAGTAAGGGTTTTGTCCAAGGGCGCGGGATCGATTGTAAGGCCAATGCCACCATTTCCAACTGATTAGTTGCGCTATCCCGAGGTAATTTCTCCGTTAGGGCTAAGGCGGTTTCCGTATTACAGGTTTGCAGGGCGTATTGGGCCAACAAACGCAATTGCGTTTCTGTGGCATCAGCCCCTTGAAAATATAAGGCAAAGCGGGCGGCACTATCGTTTGCGCCCTTGCGCAAAAGTTCCGCAAAAATTTTTTCATTTCTTTCTTCGGAAGCTATTGGCTGGGCAGCACAAGCTACCAATAGAAAGAGCCCGCTATAGATTGCGGTTCTTTTCAAAGTAAATACCCCGCTTGCAACGCATAAATAAAATCTCTTCTGCCACCGCTTTCTGCTTCCAATAATTTACCGTGGTAAAGCGCTTGGGCCTGGATCGCGGCAAATAAATTATCCGTAAAAGGCAGGCTAACGGCCGTGCCCAATTGAAAACCCGGAACCATTTTGGAAGCCTGTATGCGAGTTTGCACTCTATCTGAAGTGGTTTCTTGGGCCATATGCAGGCCAGCGCTTAGCTGCCAGCGGAAGCGTTGGATGTGGGAGCCCAGAGCGAATTTTCCGTACACGGGAGAATAAACAAAATTTCCCAGAGCCAGAAGAGCTGGATCATGGGCCACAGGCGCTAGTACTTTCGCGGTTAATGTGCCTGCATTTTTGGAAGGGCTCGAACGAAAATACACAAAACCCACGCTCGCACCGATCTTTTCCGAAAAATGATAGGCGCTTTCAAAGCCCATACCATAAGTGCTGAGATAGCGATCGCCTTTTAATCCGTAGGGGCCAATAGTAAATTGGATTCGTTTAGCATAAGAATATTTTGGGTGCCGAACCACTACGGCCATGGTGGGCAAGGGTTCTGTGGTGCTAACAACTTCTTCTGTGGCGGCGGCACTGGCCTCAGGAAGAGCATCATCCTCTTCAGCAAAAGCCGTGGTAGTTGACAAACAACATAGAAATAAAAATGCGAACTTTATGCGGAGCAACAAAATCCCTCCTTCTGTTGATTACCATCCCTTAGAGCAAACTAAATGCCAGAGTAAAACATCTATTTACATGCCGTAGAAGCATGTCTCAAGCCAGGGACTGGCAATAATATGCCAAAGCTGTCGCTTTGCACAGACAGAGATGGCAGACTAAACTTTCTTATACAAATTATTTGCTGCGCGCGCTGGCATAGTAATTGCGCTGCAAGATCCTAATTACATTTACTAGGAGTGTTTATGAACTTACAAAATAAGCTCAGCCTTTGGATCATACCCTTCTGCTTTATTCTTTCTCTTTCGTCTTGCGCCAAAATTTTTAAAGGCAGTGGCGATATTAAAGTTGTGAAAGATCCTGATGCTCCTAAAACAACTCAACCAGGAAATGGCAATAGCCCTGGTAATGGAAATAATCCCGGCAATGGTGGCGGCGTAAGCCCTGGTCAACCTGGTGGCCCGGGCTGGGGTGGTCCCGGGTGGGGTGGCTCTCCCGGCGGTCCCGGCAATGGTTTCGATCCGCAAAAGCCCGGAGACGGCATGGGCCGCGATGGACAATTGCTGCAAGATGAATTTTACGACGTGGATCTCGGCGTAAAATTTCGCTGCTTAGCCAAAAGCTGCTACATGAAAAAATATTTAGAAAAAGACAACCAAGGCAATATCGCAAGATTTGGCGTAAAGGTTTTTTCCGATCGAGGCATGAACTCTAGCCAAGAGTTTTTTACTTTCGAGCGTATCTTCAGTTTAAACCAACAACAATTGGGGCAAGTGAAAGAAGAGGAGCTCTTACCACTCCTGCAAAATATGTATCCCGGAAAACAATGGGAAGCTTCTACGAAAATGAATAATGTGCCTGGCCTTTACACCCAATTTCAATCTAGCAGCTTGCACGAAGAACTGCTTTTTTCTGTGGACGATCAAAAGGGCCTCACCAAAATTCATTTTTCTATTGCTAATGGGCAAACCGACGATGCCTATCTCGGTTACTTTATTCTCTTTTCGATCCAAGTGGATCTCCAAGCACCCACTCTGAAAAACATTCAGTTCGGAAAAAACACCTACACATCCGGTGAAACATTATCCGTTCACATGCAAGCCCAGGATGATCTAACTGGCATTGATCCCCAATGGAGCTACCATGAATACCCCGAGCGCAAACTCGTGGATATTGAGCCCAGAAATATGCTTTCGTGGTTAGGTTATGTGGAAAACCACAACCAGAACACCTACTCTTTGGCCTATGCTTTCCCGTTGATGCTCCAAGGCACTGAGCGGCTATGGATCACGCAGCAATCTTCAGACATCTACACATACAATATGCAAGTCCCCGCCAATGCTGTGATGGGTACAGTGGCTATGGGTGGAGTGCGCCTACGGGATCGTTATGGCCACGAAACCCGCGTGAGCTTGGACAACGGCAACTCTTACGCCAGGAAATATAAACATATTTCAGGCCGCGCAGACCCAGCATTTCTAAACCAAAATGCTGCCGTAGCTTCCATCAGTAATTCCCGGAGTGAGGACAAAACTCCCCCACAATTACTCCAAGCCACTTTCACTCCAGCAGAAATTCGGAAACCCGAAGACAAGCTTTGCCTCTTGGTCAATTACCAGGATGCTAGCTTACTGCGACGGCTAGGCTTAGAGTTCAGTGTAAATGGCACTAAGCTTTCGCCGCCCACAAATTGCTTGAGTGAAACTGCCGCCGCCTGGACCGCCTCTCCCGGCCGCTTTGAAGTTTGTTATCAGATGAAATCTTGTTTCGATTCCACGGGCAAATCACTATTGCCACTCAACACAAAAATTGAACTATCCCAAGCCGCCTTGTACGACGAGGCCGGCAATCGCGCGGAAGTAAAAAGTAGCAGTCTGTTGCCAGAATTTTTTGTTCGCTAGTCGCTCTCACCTGCAGCCGCCCTATAAGTTCTGTGAAGAATTTGTAGGGCGGCATTCTTAACTTATTCAAAATTACAACAAAAACATCGCAGCCTACGAGGGGCGTGATTGGTTTAGATTTGGGCATTAATTTGCACCGTCACTTTACAAAGTTCTTTCTGTTAACATACTACCTTTATCATGCAATGGAAAAAGGCCAGGCTCGCAGCCGTAGCTGCGTATATAATATTCGGTTATGCATTTATCTTCGTGGCCAGGCCCATTGTGCTTTTCCTGAGGGAGCATAATTTTTTACGGGCAGCCGTGGCCTTGGTACTTTTATCTGTGCTGATAGGCCTTTACAGAATCCTGCGAAAACATTTAAGCCGGAAAAGCACACTCATCTGGATCTTATTTCTGGGCGGATTTTATTCTCTATTTTTTCTTTTCATCGAACGCCCCGAGGAATGCATGCACTTGGTGCAGTATGGATTACTGCCCCCTTTATTCATGTATGCTTTAAATAACCTAGGAGAAAAATTGGCTTGGAGAGTTTCTCTCTTGTTGAGCATGGCGTTTGGGGCCGCAGACGAATTCATTCAGAAACTGGCGCCAGATCGGATCTTTGAATGGCGGGATGTGCATTTGAACGTGGTAGCCGCTATTTTCGGTTCGGTTTTCACGCTATTTGTGCAACGTTCGGCGAATGTCTCCGTGAATCCCCGTTTGTAAAACTTTACTAGAATATTTTTTTAAGCGAGCCAACACCGCAGGCGATGGCCGCTGCCAAAAATTATTTTTATCCACGGCAATGATGCTCAAATCAGGCTTCACGAATTTTATGAACTCTTCGTGGCTAGCATCTTCCGCTCCATGATGGCCCGCCACCAAAATGGAAATTTTCTCTGGCAAGGTTTTACTTGTAAGTAAAGCCTTCTCTTGCTCGATTCCAGCGTCTCCCATAATTAAAATATTTTCTTTGCCGGAATTCACCAACAGCACAAGGGAGTTTGCGTTTAAATCTTCGCCCTGGATTTTCTCCGGAGCCAATATTTGTATTTTCAGGCCCTGCCAAGAAATCTGGTGCCCCTTAGCCACGCATTCTCGGGCCGAGTGCCTTTCTAACGCCTCCACCAACCAACGCAGCAAAGGCTCTTGGGATTTCTGCGTTTTTTGAAAGTGGCAATTCTCGAGAATTTTCACCCCAGGAAATGCTTCGATCGCCCGAAAAAGGCCACTCGCATGATCGGCGTGTAGGTGCGTGAGCACTAAATAATCTAAGATTTTCACCCCGTCTTCTTTGGCGCGCTTTAAAATAGAAGCCGTATGGGAAACGGGGCCGGTGTCGATCAAAATGCCGCGATCGCCTTGGCGAAAGAGTAGTGCCAGCCCCTCCCCCGCATCAAAGGCAGTGAATTGGGTGGACGCGAAGGCCGGCAGAGTGAATATAAGTGCAACAAGTAGAGCGATCATATTTCTATCGCGGATTAATCTTTCGTGGATTCACCATCACATACACCAGATAATCTTCCCAGAGGCCATTCTCATAGTAAAACCCTTCCTTATTCCTTCATGTCGGAATCCAAGCTTTTTCACGAGGCAAATAGAGCGACGATTGTCTAAATTGATCTCCGCTTCGGTCAGTGGGTTATTTATTTTTCTTTTGGTCATTCGTACCCCCGCGGAAAACCAAACCTTAACGCAACTGCGACACAAAAAGTAGCCGGACACCACTAACGCGCCAAGGCACACGCGGACGCATGCGCCATAGTTGAATTTTATTAAATATATATACAATTTAGATATATATTAACCAACACATGAAATTTTCAGATATGCGACAGTTCTTGGAAATCGCCCCAGATGCCATGGTCATGGTTGATCGATATGGTAAAATCGCATTCATTAATCAGCAAACCGAAACTCTATTTGGCTATGCTCGCAGTGAATTAATCGGTCATGAGGTGGAGAAGTTAATACCGAAACGCTATCACCTCACCCACCCCGGGCACAGAGCGGATTTTTTCGCCAATCCTAAAATTCGCTCAATGGGTTCGGGGGCGGAGCTCTATGGCGTAAGAAAAAATGGCACGGAATTTCCCATTGAAATTAGTTTGAGTCCTATTGAATTGGAAGACGGCATACTGGTCACCAGCGCCATTCGCGACATCACAGATCGAAAGAAGGCAGAAGAAAAATTCAGAGGATTACTAGAATCAGCCCCTGACGCGATAGTCATCGTGGACAACGACGGGCGAATCATGATCGTGAACGCCCAAACAGAAACAATTTTTGGCTATAAAAGAGAAGAGCTAATTGGGCAGTGGGTTGAATTACTTATTCCCGAAAGATTCCGCAATAATCATAAAAAACAAAGAAAAAACTTTTTTAGCACGCCAAAAGTGCGAGCCATGGGCGCCGGAGGCGAGCTTTATGGTTTAAAAAAAGACGGCAGTGAATTCCCTGTAGAAATCAGCTTGAGCCCGTTCCAGACAGCAGAAGGCACCTATGTTTCGGCCGCAATACGCGATGTTACCGACAGGAAAAATATTGAAAAAGCATTGGCTCAAGCAAAGGAAACCGCCGAAGCAGCCAACCTCGAGCTTGAGGCCTTTAGTTATTCTGTAGCACACGATCTGCGCGCTCCTCTTCGAGGTATCAGCGGATTCAGCCAAGTCCTCCTAGATGATTTCTCTAGCGCGCTCGGAGATAATGGAAGTTTGTATTTGAGAAAAATATTGAATTCAACACAACATATGTCGCAACTCATTGACGATCTACTGACGCTTGCGAAAGTGAGTAAAATTGACGTCAAGCGAGAGTCTGTTGACCTGAGCGAGCTCGCCCGTACAATAATGAAGAGGCTCGGAGAGCTTAACCCCAACCGCCGCGTAAGTGTTTCTATCCAACCAGATTTAATCAATAAAGCTGATCCACGCTTACTCACGGCACTATTCGATAATTTACTTGGAAACGCATGGAAATTCACCGGAAAGAAACCTGATGCCCATATTGAGTTCGGCAAAATACCCGGGGAAAACCCCACTACTTATTTTGTGCGCGATAACGGCGCTGGATTCGATATGGCTTTTTCTGGAAAGCTATTTGGAGTTTTTCAACGCCTTCATACTATTCAGGAATTCGATGGAACAGGAATCGGACTCGCTACAGCCCAAAGGATTGTAAAAAAGCATGGTGGGCGAATATGGGCCCAGGGCGAGGTTAATCGCGGCGCTACTTTCTTTTTCACGCTGAATGAAAGCTCTGATAATAGCTGACAACAAGAGGATCTCGCGATCCGCCACCATCCTGGGTCGAACTCGCGAACAGTGTTACCCTTTACTCGCTTTCCAATCTGGCTGCCTAGCTCTTTTAAGGCTATTTCACTCCAGCCCCTGAAAGATCATCCCCGTTTGAATCTGCACCTGAGTCTTAAGATCAAACAGTTGGAGATCGCTAGCGGACTCAAGTCCGCGAGCCGCTTCGTCAAATGCTTTGCGATGTTGGCCTAAAAGCTCTGGATGCTTTCCCGTTTCAGAAAGGCATTTCACGTATAGACGATGAAGCTTAGCGGCTTCTTCAAAGGGAAGCTTTTCCAGCCCACTCCGTTATTTTTTTGTGAATCGAAATACCTCTTCCTGAATTTTCTTTGCCTTCTTTTCTTCCAAATGAAGTCCAAAATTCAACTTCTTCATGGCTTCCGGGTTTGTTACGCCATCAATAAGAGCATTCACGTTTTCAATGTATGTTTCCATCAATTTGAGAACTCTAGAGTAACCTTGCGCGACTCTCGCACTGGCACAGCCGTAGCAAACCTCCTTGAGAGTGCCACAATAGCTTGCCAACTCTTTCATGCCGAAAGTGGCCGCCGTTCCATAAATCCTGTCGATAATTTGACCAAACTTTTCAAATAAGGCGGGCTGATCGTTATTTTCCTTAAGCCTCATAACAAGATGAGCGAGCTCCTGTGAAAGCACGGTCATCTCCTCGGCAAGATCTCGGGCTAGCTCGGCATCGAAATTATTCATTAACCAATAATAGCATAGAAAAAATCCGATATCGGAATCGATCCAATGATAATTTCTTCACAACTCTAGATTCAGGGTGATGATAAATAAAAAAATATATAATAAAATGATATGAGTATATCCTTCGTAGCTTCCGATTCGCAGCTTGTAGTAACCTGTCCAGAAAAATTCAACTCTGCCGCCGCCGCCTTAGTCACCAAAGAAGTAACCGCACAATCCAATGCCGTGACCGGCGTAACCTTGAATTTCAAACAGACAACGAAGTTTGAGACTCTTGTATTACTTCGCTGCATCGGATTCCTGGGTAAGTTTCTGCGCTCCAAGAATAAAACATTTTTAGCTACCAACGTTTCGCCAGAACTCGCTACCGAAATCAGGTTGAATGGTCTGGATTCGACTATTCGTTTCGTAGCCGAAACTATTGCCAATGTGCAACCGGCCACGAAGCAGGGATTCAATGTAGAGTTCATCAACCCGTTTATCTCCAGCACCATTAAAACCATGCAAACACAATGCGGTATGGAACTAAAGCCAAGCGACAAACCATTCCTGAAGGGTTCCCGGGAACTTCCTTTGATTGATATCGCTGGAATCATCGGCCTCACCAGTAAGAGTTTCCAAGGATCCATATCCATCTGCTTCCCCAAGAAAACTTTTTTGGGAGTTATGGAGGGGATGCTTGGAGAACTGCTGCCCGAAATCACCGATGACCTTCAGGACGGAGCGGGAGAGCTTCTTAATATCATCTTCGGGCAGAGCAAGGTGATCTGGAACGAAAAGGGATTTGCTATCGAGAAAGCAATTCCCACGGTGGTGCGTGCCACCGAACTGAAGGTTCGACAATACAGCAGCTCGCCACCACTGGTTCTAATGTTCGATTCGACGCGTGGGCAGTTCTATATTGAGATCGCGCTGGAGCAATGAAGGGCGCTAACTCCTGATATCTTAAAAAAATTGGCGGAGAAGGCGAGATTACTCCGCTTCGCTCCGTTCCCATCCTGGGTCGAACTCGCGAACGGTGTTACCCGTTACTCGCTTTCCAACCGGTTCAGCTCCCATTTCATTGCCAACGATAACAGCCGGTTGCAATGATTTCAAATAGATGGATTCCACTGGTTACGATGGATTTATATGAATTGTGATCTATTCGACACTTTGCTGTTCACCTGGCGTACACCCAGGCTCCCTTGACATTACTTATAAGTAATAGTACTATTAAGTAATGTACGTGGTGCGGGAGCATAAAGACGCAGCAAAAGCTTTAGATAAAGCTCCGAATCACATACAGCAGGCATATGAAGCCTGGAAGCAGCTGATTGAACTCCAAGGTCCGGCTGCACTTAGAGGTGTATCGGGTTACCGCGACCATTCGCTGAAAGGTGAATGGTCCGGCGCCAGATCAAGCTCCCTAAATTATCAGTGGCGCGTGATCTATGTGGTGCAAGAGAAAGAAGTTCAAATTTTAGTTTTAAGGGTCACGCCCCATGACTATCGGAGGAAGAAATGAAGAAATACGGAAAGAAAGTTCAGGAAGCTCTGCGCGGTGAATTCGTAGAGTCTAAGCAAAGGGTTCAGCTTACTTCAGGGCAAGCAATTCGGATTTATAGAGAAGCCCAAAACCTTTCCCAAGCAGAGCTGGCCAAACAGGCGGGTCTTACGCAATCCACCATTTCCGGCTTGGAGTCCAATCGACTCACACTCGGAGTAGAGCGGGCCGAAAGAATTGCGAGAGCCCTAAAAGTGCACCCCGGACTATTGGCGTTTCCAGGCTGGTCGAAAGCCGCTGCTTAAATGAAAAACTGTGTTTTTTGCAGAATCATCGCGCGGGAGCTTCCTGGCTTTATCATTGATGAAGATGATTCGGTGATTGTGTTTCTATCCTTGGAACATCATCCATTGATTGTTCCCAAGAAGCATCTGGGGGATATGTTTGCTCTGGATAACGAAACGGCAGCGAAGATCGCGCAAAAATCAATTAAGATTGCAAAAGCGATGCGCCAAGGGCTTGCTTGCGACGGGATCTATGTAACTCAAACGAATGGCAGTTGCGCGGGGCAAGACGTCTTCCACTACCATATGCACCTTTATCCGAAGTGGAATGATGGAGAAAGCAAACATCGGAACCAGTCCAAAGAAGACGTTTTAAAAAAAATTCTAGCTGCTTTGGCCTAAGGCTCTGGCCGCCCCCAAGAAAATCAATAAACTCTATTTAAATTGGCAATTGATGTACACTTGGCGTACACCCAGGCAAAACTCTCGAGGGTCCCGAGAGTCACTGAATTAATCTATCGTCTTTAAATCTTAAAAAAATTGGCGGAGAAGGCGAGATTACTCCGCTTCGCTCCGTTCCCATCCTGGGTCGAACTCGGTGCAATTTCGTCCACACCATCTCTTCCGTCCGAAAATAAAAAAGCCAACGCCCCTTCAGGTCGCGTTAGCTTTTTATTTTGGCGGAGAAGGCGAGATTCGAACTCGCGAACGGTGTTACCCGTTACTCGCTTTCCAAGCGAGCGCCTTCGGCCACTCGGCCACCTCTCCGTTTCACAAACTTCTAAGTAACAACGAAGCACGAATCCAACTGATCGCTCTTCGACCAATTAGTCCACCTCTCCGTTTCACAAACTATCTAGTCAACTAGCAGCTAGTTAACACAAAGAGCTACTGTCGTCTATTCCGGGCCCATGACCAGCATAGTCAAAAACCCAAACTACTTCCGCCTAGCCACAGCCACCATCATATTGGCCGAGCCCCCGCCCCGAAACGGCAGCCGCGAGCACCAGCGATCGAGAACTTTCAAAAAATTCTTCGTAAAAAAGTAACGAAAAAATCCGCTCTTGGTAAGGTAGTGGGAGTTAAACACCTCCAGGCGCAACACCTCAAATCCCCCTTTCTCCAACAACACCCGCAATTCATCCGGCGTATATAAAAACAAATGGTGGCCGTGGTGGAACTGCTTGCCCTCAAATTCTCGGCGGTCTTCGGTGATGGCACTAAAGGTAGGAATGTCGTTTCCACCGTAGGAGCCATTCGGCGTGGTGACCACAAAAATTCCGCCGGGCCGTAAATTCTCGTGGGCGGCGGCCACCAATTGCTCGGGCCAAGCCACGTGCTCCATCACTTCGCCCATGAGGATTCCGTCCAACGCTCTTGGGTGGCGATACTCCATCAAATTTCCCTGCACAAAATCTATTTCGCCGGTGGTTTTCTTTTTGCGAGCGTAGTCGAGCAAATCTTCTAACAAATCCACGCCTGTAACTCGGTAGCCAGCCTCGGCCAAAACCAAAGCAAAATTCCCGGCGGCGCAGGCAATATCGGCAATTTCTGCGGGAGGCGGCAAGAAATCCGCGAAGGATTCGAGCACGTGGTGCATGCGTAAATGGTAGGAGAAGGGTCCGGGTTTACGGGCTTTGGGATGGAAAAACTGGCGCACATCATCGCCATAGCCAAATTCCCGCTGGAAATCCGTGGTGCATTCTTCGAAGGCCGGCAGTCTCATGAAACGGGAATTCCTTTCTCGGAAAATCGCAAAAGCGCTTGGAAGCTATTGGTCCAATCCCGGGCTTGGGGAGAATGCATGGAAGGAGGAACTGCAGAACCAAATCCTAATGGCCTTAACAACATAGCCCAGCCCGGGAGATCCCGTAAAAAAACCGTATTGGCAGATCCCGCAGAAAACACCCGGGAGAAATCTGTGGTCCAGTCCAAATCCGCTTCCACCCGGGAATGTAGCTCTGCTGGCAAATCTTCTGGCGCGCCGAAGACCAAAACTTTTTTGCGATTTTCTTTGTTCGCGGGCTGGTGTTTCGCCATTCGCTCTTTCATGAACATGGGATGGGGGCCGAGATAGGAAATAGTGGGCTCGTGTTTATCCCGCCGCACGCCCTTGGCTAAAACTTTTGCCATTTCTGAATCACTATGCCACCAGCGATTGAAGTCCGCTTTTTTTTGCTGGTAGGCGGAAGCTTCTCGCACGTGGCCGTAATGGTACACAAAAGCATCACTTTCGAAACGCTTTTGCACGGGCGTGAAACTTTGGGCGTCCCCATAACTCTTGGCTTCGGATCCCAAACGAATGGCGCGAATTTCCTGGGGATACCAACGCTTGGCGATGGCCACCCGATCGTAGCTTTGCCAAAAATGCAAATAGCGAAAGGAAACTGCATCACAACCAGAATGATCAGCGATAGCAATATCATCGCGGATCCGGGAAAAATCTTGCTCACTCAACACTTCATCGGCCTGCAAATAAATTCCCCAAGCATCGGGATGAGCTGTTCGCAGCGCGCTTAACGCAATATTAGTTTGCTGAGATAATACCAAACCGGATTTACGCAGATTTTCATCCCAAACCGTGGGCAGAATTTCGAGATTGGTAAATTCACTTAAAGTTTGAGCGGTATTGTCTTCAGAATTTCCCAAAGCCACATACACTCGCTCACAAAGGCTCGAGAGAGAGCGCAGGCTTTCGCGAAATGGGTAGTCGTATTTCACGCCATTTCTCAGGAGAGTAAATCCGTACAATTTCATTGGGACTTCATACTAAATGGAACGTGTTCTGGGCACTAGTTTCCTCTTTTGACCACCAGCAGCAAAAGGCGATTCAGCTTGCGACGGGGCTCTCGGCTGGGATATCTCTGAGCGTTGGTGGCCTGGCTCCATGCAGACTCCCGGGGCTAACCCCGCCAGGACCGGAAGGTAGCAACGGTAACCCATTGGTGGTTGTGACGTGGCTCCGCCGGGCTGCCGCTTTTTTATTATGTCTTATACCGTACTTGCCCGAAAATACCGACCCCAGCAATTCCAGGAATTGGTGGGCCAACAACACGTGGCCACCACGTTCTTGAATGCTTTTCGGCAAAATAAATTGGGCCAAGCCTATTTGCTCACGGGCACCCGGGGCGTTGGCAAAACCTCTGTGGCGAGAATCCTAGCCAAAGCTCTTCGCTGCGAGAGCGCCGAATCTCAGCCCAACGGCAAAAATCCCGGCGTTTCCTGCGATCGCTGCCCGAGCTGCCTAGAAATCAATAGTGGTAACTCTCTCGATGTATTGGAGATCGACGGCGCTTCCAATAATGGCGTGGATAATGTGCGGGAGATCCGGGAGCAAGTGAAATTCATGCCTTCCCGGGGCCGGATGAAAGTGTACATTGTGGATGAAGTGCACATGCTCACCAATGCGGCCTTCAACGCTCTTCTAAAAACTTTAGAAGAACCGCCCGCCCATGTGACCTTCATCCTCGCCACCACGGAAGTGCAAAAAATTCCACCCACGATTCTTTCCCGCTGCCAGCGCTTTGATTTCCGCCGGGTGCCGCAACTTGCGATCCAAGAACATTTAAGCCGAATCTTGGAAAAAGAAGGCATTAAAGCGGAAGCCGCAGCCCTACGGCTCGTGGCTCGGAAAGCGGATGGTTCCGTGCGGGATGCACTCTCGGCCCTCGATCAGTGCCTTGCCATGGGCGGAAAAAAATTAGACGAAAAAACCGTAACCGAATCCCTCGGCCTCGTAAGCACGAATTTTTTGGTGAAAGTGCTCGCTCACACTTTCCGCCGGGAAGTGGTGGCCGCCGCCAGCCTCGTGCAAGAAGCTTTTTTCCAGGGCATCGAGATGAAGCAAATCGCAATTGGCCTTTCGGAAGCCTTGCGGAACGCTCTTTTTGTGAAACTACGGGCGGGAGAAGCTTTAGTAGAAATCTCACCGGAAGAAATCAAAGAATATGAAGAGCTCGTGCAACACACCAGCGCCGAAACTTTACAGGCGGCTTTCCGGGCCATGAACACATCTCTCGAAGAAATCCTCCGAAGCCCCTTGCCCCGGGCTAGTTTAGAAATGGCTTTGGCGCGGATTTCTGGTTTAGGGCATTTACGCTCTCTGGAAGAATTGCTCTCTGGGTTGCAAAGCACCCCAACACAAACGGCCGGGGAAAAAAAAAATCTTGAACCCCTCGCCCCCGCTCCTGTAGTCACAGCGGGACCCGCCACTTCGCCAGCCAAAGAACAAAACTTTGAGGCTTTCCTTGCTTTAGTGCGGCAAAAAAATCCCAACTTGGGCGCCATCCTCGAACATAGCGCTCCGCTCACGGATTCTTGGAGCCAGAGCGCAGAAATCCGACTGGGCTTTCGCAAAAGCCAGGGCTTTTACCAAATGCAGGCCCAACACAAGCCCAATCTCCAACAATTAGGCCAACTCTTAGAGGGCTTCCTTGGACGCAAAGTGCAACTAAGCATCGAAAGCGTGGCGGAATCCGTGGAAAAAACCCTGGCCCCCTCCCCCATGGAAAAAGAGCGGGAACATACGGTAAAAATCTCTGCGGAGAAAAAAAAGAAATTCATGGAACACGAGATCGTGCGCAATACGAAAGAAATCTTTGGCGCGGAACTTTCTAGTTTTGATATAGATAAAAGCAAGCTTTAGAAAGCCAGGAGGAAATATGAAAAGAGGCGGCGGCGGATTCGGCAACATGCAGCAACTAATGCAGCAAGCGCAGCAGATGCAAAAAAAGATGGCAGAAATGCAGGCGCAGCTGGCAACTAAAACCGTGGAAGCTTCCGCCGGTGGTGGAGCCGTGAAGGCCGTAGTGAGTGGCAAACAAGAATTGCTTTCGCTGGTGATTGCACCGGAAGCGCTCGAGGGGGCAGACGCGGAAATGCTTTCCGATATGGTAAAAGGCGCCGTGAACGAGGCCCTGAAAAAATCCCAAGAATTACAAAACGAAATGATGGGTGGAGCGATGGGTGGAATGTCCCTACCTCCTGGACTCTTTTAGGAGATTTTGTGTCGTTCCTTCCCGCCACCGCCGATGCCCTGAGCCAACTGGTGCATGAGCTCTCCAAGCTTCCGGGCATAGGAGAAAAATCCGCCACACGTTTGGCATTTCACCTCTTGAATGCGGATAGCGAACGGGTGAAACGTCTTACTGACGCGCTTCTGAGGGCCAAAGAAAAAATCCATCTCTGCGCTTCCTGCTTCACTTATACAGAAGGCGATCTGTGTGATATCTGCCTCAACGCTTTGCGCTCCCAAGATTCCATCTGCGTGGTGGAACGGCCGAGCGATGTGCGGGCTCTCGAAGCTTCGGGGAAATTTAAAGGTACTTATCATGTGCTCCACGGAACTCTTTCCCCTGTGGATGGCATTGGCCCAGACCAAATCCGCGTGCAGGAATTATTACGAAGAGTGAATCGCTGGGCTGATATGAAAGGAAAAGAAATTGTCTTGGCCCTCAACCCCAGCGTGGAAGGTGAAGCCACAGCCCTCTATATTTCTCGTTTACTAAAACCCATGGGCATCAAACTTTTTAAAATCGCCTATGGCCTCCCCATGGGCGGCTCCATTGAATACGCTGACCGCGGCACCTTAGGCCGAGCCCTAGAGAATCGGACTGAGTGTTAATGCTGGATACGCGCTACCAACCAGCCCTGGAAAGCTTGCTAATCGATCTATGCGATGAAACGTCTGCTTCTGCTGCCCTACTCTTGCACCAAAGCGGACAACTCCTGCACTCCCATGGCGCCTTAAGCACAAAAGAATATCCCCACATCGCTGCCCTCGTTTCCGCCATCATCGCCGCCGGCAATTCCGTGCGCGAAGTGGGAGCCAGCACCCGCTTTTCTTTCGATAGCGAGGAGTGGGGATTGTATGCGTCCGCGGTGAACGAAGAAATTTGGCTCGCAGCCTTGTACGACTACCCCATCAATCCCGGTCTGCTCCGACGGAAAGTGAAACAATGTGCCGAGCTCTGCGAGCAAATAGGGTCGGAAGTGGTAGAACCAGAAGCGCCTTTGGTGAACAGTTTTGGGGCCAATTTGTCACCCCCTGCGACTCCAGCCCATTCCGCACCGGCAAAGATTACAGGGAACCACCCTTCCCTTTTTACCAATATCACAGACGACGAAATCGATCGTTTGTTTGAAAATTCCAGTAGTTAAGAGGCCCCGCCATGAGCTTCATTAACTACAACAGCAAAGAAATTAACTGCAAAATCGTGTACTTCGGCCCGTCCATGAGCGGGAAAACCACCAACCTGCAATATATCTATTCCCAGACCCACCCCGACGGAAAAGGGAAAATGATTAGCCTGCAAACCCAAAATGAACGCACTTTGTTCTTTGATTTTCTGCCCTTAGCCCTGGGAACCCTGCGTGGGTTCAAGATCCGCTTCCACTTATATACAGTGCCAGGTCAAAGCTATTACGACGCCAGCCGCAAGCTGATCCTGCGGGGGGTAGATGGCATAGTGTTTGTAAGTGATAGCCAAGTGACGAGGCTGGAAGCGAACATGGAAAGTTTCGCTACTCTTCGAAGCAATTTAGAGGAACAGGGTTATGAGCTTGAAAATATTCCGCTCGTTTTTCAATACAACAAACGGGACCTCCCAAATGTTTGCCCTATTCCTGAAATGGCGAAAATCCTTAATCCGCGCGGCCTACCTTCCTATGAAGCGGTGGCCAGTAACGGGGTTAGCGTTCTGGAAACCCTAAAGGGGCTTTCCAAATTGATACTCAAAGACCTTAAGGGTCAACCCTAGAATCGGCCAGCGCCGCTACCTAGGGCAAAAAAACGCTATACTAAATCTGGACCATTGATTAGGTCCTAAAGATGAAAAGGAATTTCGCTATGAAACAGAATCAACAATCCAACACCTTAAACGAAATCGAATCTCTACAAAAATTATTGGAATCCCAACGCCAGGATATTTTAGCCAACGGCAAAACCCTGCGTGTGGATTTCAACATCAACCGCGACGAACTACTCGATGAGGCAGACATCGCAGTAAACGATATCGAACAAGGCATGAAAATGCGCCTGGGCAATCGGGAGAGCCTTTATTTCCGCAAAGTGGAAGAAGCGCTCCTGCGGATCAAAGAGGGAACCTATGGTCTATGCTTAGATTGCGGCGGAAAAATTAGCCTCCGTCGCTTAGAAGCTCGGCCCACGGCCGAACTCTGCATTGAGTGCAAAGAGTCGGCGGAGAAAAACGAGAGCTTGAATGCCGAAGGGCAACGGCACAAGAGCTTGGGCGATGTGGTAGATTTTAAAGCGTAATTTATTGGGGGGAGCCTGTGAGGGGCGAGGGGGGCGGTGCAAGCCGTACCCCCTTTTTTTATTTAGAACTTAAATTTTACTAAATCTCTTTGAATTACTTTAAAACTCTTGCGCAGTGTTCTTGTCTCAATATAAACCTAAGCCCCGCGGCATTTAGGCTGCGACCTTAAAGGGGGATTCCAATGCGTTTTCAAAAACTGTTTTTCATTCTCGTTGCCCAAGCACTTGCTACTTCCGCTTATGCTGGAAAATCCGACCTAAAATGCATGGCTGAAATAGTGCGGGCTGATGCGGATATTACCGATAAAACGGAACTCGTGGGCCTGCGCTTGGTTCCTTGGAACGAGTTGAACACACCGGCAAAGAAGCTAGCTAGCGCTAACATCATCATTCCCGAAGCAAGCGGTGATCCCATTTATAAAATCGATTTTAAGGTGGAATTTGCGGCCGACGCTTCGAATTGGAATGATGCTCAGAACTTATACGATGTGATCAAAGTGGAAGCACGGCTAGTGGAAGAAAAGGCTGCACAAAAACAGGTTTTGGCGGTAGAGCAAAAAAAATCCGATACTGTTACCACTCCTTATGAGCTCGGCCTGATAAAAGACGGAAAGCCCCAAGTTCTTATGAAACTAAATAATCCAGCGATCGAAAACCTTATTGCTAATGGTTTAGCGACCTCTGCTACGGATGCCGTTCTGAAGGGATTGATCGGGGCTAAAGAAGTTTGGGAAACGAACTTGCTCTGCCAGATTGGGCTTGAGTAAAATAAATACAAAGTCTGAATTCGATCGAAAACGGTTGAGTTCAGATTTTGATTTATTTAAATGTTCCGGCGCGCGCCCCAGTATTTTCTATTTCAGCAAATCATTACTCTAACGCTGGTATTCCATGGGGCGCCCCACGTTGCGGAGCGTGATTAAAAGTCTGTGCCTGGGTATGCATGGGCTATAACTAAATCATGTTAAGCTTCCGCTATGCCAAAGCTCATCGCTAAAACCAAACAGTTAATTCTCCGACCCTACGAAAAAAGTGACTACCTAGCCTGGCGGAATGAGCGCCTCGGACGAGGCCCAAAGAAGAACAAGTTTGACCGGGATCCCGTTACCGAAAACCTCTTAACCCGCAAGCAATTCTCCGGAGCACTTCGAACATTAGAACAAGCTCAGAAGAAAGATCTTCTCTATTCTTTCGGAATTTTTCACCGCAAAACTGGTGAGTGCATGGGAAGAATCACGTTAGGAATCATCTGCCGACGCGGTTCACTTGAAAGATTACCTTTAGTCTTTCGCCCTGCGCCTCGTTTTAAAACGAAAACCCTACTTACAAGCCTTGAGTTCTTTTAGGTATAATTCATGCCGAGCTTTTTTACGTTTGTTTGCCTCGGTATGGCTAATCTTAGATTCAATCTGGTCCCCCTCAATCTGGGACATTTCAAAGTGGTATTTATAGTCTATTTGGCTTTTGCACTCTTCTGGGCTAGTGGCCTCCTTAGAGGGAGAAGAGGAGCAGGCATACAAAGAAAAAACGGCAAGGATCAATAAAATCTTCATAGGCTTCCATTCCATCACGATCTTTTCGATTTTCCAAAAAAAAGAGAGAGCCAGGGGGCTCTCTCTTCCTTTTTCAGATCTCTAGCGCTTACAGATTGGGCTGTACGGAGCGCTCCACGTTGATGCGTTTACCCGAGATGGTTTTTCCATTGAGGGCACTGAGCGGATCGCCGCCTTCCATCAGACGCCGCTTGATTTCTTTGTAGTTGGCGTTGGGGAAGTGGGACCAAATCAGAGCTGCCGCACCTGCAACGTGAGGGCAAGCCATGGAGGTTCCGGAAAGTTTCGCGTACTTATTGCCAGGGGCAGTAGAGTAAACGTTGGTTCCGGGAGCTCCTACGTGTACGGATTTTGCTCCTTTATTGGAGAAAAAAGCCATACCGTCATTTTCTGTGGTGGCGGCTACAGTAACCATATTTTCCACGTCGAAGGAGGCGGGGAACGTAGGGTCACGGTCGTTATCGGTGCCATCGTTACCAGCGGCGGCCACGAACAATACACCAGCGCGCTCGGCTCTTACCACAGCATCCCGCAATGCATTGTTATCGTCGTCACCTTTGCCACCCCAAGAGTTGGAGAGCACTTTGGCGCCGCGGCTTACGGCGTAGTCGATGGATTTGATGGCGCCCGCAGTGTCGCCACTGCCTTCGCCAGACAAGAACTTCACGGCCATAATAGAAACCCGCTGGCTCACACCAGAGATCCCCTTGCCGTCAGAGCCAACGGCACCGATGGTACCAGCACAGTGGGTTCCGTGTTGGTTGTCGTCGAAAGGCAAGTTGTCGTTGTGGATGAAATCCCATCCCACCACGTCACCGCTGATTTCTGTGCCTTCAGGATCCACACCAGTGGTGAGACTCTGCATGGATCGAGGATTCCGCCACATATTGAAGGCGAGATCGGGGTGGTTGTAATCCACGCCTGTGTCGATCACAGCTACCACAATATTTTTGGATCCTTTTTGGGTGGACCAAGCTTTATCCGCAGCCACCTTTGCCACGCCCCACGCTTTCGCTAGATCGGGGTCAGCGGCGGGAGATGCTTCCGTGGGAGGGGGTTGAATCGCTGGGCGTCCAGGCTTCGGAGCAGGATTTCCTGGGTTGCCGGGATTTCCGGGATTACCGCCGCCGCCATCATCACAACCGGGAGGAAATGGAATGCCGGGAATCATGCAAGGTTCGCCGGGTTGGCCAGGATCTGGTTGGCCAGGTTCCTCACCGCTATCTTCACAACCGGGAGGAAACGGAATGCCGGGAATCATGCATGGCTCAGCTAGAACTTTCTTTTTAGCGAGCTTTGCGGGGAGGGCATAAATCATATAATTGGGTTGAGCGTATTCCACAGAAGGATCCCGCTGTAGATCAGCTATTACTTGTTCCACAGTGTTGGCTTCAGTATTAAATACTAATTGCTCCATTCCCTTAAACTCGCCGCCAAAGCGATGCACATTCACCACGCTCAAGCGGTGGTATATTTCATTCATGGAGCGTAAAGAGCGGATGGCACCCTCTTTGTATTTTACAATCACTTCGCCTTCGCGATAGGCCGGACGCATTTCACCGTTTACAAGCGTCAGTTTCTCCAAAGCCATGGCTGAGCCGGAGGAAAAAAGTAGGACAGCCAGGGCCGCCGCAAATAAAAAAATTCTTCTTTGTTTCATTCGTACCACCTCCCCGAACTTCTATGAGCGGTCATTCCCTCACCATTTCCACCGGAGGCGACCCCTCTTCCATTGTTCGGTACCTGTATTATGAGAACGTGATGGACGGGAAAAGGGGATTTTTTTCTTCTGGCGCGAGCTAACAAATCCTTACAGCCACCTGTGCGATTTTTTCACGATGATAAAAAAATAAGACGAAGCCATTGCTAGCTTCGTCTCAAATTCTCTCTACAACGATTAATTTACTGTAGGATTTTGCTGCTGTTGCCGGCGGATGAACGTAGGGATGTCGTATTCGTCGTCCGTTAAGTTCGTTACGCCTAAACTGCGAGCGATTTGCTGGGCGCGGGCCAAGCTTTCCGAGCGGGAATCTTTAGCTCTTGCGCCGATTCCTTCTTCTTTAGCTATACGCGCGTCTGTTTTTTCTTCGAACATTTCCACCTGCTCCATTTTATTGGCGGCTGTAGGCGTGGAAACTGGAGCGTTGGGAGCTGCATAAGGACGAGGCAGAAATTCCTCGTCTGCATTGTCTAAGGAAGCTTTGATGTCGTCACTGGAATAGGCATCCATAGCCGCATCTAAATCCGCCATAGAGGCCGAAGGAATGATTTGATCGATTTCTGCTTTTGGTGCTGCCGGCAGAGGTGTTGCCTCTTTGCTAGGCGGCTTGGGCATTGCCGAAGTCACTGGAGGAGGAACGGGCGCGCGCACCGCAGAAAGAGACTCCGCTTGAGTTCCCACCACGGAAGCCGCGGGAGTAGCCGGCCGGCTCTCGCTCAAACCACCACTGATGATTTGATTGATTTGGGCATTGGCGCCGATACCGGTTGCGATCACGGTGATCTTCACGCGGTTCTTCATGGCTTCGTCGATCACGGAACCGAAAATAATTTCGGCATCTTCGTGGGCGGCTTCCATGATGAGCGTGGTGGCTTCGTTCACTTCGAAAGCCGTGAGATCTGGACCACCGGTTACGTTGATGATGAGGCCGGTTGCGCCATCCACGGAAATATCTTCCAAGAGCGGAGAGGAAATCGCATTGGTAGCCGCTTCCACAGCCCGGTGCTCTCCTTCGCCCAAGCCGGTTCCCATAAGAGCCAAACCTTTGTTGGCCATAATGGTGCGCACATCGGCGAAATCTGTGTTGATCAAACCCGTGTGGTTAATGAGATCGGAAATCCCTTGCACAGCATTGAGCAATACTTCATCAGCCTTTTTGAAAGCATCCATGAAACTCATGTGATTGCCGGCAATAGAAAGCAAACGTTGGTTGGGGATCGTGATGAGGGAATCTACGCTTTCGCGCAAGAATTTAATCCCATCCACCGCTTGGCGCATGCGTTTACGGCCTTCGAAATCGAAGGGCTTTGTAACTACGCCTACTGTAAGCATACCTAATTCTTTAGCGATCTTGGCGATCACAGGAGCGGCGCCCGTTCCCGTTCCACCACCCATACCCGCTGTTACAAACACCATATCGGCGTTCTGCAAAGCATCAGCAATCTTATGATAATCTTCGAGAGCGGCCCTGCGACCCACTTCTGGATTGGCTCCAGCACCGAGGCCTTTTGTAAGTTCGCCTCCGATGGGGATCTTCACTTCAGCAAGAGATGCTTGGAGTGCCTGACGATCGGTGTTCACGGCGATGAATTCCACACCCGTGAGACCCGATTTGATCATGGTGTTCACCGCGTTGCCGCCGGAACCTCCCACGCCAATTACTTTTATTTTCGCCCCATGTGAAGCCGGTGCAGTTTTATCCAACTCAAACATCGTGTTTATCCCCTTCCTACTTAAAATAAGTCCTTGATCCAACCAGACATCGCATCGCGCACGCGTTTTCCCACGCCCTCGCCCGAATGCGACCGATGGTTCTTGGCCGCCATTTTATTTGCCGCGTACTTAAGAAGGCCAACGCCGGTAGCATATTTTGGGGAATTCACGATATCCCTCATGCCACCCATACCGCTGGGGTACCCTCTCTTTACGGGCATTTCAAAAATTAATTCCGCCAACTCCGGCATGCCTTCTAGCATGGAGCATCCACCTGTGATCACCACGCCGCTACCAATTAAATTTGTGTAACCGGTTTTTTCGATCTCCGCTTTGATCAAGTGGAACATTTCTTCCGTGCGAGGACCAATGATTTCTGCCAATAATTGCCGAGCTACGATGCGGGGTTGACGCCCGCCCACACCAGGCACCTCGATGGTTTCTTCGGGAGCTAAAAGCTCCTTCATGCAGCAGCCGTGACGAATCTTGATTTTCTCTGCCTCTACCTGAGGAGTGCGTAAGCCCACGGCGATATCGTTGGTAATATGATTGCCGCCCACATTGATCACGCCCGTGTGCACAAGCGCTCCGCCCACAAAGATACAAATATCGGAAGCGCCGCCGCCGATATCTACTAGAGCCACACCTAACTCTTTTTCATCTTCGGAAAGCACCGCTTCGGCACTCGCGATCGGTTCGAGCACTAATTCATTCACATGAATGCCCGCACGATTGGAACACTTCACAAGATTCTGCGTGCTAGAAGTAGAAGCCGTGATGATGTGGATCTTGCCTTCTAAACGCACTCCATTCATGCCGATGGGATCTTTGATTCCGTCTTGCCCGTCGATGATGAAATCTTGCGGGATAAGATGAATCACTTGCCGATCCGCAGGAATCGCGATGGCCTTGGCAGCATCGATCACGCGTGCTACGTCGTCGCTGTCGATCTCTTTATTTTTGATGGAAACCACTCCGGAAGAATTAAAACTGCGCACATGATTGCCGGCCACGCCTATATAAGCGCTTTGGATTTCACAGCCAGCCATCAACTCTGCTTCTTCGATGGCGCGATTGATTCCTTCTACAGTGGACTCAATATTGATAACAGCGCCCTTACGCAATCCAGTGGAAGGCCGCGTACCGAGACCGATAATATCGATCCCCGTTTCCGTTACCTGACCCACCACCGCGCATATCTTCGTGGTGCCAATATCCAACCCAACAATAACTTCTTGCTTGGCCACGACCCCCTCCTTAGGAGCGTTTTCACGCATAATGTGGCATCCGCCCTTATGACACGGTAGCCTATATCTAATAGGGTAGAGTTAGCGTTCCAGTTTTACAACCACTTTTTTCCCTAGCTCCAATCGAATAAGCTTAGGGTTTTTGCCTTGTTGCACGAGATAGCGGGCCACGGACTCCCAATATTTTACTTGGGACTCCACAGGCGCATCACCAAAACTCACGCTATATAACCGATTACTATAGCCCCCTTTTCCCTGCAGGGGCGTGGGGGGAAAACGCAGGTTCAAAACATAGGGGGCGGCCCCATCCATGGCTTCCATTCGCACCCGCATATCGCCCAAGTCTTTTTCCGCAAACAGCTTTGATTCTCGCAACTTATCTAAAATCTGCAACGAAAACGCTACACGCTGCCGGTATATTTCTGGATCCTTCGATTGCCCCTCCACCTGCACCAATGGAAAGCGCAAAGAGTCCCCTTTTTGGATGCGATAAAAGGGCGTGCCCTCTCCATTCAGGTAGTACATAGAATCGGCCCCTAAAATCGCCTTGGGCACTTGGGGCGTATAATGAATTTGTATTTTATCGGGCAGCACTCGCACTACGGCCGCCGAATACACCCATGGTTCTTTTTCTACCCGCCCCCGCACTTCTTCTAAGTTTAAACTGAATATATTTGTATTCGGGCCAATCGCTGCCCGCTTTAAGATCATGGCCGTATTGGCCTGGCCCTTAGTGATCACTTCCACGTGCCGCACAGCAAACCTTGGCGAAGTGAATAAAAAATTTTTAAGCTCCATCCCGCCCCAAATAAGCGCCACGAATCCCAAGGCCGCAGGGAGCCCGATCAATAAAAAAGGACGTGACACTCCCGTTTTCATAAATATTTTGACTCCATCACAATCACTTCTTGCTGGAGATCAATACCGTATTTTTCTTTCACTCTTTTTTTTGCTTCTTGAATAAGGAGAAGCACATCTTCTTTGGAAGCCCCGCCCTCATTCACAATAAAATTGCAGTGCTTTTCACTAAAACGGGCGCCGCCCTGGGCCTGCCCGCGTAAACCCACTCCGGCAATCAATTTCCAAGCATTCTCTCCAGGCGGATTACGAAAAACGCTACCGCAGCTAGGAAGCTCAATCGGTTGCGCGGCCTTTCTTTTTTTTACAGCATCCACCAATCGGCTCTTCACGGAATCAGTGCCATCTTTTTGCAAGCGCAGCATAGCGGAAAAAATAATTTCTCCAGGTTTTAAAAAATGCTGCTCTCGATAAGAATAATGTAGGTCGCTTTTAGAAATTTTTCGCTCTCCGCCTCTTAAACCCACCACTTCCACTTCTTCCAACACCCGATCGATCCAACCGGAGGCAGTGCCTGCGTTCATAAATACAGCCCCTCCCAAATTTCCAGGCACCCCCGAAAGAAACTCAATGCCCCCAAGCCCCTTCTCTGCGCACGCTCGCAAGAGTCGCGCATTCAACGTGGAAGCAGAGGCCCGCACTAACTCACCCTTAAATTCAATAAGTGACGGCAACTCTCGCGTGCAAATAACGACACCAGCAAATCCTTCATCAGGAGCTAAAATATTTGATCCACTACCAAGAATAAAATACGGTAAATTCTTTTCCCGCACATAGGCGCCGATAGCGAAAATATCCGCTTTAGACTTAGGGAAAGCCATAAATTGGGCTGGGCCCCCAATGCGATAAGAGGTGTATTTGGCTAAGGGTTCATTCTGAACACAAGGGAACAGCAGCATTACCGAAGAGTCTTTAAGAGCTGTTCGCCGGCGCTATACACATTGCCAGCGCCCAAGGTGAGGAAAAGATCTCCGTCTTGCAGCTTGGGAGCAATTTTTTCTGCAGCGGTTTTCACGTCCCCAATAAACTCAACGCATTTATGGCCATGCTGGCGGATATCTTCAGCCAACTTTTCCGAAGAAATGCCGGGAATCGGCGATTCACCGGCGGGATAGATATCCGCCACGAACACCACATCCGCATCATCGAAGGCGCGCACAAAATCATCATAACAATCCTGAGTGCGGGAATAACGGTGGGGTTGGAAAAAAGTGACCACACGGCCACTCCAAGCCTTGCGAGCGGCATTTAAAGTGGCGCGAATTTCAGTGGGATGATGGCCATAATCATCAAATACTTTCACGCCCGCTTTTTCACCTTTGAGCTCAAAGCGCCGGCGTACACCGCGGAATTGGCCGAGGCCATAACTTGCCTGCTCAAAAGTAAGACCAATTTCCATACCAGTGGCGATCGCCGCCAAAGCATTCAACACATTGTGTTGGCCGGGAACATTACACTTAGCTTCGCCGAGCTTTTCTTCTTCCCGCCAGATTTCAAAGGTGGAACCGAATTTCACAAACTGCACATTTCTTGCCTGAATGGTGGCCTGGGGAGAAAAACCATAGGTGGTATAAGGTTTTTTCAAGCGTGGCAGAATGGATTTTACATTTTCGTCATCTTGGCAAAGAATCGCTTGCCCATAAAAAGGAATTCTATTTACGAAATCCACGAAGGCATCTTTGATATTTTGAATGGTGCCATAATTATTTAAATGATCGTTATCGATATTGGTAACAATCGCGATAGTGGATGGCAGGTGTAAAAAACTCTTATCGCTCTCATCAGCCTCGGCCACCAAGAAATCTCCTTGACCAAGCTTGGCATTTCCACCCAATGCATCCACCCGGCCACCGATGATGATCGTGGGATCCAAGCCCGACTGCTGCACGATCGTGGCAATCATACTAGTGGTGCTGGTTTTACCGTGGGTGCCGGCAATGGCAATGCTCGTTTTCATTTTCATCAACTCACCCAACATTTCGGCCCGCTGGATGATCGGCACTTTATTTTTTCTGGCTGCCTGGATCTCAGGATTTTTCTCGTCGATGGCGCTGGAAACCACCACCACATCGGAATGATTTAAATTCTTTTCGGCGTGACCATAGTGAACCGTGGCACCTAAAGATGCCAAGCGCTTCGTGATTTCAGATTCAGAAATATCAGAACCCGAAACAACATAGCCTTGAGAAAGCAAAATCTCCGCAATGCCGCTCATGCCGATGCCGCCGATGCCGATGAAATGCACTTTCTTTTTTCTACTTTTATACAGCATCGCTAACCTTTCAGAATGGCCTTAGCGATCCGCTCCGCCGCTTCAGCGCTATGGAGAGAACCCATTTTCTCAGCCAAGGAAAAGAGTTTCTTTCTTTCAGTGTAAAGCTCTTTAAGCAATGCGGCAAGGCCTTCTCCCGTTAAGCTACCCTGCAAGCGGGTAATCGCCGCCCCCAACTTTTCCATTTCTTGGGCATTGAATTCCTGGTGTTTATCTTTAGAAACTAATGGAATCAATAAGGCAGCTTTTCCTGCCGCCGCCAATTCCGCTAAACTAGAAGCACCCGCCCGGCAAATCACTAAATGGGCTTCGTTATACGCGGAAGCCATATCATAAATAAATTTTTCTACCCGCACGCAATTGAAACCGGCCGCTTTATATTCAGCCCGCACACGCTCAAAATCCGCTTCGCCCGTTTGGTGCAAAATCTCCACAGATAAATCCCTTAAAGATGCACTAGCGGCTGTGACCAAACGATTGATTCCCATGGCCCCTTGGGATCCACCAAACACAAAAATCTTAAAAGGCGAAGCCGCAAAGCGCTCCGCAATTTCATGTTTAGCCCAACGCGCTTTCTCTATTTCCGGCCGGCAGGGGTGCCCCACCACCGCCACTTCTTTTCCCGGAAACAATTCTTTCGATGCCGCAAAATTCACATACACTTTGCGGCAAAACTTCGCCATCCAGCGATTGGCCAAACCTGGCATGCGATTTTGCTCCAGGATCTCGCAACGCACGCCCAAGAGAGAGCCCAACACCAAAAAGGGCGCCCCAGCATAGCCACCGGCACTGAAAATTAAATTTGGTCGCCGCCGCACCAATAATCCTAAACAAAGAAAAATGGAGGCGAATAAAGAAAAAAATGTTTTCAATAAACTAATAGGGCCCTGCCCCTTCAATTTTCCCGAAGGAATCCGCACCAATTCATAGCCACTTTTCGGAATCAACTTTTCTTCGATGCTTCCCCTGGTGCTCACAAAAAAGATTTCTGTGTCCGCAGCGAATTTGCGGATCTCTCCCGCCACGGCGATTTGCGGATAGAGGTGCCCGCCAGAACCACCACCTGCAAATGCTATCCGCTGTTTTTTTCTTTTTTCTCCCATGGCACTTTCCCTATCGGGAATCCCGTTTAGCCTGGGCACTGATGTTCAGCAAAATTCCGATAATAGCTAGCGCGCAAAGAATCGAAGTACCACCGCTGGAAATGAATGGCATATTCATGCCCTTGGTGGGGAATAACCCCAACACAATGGCCGCATTCCAAAACACTTCAAATCCCAGAAGAATGGTGAGCCCTGCAGCTAGAAGCGCCGCGAAGGATGAATCCGCTTTGGCAGCGGTGCGAATTCCGCGGAAAATAAGAAACAAAAAAGCAAAACTTAAAATCCCGATCCCCAAAAATCCAAGCTCTTCTCCCACCACGCTCAAAATAAAATCATTGTGGGCCTCAGGCAGATAAAATATTTTCGCCTTGCTATTGCCTAAACCCACACCAAAAAGCCCGCCCCGGTAGAAAGCGATAAAAGATTGCACGATCTGAAATCCTGAGCCCTGTGGATCCGCCCAAGGATCTAAAAAAGTCATCAAACGCGCCCGCCGGTATGGCGCTAAAAACATCGCCGCCATCAGAAAAGGCATCACCGCCACTGCCGCTCCTAAAAGATATTTCAGCCGCACTCCGCTCAAATATAAAAGGCAAGCAGTGGCCGCGATTACTAAAGCGGAACTACCAAAATCCGGCTGCAACATACAGAGCAACACCAATAAAAATCCGGGCCAGAGGTGGAATAGAAAACCCGTAGTCAAGCGAGAAAAATCTCGGCCCTCTTCGGAAAATTTTCGAGCTAACACCATGATCAAAGCCAATTTCGCTAATTCCACGGGCTGCAAAGAAAATCCACCCAGGATGATCCAACGGCTAGCGCCGCCCGCCCGATGCTGAATTCCAGGAATTAGGGTAAGAATCATCAATCCTAAAGAAAGAAAAAAGAGGGGAAATGCCAGCTTCTTCCAAACGCGGTAATCCAGGAAGCGACAAATACCCATCCCAAGAAAACCCACGCACAAAAAAACCACGTGTTTGTTAAAATAGTAGAGACCGTCGCCAAATTTTTCTTGGGAATAAATATAACTGGCGGAATACACCATCACCAACCCAAAGGCGGCGAGGCTGATGGCAAGAAGCAAAAGAATTTTATCGGTGGGGCCGAACTTAGCAAAAGGCAAGCTAGTAAATAGCTTAGATTTCTTCCACGTATTTCTTAAAGTAGTTGCCCCGCTCTTCATAGCTTACAAACATATCGTAACTCTCACAGCCGGGGGACAACAAGATGATATCTCCCTCTCTCGACTTCTGGTACGAAAGCAACACGGCTTCCTCAAAGGTTCCCACCAAGAAGGTTTCGGAGAAATCCCCCAAGCAACGGTTGATATGTTCTTTGGCTTCGCCTACCAGCACTAAGGTTTTTACACGGGTCTTTACTACCTCAGATAGAGAAGTGAAATCCGCCTGGGCATCCCTTCCACCCGCCACAAGGATGATCGGATCCAGGGGGAAAGAATCTAATGCCAAGCGCAAAGATTCCACAGATGTGGAGCGGGAATCGTTGATCAAACGCACCCCCCCCTTCTTTTTCACAAACTCCAAACGATGGGGCACGCCAGGGAAAGAATCGATTACCTTTTGGATGGCCTCATCGGGCACGCCGGCGATCTTAGCCACATTTACGGCAGCCATCAGATTATCCCGGTTGTGCAAACCGAACATCCTTAAGCCCCGCAATTGGAATACAGATTTATTTTGGTCACTCTCTTTCCAAACCAATTCCCGGCCGTTGGCCGTAAGCCAACAACCCTTGTAAAGGCGGGCAATCTCTTCGCCGAGGCTCACGGGATCCTTACGGCGGTACACTCGCTTGGCCGCAGGATTACCTGCTATCAGGGATTTTAGGTGCGCATCTCGGAAGTTGTAGACCACATAGCTCTTATCATCCAAGTTGCGCAATACATTGCGAATGGTAGCCCCATAGGTTTCCGCCGTGGGAAATCTTTCAGGAAAGGGCGGCTGGAGAGACGTAAGCACCGTAACCTGCGGGCGAAATTTTTGTAAATTGTCCAATTGGTAAGGAGAAAGCTCCAAAATCAAATAATCTGCTTTGGCGCCTTTTTGCAGAAAATTTGCCAGGGGTTCTCCATGGTCACCGCAGAAAAAGGTTGTCTTTTTGGCTGCCTCTAAAAAAGCTTTTACCAACAAAGCAACCGTGGTTTTGCCTTCGCTGCCCATGATGGCAATGATCGGACACTCCACTTCCCGCGCCATGAATTCAATGTCACTCAATACAGGAATTCCCTGGGCTCGAGCTTCATCGAGAGGCTTGGTGTCCATTTTAATTCCCGGAGCCACTACTACTGTGTCGGCCTCTAAAAAATAACTGGGGGTGTGCTTGCCAAATTCCGCTTCAATCTCTGGCCGCACACTGGCCAACTCTTTTGCCACTTCGGCCACGTTATCCTTGGGATTCAATTCACTCACCACCACTTTTGCGCCTTTTGTGTGCAAAAACTTGGCAAGAGCCAAAGTAGATTTCCCCAGACCCATGATTGTAATTTTTTTTCCGTTATACATAGAAAGATTCGACATCTACTTCCCCGAACTAACGTAGTTTTAAAGTGGAAAGAGCCACAATGGCCAACAAGATAGAAATGATCCAAAAACGCACGATCACTTTTGGCTCCGGCCACCCCTTCAGTTCAAAATGGTGGTGGATGGGTGCCATACGAAACACCCTTTTACCACGAGTTTTAAACGATGCTACTTGGATCATCACCGAGAGCGCCTCCATCACAAATACGCCGCCCACGATCAATAGCAGAATTTCGTTCTTAGTCACAACTGCCAAAGCACCGATTCCGCCGCCCAGCGCCAAGCTACCCACATCCCCCATGAACACCTGGGCCGGATGGGAGTTAAACCACAAAAACCCCAGGCCCGCTGCGGCCATGGCTGCCGCGTAAACAGCAAGCTCCCCGGCTCCGGCGATATAGGGGATTTCTAGATATTCGGCGATTTTCACGTGGCCAGCCACATAGGCTAGCAATAGAAAAGTGCCTGCCGTGGTGATCACGGGTCCAATAGCTAGGCCGTCTAGGCCATCGGTAAGATTCACCGCATTAGAAGCCCCCACAATCACGCACATGCAAAAGGGCACATAGAGCCAACCCAATTGCAGCACGAAGTTTTTAAAAAATGGAACCCGCAAATCGGCGTTCACATCAGTGAATTTTAAAAATAAGAAAGCCGCCACACCGGCCACTAGGAATTGAAAAAAAAGTTTTTGCCGGGCGGAAAGGCCCTTAGGGTTCTTGTGCACCACTTTGCGATAGTCATCTACCCAGCCGATGATTCCGTAACAGAGCGTTACAAAAAGCACGATCCATAGGCCACGGTTGGAGAAATCCGACCATAGTAGGAGCGAAGCCAGCATGGAAAAAAGGATAAGAACGCCACCCATCGTGGGGGTGCCGGATTTTTTTAAATGTGACTGTGGACCATCGGTTCGCACCACCTGACCCATCTGCAGGGATTTGAGCCAATTGATTAAGACTGGACCCAGCAGCAACGACAATAAAAGCGCTGTAACCGCCGCGCCTAAGCTGCGGAAAGTAATATAACGAAAAACGTTGAACGCACTGACCTGTTCAGAGAGGGGGTAAAGAAAGTGATAAAGCATTTCGTATCTTGGTCAATTTTCAAACTTGGTGTCAACCAGAGTTTCTAGATTGCTCTAATTCCCGAAGAACCAATCCGGCTTCTACCCTATCGTCAAAAGGAAAAACCTGGTTGCCCACGATCTGCCCTGTCTCATGGCCCTTGCCCGCTAAACAGACCACATCTCCCGCCGCGGCCTGCTCCAATGCGGCTCGGATAGCCAAGCGGCGATCTGGCTGCACTAGATATTTTTTCCCACCGGCCGCCTTAAAGGCGGTCTCAATAGCCGCGATAATTTTTAATGGATCCTCAGAGCGGGGGTTATCGGAAGTGATCACAGAAAAATCCGCCATTTCTGCAGCCACTCTGCCCTGGGTGGTGCGGCGAGCCGGATCTTTATCACCCCCCGCCCCAAACAATACTGTAAGCTTCCCCCGGCAAATGGGCCGCAACGCCCCCAATACATTTGCCAGGGCATGGCCCGAATGGGCAAAATCCACAAACACAGAAAATGGCAAGCTAGTAGGAACTCGCTCCAGGCGCCCCGGCACCCCCCGCAATTGCTGGATGCCCTTTTGCACAAATTCCACAGAGCAGCCTACGCCAAGAGCCATAGTGGCAGCCGCCGCAATATTCATAAAACTAAACTCTCCGGGAATCTGGGATTGTAGGGCAAATGCACCAAATTGTTTGGTGTGCAACTTGAGCCCGGCTCCTTGCTCGGTAACCTTCGCATCCGCCACTCGAAAATCTGCCTTGCTACCAAAAGCAAACCAGGGGCCAGGCACCTCTTGCATGAGTTTCTTGCCATACTCATCATCCCCATTCGCCACGGCGCAAGCCGTGCTTTTCCGATAGGGCGGCAAGAACAACATCTTCTTAGCTTCAAAATAGGGCTCCATGGTTTTGTAAAAATCCATATGATCGGGGCTGAGGTTGGTGAAAAGCACGCCGTCGAACGCGCAACCACGCACCCGATGAAGGGAGAGGGCGTGGGACGAAACCTCCATCACCACGGTGTCCACGCCATATTGCAAAGATTCCGCTAGAAATTGCTGTAAATCGATGGCTTCCCTCGTGGTGTGGTGAGAGGGATAGCTTTTTCCCGGATGCCGGCACTCCACGGTTCCCAAAATGGCCGTTTTTCTGCCAGACGCTTGAAAAATCGATTCCAACAAATAGGCCGTACTGGTTTTGCCTTTAGTTCCGGTAACGCCATACATTTTTAGTTTCTTCGCCGGAAAATCAAAAAATTTGGCGGCCACATCGGCCATGCTGATGCGGATATCTTCCACTACCACACAGCGACTTAAAAATTCCTCGGGCACGTTGGAAGATTTTTGTACCACTGCGGCCACGGCGCCTTTGGCAAAAGCCTCTTTTAAATACTTTGTGCCGTCTTCGAGGAAACCCGGCACGGCGAAAAAAAGTGCCCCGGAGCGAACTAAACGGGAGTCATACTGCAGACTAGTAATTTCTGGATCCAAAGCTGGATTGGGTAACAATTGTGACAGTTTTTTCATGGGAGAACTTCCTCGCCCCCAAGGCGCACCACTACTGTACTGCCTTCTTTCAATAATGCGCCCACGGCGGGTTGCTGGGATTTCACCAAACCCGATCCCTTTAAGCGCAGTTTTAAATCTTTGCCACTGAAAAGATCCATCACATCTCGAGCCGTGAGGCCGGTGAGATCAGGCATCAACCAATTTTCATCGGCCCTGGATAAATCTGTGGGAACCAAAGCTGCAGAAACGGAGCGAATTGCATCCTGGGATTTTTCTTCTTCTTTTTTGCCAATGGCAGGAGCGGGGATCAAATTAAGATCGGGAGAAATTCCTTCTCGAGCCAAAGCGGCTGTCATGATTCTACGAAAAATCGGTCCAGCTGTTTCGCCTCCGTAATACGGATAGCGGGGCTCATCTACCATTACGTAAATCACATATTTGGGTTTCACGTTGCGCACAAATCCCACAAAGCTCGACATATACTTTCCTGAACGATAGCCCCTGCCGGGAATCGGTTTTTGCGAAGTGCCCGTTTTACCCGCAATCACAAATCCGGGGATCGCAGCCTTGGGCGCTGTTCCTTCTTTTGTGGCCACGGCAGAAATCATTTCTGTGAGTGTGTTTGCGGTTTTTTCACTGAGCACCCGCTTTTTCGTTCCCACGGGAATTTCCCGCAAGAACTCGCCCTCAAAAGAATAGAGCTGTTTTACAAAACGCGGCTTCACTAAATATCCGCCGTTCGCTATGGCACTATAGGCTCGGATTACTTGTAACGGAGTAACCGTTAAACCATGACCAAAAGAAATATTGCTTTGCAAAATCTTCGACCACTTCTCCGGTTTGGCGATACTACCGTTCGCCTCTCCAGGAATATCCACTTCTGTTTTCGTGGTGATACCGAGTTTTCGATACCATTGGTAAATGCGTTCAGGCCCCATCATAAAGCCAATTTTTGTGGCGCCCACATTACTGGATTTTTGTAAAACCTCCCCCACCTTCAGCCAGCCCCACTTATCTTTTGCCTCTGATTCATTGATCCAGTGTTTGCCAATTTTCATTTTTCCATATTCGCAAAACACCCTGGTGGTAGGATTCACAATATCATCTTCCAAAGCCCCAGCCACCAACAGCGGCTTCATCGTGGATCCTGGTTCATAAGTATCCGTTACAGAACGATTGCGACGAAACTCCGCCGTGCTCGCGCCAAAATTATTCGGATTAAACCCAGGGGAAGAACCCATGGCGATAATATCGCCATTTTCCGCATCCATAATAATCGCAGTAGCTGCAATGGCATTTGTTTCTAAAATACCCAAAGCTAGCTCTTGCTCCAAAGTGTATTGCAGGGCTTTATCGATGGTGAGCACGAGGGTATCGCCATCGGAAAACTTCTTTGCGCCAGAATTACCCGCCAGCTCTTTTTCGTAAAAAAGCTCAATCCCCTCTAGGCCATTCGAATCCAAGCCCGTGAACCCCAATAATTGGGAAGCCAAACCTTGGTGCGGGTAAAAGCGTTTGCTTTCTTTCGATAAACCCAAAAACAAACCAATGGCAGGTTTACGCTCTAAGAGTTCTTCAATAGCCTGCTGTTCTTTTTCGTTCAATTGCCGCTTGATCCACACAAAAGCTCTGTCGCTTTTTAACTTATTCCGCACCTGCGAAGCGGGCATATGCAGGGCCTTGGCCAACAGAAGCGAAACTTCTGTGGGCTGCTTCACTTTGCCGGGGTTAGCAAAAAGAGATTTTACCTCCATGCTCACGGCAATTGGCTCTTTGTTTTTGTCTAAAATATATCCACGCCTTGGCATGCGTGGCGGATCCTGCCGAAACTGCCGGTTCATGGCCGTGGTCAGGCGATCAGAAGGTACCAACATCAAATACGCTGCACGAAAAAGCACTCCGCCGCCCAAGAGCGCTATGCAGAGAAAAGAAATTCCAAGACGAATGCGGAAGTTTTTGTCCATCGTTTTTTATTTAGGCTCGCTCATCATGATCACCTGCTCCGGACGCGGCCTCTTTAAATTGTATTTTTGCTCCCCTAGATCTTCAAGCCGTTTTGGGGAAATCAATCGCGCCCACTCCAACTTTAAGCGATTGTTCTCGAGCAAAACTTCCTGCTCCCGTTGCTTGAGGCGACCATTTTCCCGCTTCAAGCGGATGTTTTGCAGGCGAATCCAAACAAAAAACAGCGTAACCACAGTGATTCCAGCCACCACCAAAAAAATGCGTAAGCTGCCGCCTTTTTTATTCACCATCGCCAACGGAAACTCCCTTTTCCGGCCCCTTAATGAACACCCTAAGCTTAGCAGAACGGCTACGGGGATTGGCGGCCATTTCTTCTTCCGACGGTAAAATCGGTTTTTTCTGCAGCAAATACCCATGGGGATTTCCACAACCCATACAGGCGGGAGCTTCCATTGGGCAAATGCAAGGAGACGATAAAAATCGCAATCGCTCCTTCACCATACGATCTTCCAGGGAATGGAAAGAAATGGCGCTGAACACGCCACCGGGTGCCAGGATATCAGGGATCTCTACCAATAAACGGCGCAGCCCTTCCAACTCACCGTTCACAGCAATGCGAATGGCTTGAAAAACTCTCGTGGCAGGATGAAGTTTTTTAGGGCCCCGGGAACGGGGCAAACAATCCTCAATCACTTTAGCGAGGGTGGCGGTATCTTCTATGGGCTGTTTTTCCCTGCGCTCTACTAAACGGGTAGCAATTTTTCGAGAGAATCGCTCTTCTCCGAATTGGTAGAAAATTTTTTCTAATTCCGCCCGCCCCCAATGATTCACCACCTCATATGCGGTAAGCGGTTGGGTTCTATCCATGCGCATATCTAGGGGGCCATTGCGCAAGAAACTAAAACCTCTTTCCGGCTGATCCAGTTGAAATGAACTCACGCCAGCGTCTACAAGAATTCCATCCACCTGCCGCTGGCCCAAATCCGCCAACCGGCTCCGGATATCTCCGTAATTGCCATGAATTAAATACAAACGCCCCGCTGCGATTTCCTTCCGGAACCGGCTTTTTGCGGCTTCGATCATGGATTCATCCCGATCAAAAGCATATACCGTGGGTGCAGTGCTACCCTTCAACAGGAGTTCCGTATGGCCGCCCCCACCCAAAGTACAATCCACATACACGGAACCGCGATTCTCTAATAAAGGAGCCACGGATTCCTTTAATAAAACTGACAAATGCTGAAATTCTTTAACCCGCTTCATTTAGAGATTTGTTATCTCATAGTTTGAACTACACTGTAAGCGTTACGAGATGGACCGCCGCAATGACCATTGGAGGGATCAATGAAAAATAGCTTAAAGTTTTGGTTGAGGGTATGGAACGGTTTCTTGTGCTCAGCTCTACTAGCCCTACCAACCCTGGCCCATGGCCCCAGCGCCAATGAAACGGAAGCAGATACCGATACAAGTATGCAATGGGCGGCCATCAAAGCACCCACCAAAGAAGCACGCACGGCTCTCGTAAACGAAGGCTTTTCCATTGAAAGCATAGTGGAAGAAATGGCTTATGGAGTTGCCCCACAATCCATACTCGCTGCCGTGAATAAATTGGGATTTGAGATAAAAACACAGTTCCCCCTAGCTGGTGTAATGGATTTTCCCCGCGAAGATTCGATCTATCATAACTATGCAGAACAAGAAGCTGCCATCACTAGCTTGGCTAGCGAATTTCCTGGTCTCGTGCACAAATTTTCCCTTGGTAAAAGCCTAGAAGGCCGAGAAATATGGGCAGCGCGCATCAACCCCCATGCGGAAAATGCCACGGCTCCCTCGGCCTTACCCGGCATCGTTTTTATGGGCGGCCATCACGCCAGAGAACATCTCTCCGTAGAAGTTCCCCTAAAACTAATCCGTTATTTGGCTGAAGGATTCTCTAAAGATGAAACCATTCGCTCGCTCCTAGATAAACGCGATGTTTACATCATTCCTTCCGTAAACCCCGATGGTTCAGAATTCGATATCGCCGGCTCTAACTACCGCAGCTGGAGGAAGAATCGCCGGGAAAATAAAACCTCCTGCGCCGGCGTGGATCTAAATAGGAACTACGGCTTCAGATGGGGAACAGGCGGCAGCTCCAAAAATCCCTGTTCCGATGTTTTCATGGGCGCCGAACCCTTTAGTGAGCCGGAAACAAAAGCCATCAAAGCTTTTGTCGAAAGCCGCTTGAACTTAAAAATTCTTTTAAGCTTCCACACTTTCAGTGAGCTAGTGCTCTACCCCTGGGGATATACGTACGACGACATCTCCAATCCCCAAGATTTAGCCACCTTCCAAACCATGGCTAACCGCATGGCCAGCTGGAATGGTTACACTCCACAAGCCTCCAGCGATCTCTACATCACCACGGGGGATACTTCTGATTGGGCCTATGGGCAATTGGGAATTTTCTCCTTTACCTTTGAGCTTTCTCCCAAAGAAATGCGCGAGGGGGGCTTTTATCCAGGGGCCAACGCAGTAGAGCGCACATTCCAAGCAAACACCCGCCCCGCGCTTTACCTCATTGACCTAGCAGACAATCCCCATCGCGCCCACCTACAACCAGAAACAACTTTGTTTTACGGAAAATAAAGAACTTAAGGCTGCTCAAAAATGAGCCCCGCGGCTTCGGGAGAAGCCGTGGTCTTAGCCGCTCGGGAAGCTTCTTTGGTAGAAGCTTTTTGTTCACCGAATTTTAAATAGCCTGGAATGGCTTCGTATTTAACAAAAAAATCCTCACGCACTTCGGTGGGAATACGCACTGTATAACCAACTGGCATATACTTTCTTCCAGAATACACCTCTTCCGTGAGCGCCGGATTTAATTCACGAAAAGCCGCCTCTTCGATACCAAGTTTTTCTAGAAATGTTTTTAATTCCATATAGTGCGGCATCACAAATTCATCAAACTCAAGCTTCTTCGCTCGCGGAATGGAGCCCATATAAAACTCACTATTTTTTGCCACATGCAAGGCAGCGATAAAGGAAGAGTAAAAATTCTGGGAGGCAAAACCGAAGGTTTTCCCCTCATATTTATCGATGATATCCACAAGCTCACGTGAACCCGTTTCTTTCACAGCACGAGCCAAACCCATGGCTCCATGGTTATAAGCTGTTACTGCCAACGGCCACTGCACTAGCAAGGCATGATTTTGCTGCATGAGCCTCGCAGCCGCTTCCGCAGCCCGCATAGGATCGTTGCGTTCATCCACCTCTTCATCCACGCGCAAATAAAGTTTAGCGGTATATGGCATGAACTGCCAAATCCCAGAGGCACCCACTTTTGATACTGCTTTTTTATTAAATCCACTTTCCACAAAGGGCAAATAAGCAATTTCTGTGGGTAAGCCAAAGCGCTCAAAAACCTTTTCCATCCGCGGCAGATACCGACCAGAAATAAAAAGGGCATCTTCTAGAGCATCCCGCAAACCAGCTTGCCCGCGAATGCGATTGATATCCCCGGCCTGAGGCAATTCCGACAATAAATTATTTTTTTCAAAAACTTCTAATAGCCGAGCCTCTTCCGGCCGCAACCGCTCTCTACTTAGGTTTCCATCTTGAATTTGCTTCCACTTTACTGCCAAACTGGCCAATAAATGGGCAATACGCTTTTTTTCACCGCCCATGGCCCCTTTAGGAAAGTTCTTGGTATTGAACACGGAATAAACCAATTGCGGATGTTTCACATCGTGAATGGCAAATTCCCAAGAAAAATATTTAGCGTAAATATCCACCCAGAATTTCACTCTGGGTTCCAAGCGTTCGTGGACTGGAAACAAGCCATAGGCTCGAGGAATAGGTGGAGCGCTTCCCTGAATTTCATTGGCTTCGGGTGGTTTAGCGACAGCCTGGGTAGCGTGTGCAAACGGAGAGTGGAGAAGAAGAATCAAAGTCGCAATTGTTGGATATACTCTATGCACTTATCTTCCCAATCTTTCAAAACAGACAACTGGCCCGGATCGTTGCGCTGGTCGTTTTCAATGAGGGCAAAAACCACCAGCTCACCACTGGCCGCTTGGGTAACACCCACCAACGAAGTAACCACCTGCTTGCTCCAGAGCGTGCCTGTTTTCGCCCGCACTTTCTGAGCATTAAAATCTGAGCCCATTTTCTTGAACCGCGATTTCAAAGTGCCCGTTTGCCCACCCACAGGAAGGCTACCTAACAGATCGGCAAAAACCTGAAAATCTCGATAGCTCCGCTGCAGAATCGCCGAAAAACATTGTACGCTGAGGCGAGTATTCCAGGATAAACCCGATCCATTTTCCACCACAGATCCCCTACAAGCATCCAATGGGTTTAAAAAAGATTTTATGGCTTCTTGGGATTTAGCCAATGAAGCTTGGCTGCCGTCAGTAGCGCCCAAGGCTTGGAAAACCTGTTCTGTCATAAAATTATTACTAAAGGTGTTAAACAAACGAACCACATCCATTAAAAGCGGACTCTCTTGCTGAGATAATATTTCACCGCCCTCAACAGGCACAGTTAAGCGGCCCCCATATTCTTCCTTTACCGTTATGCCTTCCTTGCGTAACAAAGCCGCAAAGGCGTGAGCGATATAAGATTCCGGTTGGGTCACGGAGGCGTACACGATAGCAGGAGCCGCCGAGCGGCCAATGCTCCCCGAAACTAAAAACACCTCTTTATTCCCCTCCACTTTAATGGGCCGGGCCGATAGATTGCGTTTGTATCCTGAATTTTGCAGCACTTCGTTTTGTAAAACAGCATAACCGTGGGCTTCTGGACCCAATTCCAAGCGCGGTTTTGCGCCCGATTTTGTGGGCAACACATGGATCTCTAGTGAATTAAAATTTAAGCTCGTGGGCGCCACCATGGCAGTAAAGGGCTCGCCGCTATTATCCCAATCGATCAGGCCCCGGTAATTTTCTGAAAAAGCTGAACTGTCTACTTTGATGGATTGCACCTTCTTCAAGCCAGAGCGAGCCACATCTCGCGCTAAAAGATATAAACGCTCACTCACCAAATAAGGATCCCCATTGCTAGATAGAATTAGCTCATCCCCCCTTTTGATTACTTTTGTTGTAAACGTATAGGCTGGTTTCATTTTCTCCAAAGCCACTAAAGTTGTTACGAGCTTAGTGTTCGAAGCGGGGATCAATTTTAGATCCTTATTGTGAGAAAATAGCTCCTTATCTTTGCCCAAAACTTCCATTTGCACAGCAGCCGTAGTTTTTCCCGATAAGGAACCCACGTGTTTCTTCATTTTTTCCTGAAACTGTTCCAAAGTAAGAGTGCCTGCTAATGCAGGGAGCGGTAACAATAAGCAGACCAAGAGCAACGATTTCATTCTTCCACCCCTAGGAACAAAGATGTATGCTATTCGAGTAATCATAAAGGCAAGCATGCTTTTGAAAAAGAAAGTTCCTGTTTTTTTTCTACTGGGCCTTTCCCTTTTGGCCGGGGCCTGCACTCCATCCAGAAAATCTCCCGCAGATACCTTAACCACTATTATCGCCAACCCCATACAAACCCTAAATCCGCTCTACACCACGGATGCAAACTCCCAGCACATCAATGAGCTGCTGCACGGAGCACTGATGATTACTAACGAAAGCTTGGAGCCCGCGCCCTATTTGGCAGAAAGTTTCAAAATCATAAATCCCACCACCCTGGAATTCCGCTTACGATCCGGCTGTGTGTTTCCGAGCGGCCGAGAAATCACCACGGAAGATGTAAAAAAAACCTTAGATTTTTATCGTGATCCCGCCAATCAATCTACTTTCGCCGAAACGTTTCAAGCCATAAAAAAAATGGAAATCATTGATAAGCAAACCTTTCGCTTCATAACAGCAGCTCCCACACCGAGCCTATTGAGCAACCTAGACGTTTTAAAAATCCTTGATCTTAGCCAAATCAAAGCCGGTGAAAAACCCACCTCCATCCCCGGCGCGGGCCCCTTTGCCTTAGAGGCAGAATCGGTTTCACAAATTTCCCTGGTGCGCCGGCCCCAACCCTGCCTGCCACTGCCGCCACTTAAAAAAATTAAAATAAAAGTAGTAAGGGATGATTTATCTAGATTTTTTAAATTAAGAACCGGAGAAATTGATTTCATCTTGAATGAAATGAATTTTCGCAAAGTGGAATCCATCGCCAATGATCCTAGCTTACCTATTAAGGTGGCCACCAGTGATGGCATTTCCTACACTTATATGGGCCTCAATTTAGAAAATAAAAAACTCCAAGATCTACGTGTGCGTAGGGCCCTAGCCCTCAGTTTCGATATCCCAGAAATCCTTCGCTATAAAAACCGGGGCATGGCCAAACAAGCTCGCAACTTGTTGGCGGAACAAAATTTTTACAGCAATCCCAATGTGCCCTTAGTGACTCGAGATTTAGAGCTGGCTAAAAAACTTTTAGACGAAGCCGGCTACAGCAACGGCCACAACGGCAAACCACCGCTACAGTTAGTGATAAAAACCAACACCAATAATATTTCTATCGAAAATGCCCGGGTGCTAGCGGCCCAAGCAAAAGAAGCCGGCATCGAACTAAAATACCAAGCCAATGACTGGGGAATTTTTTACAACGATGTTAAAACGGGTAATGTGGAA
>CAYQES010000025.1:0-45555 GCA_964416595.1 uncultured Bdellovibrionales bacterium | reverse complement strand
GATCCATTATCAAGATTCTTAAGAATTGTTTGGGGAAGGCCGCTGCTTAAGTAGTAACTTCCGTAATCCTTCCCGAGTAATCCCTAATAATTTTGCTGCCGCTGATTTATTGCCTTTAGTGAAGAGTAGCGCAGCTTGCGCAGCCTGTATTTCCGCCTGAGATTTAGCTTCTTTTAAGGTTTGAAGAGGCGCGTTGGCGTTTGTTTTCTGTTTTGCGCTAATAAGGGAGGGTTTTTCAGAAAAATCTATAACTCCAACTTCCTCTCGGTTGCGCGCGTTGATCAAAGCGCTTTCGATTCGATTCCGCAATTGGCGGATATTGCCTGGCCAGGGTTGTATTTTTAAATAATCGAGGGCTGCAACCGCAAAAGTTTTTGGGGGCGAGCGGTATTGCTGGCAAAGCTGCGAGAGAATGGTGCGCGCTAGGAATGGAATATCTTCCATGCGTTCTCGCAGTGGTGGCAAATTAATTGTAATCACATTGAGGCGAAAAAATAGATCTTCTCGGAAAGTGCCTTTTTCTACCAATTGTGCGAGGTTGCGATTGGTAGAGCATACTAAGCGAAAATCGATGGCCTTGGGTTCAGCATCAGATCCTAAAGGAGTGATTCTTTTCTCCTGCAACGCCCGTAAAAGTTTAGGTTGCAGCGAAAGCGGCAGTTCTCCGATTTCATCCAAAACTAAAGTGCCATTATGGGCCAATTCGATTTTGCCTTTGCGGGCGGAAACGCCAGTGGCCGCGCCTTTGGTAGCACCAAAGAGTTCTGCTTCAAAAAGAGTTTCTGGGATCGCAGCGCAATTCACCACCACAAAGGGTCCGCTTGCTCGTTTGCTTAAATGGTGGAGGAGGCGCGCCACGCCTTCTTTACCCGTTCCGCTTTCTCCTTCGATCAAAGCGGCCGCTTCAGCCTCGGCATAATTTCGGATTCGATCTTTAAGATAGAGGATTTGTGGGTTGCGGGATTCTAAATAGTCTTGTGCGCTTTCGGAACTGGAACTCGTTTGGGTTTGCAGGGCTAAATTAAGGTTACGTAAAAAATCGATGCCTTGGAATTGTTCAATGGCAATGCCGGCTAATCCTGCAAGGATGTAAGCGCAGTCTTTATCCTCTTCTTGGAATTTTTTTGGGGCATTTACGAGTTCTACTACACCCAATATTTTCTTTTTATTCCCCAGGATAGGCACACAGAGGGCATTTTTTATGCCAGAGCGCACGGATTGATCTCCCGCAAACAGTAAGCGTGGATCCGCTTCTGGATCGTTGGCAGTAACTAAATTTTGTGTGGAAAACACTTCTTCCGCGAGGCCACCCAGACCTGAAATTCTTTTGCTGTGTTGTTTTGTGCTGGCTAAAAAGCCGTCGCTTTCTTTTAAGAAGAGCTGCACTTCTTCGCATGGAATTGTTTGCTGCAGCACTGTGCGAACGGTTTCCAATAGCTCTAAAAGCGATTGAGATTCGAAAAAAGCGGTCTGCAGAAGGGGGAGGGCAGATTGGAGTTTTTGCATACTCTTAGGATGCCAACTTTTATTGGTTCTGCCAATAAAAGTTACTACTATTATGGCAACGTTTATTGGCATTATTCTATTTGAAATTCATTAAAATCAGATAGTTAGCATTTGGCAAAGGCCTTGCGATCTATTCTATGAATCCCTTGTAGAACGTCAGCAGCTTAGGGTTACCTTGGAGGGTTTATGAAAAGATTACTGCTGTTCGTTCTGTTTCTTATGTCTTTAGGTATGGAAGTGGATGCCGCCTGCCAACAAGAAGTAGAGGCCCGGATGAATCATGCGCTGCAAGAGCAGGGTTATACCTATCATGGCGCTGAACTGCGCTTAGGAAACGATTTGTTAAGTCTCATTGGGGAGTCAGAGCAGCTTTCGTTAGCGCAAAAATGCGAGATCAAAAAATACGCTGCTTCGGAAGCCACGGAAATTTACCTTGTTATGGCTTCCAATAGTTCTGAGAGCTGCATGGATGTGGTTGTTGTAAGCAATGTGACCTGCGAAACCATTCGTAACTATCGTTTGTATAATTCTGAGTTGAGCAAATGCTTGCGCCCGGGGTTTTATTTAGCGTCAACCGAGATTAAATAATTTTTCAAATTCCCTCCACTCCCAGAGACACATATCCAAGACTTCGAGTGCTTACCCCATAAGCGACTTGTAGGATTTGTTAGCTAAGCTTCTATGTAAGTTAAGAAGATCAAAAGAAGAACTGCATGGAAGCAGAATGAGAGTAGCGGTAGTAGCCGTATTCATACCCTAAGCTAAAACGCTTACCAATTTTGCGCTGCAAACCAGCTCGGTACCAATCGTCGGGTGCGCCACGGTGGTCTTTTTGGAATTTCCAACCGCCGTGGATTGTCCACTTGGCCGAAAATATTTTCATGCCCACGAAGTTGGAAAAAGTACGATTGAGGGAGCTGCGAATTACTGAATAGGAATACCCCAAATAAATTCTTCGTATAAAAAGGCCCGCAGAAAAAACTGAAATGCGGGTGCGAGGCAGATCCGTGGCCAGTTGATCTCTATTTTCCGAATAACCAATTCCTAAATTATAGATCCGCATTACGGCACCCAGCTGGGGTGAGTAATGGCCACTCACTTGCCCGAGTCCCATGGATCCACCTATGCTCAGGCGCATAAAGCGAGGAAGGAAAAATTTAGGAAGAACTATGGCGGTGCCTAAGCGGATTCCCGGAATATTTTTTTCTTTCAATTCAAATGCGCGGTACCTAGCTTCCGCTGGACCTAAAAAATGTTGCGGAAAATCTGGAGCCGCAAACGTTCCTTTGCTCCAAGCGCCTAGACCAAATCCTAAACCATCAAATCCTTTAACTAAGGCGAAGCCCACTTTAGGTTTTCCTCGAGGAGTAGAGCGATCATGAAGGAGTGCTTCTATACCAAATGGAGTGGGTTGAGAGGGTAAGTTTGCAGAATTGGATTCGAGCGTATCACCTAAAATCGGCGTAGAAACCCCCGCAGCACCGCCGCTATTGGAAGAGCAGTCGTAAAAAGTGCGGTCAGAATTCCAGCAATCTTCAGCCTGGGCAGAGATGGCAAAGAAAAGAAAGAAAGCTAAAATTTGTAGAGATTTACCTGTTGCAGCCATAAGCCCTAAGGCAAATCATATCCTGCTTTACGAGCCTTTTCTATGAAGCGCTGAAAAATCACTAGGGATAGTTTGACCAAACTTTTTTTAAACGGGAGTCGAGCGCTAAGCTCTCCGGAGTAATCAGCTTGTCTTCCAACATTTGCTGCCAGCAGGCAGAAAATTCTTTTATTTTTTTACAAAGAGGGTGTTTTCGCCAGCGTTTTTCTACAAGCTTACGCACGATAATATTATCCACATCTAAATCTTGTACTTTTTCATATTTGCCCACACTGAGACCCGCATGTTTATAAGCTAGATCCACAAGCTCACTACAATAGATCTCCTTATTTTTAGATGTAAAAAAAATGTCGTAGTTATAATCCAAGTACTTTTTTGCTCCTGTTACGATTGCTTGTTTTTGTTTTTCGCTCAAATCTTCTTGGCGATATAGACTATATCGGCCCATGCGTCCTCTTTTAATCCATTTTTCTAAAGGCGTGCGACTCACTTTCGAAATTGCTTCTAGTACATACTTTTTTTTACCATCCACTTCCACGATGCCCACATGACTATACAAACTTTTGCTAGCCCACATGATGGCGTAGGACTGTTTGGAGCTGGAGGTTTGCAGGATGATATCACCGGATTGGAAAACGGGTTCTTCGGCATAAGCGGGAAAAGCAAAGAGCGCAGCTATAAGAATTTTTTTCATTTATTTACCAAGAAAAGATTTCAGATTAGGTGTGTCTTGCATGGTTATAATTTGAGCATGATATAGCCACACAGACCAAGACGCCGGTAATTCAATTTTTTTTATATATATGCAATAATATTTTTACACGGAGATATGTAGTTTGTGCGGCAATATGGCACGCCCCTTTATTTTTTGATGGTTATCATTGGCTATCAGCTTCATATCGTTAAAAATAGATAAGTCTCTAGGCGGAATCCAATAAATTCTTTAAGGGGATTAGGTTTGCAGCAAAGAAGAAAACACACTCGCGCTGATGTGGATTTAACGGGCTTGGCCAAAATTGCTTCTAAGGTGGAGCAACCCAAAAAACTACGACTTTATAATATTAGTGTGGGTGGGGCGAAGATTCGTCTCGAAGCGCAAAATGTCCAAGTGGGCGATGTCCTAGCGCTAAATATTGGTTTTGATGAACATAATAATGAGTCGCCTATTATCGTGTTGGCGGAGGTTCGTTGGGTGAGTGAAGAGGGTGAGATTGGTGTGAGATTTGTCAATTTAGATAAATTTAGCGAAGCCAGGCTCGAAAAAATCTTCAACGATGCAGGTAAGAAACAGTAAACCGGATGTCAACTGAGAGCCAAAATTTCCAGTATTTTACTAACCTGAAGCGATCGGTCATGGTTGTATCCTTTGTGGGAAATTTTACGCTTCAGAAGAAACCCATTCTCAAGGCGTGTTATGATGAAATGCTGAAAGCGCCAGATTTAAAGTCCATCGTACTGAACTTTCAAGGCGTAAGTTCTATCGATGCGGAAGGGATTAGGCCTATGGCGCAATTTCAGCAGTTGGTGCGGGAAAATTATAAATTGTACCTTTGTAGTTTATCCCCTAGCGTGGAAAAAAGTTTAACCGATGCCGGGGTATTACGAAAATTCGAAGTGTTTCCTGATTTGATGAAAGCATTGCAGGCCATCGTGAATGGCACTTAATTGAGTTAAACTAAATATAATTATGAAGTTAATGTTGGTGCAAGAATTTGGCGTTCAGGGCGATGTGATTGGCTTGGGTCTAGAATCCATGATTGCAAATTGCGAAGTGCAGCAGGTGGAAGATGGCCAGCGAGCTCTAGAGATTTTGCAATCCAGCACTGATTATGATTGCATTTTAGCAGACGATAAATTCCGTGATGGCTCTGATAGCATTAGCCTATTTAAATTCATTTTGAGCTTAAAGAAAAAAATTCCTTTTATATTAATAAGTGCGACATCTCTTGATCGTATTCCATTTTTTGCAGGCCAACCTCCTAGTGCTTTAGTGCAGAGGCCATTAGATATTGCTAAGCTAGTTTCCACGGTGAATGAGGTGTTGGGTCGGGGGAATGAGCAGAAAGAAGAGCATTACGTAAAAGTTCCCATTAAAAGTTTGGTGTTGATTGGCTCTAATTTAGAAGTGGATTTATATATCAAACTTTCCGAAGAAAAATTCATTAAGGCCGAAAAGATTGGTAGTCAATTTAGCGTCGAAGATTTTAATAAATATTTAAAAAAGAATATCTACTTCCTTTACTCTAGGCGAGATGATTTTATTTCTCAGCTTTCCGGTTGGATCAAAGATATAAATCAAAGCATGCTGGCCACGGAAAAAATTGGTTTAGCACATGCCAGTGATCTTATAGCATCTTCACATGCAATGGTGAGTCAGGCCCTGGCTATTCAAGGTTTCACGCCTGAGTTGAAGGAAATGACAGATGCTTGTGTGAGGCTCGCGCTGCAAACAATTCAAAATGATCCTAAGATCGCGGATATCATTGGCGCGATTCGCTACGATGAGATTCCCTACATTAGTTCTCACAGCACAACCTTGGCGCTCATTGCTTGCAGATTAGCCACTCTGATGGATTGGTCTTCGGAGGCAACTTTTTATAAATTATCCATTTCTGCTCTACTCCATGATTTACCTTTAGAGGAAGATCATTGGGCTAAGTTGGACACAAAACAAAGCATATTGGAAAGTGGATTGAGCCAGGAGATTCAGGATCGAATATTGAAACACCCTCAGCTAGCGGCGGGTTTTGTGGCGCAAGCTTCGGAACTGCCTGGTGAAGTGGAATTTATCGTGGAACAACACCACGAGCGCCCTGACGGTTCGGGATTTCCAGCGGGGCTTACTACTAAAGAAATTAGCACACTTTCAGCGTTGTTTATTTTATCCCATGATTTGGTGGATCAGATTATGGGCGCAAGGGGTGGATTTAATCCCAAGCAATTTTTCCGAGATCCAGCATTTCGGGATCGTTATGATCGCGGTTCTTTCGGTGTGGTTTTCCGCACTATCAAAAATAAATTAAACGAAGTGGATAACGAGATCTAAGGGTGCTGTAAGCTTTTAGAAAATTAATCTTGCATCAAACTGCGGGATTATTTTTCGTTTGCCGCGGGCACGAAATTCCCGATTACTGGAAGCGCCCGCGCCAATCAAGAAAATAGCTTTATCTTCAGTGCCAAGGGCTCCCGAATAAAAAAGGCTCGCGCCATAGTTAGCATTTTTGCCCTTTAGGAGCGTGTCGTTTAGGGGATCGAAAGAGTAACTATTCGAGGAGCTAAAGATTGTGCGATAGTAAGAAGTGCTTAAGGAGAGGAATTGTTTTTTTCCTATGTTTTTGCCTACCACTAGAGTTAAGCCGAGCTCTTTCACTTTAGTATTTACATCCGCGTAGGCTAAATCACATTTTTCGGCTGTGCCAAAAAAGACGAATGGTTGATCGCAACCATTATCGGAAGTGTGATTGCTGGCGATGGCGTAAGAAGCCTGTGCAGAAAAAGCCCATTTCTTTTGGTTTGGTAGTTTTACGCCTGCGAATAGGAGTGAGCCCCAGTTATTTGTGTCGTCCTGTGTGGAGCGGGAGTTGGAATGGAAGGGTTGCCAGCCACCGAAAAAAATATTTTTTCGTATGGTGGGGCCGCCTAAAATATTTAAGCTCCCCCCTGGGCTGCCAGAATCCGTGAAAGAAACACCATAGTTTACACCGCCACTCATGCCAAGAGGATGGGGTTTTTCTTCTATTATAAATCCGGGATCGAAATCTACATAACGAGGTATGCCTACAGCATTATGATTACGAACCGGCTTTACTGTGCCGCAGGCGGAAAGAGCGAATATGATGGCCAAAAGTGGAAATAAATAGATTTTTTGCATAGTTTTATGTTGAAGCACAGACTGGAAATTTTCAATTTCTTATCATGGCAACAATATCGCGCTTGGTCATTTTGATTTGGCGCAAGACTTATCCATAGCTACCAAGCTATGATTTTTCTGTGCTCAGAATTATCTGAATATTTTTCCGTGAGGTAAGTGTGTCTACTCCTTACGCCACCCTCTTAACTCCTAAACAATATCGATCCATGCCGTGGAAAAATGGCCAAGGTGTTACGGAAGAGATCGCTCTTGCACCCCCTGAAGTAGATTTAGCAAGTAAACAGCTATTATGGCGTTTGAGTCGGGCTCCGATTCTCGCAACCGGATCCTTTTCTTCTTTTCCTGGCTTGGAGCGCCTCCTTACTTTGGTGGAAGGAAAAACTTTAGGTTTTAACCGCAATGGAAAACGCATGATTTTAAAACCCGGAGATATTTACCAATTCTCCGGGGATGAAAAAGTGGAAGTGGATTTACCAGCGGGGCCCGTGAAAGATCTCGGGCTTTTGTTTCGGAAAGAAAAAGTGCAAGCAGAGATGGAGCTTTTAGAATTCGCGGAAAACACTCGCTCGTTTCGGATGCAAGCACGCACAAATTTTTTCTACTGTGTGCAAGGAATCTTTTCCGCCCATTGTTTTCCTTTAGGCTTGGATTTTCGTTTAGAAGGGGGCATGGCGCTGCGGGTAGACGAATGGGAAAATGAGCGCGTGGTGCTATTAGAGCCCCACGTGGCTAAGGGGCAATTGGTTACTCTAGAATTGTGGTGGTGAGAAAAATGCTTCTTGTAAGGATTGCCGGCGGCAAGGAGGCACTTGGTAGTTAGCGTTGAAATCCCAACCCTGTAAACGCACGGAAGATTCCAACTTCTGTTCCTCTGCTCTATCCATTTTTGCATTAAAATCTAAGCCCGTGAATTCTTCCAATTGATCGATGGAAACAGCGAAGCTAGAGAAATTGCCTTGGGCTGTTACTGGTAAAAGTAAAGCTAAGGCTTTTCGTTTTTCCTGGGAATTTTTTGTGACCAGTACCTTGTAATAATAATCGGGCGTGGAAACCTGGTTGCGGCCAATGGTAGAAAGCCCATCTTCCAAAAGCGGCCCTGTTGTTACCCATAGCCCACCCATTTTTAAAGCCCAAGCGCGCACCAAATTTTCTAATCTGGCCCAGATTCCTTGGTTAAAGCGGGGTGGTTGGGGGCTAATGTTAGAGAGCAAAAAAGATTCGGTCATGGCTTGGCGGGACCATTTATTATCACTGGCAGGGCTTAAGTGGCCCCGATCAAAGCCAGAGCTTTTGTAATCACTCAGTTGGGCGGAATCTTCTTCGTTGAGCTCCGGATCGGGCCGAAAATTATTGGTGCGGTTTACACAGTTTTGCAACTGATCGCTGCCAAGCTCGTAATGCACCCAATCCGCTTGCTTATGTTGGGGATTGTAAGAAATTTCAAGGGTGGTTTTTGCGAGAGAAAGGCTACCAGGCACCATTTCAGGGGAAAAAGGCCCCGCTTTGGCCGTAAGGGACCATAGAAAAAATAAAAGCCAGGGAACACTGCACGCCCATCCTTGGCGCATAAGATCCTCCTTGGATCCAGCTCTCCTTCCAATGGTAGCAAGAAAAAGCGCTCCGTAAAGGCCTTTCTTCGGCGAGATTTATGATAAAAGCCTTCCTATTATGCAGGAACAATCAGTAGAAAAAATCTTGCGGGAAATGGCCTTTTTTTCAGAATTAAAGGGAGACAATCCTTTTAAAATCCGGGCTTGGCAAAATAGCGCCCAAATCCTAGAGGATCTGGGAAAAGAGCCTGCGGATCTAGTAAGCAGCGGAGAGATCACCAAAATTCCAGGCGTGGGCAAAGGCACACAGGCTTTGGTGAAAGAATTTGTGGAAACAGGCCGAGTGGGGGAACACGAGGCTTTGCAAAAGCAATTTCCGCCTTTGATTTTAGAATTGTTGGAAGTGCGGGGTTTGGGGCCGAAAAAAATTAAAGCACTCCATGAGCAATTGGGGATCGCAAGCCTTGCAGAATTAGAATATGCCTGCTCGGAAAACCGATTGGTGGAATTAAAGGGTTTTGGAGAAAAAACTCAAAATACCATCTTAAAAAATATTGAGAAAATAAAGTCGAACAAAGGCAAAGCCATTTTGCCCATGGCTCTGCAGCAGGCGGCGGAAGTAAAAGATGAGTTGCAGGAATTAGCGGGCACAAAAAGAGTGGAGGAAACGGGCGCTTTACGTCGTTTTTTACCAGTGATTGATTCTTTGGATTTCCTTATGGTGGGAGAAGAAAAATCTCTGAAAACGGCCGATTTTTCTCTTACGCCCGATGGCTCTTGGCGTCGTGTGAAAAGTGATCAACTCACCGTGCGGGTGTGGCTCACGGAAGAAAATTCTTTCGGCACCCGGCTCGTGGAAACCACGGGTCCCGAAACATTTGTGAAATCCTTAGGCCCTTTGCCGAAAAAGAAAACTGAAGTCGAAGTTTTAAAAAAATGGATTCCGCCTGAAGCACGGGATCTTGGGAAAGTGCCAGAAAAATTAGTGGAGTTGCAAGATATCAAGGGCGCTTTTCATATGCACACCACTTGGAGCGATGGCAAAAATTCCCTGGAAGAAATGGCGGAAGCCGCCATGGAAATGGGTTGGGAATATATCGGGATTTCCGAGCACTCCCAAACGGCTTTCTACGCCAATGGCTTAAATAAAGAGCGGGTATTGCAGCAGCGAAAGGAAATAGATCGTCTTCAAGAAAAATTTTCCAAACTTAAAATCTTTCACGGCATCGAAAGTGATATTTTAACGGATGGCGCCCTGGATTTTCCCGATAGCGTGCTGAAGCAATTTGATTTTGTGATCGCTTCTGTGCATGGCCAGATGCGCATGCCTCGGGAGGAAATGACAAAGCGGATTTGCCGGGCCTTAGAAAATTCTGCTACCACTTGGCTCGGGCATTGGTCTGGAAGATTATTACTCGGCCGAGAAGGTTTTGAGTTCGATGAAGACAAAGTGTTAAAGACTGCCGAAAAATGTGGCAAAAGCATTGAACTCAACTGCAATCCCTACCGTTTGGATGTGGACTGGCAATTTTTGCCCAAAATCCAAGCCGCTGGAATCCCGGTGGGAATTTTTCCCGATGCTCATAGTGTTGGTGGTTTCCACGATATGCAGTATGGATTATGGATGGCCCGTAAGGGGGGGTTGCAAGCAAAAGATGTGGTGAACACAAAATCTTTGCGGGAAATGGAACGATGGCTGGCAGCCCGCAAGTAATAAAGAAGGTGCAACAGATCGGTCATGCCCTGGAACGGGAATTCCCCGATGCCCAATGCGCCCTCCACTATGAAACTCCCGAGCAATTGCTCTTCGCCACGATTCTTTCAGCTCAATGCACTGACGTGCGGGTGAATAAAGTAACCCCCGCATTATTTGCCAAGTTTCCGGGAGCCAAAGAAATGGCCAAAGCCAAAGTCTCCCAGGTGGAGAAACTTATCAGTTCCGTGAATTTTTTTAAAACCAAAGCCAAGAATCTCGTGGCTGGTGCCCAAATGATCCAAAAAGAATTTAAGGGCGTTCTTCCTCGAACTATCGACGAATTGATCCAATTGCCGGGCGTGGGTCGTAAAACCGCCAATGTATTGCTCGGGGATGCCTTTAATATTCAGGTGGGCATAGTGGTGGATACCCACGTGAAGCGCCTCACGAACTTGATTGGCCTAACGGAGGCTCAAGAACCTGAAAAGATTGAACAGGAATTAATGGAGATCGTGCCCCGGGAATGGTGGACGAAGTTCTCCCATTGGTTGATCCTTCATGGTAGAAAGACCTGCATTGCTCGCCGGCCTAAGTGTGGCGAGTGCGTAATCCGAAGCGTTTGTGCCTATGGAAGAAAAGAGGTCCCATGACAATCCAGCGTTCTTTTGAGCGGACTCCCGCGGAAACCCGCCCGATTACTTTTGAAATCGCCGTGAACCGCTATGCCGAGGGTAGTTGCCTCGTGAGTTTCGGCTTCACCAAGGTGCTCTGCACGGCTTCCGTAGAGAAAGGTGTGCCGCCTTTTATGAAGGGTAAGGGCGAGGGTTGGGTTACCGCTGAGTATTCCATGCTTCCCCGCTCCACCCACACCCGTTCCAAACGGGAGCGAGATAAAGTGGGCGGACGGACCCAAGAAATCCAAAGGTTGATTGGTCGCGCATTACGGGCCGCCGTGGATTTTAAAAAATTAGGTGAACAAACCATCATGTTAGATTGCGATGTGATCCAGGCCGATGGCGGCACCCGCACTGCTTCCATTTGTGGAGCCTACGTGGCTTTGGCTTTGGCCGTGGGCAAAATGAAAAAAGATGGATTGATTTCTACGGATCCAATCCTAAATTCCGTGGCCGCCGTGAGTGTGGGCATGAAAAATGGAATTCACTTATTAGATCTAGATTACGAAGAAGATTCTTCCTGTGATGTGGATATGAATATGGTGATGACGGGTAGTGGCGGTCTCGTGGAAGTGCAGGGCACCGCAGAGAAAAATCTTTTTCAGAGAAAAGATTTAGATGCCATGATCGATTTAGCTCTCGCCGCCTCGGGAAAAATCTCCACTCTCCAAAACGCAGCGATCCAGCAGGGTTTAAAGCTTTAAGGCTTGATGGTTTGCGGGTGCACGCCCGGCGGTAGGACTTCCGTTTTGGCGGGAGCCGTCTGCGGCTTACCCTCAAAGGCCGTGCAGCGATCGATATACTCTAAAAATAAAAGTTCGGCGCAGGCCATTTTGATTTGGGAATTGTCCTTGGGACTGCCCGTGATTTTGCTCGCGTCTTCTAGTTTTAGTTCGGGTCCGTACACTTTTTTGATGGATTGAAAAATTTCAAGTACCTTGGCTTTGGCCTGGGCGTAGCCGGCAGTGGTGCCGGGTTGCGACTCAAAATCCGCACCGAAGAGAGGGGCGGGGCAACCGTAGCTACCGGCGTAGTGGCGGGTGTAGGTGGTAGCATCGATCGCTGGATATGCATCTAGGTGGGTGTTGGGATCACAGAGGTTCAGCTCAAACTTCAGGCCTTTGCCTCCCAATTCCACAAAACGCATGGTGCAGCCGCTTTTTGCCATGCGATGGGATTTCACAAAGCTATCGGTGCTGAAGCTAAAATCCCCTTGGTCCATGCAACGCTCCCAATTTTCCGCTGTTAAGGCCCATGGGGAGAGAAAAAAGCTGATTATGGCGAGGAATGCTACTTTCATTTTAGGATCCTGAAGGTTATGAAAAGGGTAGCAAACTTTGCCGTCGGGGTATAGCGCAGCCTGGCTAGCGCACCTGCTTTGGGAGCAGGGGGTCGACAGTTCGAATCTGTCTACCCCGACCATTTTTCCCACCTCAATTCAGATATCGGGTTCTAATCCTCGAACTTAGGCTCGGAACGATCAGCCCGCATAACAGTTGCCTTACTCAGAACGAGGCCCCAGCGTATGCCAGTGCCAATGCCGGGAGAGCCGTCTATTTCTTCTGCTGTATTTAGGATTGCTCTGTCTTTGGCAAAATTGTCGCCCAAATTGCGATTCCAGGTGATGGAATGCGCGGGAGACTCGTCATTATGCACGTCAGTTTGAATGCGGATTATTTGGCTGGCATCAATGGAATCGAATTGATTTGTGGCGTTCCATACCGCTCCTTGCGCACGTAGTGATACCTTTAGGGAGCCTGGGCCAAAGCCTTGACGGAAAAATTGTACTTCAAATCCATTAGTCAGTGATTCGTTTGCGTGGCTCACGATTGTAACGGAGCCACCGTCCTCAAGAGTAAAGTCTAGGGCGTAGCTGCCGCCCGATTTGAACTCTTCGTAACGAGATTCAAACTCGATTGCGCCAGTTCCGCTGATCGAACCACTACTGACGTTGAGATTTCCAGTCACTACGCGAGCCTTTTGCGAACCAAAAGATATGTCTTGCTCTGGAGCTGAGTTCTCGGCGTCTTTATAGTCACCGCCACATGCAGTTAAGACAATCAGTAATGGAATCAATTTTAATGCTTTCATATTTTCATTTTTCCTTAAGTGGAGTTCTTATTTTCTCTCAGGTTCACTGGGGCCAGCGTTGCCCTTGCGGTGGCAATCCATTTCACTTCCGGAATGGTAGTGGCAAGCCAGAAATTCCTGGCGAGGGCCTGCCTTGTCATAATCAATGCTGAAGCGAATTAAATCTTCGGCTTCCCAAATTTTCATCGATTTAATAGCGGATTCTGGGGCGACCTTTCTGATAAAAATATCTAAAGAGGCTTCAACGGCCTTGGACATTTCAGCCACATTGTATTTGCTGCTTGGTCTTACATACCCGCCGTGTTCGCCGCGATCCTCACGGTGGCAATCAAAATGATTTCCATGCTGGTGGCAGCCATAGGTGAATGACCGCAATGCCCCGCTGTCCACAAAATATACTTTCGTGATAGTTTCGTCGTCTCCGCTTTGAAGAGCGAAGCCCACCGGTTCGGCGGCTTCGCGGCCGTAATCCGCCTTATAGTCTAAGCGATAGGCTTTCGTTGCCTCTTCCATAGAGGTTTCCCATACAGAAGCGGCAAAGCCAGAAGTTGGTGCAAGGATCATCATAGCAAAAAGAACATATTTCATAAGTACTCCTAGTTTTGACAGGCAGAACAAAGCGCATGGACGTTCAGAGAATGCTGAATCATCGAATAGCCTTTTTTTGCCAATACGTTTAAAAGCGTCGATTCAAAGTCACAGCCCACAAATGCTTCCACTTTTCCGCAGGATCGGCACTGTACGTAGTGGTGGTGGTGGCCCTCTTGGGTCAGCTCATATCGTCTGATGCCATCGCCCAGATCGTGTTGCTGCAAAAGACCCGCCTCTTCAAGCGTGGTAAGAGAGCGGTAAACTGTAACTAGGTCACTAGAGCCCTTTTTTAGCTCATTAAATATATCATCTGAAGATAGGGGCTGTGTTGCCGCTGCCAGAATGGAAATAATTTCTTTGCGGGGACCAGTCAGACGCAAGTGGAGTGCCTTTATTTTTTCTAAGGCATTCTCTAGGCGTTTCGTGTTGGAGCCGGTTTTGTACTCGTGGTTGCAAAGATGCATTTTCATGAGAGTGGGCATAACCCAGTTGCAAGCTATTTGCATCTAAAAATGATGCGCTCTGAAAATATATGGGCGATTGGCAGCAATACCATTATGACAGTGATTAGAGGTGTTGTTAGAAAACGCGATTCCGCGAGCGATATTAAGAAACCTATGCTGGCCGCAATCGCCGCGCTCATTGCTACGCGAACAAGATGGCGCTTTACTCCAACCCTTGTTGAAAACGAATAAACGGCTGTTGGGATAAATAAGCAGGAGATAGTGAACAGCAATCCCAAGAGCTGCACAGAGAGGCAAACAAGCGTGAGGGCGACCACGTAGAAGCTGAGATCTATTGCGGAAGTGAAGCGGAGGGGCTCTCCGAGAATAGCGGAAAGAAAGGCTCTGGCCGAAATTCGCTTCCATAGTAGGGCTAAATAAATGGCGATAAGCGCGGAAAATCCGAGGAAAAAGAAAGCTTCATTCTTAGTCAGGGTAACTAGATCGCCAAAATAGAGGGCTGTAGCATGGCTCTCCACCACAGGGAAAAATCCAACCAGTAATTGGGCTAGTCCCCAGAAAAATCCGAACGCCGAGAGGTAGACGACCGTTGGGCTGTGACTATTTCGCGCTACCCGTTCTGTTAAAGCAAAGCCCGCAGCCGAGACAGCCAATCCACAGCCAAGCGGAATTGCCGTGTGTTCAATATGGCTCTCCGAAAAAAATAATTGCGAGATCAAAAGCCCGATCGAAACCCCCAAACCTGCGCTCTGGCTCACGGCGATTGTCTGTACAGCCGCCTGGCGGGTTACAAGAAATGCTCCAACTACACTTAAAGTGGCACTTATAAAAAAAGTCGCTAAAGCGGTAGGCCAGTAAAGGAGAAGAAGTTCCGTCATCGCACTTCTCCTGTAAGATTCAGATTCTTTACCTTCACTCCGCCCATCCAAATGGAGGGATTATCATCGTGAGAAATGAGAAGGGTAGCGGTGCTCGGCCGCTGGGCATAAGTTTCGCGCAGGAGCTCCTGCACTCTTTCTTTTGAGTTTAAATCCAAATGATTGAAAGGTTCATCAAGAACCAATAGATCGCCAGGCTGAAGAAAAAATCGAGTAAGGAGCGTTCTTTGTCGTTCACCTCCGCTGGCCTTATTCCAACCGAGAAGCAGCTGTGATGAGCTGAGTAGCGTGAGATTTTCAAAGGCGTCCAAAGAGTGACTTTCAAAACTTAGAATATCACCAAGGGAATAGGGAAGGTGAGCGGCCTTGTTCTGCATCTGCGGCAGATAACGAGATCGAGAAAATCCAAGATGAATGCTGCCCGCTTGTTTGGGGTATATGCCGAGCAATGTACTCAAAAGGAAACTCTTTCCCACTCCATTAGGGCCGGTAATATGGAGGAGCTCTCCCGGTGAGAGAGAGAAGGAAAGATTTCTTTGTAAGGGGGGGTGGTTCGGCGGGCCGTAATCCAGTTTCTCTACACGAAGCATTTTACCGTGCCGCTTTCAGAATTTTATCAGCCAGTTCCGTCTGCCAAGCAGAATATGCCTCGGGTAGTGAAGGGTCTTTGAGGGAGGTCGGAAGTACCGCAATTGGAACTCCCGAAAGCTCTTTAAACTTATCTAGTGTCGCCTTCGGGCTATGTTCAGATGCCAGAGCCAAAGAAAGTCCGTTACGTTTGGCATCGACCGCCACTTTTCCTAAGCGAGCTGCCGAGGGAGATACCCCCGGAATCTCCTCGATGGAACCTGTTGGCTTCAATCCGTACACTTGGATGAAGTAATAAAAATCCTTGTGGTATTCGATCACGCTTTTTCCGGCGAGGGGCTTGAGCTTTTCTTTAATCTTTCTGTAGAGTGCTTTTAACTCTTCTTCAACCTGTGCGCGGTTGGCAGAAAATTCTGCACTCTTTCCCGGCTCAATGGCGGTTAGACGGGCCTCTATCTCTGCGGCGGCCTTCGCCATTTCAAGGGGCGAAAGCCAGTAGTGAGGGTTGCCGGAGGAATGCACATCGCCCATAGAGCGATCCACAGGTTTATTGGGCTTTTCGAGGATCGTGACAGAGCGGGATAGGTCGCAATCTCCCGACTCTCCGGCCATTACTTTCGAGTTTGCCGCGCGCTCGAGGATTTTGGGAATCCAGCCAATCTCTAGATCCGCCCCTATCCGACAAACCATATCAGCTCGGCTCACGGCCAAGATATAATCGGGGCGAGCGTCCAAAAAGTGATAATCATCGCCCGGCCGAGCGAGCGCTTTCACTTCAATATTTTTTCCTCCCACCCTTTGTACAAGCCACGCAATATCAGTGGTTGAAGTCACAACCCGAATCGTAGCATCTGCCATCAACGGTGCATTTAATAAGAATAAAAATAAAAAAAATCTAAAAATCATGACTAGGATGATCTCCTAAGATAAATACGGCTTGAACCTGAAGCGCGCGGTCTACTTGCGAGTCCCGGTGGTTACGCTTTTCGAAATCAATCTGATAGGCTAGTTTAAAATTCGCGAATTCGCTATGTCGATAAGCCAACAGAGGAATTATCGAGTAGTCGAGATTCTTGGTTCCGGTTGTGATCAACGTATAACCGTCAAACCTTAGTCCAAAATCAAGTGCTCCTGCAAGGTTTCGCTGGGTGTAGAAATACCCGCCGTAGCTTCTAGATAAGGATGCGCCGGGGGCTCGCAAGTTGCGCCCATAGAGTTCAGACTGCAAAAGCCACGTTACGACTTTTCCCTTCCTCCACTTGGCTACGGCATCTACACCAAATATTTTCATTTGGCCGTCTACCCTGGAATTTCGGCCGAGATAATTTAATCCGGTTTGCAATCCTCCGGATTCGCCTAAAGGGAAGTAGTTTGCCACGCGCGCATAATGAGTGGGTTGAATGGGTTTGGTGCCCTGCACGTGCGAGTGACCATAGGTCCAGCCATTCGTAACTCCGACTCCTAATTCCGTAAAAATAGGAAGAGTTGGAAAGAGAACATTGGCCTGGATGCCGGTATCGCTCGCGGCTTCTTCCGCAAAGTAGGTTTCATGGGATTTTGGCGTACTAAGAAAAGGCCAGTCGTGGCGATGCACCTGATTTAGCCTGCCTATACCAAGGAAGAATTTTCCGGCTTTAAATCGAACATTGTCTAGTAGCTTGCTTGAAGTAAGATAGGCTTCGTGAATTTCAACATTGTATTCGCCGGATTCGTTGTGTGCTGCAAAGAACAAGTTGCCGTCGAATCCGTGATCAATCGGTCCGTAAACACCAAACTCCCCCTCTCGAATGTCTAATCTGCGCGGGCTTTGGGTTTCGTCTTTGGAGTTGATATTTCCCACGATATCGGTAGCGGCGCTGAACTTCAGCCCCGTACCTTCTGCTAACGCAAAAGCTAGGATTGGAGAAGCAAAGGCTAAGGCGATTATGGCGGCCAATAAAGATCGTAGCTTCATGGGCTAGGCAGTAACATGCAATTTTTTGTTCTGCAATATTATTGCAAATCACTTGCATCTGAATATGGATTCCCAGTTTCGCAGGTGGCTTCTTGATTTCGTTAACCTAGTGTTTGTGATTGGGAGTTGATTTGCGCTATTGATGGATCCGAAGGCTTAATTTCTTTCAAACCTTCTTCCTAGATATCCGATGCAAAGTAACCCGCACATCACCACTAAAAATCTCTTCTAAGATTTCCTGCGCAGGTGACTCCATGGGATCGGGTTCGCCAAAAATCAACTCGTGAAGAGGCACGCCTAGAGCCATCGATACTTTTTTCAAATCATTAAAATTGGTGGCGCTGCGGCCGGTTTTCCAGCCGTGCAAAGTGGCTGGGGCAATGCCCGTTTCTTTTGCTAGTTTGTGCATGGTCCAGCCCCTTTTTTTGCAAAGGAGGGGAAGCATTTTCTCGAGTTTCATAACTGTTTATAGTTTCAGTATTCAAGAAGTGGGATACAAGACAAATTCAATATGTCGAATTTTGTATTCGACAAACGGAAGATTCGGGGGAATTTACCTGGGTGCCGTGTTCGCTAAACGGAACACTAACCAATGGCTAAATGGGTGTGGTTACCTTCGCTTAGGCCAGAGGACTGATGGTTTTTTAGAGAATAATCTTTGCTATTGATCCAAGAAATACCTTTGCCGTGGCGATCACCGATCACCCAATACAAACTATCAGGAGTGATACTAATGCCGCCGGGTTTTCCGAGGCCGATAGCAGAGGCTTGGATTTCTGTGATAATTTTTCCACTTTGTAGCTCGTGGAAAAGAATGCAATTGGTCCAGTCGTAGGTGATGCCAACCACGGAGCTTTTAGGGTCGAGACCAATACTCACGCCCCTTACATAATCTTTGCCTGGCATCCGAATCTCTTTTTTTTGAGATATAGAAACGGCAGGTGCGTTACTTTCTAACCAAAAATAATTCCCATCTTTGTTCTGTCCTTCTCTTTTGCGCGCCAAGATAGACCAGTAGCTGAAATCTTTTGTGACAAAGTGGGTGAGAAATTCATTTTGCTGCATTTTTGGCGTAATAATTTTTTCCACTACACTATTTATTAAATTAATTTTATATAATGATGGTTTTTCAGGCACCAATGCGCCATTTTTTGGATCCTGACCAGTGCAACAGGCTATGATAGCTTGATCGTAGATGTGTAACTCATGAATTGAGAATGCTGGGAGAACAAATTGGTGTTCGATAGTTCGAGTGGAGAACTGGATTTTTGCTACCACGCTGTTTTCATGATTATAGGCTCCAGCAAAAAAATATTGCCCGTCTACTGACCAACATCCATGGCCGGAACTTTCATAAGTTATTGCCAAGGGAATTTTGGAATGAATGCTTTTGGTTTCTCGATCGAAAAAAATTATCTCTGTTCCATTCTCGGGGCATAAAGCCAAGATTTGTTTTTGTGTTGGATGGGGAACTACGGAATGTAGGCGTAAAATATCTAAGGTATCAGAAGCAATAACAGACTTATCTGAAGAAGCGGGGTAGGTGAATAGTATTGCTTTTTTACCACCAGAAATTTGAACGGGGTAATAGATGTGATCGGATGTTAGAGGTGCAGCGCCTAGGCTACTAATCCGCCAAAGAGGAAAAATAGAACTCAAAAAAGCTAGGCTTGAATATTTTAAAAATTCTCTTCGGTGCAGTTCCACGGAGTAATTGTATCTCTTGTCTTCATAGCTGGCCAAAAAAAGTTCTTTAATAACTATCAGTTAGCGTGATTTTGGGCTTGGAAATTGAATTGAAAAAATGGAAAAAGTGGAAGTTTCTCCTTTATAATCCACTTACTCACCATTTGACATATGGCGTTGTTTTTATCAAAACCCGTGCTATATTGCGCCGCAATACAGGGGGTTCGATGAACAAATCCATTACTTTTCTTTTTACGTTACTCTTCAGTTTTTCCGCACAGGGGGCTCCACAAGTAGAGCTTTTAAAGTGCCCAGCTATTCCTGAGTCGTACCTCAACGCACTCACAAAATTGAATGTGATCAAGACCGCGATCAAAGAAGAAGCGGCTTGTAAGCCGATCACGCGGGAAGTGGAAAGCTTGGAAGCGCTCTTAGGTGAGCGTCGGGAAGTTGTAGATAAGTTGATCGAAAAAAATAAAAAAGAACCACTAGATGCTGATGAAACTAAAAAGATCCGCGAGTATGTGGAAGATGTTACAAAGAAAGTTTTTTCCACAACAGAGCTGATCAAGCGTAGTGAGTATTGTTTTGACGAAGACCGTAAAGAGTTTGGTCTTTCCGAAATGGCCTCTATTACCTTAGATGCAACAGCTGCAGCTAAGAGTGTGGCTGGTCCGTGGGCTGCGCCGATTGTGTTGGGCGGCCAAATTCTAGCTGGGATTTTCCAAGGCCTCGACGCCATGTTTGGTGGTCATGCTGGTTACGATTTTGATAAACTTGAACAGCGCCAGAGCTTTGTGCAGTCCCTTTGCACTTATTATAACTACCGCCAAGATATCGAATATCTTCTATACCCCAAGCACCGTTTGACTCAGCTGCGGGAATTAAAACGCAATTTGGAAAAAAATCGTGATAGTTTGGCTACAAATTGTGAGCTTTGCCGAAGGATTTCTGAGTTGGCAAAGAGAAATTTTTCCATCGATCCAGGTGTTGTTCAGCAGATAAATCAATTGGCTGCTACTGCAGATAGCGCTTATGAGCAGCCATTGGGATCCTACCTTATTCAAACTTTATCTTCTCTTAGCTGGGTAGAGGAAGAGGTGAAAAGAGTGCAAATGGATTTAGCTGACGAAGCCAGCATCGGCAGGGATTTTATTTCTGAAGTTCGGGCTGATATCGACGAATTTCTCTTTGAAAATGAAGCTCCGAGGTTTTTAAACTTCCAAACTAAAAAAGCTTTGGATTTACACGGTGACTTCCGTAGCTTTGTGAAAGAGGAAGGCCGCGATCTTTTACTAGAAGCTGGTGGCTCTGCGGGCATTTCTATAAATAAGATTCTTCGGGCAGATGAAATGGAAATCATTCAAATGATGAATCAAGTGGCGAAAGCTTTAGAGAGTCAGCAAGAGAGCAGCGTGTATCATCGGATCGTTGATTTCCAACGGAACGCCGAAGATCTGGCGGAACGCACTCAATTGGCGGCTGATGTTCGTGTGTCTTACTGCCGATTTTTTCAAAAAGCTGGTCTTTATAATTCTAGCTTAAGAGAAAGCTGTGAAACCAATTACATCGCTAAATTATTGAATTCAACGTTAGAGAAATTGAAGCTACTAGATAAGCCTGTTGTAGGTGGATCTTCCATGGTTGGCGCCTATCAGGTGGAATTAGTAATAGACTGGGCCGATGGATTGAATAAGATGGTGAATCAGCTCGCCCAAGATCCTAGTCTTTACAAAACGAAATAAATCCTTAGCGGGATAGTACTTTTGCTGTGACCCGTCGGTTGTTGTGGCGGCCAGAGAGATTGTTATTTGTATCAACCGGTTGAGACTGGCCATATCCTTTAGCCACCAACCGAGAGGCTTCAATGTCGTACTTTTGGATGAGCTGTTGGCGCACAGCTTCGGCCCGGGCTTGGGAAAGGCGTATGTTTTTAGCTTTGGAGCCGCTGCTATCTGTATGGCCTTGTAGTTCAACCCGTAAGGCTGATTCTTGCTCGAGTATGGCCGCTAGATCCGCTAGGGCTTTGCTATGGACGGAGGTGAGCTCCGCTGTGCCGGAGTGGAATTTAACGTCGAGAGTGATTTCGAATGTTTGTGTGTTAGTGCAGCCAATGGAATTTACAGGAAGGCCACGTTTGGTGCCTTTGCAACGGTCTAGGTCGTCGGTTACGCCGTCTTCATCGGAATCGAGGTTGGAGTTTTGGGCAACTACAACAGGGGCAGGGCCTGCGGGTGCGCTAAAATAATAAATAAAGGTAAGAGAGGGCGACAAAATATGAAGATTGGGGTCAAGAAAGTGATCTTTATTTATATAAAAATGATCTAAATGAAATGCTAAATCCATTGTTTGAGTCATTTCCCACTCTATGCCTAGTTTGGATTTGATGATCGGTTGGGTGCCATCTCCATTACGAAAAAAATCATTCACATCGGATGCGCCGAAACCAATAGAGGCTAGGGGATGTAATTTTGAATACGGAAGAAAGCGCCAGAAAAAAGACATAATAAGCGAATGAGAAGATAAATTTTTCTCAGTGAATCTAAGGTAATCCATGCTTAATTCGAAACCAGCATAGCTACTAGGATCGTGGTAGCGAGCGAGTAGAGAGGCTTTGGGTCCCCAACCTACGGCACGGCTAAAGGCTACTTCTGCCCAGGGTGCTTCCATGGCGAGGCCAGCACCAGCGCCTACAGAGAATTGTTTTTTCCTATCTGTGGCATTGGCTAGGGGAGTGGCAACGAGCAATAGAGCGATAAGCAAAAGTTTCATTTTCCCTCCACAGCCATTATGTCTATAACCCAGGGTAGAGCCAAGGGAAAATACCCTTAACGAGCGGAGAATTGCCGTTGAAGGGCGCCGCGATTGACGTTGTCAAAGCGGTCTTTGGGTATTTCATCCAGAAAGTGGATGGAACGCGGTAGTTCTGGGCCGGTGAGGCGTTTTTTCAAGTGATCGAGGATCAGTGCTTCCGAAAGAGTTTTGCCTTGGCGAACCACAGCAAGGCCAAAGCTTTGATTGCCCTTTTCATCTGATTTTACAAAAGCGGCTGCATCTAAAACATCATTTACTTCTCGCGCCATTTCGTCGATTTTTTCTGGCACATAGTATTTGGATCCAGATCGGATCACATCTTGGATATTACCCAGAGGACGGATTTTAATTTCCTCGTTTTCTCCCTCGATGCGAGCGGCTTCGCCTGTATAAAACCACGTGCCGCGAATGGTATTTTTGGAGGCTTTTTCAGCTAAGGCTCGGTCTGGATGGAAAAAAGCGGACATAATGGTTTCACCGGTCACAGCGAATGGGCCCTCTCTTAGGCCAGGGCCTGGGGCTTCATCTCCCTCTTGGTTCAGCACTTTATAACGAAAGCCCGGCAGGCTTTCTAGGGAAGGAGTAATAGCTTCCTTGGCTTTGTCTAAATCTTCCATGGCGAGAGTCCAGAGGGCCTCCACTCGGCCATAGGTTTGCAGCACTGGTATGTGCAAAAGCTGGAAGGTTTTGCGAATGGATTTGGAAAGGTTTCCGATGCCAACGGTTACGGAGCGAGTGCCCGGCAGCATATACTTGGAAGTGCGGCAAATAGAGAGCAACCAGTAAAAGAATTTAGGGCAGTCCACAAAACGATTGATATGGTTTTGGGCCAAATATTCGATGAATTCTTCGTGGGTGGGAGATTGGGGGTTCACAGCGCAAGTGGCGCCCGCAAGCAAGGGCACCATTAATCCGTGCACAAAAGCAAAGGGATGGGCCCAATTCATAGTGGTCAACACTTTTTCGTTGGCGCTAAAATGGTAAAATTTTCTTACTGCCGTGGCCGCTGTATAGATTTGTTTGTGAGTGAAGAATATATATTTTACGGGCGATCCCAATTCTTCATGGCGGAAAATGAGGATGGAATCGGTTTCTTTTAGTGGGTGATCGGGAGGAGGGCTATAAGACGTGTCGTACTCTCCGCCTTTTTTCTTCTCAATCTCGATCACCGCGCAGCCGAGACCATAGGTGCGAATCATATCGTTGGTGCGAGAAAGTTGATCGCCGCTCACGCAAATATGGGTGACTTCTAAATCTTTAATAGTTTGCACCATGGACTCTACGGATTCTGCTGGGTCTAAAAAAACTGAAGCGCAGCCAATATTGCTAAACGCAAAAAAGGAAAGGACAACTGACGGGTTGTTTTGCGAAAGAAAGGCAATGCGTTTGGCGTGTCCAATTTCTGCTTGGTGCAAAAAACTTAGTTGAGAGATTTTTTTCTTCATCTCCGAATAAGAAATGTTTTTTCCTAAATCTAAAATCGCTGGGGCACCGGGATTTTTTAAAACTGCGTTGTTAAACGCTTGGGAGATTACCATGCCCAAATCTTAACATAAATTCCCCTGGGTCCCGATGATTAGGGCTCATTTACATAATTTTTATGCAAAGCCACATAGGCCGCGCCCAGAATTCCCGCTCCGCTTCCTAAACGGGAAACGCGAATTTCTGGAAAAATTTTTAGTGTCTTCAAGCGCCGTTCCAAAAGAACACGGAGCCGGGCTTTAGTTTGTGGCAAAAAATGAGGGTGAGCTTGGGCAAAAGAGCCACACAAAATTACCTTTTCCGGATAGTAGAGAACCACTAGGTTGTGAAGAAAATCTGCCATGTATTGACTATATTCTTCCAAAATGGCGAGGGCTCCGTTGTGGCCGCTGGCGGCTAATTGCACTATCTCTTCTGCCTTTAGCCCGGGTTTTTTCCACTGTGCCGCCACGCGTTTGGCAAAATTGGTTCCGGATAAAAAAGCCTCCGAGCAACCATAGTTTCCGCAACCACAGAGTGCCGTAGGATCTCCGGGCCGTAGCAGAAGGTGGCCCACTTCCGCATGCAGGCCCCGGGCTCCTCGATGGAGTTTTCCGTCTATTACTGTACCTACACCTAGGCCCGTGCCTAGGGTAATGGCGATGCAATTTTTGCCTGCAGATCCTTTCCATGATTCCGCCAACACAGCCGCGGCAGCATCATTTTCTAAACGCACAGGAATTTTCAATCGAGTTTGTAACTCTTTTGCGATGGGTATCACCTTGGCTGGCCAGCCAAAGTTTGTGGGATCCAGTAGCTTCCCTGAGGGAGCGTGGAGTGGGCCTGCGGAGCCAATGCCAATGGCTTTCACTTTTGTTTTTTGTTTTAGTTCTGTGATGAGCTCCAATAGCTGTTGTTTCAGGCCCGGCCAGCCCCGTTCTAAATGGGAGGGAAGTTTTTTCTCTACAAGAATTTTTCCTGTTGTTGTAACCAAGCCAGCAGCCACTTTGGTGCCGCCGAGGTCAATTCCAATCACATGCATTTTATCTTCGCTCCATAGAGAATAATCTATCCTAATACGGGCAATTATTCCCTGTCCTTTTCATAAAAGCCAGGCCATGCTGCCGTGATGAAAACGAATCGTTTAGCCGCAGAAAAGAGTCCTTATCTAGCCCAGCACGCCCACAATCCAGTGGATTGGTATCCATGGGGAGAAGAGGCTTTCGAAAAAGCTCAGCGCGAGAATAAACCCATTTTTCTCTCCATTGGCTATTCCACCTGTTACTGGTGCCATGTGATGGAAAAGGAATGTTTTGAGCTGGAGGATGTGGCCGCGGCTTTGGGCGCTTTTGTGAGCGTGAAAGTGGATAGGGAAGAGCATCCGGAAGTGGATGAAATTTATATGGAGGCGGTAATGGCCATGACGGGCCGGGGTGGATGGCCCATGAGTGTATTTTTAACGCCCGACTTGAAACCTTTTTGGGGCGGCACGTATATTCCCCACGCACATTTCTTACAACTCTTGGATCGCATCCAGAATATTTGGCAATCCTCTCCGGAACAAATCAAAATGGGCGGCGAAAAATTATTAGCCGCTTTGGCGCAAGAGCCGAGAACAGAATCTGCCGTTGTGCCAGATGAGGAAATTTGGCAGCGCTTTTTTTCTCAAGCCAAAGATCGCTTTGATCCCCACTATGGGGGTTTTGGTGCTGCGCCAAAATTTCCGCCTTCGATGGTGCTCCGAGTGTTGCTGCGGTTGAGTAAGGAGAAGATGACTACGCTGCCTCTGGTAGAAAAAACTTTAGTGGCTATGGCATGCGGCGGGATCTACGATCAAGTGGGCGGTGGATTCCATCGCTATTCCACCGATGAGCGCTGGCTTGTTCCTCATTTTGAAAAAATGCTCTACGACAACGCTCTTCTTGCCACAGTTTATCTAGAGGCCAAGCAATGTACTGGTAAGGATTTTTACGGGAAAGTTGCTCAAGAAACTCTAGATTACCTTTTGCGCGATATGCGCCACGAGGGGGGAGCTTTTTATTCTGCGGAAGATGCTGGAGAAGTTAGAAAAGAGGGCGAGTTTTATTTGTGGCATTGGCCCGAGCTGCAAGGCATGCCGAACTTTCCTACTTTCCAGGAAATATTTTCACTTTCGCCTGCAGGTAATTTTGAGGGGGCTAATATTTTGGCCTGCGATGGTGAAGAGGCATGGCTGAAATCCCGGGATTTTAAAGAAGCTTGGGAATACTTACGAAATGCACGCAACCAGCGCCCGCGGCCCCATCGGGACGAAAAAATCCTCACCGCTTGGAATGGTTTAGCTCTCGGAGCTTTGGCGTTAGGGTCTACGGTTTTAGAGGATCCTCGCTATTTGAGCGCCGCAGAACAATGTGCCCACTGGCTAAAAAAGAATTTGTGGAACGGTAAAACTTTGTGGCGCCGTTATGCGGGTGGCGAAGTAAAATACCAAGGCACCGCCAGTGATTATACATTTTTGATTGATGGTTTATTGAAGCTCTATCATGCCTCTTTTCAAGAAGAGTGGTTGTATTGGGCTCGAGATTTACAGGCTGTTTTGGACCAAGAATTTTGGGAGGAAGACGGCTATTTCACCGCTTCCCGCAAAGAATCTTTTTTGGTCGTTCGTAAAAAAGATCGTTTCGATGGCGCCTTGCCTTCTCCCAATTCCGTGGCCTACAGCAATCTCTTGGCGCTCGCGCAATATTTTCAAGATCCTCAATTGCGGGAGCGGGCTGAAGCCCTCCAGGGACTTTTCCAGCCTTGGCTTAAAACTCCTTATGGTCTTCCGCAGGCTTGCCTCGGCATTTACTACCGCTACCGTGGGGAAAAGTTGGCAGTGATCGCAGGCCCTGGCGCCTTGCAGGAAGCAAAACAAAGAACAAAGGATTTTTTGCCAGATCTTTGGCTGGCGTGCGCTGAAGAGGGCAGTCGCTTGCCAGTGGCGCAGGGAAAGGCTAGTAAGATTCCTCAAGTGTTCCTGTGTGAGCGAGGCCTTTGTCACGCGCCGCTTCCATGGGCTTAAGGCCAAGTTCTTGCCAGAGGGCAAGTGTCTATGAAAAAGTAGAAGGCGAGGAGAGATTACATGTTGAAGCCAGGCCCCATGGATGAACTCGAGCAGTGTTTGCAAAAATTAAATTCCACCACTTTGGGTCGGCGTACATTCTTGGCGGCCTTCCCTGTGCTGCTAGCCGCATGTGCCACCACTTCCCAGCACCGCACCCGTGAGGGAGATAATACGGGGCAAACTACGGAAATCACCGTGGACGATGAAAAGAAAATGACCCAGGAAGTGCTGCCAGAAATGCGGAAAGATTATCCTGCTCTCGCTAACCAGGATGTGCAGCTTTATGTTCGTAACCTTGGTAGCCGCATTGTGCGCACGAATGGATTAGAAGGAAAACCCTATAATTATAATTTTACTGTGGTGGGCGTGAACCAAGTGAATGCCTTTGCTTTACCTGCGGGCACTGTGTTTGTGACAGCTCCTCTTTTGGCCATGGCAGAAACGGAAGCGGAACTAGCTGGTGTGATCGGGCATGAAGTGGGCCATGTGAAAGCCCGGCATACCGCCGAGCGCATGGACAAAGCCAAAAAAGAACAAGGCAAATCCTGGCTCTTTGGTGCGGGCGGTGGAATTTTAGGCGGTGCTTTTGGGTTTGGCTTGGGTAAATTAATTTGTGCTCAAGAAGATAAAGCCTGCCTTTTAAAAGCCACGGCCGCTGGGGCCGCGGCCGGTGTGGGCGGGGGACTCTTAATCCAAAAATACTATTATATGGCCAACTCCCGGGAAGATGAAATGGAAGCCGATCGCATCGGTTTTCGCACCTCCGTGACCTCCAATTTCCATAAAGACCATGTGGGCGATTTCTATTCCAAGCTTTTGAAAATGGAGCAAGAGCATAAACAAAATAAAATTCCCATTCTCGCCGGCCTCTCCGACGCCATGAGCACTCATCCTCCTAGCGTAGAGCGCGTAAACCAAATGCAAGCTTTAGCAGCCCAAACTGCCGCTTCACCGAAAGCTATAACGAGCAGCAAAGATTTTGAGCGCGCTCGCTCGATCGCCCAAGAATGGGTGCGGCAGCAACCGCAGAAGAGTTAGTTTTGAGGGCCCTGCTCCAGCGAGTGGCAGAAGCATCAGTGGCAGTGGAGGGCTCCGTGGTGGGCTCGATCCAAAAAGGAATTTTGGTTTTCCTCGGCGTGGCTGCGGAGGATAAGCCCGAGGATCTTGAATATCTTTTAAAAAAAATTCCCGCTCTGCGCATTTTTCCAGACACCGCAGGCAAAATGAATTTGGCTGTGGGTGAAAGCGGAGGCGCGCTTTTGGTTGTTTCCCAGTTCACATTGCTAGCGGATACTACGAAAGGCAATCGCCCCTCTTTTGTGCCGGCGGCGGAGCCCCAAAAAGCCAAAGCCACCTATGAAATGTTTTTGTCGCGCCTGCGGGCCACGGGCCTAAAAGTGGAGTGCGGGGTGTTTGGTGCCGATATGCAGGTGCATTTATTAAACGATGGGCCAGTGACTATTTTTCTAGATTCTAGGGAGCGCTAAGATGGAAGTGATCCAGCTCCCTGCTCTTTTTGATAACTATATTTATTTACTGATAGGAAAAGCGGGTTCAACCGCCGTGGTAGACGCAGGCGTTGCTGGGCCCGTGATTCAGGAGCTTGAGCGCCAAGGAAAAAAACTCGATTTTATTTTCAACACCCATCATCACCGGGATCATGTGGGCGCTAATTTAGAATTAAAACAGCGTTATGGCTGCGAGATTTTTGGAAACGCTAAAGACGCTGCCCGCATTCCCGGCATTGATCGCCAATTACAAGCGGGAGAAGAATTTTCCTTTGATGGCGAACGGGTGGTGGTAATACCCGCAGATGGCCACACGGTGGGCCACATCCTTTTTTGGTTTCCCGAAGCGAAAAAACTTTTTTGCGGAGATACAGTTTTTTCTCTTGGCTGCGGTAAGCTTTTTGAGGGCAGCGCACAGCAGATGTGGGATACATTAGAGAGAGTGCGTGCTCTGCCGCAAGATAGCATTCTCTATTGTGCTCATGAGTATACATTAGAAAACGCGCTTTTTGCTTTGCGGGCCGATCCAGACAATCCAGAGCTACGGGCCAGAGTAGCTGCAGCGGAAATTTTACGGGAACACGGGGATCCTACGGTACCCATGATATTATCCGCAGAGTTGGCTACGAACCCTTTTCTACGCCCCGAAAGCCCTGTGCTTCAGGCTTTTGTGAATAAAGAAGGTGCTCCGTTACGGGAGATCTTTGGGGCATTGCGGGCTGCAAAGGATCGGTTTGATAGTGGTGAAGAGATTTAATCGTCTTCTGTGAGCAGTTTGCACTTTGGCGAAAAAGTGTAAGTGTATTCTTCGTCCTTGGCCACGTTCGGCTTAAATGAGCCTTTTAAACGGGTGGGAGAATATTTTTTGTCCCGCACATTGTGAATGCAATAAGACGTCATCATCAGTTCGCATTTGGCTTTATTATTGGCGTCGAAATGGAGTCGGATCATGTCTGAAATTGAAGGTTTCTCCATACCGGAAACGGAGCTAATGATTCCGTGAAGGTAGCATTTGGGTCCGGCCCCGTGGGCTGAGGGCAAGAGGAACGCTAGGAATAAACCCCAGGCGATCACAAATTTGCTGCCGGCACGATTCAGTCCCATACTATAATTGTAAGGCGAAAGGGCCCCCGCCGGAAGTAGGAAAAGATATGGAAAACCCAATGGATTTTATCAAGAGACCAATAGCCATCGTGGGCATGGGGTTAAGTGGCGAGGCGGCCAAGCGTTTACTTACTCGAAATGGTGTAAAGGCCGCGGATCTTTCCACTTTTGTGGATCAGGCCGGCGCCGGGGATTTCCATGATCCCCAAGAGTTATTACAAAAACGCAAACCCGCCACACTCGTGGTTTCTCCCGGCTATCCTTTGGCAAAAGACTGGATCAAAGATTTTCAGGAGCATGGTGGCGCCGTTACTAGCGAGCTTGCGCTAGCTTTGCACTATCTCACCACAGAAAAAATTATAGCTGTTACGGGATCCGTGGGGAAAAGCACTACGGTTTCACTTTTGGAAGCGGGTTTGGCTCGTTTTTCTCCGGATTCTTTTGTGGGCGGAAATATTGGTAAACCTCTAGCCGATTATGTGGTGGAACTGCAGACAGGAAAACGAAAACGTGCGCCTTGGGTTGTGCTCGAGCTTTCAAGTTACCAGTTAGAAAACTGCGGAGATTTACGGGCCGAATTTTCTGCCATCACACACTTCACCCCCAATCATATGGAGCGCTATTCCTCTTTAGCAGATTATTACGACACAAAATGGAGTCTTGTTTCCCGCACTAATAAAGCCGTGGTGTTGAATAATCACGGTGGAGATTTGGTAAAATACGCTAAAGGGAAAAAGGAGCGCCCACAAATTTTGTGGACTGACCAAAACGATGAAGAGCTTGATGGCTTGCGCCTCGACCAAGCTCGCCTCTTGGGCACCCACAACCAGGATAATTTAGCTGTGGCCGCCAAATTAGCTCGAGAAGCGGGCTGGCCTGCGGAAGCTTTTGCGGGAATGCTGGATTTTCCTGGCTTGCCTCACCGCATGGAAAATTTAGGGATATTGGGTGGTGTGCGTTTTGTGAATGATAGCAAGGCCACCACTATGGAGAGTGTAAGAACGGCAGCCTTTGGTCTCCACGGACAAATGGATAGGAAAAAACAACTGGTGTTGCTGCTCGGGGGAAAAGACAAAAGCCTTCCCTGGGAAGAACTCGCCGAGTTGAAAAAAATCCAAAAACTTATGCCTATTTTTTTCGGTCAAGTGGCGGAACGGGCCCGCGCTGGCTCTGGTTTAGAGGGCCCCACTTTTGCCAAGCTGGGGGAGGCGATTGCGCATTTGCCGGCGGTGGTGAAAGAGGGAGACACGGTTTTGCTTTCTCCCGGGGGTACCAGTTTGGATGAGTTTAAGAAGTTCGAAGAGCGAGGGAAATTTTTCGAAGAAAGTGTGCGTAAGCTTTTTCGGGAATAAAAAAAGGGGCCTTATAGCCCCCTTTTTGATCATTTTTTATCTACTCTACTGAGGGCAAATGCCCTGCAAGGTGGTGATACCGAGGGAGTGGGTGAGCACTTTCACGTCGGTCACCGGAGCGCCAGTGTAAATATTTTCGATGAACCAGTTTGTTCCGCTTTTGCGCAATTGGAATTCGCAGAATTTATAGGTCATGGAGAGGCCGTTGCTTAAGAATTTGATTTTAAAGCGGCCTTCTTGGGTGTTGCGATTGAGGTTGCCCATGAGGATGAGCACTTTTCGTCCGCGGGCTTCCAACATCAAAGCGCCATCGGGGCTTTCAATGGCTTCCAACCAGTAAGCGCTATCGGCAGCAGCGGGAGAAAAATCGATCAGGCCCGAAGCGTCCGCTTTGAACATACCCCGCACCATATTGTTGGCGGGATTATTACTTGAATCGATCATCACGCTAAGGTGGGATACTTTGTTGTCCTGATCACTGGTGAGGTTCACAAGTTTTTGCAGCGTGACGCCAGGGGGCACAGCCGTAGAGGTTCCAAAAATATCTACTCCCGACCAAAAAGAAGCGGCAGAGGCCGAAGTAGAAAGAGTAGCAAGAGCCAAAATAAATAGAATTTTCATGAATTCCCCCTTAAGTGTTAGGGGAAGGCTAGCGCAGCGGGGTGTAAAAGCAAACCAAAAGCCCCGCACATTTCCTTACATTTGGTTTTCGCAATACTCTAAAACTAGCGGAGCCAGGCGCCGGCCGCCGATTTCCGCATAGGTGAGGAATCCTGTCGGTGATGTGATGTTCACCTCAGAGATTTTTTCGTGAATCATATCCACGCCAGCGAAAACCACGCCGATCTCTTTTAGAAAAACCGAGAGCCGCATGATGATCTCTTTTTCTTTTTTGCTCATATCCCGCATCACCCCGGTGCCACCGGAGGCAATATTAGATTTAATTTCTCCAGCAGGTGGAAGGCGCACGAAGGAGCCGATTACTTCTCCGTCTAAAATGAAAATACGGCGATCGCCGCTGCGATAGATTTCTTTTTGCAAAGGTTGCAGGAAAAAATAAGGTTCGGGGGATTGGGGCGCAGGAAGAAGAGTTACATCTTTTCCCCCATGGCCCAGCCAAGGTTTGCTCACGGCTTCCCCACGGGGAAAATCCTCGGGCACAGGAAAGCGCCGGCCCGTGGGTAAAAAGGACGGAATGATTTCATCCTCCTGAAGGTAGCCCCGTTCCAGGGCTTCGAAGGGAATCATCTTTTCGTGGTAGCGCAAGAGCACGGAGGGTTTATTAAACATGGGCACGTTATTTTCTTCTAGCGCCAAGAGCCAGCAGAGAGAAAGATAAGAATTATCGAAAGGTGGATCTTTACGAATCCACACACCATCGTAGGTATTAATGGATTGGGGCTCTTTAATTGTTTCTGTGGCAGGCAAAGAATTTTCTGCGCAACCGGTGATAGTATCCACGCGGGCGAATACGCGGCCTTCCCAGAGAAAAAGATCTTCGGCTGTGGTCCAATGGATTTCGTGGGCTCGAGTCAGAGCTTCCCGGGCCAGGGCTAAGCTCGTGTCGGTTTTAGGTTTTAGGGAGCGTAGGTTATCGCCCACAATTAGAAAGTTCATAGGTTCACCGTATTTTTATCTAAATAGTTTTCTTCGAAATCCAGGTTCCTTATCGGTGCCTGACCGCGCACAAGATAGCGGTCCAGCATCTGAGTCACAAGGCAATTCTGCAAGAAGATTTGCGCAAAACTTTTTTCGAGGGGATCCTTGGAATCACGCAAAGTGTTTTTAGCAAAATCCAGGCGTGCCGGATCCAAAAGCCCTGTTTCTTTAAGGCTGGCGGGAGAGAGAAACTCATTGGCCAAGGCGCCATCTAACAAAAAAGGTGCATTAAATTGTTTTTTGGGTGTGCCCGCGAAGGCCCCCAGTTTTTGGGCGTAGGCTTTCCGCAAAATTGCTTTATCCTTTAAGCCCCGCACCAGATAGCCATCGGGCAGGGACTCTACAAAATTCCAAACTTCCCGAGAGAGAAAAATCGGACGGCCTTCTAAAGTGTTGGCCATTTCCATGCGATCGCCCACCCAATTGAGCACATGGGTGGGAAAGTGGGTGTGAAGAAAATAGTTTTGCCATTGGTTTAACGAACTTGCACCGGGAATCAGATAGCTTTGCAGCGAAGATTTTTCTTTTTCCAAGATTTTTTCCCAACCGTGCGGAGACCAAAATTTTCCCAGGCTCTTCACTTGCGCAAAAAGTGGGTGAGCCCAGCCTAAAACTTCGAGAGATTCTTCGAGGTCTGATCCATCGGGGCGAGAGCTTAAACCTTTTTCCCAGAATTTTTCTTTTTTTCCTACCACCTTTTTTTCAAAAAGAGAGGCTCGGGCAGGGCTGGGGTTTCGACGATAAAAATCCCACCAAGCAAGATATCGGTAACTAGGATAGCCACAGAAGATTTCATCGGCTCCATCGCCCGTGAGTACCCCGCGCACATACCTGCGCGCAAAACGCGAGAGCCACCATTTAGCAGCGCCATTGGTATAGGGTTGCACAAGCTCTGAGCTATATATCGCATGGGGATAGGCATATTCCAGAATTTGATTGCTGGTTGTTAAGGCACGCCCTCGCAGGTTGGGATAGGCTGAGAGGAATTTTTTCACTTCTCCGGTTTCGTCGAAATCTCGGCCTTCAAATCCCACCGTGAAGGTTTCAATCTGTGCGCCGGTTTTTCCCATTTCGTAAGCGGCAATACGACTATCAATACCGCCGCTCAAATAGGCTCCGAGAGGTACATCCGCTTCCAGTTTGGCTTGCACGGTGCGGGCAAGGATTTGCTGGAGTTCTTGAGCTTTTTCTGGAAAAGAAACTTTATTTTTATCGGGAGAGCGCTGTTTTCTGATTTTTCTCTCTAGGGAGCACTGCCATGTATCGCCATTGGCACTCGCAGAAAAGAGGGCGCCAGGAGCTAAAGCATATACGCCTTCAAAACTTGTTCCCATCTCTTCATAGAGGGAAAGGAAGAGCCGGTCGAGCCCACGGGCATCCCAGCGTAGGGGGAGGCCGAGGCCTTTTATTTCCGAAGCAAAATGAACGCGTCCTGGAAGGGAAAAATGGTATTTTGCAGAGTAGTTTTGCAGAGATGAGGAAGGCTTTCCTCCACTTGCGCTCCAGAAAAGAGGTTTTACTCCGAAGGCATCTCGGGCGGCTAAGATTTTTTTCTGTCGGTGATCGTGGATTACAAAGGCGTATTCACCGTCGAAAGTTTCTAGGAATTTTTCTCCGTATTCTAGATAAGCAGCGAGGATCACTTCCGTGTCGGAACGGGTGCGGAATTCATAGTTGCGGCTCAATTTTTCTCGTAGGGAACGGAAACCATAGAGTTCGCCGTTAAAAAGAATGGTTGCTCGGCTTTTACTGTCGCTTAAGGGTTGTGTGCCTTCTTGAAGATCTCGAAAGGCCAAACGATAGTGGAATAAGGCCCGCTCACTTTGGCGATCTTCGCCGTGGGAGCTGTTGCCGCGATGGGCCAAGAGTTTGGAGCTAGTGCCAAACGCAGAAATTTCCGCCGGCGTTAGCGGAGCCTGTGGTGGCGCAAAAATTCCGAGGAAACCGCACATACCATTCATTTACCACAGGGCGAGGGTAGGGTATGGTGCATTTTTATGTCTGCTTTAAAACTAGAAAAGCTTTGTAAGAATTATGGGGATAAAGAGGTGGTGAAGGGCATTAGCCTCGAAATCCAGCCTGGGGAAATTTTTGGTCTCTTAGGCCCCAATGGCGCGGGTAAATCCACAACCATCAATATGACCACCGGTGTGACCCGTATCACTTCCGGCAAGGCTTCTGTGTTTGGCTACGACACCCAAACGGACTTCATCAATACCCGCAGACTCGTGGGCGTGATGCACCAGGAATTGATAGTTGATACTTTTTTCACCATCGACCGCGCTCTTAAAATACATTCTGGATATTATGGTGTGCCTGACGATCCCGCTTGGCGCAATCTCCTGATCGAGCGTTTGGCTTTGGGTCCACATTTGAAAAAAAGCATGAATAAACTTTCCGGCGGCATGAAGCGGCGCTTTATGGTGGCTAAGGCTTTGATCCATAAACCTCGCCTCTTGATTTTAGATGAACCCACCGCAGGGGTGGACGTAGAACTGCGACAAAATCTCTGGGAATTTGTACGAGAAATGAATCAAAAAGAAGGCACCACGGTGCTGCTAACTACCCATTACCTAGAAGAAGCAGAAGAAATGTGCCAACGGGTGGCGATCATGAACCACGGGCAAATCATTGCCATGGATAAAACCCATGCGCTCTTAGACCAATTGGACGAAAAAAAATTCCTTATCCATTTGACGGAAAAAATGAACAGTCTCCCCGATTCTTTGCGTCACTTCCCCGTGGAGCTAGCCAATGGCGGAGCCACTTTGAGTTTCCGGGTTTCGAAAGATACTACTCCGATCGCCGTGATGCAGGCTTTGTGTGGTTTAGGAGCCGAAGTAAAAGAAGTGGAGACCCGTTCTCCTAGCTTGCAAGAAGCCTTTCTTAAACTCACGAGGAATCATGCATAAAGTGGAATTCCAACCTTGGTTGCCCTTTTTCACTTTGTTATGGAAAGAAATCCTACGTTTTTTTTCCGTAGCGGTGCAGACGCTGATCACGCCCGTGATCACGGCCTCTCTTTATCTTTTGGTGTTTGGTGTAAGCCTCGGCTCCCAGATCGAGCTCTATCCCACGATCACCTATGTGCAATTTGTGGTGCCGGGCTTGATTCTCATGGGCGTAGTGAATAATGCTTTTGCCAATACTTCTTCTTCGATTTTCTTTTCCCGTTATATCGGCAATATCGTGGATCTCTTAGTCACTCCGCTCACTCCCTTACAATTTCTCATGGCGTTTACTTTGGCTGCCATGATTCGCGGCATACTTGTGGGCTTGTGTGTGTTGGTGGTTTCGCTTTTCTTCACAGATTTGCCGTGGACAAATCTGCCAGCGGCCGTGGCCATGATTTTTCTCGCGAGCTTTCTTTTCGCTCAGTTCGGCATTATCGCAGGCATCTATTCTACAACTTTTGATAACATCGCCATGTATACAAACTTTCTAATCTTGCCTTTGATTTACACCGGCGGTTTGTTTTATCCCGTTTCGCACTTGCCGCCTGTTTGGCAAACGATCTCCCACTTAAATCCGCTCACTTATTTGATCGACGGTTTTCGCCAAGCTATGGTGGGTGTGGGCAGCACGCCTCTGTGGCTAGATTTCACCTTGGCGATCGCTGTGGCCGCAGTTCTTTCGGCTTGGGCATGGCAAATCATCCGCACCGGCAGCAAACTGCGCACATAACGGTTGTGTGAGCGTGGGCGTTAGCCCCGGTCGAAACTGAATTTTCCTGGGCCAACAAATAATAGCCCCAAGAACACAAACGCCATTTTCAAGGGATGTGAATAGGCTGGAAATTCCTGGCCGCCCTTATAGAGAGTGAAAGTAGCCACAATCATGGTGCACAAAAGCATCAGAGCTGCGGGCCGAAATAAAAATCCTAAAATAAAAAGAATACCTCCGGCAAATTCGGCAAAAGCTGCCAAAAACCCCCAGGCTGTAGGCATGAACGTAATGCCCAATCCGGCCATATTACCTCCCAACTGCTCCCACAAAGCCGGACCCGCAAACATTTTGCCGGAGCCATGAACGATGAACGCGAGACCAATGCCCACGCGCATCGCAAGCAAACCGAATTCGCGAAAACGACTGAGGAAGGTTAAGGCCAACATAGATTCTCCTGTTTATTGAATATGCATTCTTTCCGCTTGTCGCGGAAGTGGGGAGGAGGTGGTTGTAGATAGAGTGCGAGAAATCAGACGAGTCACTTGTTCCAATTTATCTGTGAAAGTCTCCGTCGCGGGCACAATCACGCGATTGGGGTGGCCCCGCCATACTTCTTCAATGCGCTTATCTAGGAGGGCGGCTTCCTCGGCAGTTTCCGTGCGCATGGGATTCGTGTGATTATAACCCATCGTGAGCGGTGGCGTGCGCAAATGAATCACCGTATGGTAGCGAGCAAACACTTCTTCCCGAGAAAAGCCGATAGCGCGAAAAAAAGATTCCGGACCATCTGGCCAATACGCGGCACCATCGGCGATTCCACGGTCACAAAGAGACGCGATATAGGTACCCTCTTCTTGGCAAAATCTTTCTAGCTCTTCTTGTACACTGCAAATCGCCCGTTGGGCTGCACGCACGGAAGTGGGAGTGGGTAAACGAGGGAAGCCTCCAGAGTACACAATGCTGGCCGATTCCGGCAGGATCGCTAAACTCTGGCCAAAGATCTGACGGGCAGCTTCCATCACTGCGGTTTTACCCGCCCCGGGACCACCTGTGAGTACGATGAAACGGAGGGAATTCATGGGTCTGCAACATATATTGTGAGGAGAAGAGGGTGCAAGATTTTTGAGATGGTTAGTGGATATTTTAGCGAAATTTAAGCCCAGTTTGACGGATTGAGCACGGTTTTTGTAGACATTAACTATCTTATAGGAAATTTTCTCTCTTCTTGGCGTGCTTATCTCTGTGGCAGATATTTAATCGCTTTATCTCTTTTAAATCCCCGTATACGCCCTTATTTTTCGTCTTGAAGTAGGGTCGCGTCGCTCGAAGATCTTGAGCATGTCTTCATTAAGCCCCACTTGATGCTTTGTGATCCTTGTTTTAAACATTTCTCTAAAGTTTAAGATTTTTGTGGTGAGACCCAAAGCCATAGCGGGACTTGTCTTGTTCGCTAAGACGTCTCTCTTTTGCTTCTTTGTAAATTTTGGTCTCATATAGTTTTTAAATCCAATGAGCAAAATAAAGTTTTCCTGCATGGCTATCGAGTGTTTTGAGAATGCAATTGTTTCACGCTTAAAAGAAGCCAGGTGATGTCTAGAGAGCATGTCTAGGTGGTTTATGGGAAAAAGCTTGTTTCTGTAATTACGGTAGGCAGTGGAGAGTGTTATGTGATGCGTAACCTTTTGAAACCTCTTCTCTCTTAGAACTTCTCTATAGGCGTAATGATTGTCGGTGTAGAGCGTAAGATTATCGTTTTTTGTCAATAAACGCTCAAATACGCGTCTCGCCCCTCTAAGGATTTCCCCCTTTGGATATGGTCCATGGATTTTTTCTAATTCTTTTTTTATCTTTTGCTGCCGTAAACTCATCCTGCCTTTTCTATTCATGGGAGAAAAACTAAAGTCGTAGGTAAAGAGTGAGTCTTTTCCAACGACATGATTGATGTTGTTTGGATCATATTGGCTGTAGGAAAAATTCTCTAAGCCATCAAAGACAACAGGTTCTTGGATGCGAATGGAGGCCAGATCTTGAGCTTGATGCAAAAGAAGCCATCTGGCTATTTTGCTCTTCTTAACTCTTACTGTCTTTTCTTGGCATTTTAGGAAAAAAGCGATTTCCCAGTTCGACACGCCTTTTCGGCAAAGCGTAAAGATCTTTTCATATTCATCTGGTTTTTTATCTTTATAACTTAAGGAGAAGAAAGAAGAAGAGAAGTTATAAAGACAATGCTTACAGGTGTAACGCATTGTAACGTATGGAAAGCGCTGAACGCTTCTTTTACCCCGATGTAAAAAAAAGGGTTCGTTGGGTAAATTCTTCTTGTGGTGATACTGGCACAAATGATTTGGGCAATAGGGGGGCTTGAATCTCTCTAAAGAAGCTTCGACTTGGGCAGAGCCCGGAGGGTTGGACCACATGCCCCATAAACAGCAGGAGGCATGCCTCTTCTTTTTCTTTTACTCTAAAGAATTTCTTAAGGTTTTCTTATCCAACGTTCGATTTCAGAACACCACTTGTATTCTTTTCGAACAACACCCGCGCACCCTCTTCTCCTCACAACTAATTTTGATCGCCACTAATCAAATTCCCAGACCCATTCTTCCGCAAGTGCACAAAATCCGCCAAGATATTGAGTGACTCCTCAATCTGTGGACGATGGCGTTCTTTGGCAAGCTGCTTAGGGGCTTTGTCTTTGTTTTTATTTTTCTGTTCTGTTTCTTTGGAGCGCATTTCGGCCAAACGGATTATGCCCTTCTTTTGTGCCAGTTCTTTTATTTCTTTTTTGATTTCCGCAAATTCCTTGCTGGAATTCACGCGCGCTTGCGAGAGCAGGCGTAGTTTTTCAATTTCGGTTTTGCTCACAGGCGTCCAGCGGTTGCCCTCGTTTGCTTCTTTAGAGAGGAAGGCCTTAATGGAGCCAGGGGGTAGGGAGTAGTCGAGATATTTTTCTCCAATATCGTCGGTGGAGAAGGTGTTGGGGAAGGTAATATCGGTGGTTACACCCCGGTGTTGGGTGGAGTTACCGCCAGGGATGTAGAACAAACCCGTGGTTACTTTGATAATGCCTAAATCATTTTGCAAGGGAACCACTTGTTGTACGGAGCCCTTGCCGTATGAGTGGTCGCCGCCTACGATCACGGCCCGTTTGTAGTCTTGGAGGGCGCCGGCCACAATTTCGGAAGCGGAGGCGGAAAGGCGGCTAATGGAGATCACTAGCGGACCAGCAAATTGCACGCGGGAGTCCACGTCGTCCAAGAGTTCAACATTGCCCATTGAATCTTTGGTGGCTACCACGTTTCCGCGATCGATAAAGAGACCAGCGATGCGTACGGCTTCTTCTAGTAAACCACCGCTATTGTTAGCGAGATCTAGCACGATGCCTTGGGCGCCGCCTTTATTCGCTTTTTCTACGGCTTCTAGCACGTCCTTATAACTGTTACGGTCCGTGCGTTTTTGGCCGCCGTAGAAACCGGGAAGCTCGATGCGGGCTAGTTTGTATTTTTGGCCGTCTACAGTTTTATCGTAGAATTCTACTTTGGCGGCTTCGTCTTCTAGTTGCACTTTGCTTCTCACGAGGGAAATCGTGAGGCGTTGCACTTCTGGTTTTTCCCGCAAAATTGTGAGGCGCACGGTGGTGCCCGCTTTTCCGCGGATGCGGCGGACTACATCTTTCAAATCCATGTCGATCACGTTTGTCATTTCACCTGTAGCGCCTTGGCCAACGGCGATGATTTTATCTTTTGGCTGGAGCTGGTTTGACTTGGCGGCAGCACCACCGGGAATGAGTTCTTGGATCACGGTATAACCATCGTCGTTGCTAAGAGAGGCGCCGATACCTTCTAGGGAAATTCCCATATTGATGCGGAAGTCTTCAGTGTCTTCAGGGCTTAGGTAATTGGAGTGAGGATCCATCGCTGCGGCGAACGCATTCACGAGGAAGCTATAAAGATCGGAGTCTTTCAGTTCTTCCATGCGTTTTAGTGTGAGTTCATAGCGGTGGATTAATTGTTCTTTAGATTTTTTTAGAGCGGCTGCATCTGCGCTAGGATTGTTATTCTTTTTACCCTTGGATTTTGTGGGTGTGTCGGAATTTGCCACAAGATAATTGGAAATTTGAAAATGAATTTGTACGAGCTGCCGCTTGTGGGATTCATTCATGTCCTTGGGGTAGCTGCGTTTTTCTGGGTCCAACTGGATTTCTGCGTTTTCGTCGAGCCTGTATTTTTCTCCTAAGGCTTCTCTAGCAAAAGCCAACTGCTCTTTTGCTCTTTGCACGAGAATATTTTTGATGCCGCTGATATCCGTGCACACCGGAGCAGCAGCTTTATTCATGCTTTTCAAAAAGGCCAAGAGCTTAGGCTTAAGAGATTCTGTGTCGGTTTGTAGGAGCAACACTTTCGAGGGATCCAAGCGTTTGATCATTTGCTCCGCGGTGCGCTGGTAGATTTCATCGGAAGCGCTCTTAATGGACACGTGAGTTTGCAGAAAAAAATTTGTGAGTGTGGGCACCAAGGTGCAACCAATGGCGGGAGGTTCCGCTGACGCAATGCATTGATTGGTGAGGGAGAAAAGAGCGACAATGAAAAAAGAAAATCTAGTCATTTTCCCAGGATACGCCCAAAGATCTCTTCCCATCAATCGCTAGTGTCTTTTTATCTTTCATCTTTTTTTGCGGTTTTTTTATTTGCTCCACTTCTTGTTTCCGGATAGAAATCCAGCGGCTAACACTTAAACCAGTGCCCCGGGAGGGTAATACTATGAAAAAATTCGCTACTGCATTTTTGGTTTTGGCTCTTGCAGCCCCTATGGCTTTTGCAGAAGGACAAGGATCTTCTGAGGCTTACTATCAAGTATCTAAAGTAAGCGTGACCGAAGAAGTGCCTACGGCTACGGAAATCGCCGCCACTTATTTGGATTTGGAAAGGCTAGGTGCAAAAGATTTTAACAACGTTCAATCTCTTGAGAGCCTTGAGCTCGACTGGGACACCCTGAAACTCATCGGTGAAAAGCTCGTTGAGATCATTAAAATGGGTGAAGCCGTTGTGGACATTAAACGGGATGCAGTGGCCGTGGTTCCCGGTGGATTGCAAAGCTGGCAGCAATTGGCCGGCTGGCAAGCTCCTATGACAAAAGTATACCGTTACACTGTGTCCAATCTATTGGGCATGGATGTGGTGGATTTCCGCTTAAAAGTTTCTGGTATGTGGGGCGGTAACTACAATGGTCGTGGCCAATACTTGGCTAACGTACTTGTGGTTCCCACGGATTTGAATGTGCGCTGGGGTTGGGAATTGCACGTATGGTCTGAGAACCGGGATCCTGTGAACACGGGCAGCACGGAATCGCCTATCGCAGGCCTAGGTTTTGATATTCGTTACGTGATCAAAACCTTCCTCAATGAGAAAAACGGCACCCAAGATTACTTCGTTACGGGTGACGGCAAGATCCAAGCCCTCTAATTTAGAGAGCTTGAGTTTGTTTAAAAAACGCCTCTTTCCTCCAGGAAAGAGGCGTTTTTGCTTTTATATTCAATAGTTATAATAGCCGTTAAATTTGCTCTGATAAGTGCCGATAGGCTTAGTATGAGACACTTTGTTTGCCTATTTGCCCTTCTATTTTCTGTTGCTGGTTGGGCCAAAGAGTTCGAGATCTTTGATGGCCGTATGTACAACGGCCTCTATTACCCTCTAGTAGATATTATCGAGTGGGGGGACATACCCCATATAGAGCTGCACATTCATTCTAAAAATCAAAAGATTGATGTGGTAGCCGTGCCCGGAGATAAGAATGGTAAGCCCGTGTTGTGGCTGATGTACGATTTAAAATATCGTAACGAGCGAGTGTGCCGGCATGTATTGGCGCCGGCCCATTTTAAAGAAGGCATGAAACTATACGCCTATCGCGATGATTCAGACCCAGACTACGACAATATTTATTTCAGCTCCCAGCCTATGCAGGGCAAAAAAATGGTTCCCTATGAGCCACCCACCTATGAACCCTGTTTGGATGAAATGGCCTCCAACAAACCTGATAGCATGCCCCGGGCTCCGGCTTCTGTGCCAACACCGGCAGAAGCTCTACCGCCAGCTGTGAAAAAAGAGGGGGATAACATCGGCGTGGATTACATAAACCATTCTGTCCCTTTCTCCTTTTAGTTTTTTGTGGCATCACCAATAGCATGAAGGAAGTTGTTGTCTATACTTCACCGTCTTGCCCGTATTGTATGCGGGCCAAGGAGCTTTTACAGCGTAGGCAAATCCCTTTTCGAGAAGTTATGATTTCCTGGGAAGATGAAGCCGGTTGGGAAGCGATGATCAAACGCTCGGGCATGAAAACTGTGCCACAGATTTTTATCAACGATAAATGTATCGGCGGTTATACGGAACTTGCCGCTCTCGACCAATCCGGCGAGCTAAAAAAACTTCTATAAATTTTGTTTCATGGCATTGGTCACGCGATCTTTAGCATTTTCTTCCAAGGATTGAGCCGCCGCTTTTTCTTTCAACATAAACTGGAACACGCGTTCCACTAATTCTGGTTGCACTTCTTGCACGGCGCCTTCGGTGTGGGCCAACTCGTAGATATAATCGAAGGCTTCTGCGGGAGATAATTCAGTGCCCGTTTGTTTTCCGGTGCAGAGCCGGTCAAAGAGATTGGATAGGTGCAAGAGCTGGGAGCTTTCGTCGATCTCCATGCCCTTTAAATGTTTAGGAAAGCCTGAGCCATCGTAGTTCTCGTGGTGTTCAGCGATCATACGGAACACACGCGGGTGAAATTCGGTACCGCTTTCTTTTAAGATGTCCATGCTGCTTTGCACGTGGATTTCGTATTCCTTCCGTTCGGATATGGACCAGTCAGCTTCATTTTTAGCCATCACTTCCGGCTTCACGCGCACTAAGCCGATGTCGTGGAAAATGGAGCTTACCGTAAGATCTGCGAGGAGTTGCTCATCCGTAAAACCAACAGCCAAGCCGAACATTACTGTCATGGTACCCACGATCACGCTATGCTCGAGATCTTCTTGGGAGTTGCGCAAAGCCAAGATTTCATCGTAGATATTGCTGTTTTGAGCAGCCACATTGAGGATTTCGTCTGCGATTTCTTTGCAACGTTTCAGGCCTTCGGCGCGGGCTGCTTCACCACGGGTAGTAATTTGGTTTAGGGCGCGTAATAAATCTTGGCTCACAGCCGAGAGCACCCTGGCCTTTTCTTCAGTGGTGAGTTCTTCATCCTCTAAAACATCTTTTACTAATTCCGCCTCTTCGCTCTTAGGCTGCTCTGCGGGTGCAGCCTCTGCCTCGCTCTCTTTTTTAATCTCTTCCATCACTTCAGAAATTTCGGCCACGGGGTGGCCCGTATGGCCCAGATATTCTAAATAAGACTTAAAAATTTCCTGGAAATTATTGGGCACCCACATTTCTAAGTGCTGCTTTTGTAGGAAAGCTTGGTATTTACGTATGCCAATGGGATCGCCGGGCAGGCGGATGGGAATAAAACGATCATTTAATTTAAGGAAAAGATAAATAGGGAAGGGAGCCCCATCCTCGGCTTTGAGTTTATCTAGAGTTACGGGAAACATTTTTGATTTATCTGCCTTCATGCCACTTTCTTTTCCTGCTGAGGTACAAAATCTCCTGCTAGCAACGGCCATAACAATTTAGCTACTTTTGTGAGGGTTTGTTCTTCATTCTCAGAAAAGCCTTTTCTATTGCCGGTGGGCTGCAGGAACAAGTATCCCAAAATTTTTTCTGACTCTCCACCTCTCTGTACGGGTCGATAAATACCTTTGGATAGATCTACCTTTGTGCCGGGCTCCATGGCCGGTGGTTCGCCGGTCGACAAGCGTACAGTGCCGGAGTTTTCTGATATAAATTCCGTTAATAGGCTAACAGTGCATTGGCCATAGGAAGCATCTATAGATTTCAAGATGTTAGCAATCGCCCACATGGGATTTTTTTGAGGGCCAAAGGCATTGCTGATGGTAACAAAAATTCTTAAATAAGGGTTAGTTGGTTCAGCTGGGGCGGTGGCGGGTTTTTCTTCGCGAGGTTCAGCTTTAGCTTGTTCCTGTTTCCGTTTACGCTTTTCTAGAAATTTTTGGATATTTGGATCTTCCATGGCCGCCGCAACCTCAGTGGCGGGCTCATGGCGTTCAGTAGTAGAGGGGGGGGAACCTTTTTCCTCGGTTTTTTCTTCTTGTGCCAAGGTTGGAGCTTCTTCAGTGTTTTCTTTTTCGGCGGTGGCTTCCTCTAGAGTAGTGGGCTTCTTTTTTGAAGCTTTTGCTGTTTTAGTTGGGCTGCTGGCGCTATCAGTTGTTGTAGAGTCGGCAGCTTCTTCGGCTTGAGCTTCTTTAGATTGATCCCTTAGCGACAAAAGGAAATCCCGAACTTCCTGTGGAATTTCAGCGAGGGTTTTGGCTTGGATTGGTTCGGTTCCTAGAAATTCCCATTCGCGTTTTTTGTCTAAGAGTTCGGGTTTTCTTTCGCCAGAGAAAACCCATAGAGGCAGTAGGTGTTCAAGCTTTTCAAATCCCCGATAGCGAATTTCTGCGGATAAATACACATAGTAGCCGTTTGCGCTTTCCCAAGCGCCACCTAAGGGCTCAACGGTTTTTTCAGCTAGGTAGAAAAATTTCTGTTCTTGTTTATTGGCTTCTTTTTGATTGTTTTCTAATTTATTGGCGGCTTTTTTAGATCCTTCAGCAGTAGAATCTTCCTCCAACTGAGAATCAAAAGCCCGGATTTTAGAGCGCTTGCTTTGGGGCGCGTTACCATTTTCGGACCAAGTATTTTCCAATTCTTCTTTTTTAAGGTCACTTACATTAAGATCGGGCTCATCTTTTTCTTGGGATTCTTGGGAAAGATTTTCCAACTCAGCTTTTAATGCTTTTACTTTTGCTAGCTTTTCTCTTTTTGCTAGTTCCTTAGGTGTTACCTCTGGAGAGTTTTCTAGGTTAAATTTCTTGCGTAGCCGCTCCTCTTCTTCGGGAGGAAGGGTTTCAGGCACAGGTTCCGCCAGGATTTCCTGAATAGTAGCGAGTACTTCTTTTTTCTTTTCTTTATTTTTATGTTTCTTAGGCGGTGGTTTTTTCTGGTTTTTAAAAAGATCTTTAGCGTCTAGCTTTTCGGCGGCAGTGGTAGCTTCTGTTTCACTTTCCTCAGTGGTAGCAGCAGTTTTTTCAGTAGCGGTCACTTCCTCTTCGATTGGTAATTCCTTGGCTACAGGGGGAGCGGCTGCTTCTTCGGCACTGGTTTCAGGATCGCTTTCGCCTAAGCGATTTCTCATCCGCGCTAACGCAGCTTCTGCCGCTGCGGCGTCTTTATTTTGCTCGGGCGCTTTTTCTTCCAAAGCATTACCCTTGGTTCTTTTCTTTTCCTTTTTCTTTTCTACAGCTTCTGGAGATGCTTCCTCCTCTACTTCGGTAGGAGTTACTTGGGGATCGGCATTTTCTTTTTGTGCTGCCCTTTGCTTTTGCTGTTCTTTTTTCTTTTGTAAAAAGGCAAGTGGACTAAGTTTTTCTTTGGCTTCAGCTGGGGCTGCAACCTCACCTTTTGCAGCCGCAACCTGTGCTTCTGGTGTGGCTGTAGAAGTATTTTCTACTTCTTCGTCGGCCTCTTCGTCTATTTTTCCGCCTGGGCTCCGCTTCTTTTTCGCAATCTTTTCTTTGGCAGTGCCTGCTGCGGCTACTGCTTCTTCGTTGCTTTCAGGATTTTCTGCAAGCTTGGTAGTAGCCTTTTTCTCCGCTATGGCA
>CAYQES010000024.1:0-45558 GCA_964416595.1 uncultured Bdellovibrionales bacterium | reverse complement strand
TCATGTTGCGCCGCCTTCAACCCTAACTTCTCAGACAGGCTCCAGCGAGGAATCGCTGCGTTAAATTGTATTAAATAAGTCAAATTTACTGCCCTTTACAGTCAATTATGCATCGCGCTATAAGCCACTCAAACCCCCACTCACTAAAGGAAAATTTATGAAACTTTACCCCCTGATCACCGCCACCCTACTTGCCCTCGCCAGCCAAACCGCTTCCGCTGAGGAGTATTTCTGCTACGGCGAAGACGGCAGCGATCTCTCCATCACCGTGAACCTATCCAAAAAATGGGCCAGCCTAAACGGAGAAGATCTCAACAAAAAATTCAAGCTGTCTGGGATCCTTGAGTCCATGCCCCCACAATATGTGTTTGGCTCGCTTCAAGAGTGCCGCATCATCTTCAAGCCCTCCTACGACGAGCAATCCGGAAATGCTTCTTACCGTTGCAATAGCGAGAAATACCCTAACGCCCTAAAGTTAGACCTTCCCTGCTCTTTGCAATAAAACCGCAAGCACTCCAAAAATAGAAGCCCGGTAGCATTCTCTATCGGGCTTTTTTGTTTGCCCTCTATCCTTCTGCAATAAGTATGAGATAAACCTCCCAATAAAGGAGCCCTACACATGGCCAAAGAATTTCTCACCTTCCTCAAAAACTACGGCGTGATCGGCCTTGCCATCGCTGTGATTATTGGCGGTAAACTAAACGAACTGATTGGCAGCCTCGTCAACGATCTCCTGATGCCCCTCCTCTTCCAGCCCGCCCTAAAAGCGGCCAACGTGGATAACATCCGCCTACTAAGCTACAACGGCATCCTCTATGGCAAAGTAGTGGGCAGCCTCGTAGATTTTCTTATCGTTGCCTTCGTAGTTTTTCTCGTCGCCAAGTTCATCCTAAGAGAAGAAATGGTGACCAAAAAATAAGCCCCCTCTCTCTCTACCCCCACGCGCTCGCCAGCGCACACCCGACCAACGTATAAACCATTGAATTTACTAAACTAATCTAACAATCATTTAGTTGACTAAATTACTCACATAACATACTATATCCCCGCTCCTCGTTCCTGCGGCTTTCCGTTGTTGTAGAAAGGCTCTCCATGCGCGCACTAGCACCAATCCTCGCTCTCCTCGCCCTCATTACCTTCGTTGGTTGCGGCGACAAAAAATCTCCTCAAAATTCAAGCCCCTCTTCCACTCAATACATCCACACCGTACCCGCCGAAAGTTTAACCCACGCCCAACAACTAGCAAAAGAAGCCGAAGTTTCCTGCGCAGACTCCGATTGCTCGCCCTCTGTCGGCATGCTTTCCATGGCCACTAAAGACGAAAAAGGCAACGATGCCGCCGGCCAGTGCAGCGCCTCGCTCATCGCTCCCAATGTGATCGCCACCAATAGCCACTGCATTCCCGAGAACCTCAAACACAAAGGCGCATCCTGCAAAAATTTTATTTGGATGAACTTTGCCGAAAACGGTAGCTACGAAAAAGAGCAGATTGCTTGCGATAAAGTAATCAAAGCCTCTGACATTTCCCACGACGATACTATTGGTAAACCTGACTACGCTTTCCTACAGCTCGCGGAAAACAGCAGTCGCCCTGCGCTCGCCATCAACCGCGAAGGCTTTATCGATAACCAAACCTATTTTTTACACAAAGTAAATCCCACAGGTTACAAGTCCATTCGCGGTGAACAAAAAAAGGAAAGTTGCCAAGCCATGTATGGCACTGACCATGCTCCAAACTTTTTACACCCTCAAGCGGACATCGCCTCCCTTCAGTGTGAAGTAATTCCAGGAAACTCGGGCGGTCCCGTGCTTTCGTCTAATGGCGCGATTGTTGGCGTGATCTTCGCCACAATGAAGCTCTCAGATATTCAGAAAAATATTCAAAACTCCGAAAGTTTAGCTTTAGAAGGTGGCAGCTTAGCCAAGATGGGCTTGGCCACCAATTTCTCCTGCGTGGCAATCGATCGCGCCAGCAGCCAAGCATCTATTCCCTCCGCCTGCAAAACTCCAGCAATGCGAAAAGCAGACGAAGAGAATCTCATCAAACAAAACGACAATGCTGACTTTGACAAAGCTTTAGATAAAGCCGTAGAAAAAATTAACGATCCTGCGATCGACCACTTCAAATGGGAGTTGAAAAGCAACGCAGATAAAACGATAGCGTTCGTACCCAACTGCATTCGCCCCAATTTTGTAGATCTCTATGATTCAACCGTACAAGTATATATGCCCGTGTTGAAACTCATGAAAGTGTATGACCGTTATTTGCGCGGAAAATACTCTTTCATGGAAAGACCACAAAACTGGGATTTCACTTTGGAACAGAAGCAAGGATCTAGCTACGTTCTGGACATGAACAGCATCACTAAAAATGCGTATGACAGAACTGTTAGTTTGAGCGTTTGTAACTAGCGCTTAGACACAACACATACGTGACCCAAAACCATTAGTTTTCTGCATTTGCTTTGAAATCACAGTTCACGCAATTGACAGTATTTGTCTGCTCGGGAGCCGCAGCCTCCAGCACATCGATACTTTTTTTCTTAAGTTGCTCGCAACTCATATTCATTAGGCTCTGGTCCGGCAGTATACCTCTGCGCGCTTCAATAAAAATTAAGCATCTTTGAAACAGAAAAAACCCGCGTGTTTAGCGCGGGGTTTTTATTTTTGGGTTGGGGTGTTCTTGCTCCGGAGAGGGATTTAATGATTACTCCAGTACCCAGAAAGCTCAGTATAGATCACGGTATCATCCCAATCGTCACCTTCGGATCTAGATTCAATCATCCAGCTCGCCGCGGCAACCCAAATAACATTTAAATCATTGATTTTACTTATTAATATTTAATATTCGCACCGCCTACTGCATTGCGATATAAGGGTCCATCTTTTTACCCGAGGTAATTTCATGCTCGCTCTTTTTCTCTCACTCCTTTTTCTCCCCTTAAGCCACGCCCAGGATTTCGCTTGGCGCGCGGATTTTGAAACTTACATAGAAAAAGTAATGCGGGAGCAGAACATGCCCGGCATCGCCATCCAGGTGGTGGATGAAAACGGACCCATCCTGCAAATCACTAAAGGCTACCGGGATCTAGAAAAGAAATTGCCCGTTACTCCCCACACCCTCTATGCCATCGGTTCCACCAGCAAAGCCTTCACCGGCGTGATCCTCGCTTCCCTCCGAGACAAAGGCCTCATCAATTTCGATCGCCCCGTGCAAAACTACCGCCCGGATTTTGCGATCCAAGATTCCGAAGTCTCCCGCATTCTCACTCTACGGGATCTCATGAGCCATTGGACAGGCGTAGGCCGCCACGATCTAGGGTGGTACCACCGGGATGCTAGCCGAGAAGAAATGTTCGCCACCATTCCCTATCTCGATATCTCCGCCCCCCCTCGCACAAAATTTATTTATAATAACTGGATGTGGGTGGCCGCGGGCGTGATAGCTGAAACCGTAGCCCATGCCACTTGGGAAAACCTCCTCCAAGAAAAAATCCTGCATCCTTTAGGCATGACCGAAACCAACGCCTCCCTAGCTGCTACCCAAGCGTTTCCGGACCACGCCCTTCCTTACGAAGGATCCACTCTTATTCCTTTTTACGATATCCACGCCGCCAATCCCGCAGGCGGCATTTATTCCAACCTCAATGATATGGCCAAGTGGCTGCAGTTCCATCTACAGGGCGGGAAATTCAATGGCCAGCAGGTTGTTTCGCTAGCCTCCCTCCAGGAAACCTACAAACCTTATTCCCAAATGGGTGAAGCTAGCTACGGCATGGGCTGGGAGATCACGGATAAATTACTTGGCGAAACTGTACTCACCCATGACGGCGGGATTGACGGTTTCACGGCCAACGTTTCCTGGATGCCTGGCCGCAAATTAGGCGTGGTGGTGCTCATGAATGATGCAGGTATTGCACCTCAATGGATTGCCAGTCGTTTGTGGTTCCACTTATTAGATTTACCCTTAAGAGATTTCGTGCAAGAAGGAAAAGATGCCGAGGCCAAAGAAACGGAAGAAAATAAAAAACTCTATCCTGATCTCAACCCCGCCCCGGCAAAGTTTCCTCTTTCTCAATTTACAGGCAATTTCTGCCATAAAGCTTATGGCAGAACGAAAGTTTACCTAGACAACGAGTCCCAATCTTTAGTGATTAAGCTCAACATAATCGAAGCCGCTATCACCGCCGCCGGGGGTCTTAGATTTTTTATCCAGGGAGTGCCGAGCCAAATTAAATACCTAAACTTCCAGGCCGATGAAGAGGGCAACGTACAATCTCTAGATTGGTCAATAGAAGACAGCAGCAACAAGCCCATTAAATTTTCCCGTTGTAATTAAAAAGGAGTTCTAATCATGAAAACCATTCTATCGCTAATCTTGAGTCTGATCGCGCTAGAGGCCTATGCCAGCAGCAATGAGGATTTTATTTGCCAAATCCGCTGCGGCACTAAAGACGCAGATTATTTCATCTCCGCCTATTCGAAAGATATTTTAGAGGCCAGTGCTATCCAAACCAAACTTTGCCGCAAACTAAAAGGCCGGGATATGAGCCCAACCAACGGCTGCCGCCCTAGTTCCCGTTATCTTGCGATAAAGAACCCCTCTCCGAGAGAAGACATTGCCATTTCCTTTTACCAAGCAATGAAAAGCTTTCTAAAAACCCAAAATTTTGGCCTAGTGTGCAAAATCGTTGGCGATTCATTCGGTAGCGAAATCGACCGCGATCGGGACTGTGAATACAGCGCTTACGATCGAAAGTAAGGCTTTGTGGTATAATACAGCCCCTTGTAACCAGGAGCTAAAGCATGAAACCCCTATTTACCCGTAAAACCTTCCAGTACTTTGATCTCGCCAAGAAGAATAAGAAGAAGAAGGAATGGTTTACGAAAAATAAAGATCTTTATGAATCCGCCGTGAAAGCACCTTTTGCGGAAGTAATCCGGGAAATTGATTTCCGTTACTCCGAAAAATTGCCCCATATCGCTTTAACTCCTCGAAAAATTTCCCGCCCCTTGCGCCCGGAAAATAAAGCCCAAGAGCTCGGCTGGGTGAAGGCGGGATGCATGTTTTTCCTCTCCGAAAAACAAACGTCCATCTTTGAATGGAATCCCGGGCTGTACTTGCACCTGGGTGACGAAAAGGATGATAACGTAATGGGAATGGGCCTCTATGGCCCTTCAAGCCGGCAGATCAAGCGCCTCCGGGCCGCCCTTGTGAGAGATTATGCCACTGTGGATAAAATCTTGAAGGATCCGAAATTGAAAAAATACTGGGGAGGCCTCGCGGACGAAAAATACAAACGCTTCCCTAAGGATTATTCCGAGCAAGATCCGGCGGCCAAATACCTTTGGTATAAACAGTTTTTCTTACGCCGGCAGTTCACCCGAAAAGAAGTAACTTCCAAGGATTTTGCCAACACCGTGCTGCGCTCCTTTGAGGCGGGCCTGCCTCTATTTGCGTGGATTCGGGAGGCGATTGGAGTTTATGATCGCAAGGAAATGGAGCAGGAAAAGCGGGATCGGGAAGCCCTGCGGATGGAAAACATGCAATGATTCCTAAAAATCATTGAAAGTTAACTTTTTTATTAAATAACACCTCCAAAATACCGCATCGCAATATATGTTTAGTTCCGCCATGAATTTCGTTTGTTACTACAATGAATAATCATACGGAAACTTGAATATGAAATATTTACTGCTAATTTTTTCCTTGGCAACCTGCTTGGCCCAAGCAGAAACCTATGACTACACCTGCACCCTCGTGAACGATTTTGACGATTGGACCGTACGCGTAGGCACTCTCCAGGCAGACTTTTTCGACAATAACACGAACTGCATTCTCACCAAGCCTATTGGCGGCAACCCTGCGCTCTATCTATCCACAGAAGATTGTGACAGCAATGTACGCTTTTTATTTAATGCGGAAAAACTCACCGGTGAATTGCAATTCCCCGATGGCCTTAAGCTTGGCCGCCGCAAAGTGAAAAAACTGGCTATGACCTGTGTAGAAGGCGCGTACCAGGATTTAACCCGCCATAATTCCAAATACTAAATCCAGAACAGATATCAGATATCGGGATATCTGATATCTGAATGTTTAATTGGTCGGGGTGGCGGGATTCGAACCCACGACCTCTTCGTCCCGAACGAAGCGCGCTAGCCAGGCTGCGCCACACCCCGAGCTTTTTCGAAATCTTGAACTACTACATTTTTCTTGGGCTTTGAATGAAAAATCGCCAACTAAAAACGCCTAGTAGGAAACTCAGATTTCCTTCGGCATTTGCGTAGTCACAAAATTTTTCATATCTTCGATTTCTACAGAAAAAACGCGCTCAAACTGGGAGGCAAAGCTCCAATCCCCCGCCGGGGTTAAGGCAGCCCGATCCACGGTAGGGCCCTGGACCCGTTGGCCAATGGTCTGGGAAAGCCAGTGCACTTGAGTAGAGGGCAACAAGATTTGCACCTGGCTCGGCTCCCCGGCCTTCACAGCTCGGCGAGCAAAGGCGCATTGCATAGGCTGCAGGAGCTCACCGTTTTCACCAGCCGCTCCCGGAGCCTTCTCGAAAAACAGCTGCATCACAGGCCGGCCCGCGAGCAATAGCATCTGCCGCCCGTAAGGCACTGTGGGATCCTCGGCTTCGAAAACCATTGGCAGGTTATAATTAAAATATAAACGGAGTGGCTGGCCCGGCGTCCGCTTTTCTGGTCCCGTTTTGCAAATAATTTTTGTTTGAGAGGCCTTGTGATGGCTTTTGGGTTTTTCTTGGGCAAAAACCACCAACGGAGCCAAAGCCAACAAAAATAGGAGCTTCATAAGAAACCTCTCTCTCGCTCAAATTTATAACGAAGCCAGCCGCGGAGAGCAATTGGCTGAATCGCCCACTTTTATATTGCATCGCATTAAATGGCGGTGTTATGGTGTCGGAAATTTTGTGTAATTCAACGGGATTTAAGGAGAAGTCAATGAAATCACTGTATTTTTTCGCCATAGCCCTTTCCCTCACCCCCACCGCTTGGGCTGCCCAAACCCTAGAGCAACGCCTCCAGGAATTCGATAAAGATCCCCAAAAATTCCTCGATACAGTGCCAACAAAAGAGAAGAAAAACCCCGTTTCCCTCTTCTCCATCCCCGAAATCAAAGAACAGCGTTATATCCATGCGAAAAATCAAACCCGCAACACTCTCTCAGGCCGAGCCGCGATAGAGGGTAACGATCTTCCAGAAGAACTTGTGGATAATGGCGAAGCCCTGATCCGCAATTTGAAAGAAATGGAAAAGTTAAAAAAAGGTGCAGTAAAATCGGCGCCCTGGTCTGATCATTATTGGGCACTCTATTCTGGCCAAACCGCTTTTCGCTATGCGGATGAAAACTTCCCGAACGTAGAAAATTGGAAAAAGAATAGCGATTTCATCCTAAAAAACCTGAATGAACTTAGCTCCTCCTCTATAGACAAACTCTCTCCCGCTGAAAAATATGATCTTCTTGTAGGCGATAAAAACAAAACCCTCACCAAAGTAGCTCTCTCCCAAGGCCAAGATTATTACGAGTCCAGTGGCAAGGTGGAAACCTGGATGGGTATTTGCCACGGCTGGGCACCCGCTTCCTATATGGCCCCTCGCCCAACAAGTTCTGTAACCATGATGGCAGCAGATGGCCGAACTCAAATCAAATTCTATCCCAGCGATATCAAAGCCCTCACCTCACTTCTCTGGGCACAAAATGATGTGGAAACAAAATTTATCGGTGGTCGCTGCAACGTAAAAAAACCCAAGAAAAATGCGCAAGGCCGAGTGATCGATCAAGACTGCTTCGATACTAATCCCGGTTCCTGGCACACTGCGGTTGTGAACCAGATCGGCGTAAGCAAGCGAAGTATGGTGATGGATGCCACCTTCGATGCTGAGGTGTGGAACCATCCAATCGTTTCCTACGCCTACACCTACTTCAACCCACAAACCCTAAAAGAAGTGAAAAAACTGGAAGATGCCAAGGTGGCGATTGCGGATTTCACGAAAGATAAATTCAAGAAATTCCGTTCCGATAAAGCCACCCATGTGGTGGGGATTTCTATGTATATAAAATACGTAGTAGAAACCATGCCCACTGTTGATGATACCGACACCCCAGCTAACGATGCGGATAACGCCGTTACTTACGAATACGATTTGGAACTCGATGCTGACGGTAATATCGTTGGTGGCGAATGGTACCGCAACGCCCACCCAGATTTTCTCTGGACTCCCGTTCCAGGTGCCCGCGCCCTCTCCCCTGGCGATGAAATGCTTGGTTCCGTTAAACTCTGGGATGGAAAAAAGCCCATGCCAAGAGAGTGGCAAGAAGTAGCTACCCGCAATTCCGAAGGTGGCTCTCCCTTGGCTGTGATCGTAGAATCTTTGATCAAAGTTTCCAATCGTAAATAAGGAGCCCTGCCTTGTTACGCCTCGTTTTACTTACCCTATTCTTCGCTTCCAGCACTGCGGTTGGAAGCGAACTTGTTTCTTGCCGCAAGCAATGGAAACAAGAAGAGTATCACTACGATTTCCAGGAAGAATACGAGGCATTTCAAGAGCGGCTCAAGCGCACGCAATGCGAAAAGGATTGGACAATCCTTGTGTATATGGCCGCGGATAATGATCTTTTCCCTTACGCCTTACTTGATATTTACGAAATGGAAGCCGCCTTTAAAAGTTCCGATAGTGCTGGCTCCACCTTAAAAACCGATCTCCTAGTGCAAATAGATGGCCCAGCTTCCGATGATCTACGGCGCTTACATATTTTTTCCGGGCCCGTATCTTACGAGAAAAAAGGGCCAGAAGATTTTTCCAATGGCTCTCTAAACAACGTGCGCTCCCCCATTGCGGCCCGCTTAAACGAAAAAAATGAGAGCGAACAAAAACGCTTAGAAAACTTCCTCAACTGGGGAGCTCGCAATTATCCTGCAAAAAACTATATGGTGATCGTGTGGGGGCATGGCCAAGGCTGGAAAGCCTATCCAGTGGAAAATCCCGCCGAAAGCCGTTATTTAGAAAAAAAAGATTTACCCACGAATTTTCCATCCACAAAAAAAGATAAATCCTTCGGTGGCATTGCCTTTCGTAAAAGTTCCGGCACTTGGCTAGATATACCTGCCCTACGCAACGCTCTAGATTCCTTTACCCAAGAAATTGGCAAGCCAGTGGATGTGTACGCCTCCGATTCCTGCCTCATGCAAATGCTAGAGGTGGCTTATGAGCTTTCAAATCAAACTCGCTTTGTGGTTGGATCTACTCAGGTGCAAAGTTTCCTGGGCCTACCCTACCGCCGCCTATTGTATGAATTAAATCGCGGCAGCTTTAACGGGCAACGCAAAGAAAAGAAAAATTCCGTGGACACAAAAGACGAGCCCTATCTTTTAGCCAAAATGATACCGGAGCTCATGTACCAGAGTTTAGACGCGCAACGCGGCTCCCAAAGCCGGGCGGGAAAAGAAGCCCAGGCCTTTGTTACCAGTAGCGCCTTATCCAGCAGCGAAGCGAAAAATCTTCTAGTGCCCGCCCTAAGAGGGCTCTCCTTGGCTTTAAAAAATTATTTAGCCGAAGATCCCTTGCGGGCCATGGATATAAAATTCGTGCTGCAAAAAGTACCCACCTTTGAGGGTGGTGCTCAGGATCTTGGGGTATTTCTGGGATACTTAGATGTATTGTTGCGCCAAGAACGGGAAAAAACTGGAAGCTTAAGTGCCGCTGCCGAGGACTTGGTTTTTTTCTCAGCAAAAACCCAGGATGCTTTAAATCGCGCAGTACTATCTTATGCTTACGGCTCTGCCTATGGAGTAGATCCCAACAGCCATATTTTAGGTTTTGTGCCCAAGGCCATCTCTCTCTGGCTGCCCGTGGAAAAAAAAGAATACACAGCCCGACGCCAAGAATTTTTACAATCGCAATTCTATCTTGATAGCCAATGGCAGGTTTGGCTCGACGATATTTTTTAAATTTGTGCGCCTTACCTGCTTTTATTGATTCACCGCGGGATTGACCTCTCTCCACATGTTCCCTAGACTAAGGGCAATTCATCATGGGAGGTTTTATGAAAAAATATTTGGCCCTTGCAGTTTGTGCCGCAACCCTTACTTCAGGCTGTGTTTCTAGCAGCAAACACAAAGCAATGGTGGGCGATTTGGAAAACCAACTCACCATGGAAAAAAGCGCCAACCAAGAAAACCAAAAAACTATCCAATCCCTAGAAGAAAAATTACTTTCCACCACCAAGGATCGTGGCCAATTGCAAGCCTCCTTAGAAGAAATGAAAAAAGCCATGAACGAAATGAAGGCCCGGCAAGCGGAACAACGCAAACGCCTTCAAGAGTTCTCTGATCTTAGCCGCCGCTTTAAAAAACTTACAGATGCGGGAACGCTCACTGTAAATATCATCGATGGTAAAATGGTGGTGAGCTTAGGCTCCGATGTGCTCTTCCCAGCCGGTTCCGCACGCCTTTCCAAAGAGGGTTTGCAAGCCTTGAAAGATGTAACCGCTCAGCTCGCCGCGATCCCCGATAAGCGTTACCAAATCGAAGGCCATACGGATACCAACCCGATCAATACGGCCACCTTCCCCTCCAACTGGGAGTTAGCTTCGGCCCGGGCTTTGAGCGTGGTGAAAACTATGATCGATAACGGCATGCCTAAGGAGCGAGTGAGTGCTGCGAGCTATTCCGATACATCGCCGGTAAAATCCAATGATTCTGTAGAGGGCCGAGCCGCGAATCGCCGGGTAGCAATCGTAGTGGTACCGGATTTATCGTCGTTGCCCGGCTATGATGAGCTCCAAAAAATGTCCCAACAATAGCTCGATTGATGCGGCGCAATGCTTGTGTGGTCGCGGGGAAAACAGGGATTTTACTCCAAGCCCCACCAAAGCTTTCTTGACCAATTTGCCCGAAACGACTAGTTTCCTGCCTAGGTTCGGGGCGTGGCGCAGCCTGGCTAGCGCACTTGCATGGGGTGCAAGGGGTCGTGGGTTCAAATCCCGCCGCCCCGACCAATTAAATATGGTTCATCACGGTTCGTGGTGGGTAACGCCCGGAGAGCCCCAAATCCTCTAACAGAGTAAATTTCATTACACGATCCTAAGTAAGCCCACCCCAAAGCTCTTCCCAAGCAGCCCTTCCAGCCTCACAATATAAATATCCACGGAGGGATTTATGAAAAAACTAAGCATCCTTTGCACTGCATTCACCGCCACCCTTTTTCTGCCTATTTCCGAAGCTACCGCCAAAGAATACAAAGCCGTAAACTGCATCATGACAGTAGAGCGCACCAATGAGCGGGAACCCAGGGAACAACCCCTGCACACCAAAAAAGAAATCACGCGCGTGCCAAATTTAAAAGTGGGCGAAGAAGAAGTGCTCAATTTTCAATCAGCGATAGGAGATTTTACTTTCAAAATTGCCCTGGAAGGCCGGGATGTGTACTCAAGCTCGTTTGTGATTTTGGGTAAGACTAAAATTTCTAGCGGCAATCACGAAGTAAATTACAGCAGCGATCGCACCTGGGAAAGCTATTCGCGATCCTTAGTCCTAAACCGCACGGATGATGATGGCTACAAATACTCCGCCATGCTCCACTGCCAGTTCCGTAAGGGGATCTAGGAGATGATTCAAATGGCGAACACGCGACTTCGCTGCGAAGTCGCGTGTTACATTGCAACGGATCGGAAACCCTAATCAAAAAAAGGGACCACCGTTTCCGGTAGTCCCTTTAGTTTTTCTTAGAATCTTAAACCTTACTCGCCTTTGAGGTAGCGGGCGCAGATCAAATCAGCTTGGATGGCTTCGCCATTGCGCTTGATCAAGGTCAAGGTGCCAGGCAGATCTTCATCGGCAGCCACAGGAGCGGCGTATGTGAAGTCGATGTCAGCGATTACGCTGTCCAATTCACCCAATTTGGTGCCCAAGATCAACTCACCTTTACGGCTGCTGTCGTTGAAACGTAAGTCTACGTTAGCTTCGTATTTAGAAGCGCGGTTCGTGAGCACGCCATTTACTTCTTGGAAGCGGGCGATCGTTTTACGGCCAGCTTGCACAGCAGGATCCGAAAGAACCATCACAGCACCTACGCGAGTGCCAACTTCAGGGTTGGTGTGGTTGAAGATTTTCACGAGCAAATCTTGGCTCGTGGTTTCACAGAGGAAACCATCAGCTTTGGCGTTAGCAGCAAAAGCGGAAGAAAGAACTACGGTCATGAGGGCTACTGTTAAAAATTTCATAAAAAGTCTCCTTAGAATTCTTGTTGGTTGCAAAATCCTTTTCTTAAACTCCGTGGCTGGCGAGGCGACTTTCAATTCTGTTTCGTTTCGTCAACGAAGTGGAAACTACGCCCGGGCTAATGATTTGTAAAATGCATAATTAACAGATTATTATTCATTTATAGAATGATTGAGCACAAGACTAAAGATTGATACTCTATGACCATGCTCCTACTTTTTGCTCTTTTCTTGCCCCTATTTCTAGAAGCCAAAGAAATTGCCCTCACTTTCGATGATTCTCCCCGTATGGCTAACGGATATTTCAGTGGGCCTGTACGCGCCCAAAAACTGATCGCTGCCCTAAAAAAACAGGGTGTAAAGGAGGCCGCATTTTTTTCTGTGTCTGGTTATCTGGATGAAGAAGGTCGCGCCCGCCTTGAAGCCTACGCCAATGCCGGCCACCTGATTGCCAACCATACTCACACCCACCCCAGCATCGATGAGCTCTCTCCTCAAGCCTTCCAAAAAGATTTCCTCACAGCTCATAAAGCTCTTTTGCATTTTAAAAATTTTACTCCCTGGTTCCGCTTTCCCTTCTTAAAAGAAGGGAAAGAAAAAAACAGGCGAGACAAAATGCGCCAAACCTTAAAAAAATATGGCTACTTCAATGCCTATATTACTGTAAACACCTACGACTGGTATCTGGAAGAAATGTTCCAGCGGGAAGCTAAAAAGGGAAAAATCGATCTTGAAAGATTTAAAAGATTTTATGTGAATGTGATCGCTGAATCTGCCGAATATTACGATCAGATGGCCCTCAAGCATTTACGCCGCTCTCCTAAACATATAATCCTCCTTCACGAAACGGATACAGCGGCTCTTTATGTTGGTGATTTAGTAACCGAATTAAAAAAGCGTGGATGGAAAATCATCCCAGTTAAAGAGGCATACAAAGATCCCATTGCTATCTATTCCACTAAAAGGAATATCGATGGGAATCCGGGGCGTATCGGGGAAATTGCTTGGGACAAAGGACAAACGGAGCAATTGTGGCATGAGTCATGTGGAGAAGAATATTTAGAGAAAAAATGGGCCAAAGAAGTGCTTAGTATTGGAGGCTAGTATGAAGTTGTTTCTTATTCTGTTTTTCGTTTCTTCCTCTGCCCTTGCTGGAGAAGTTGTTTCCATTAGAGGACAACTTTTTTATCACGGCACTGGCAAGTGGTCAGAAGATATCTTTAAGCCTGGTTTTAGCATCTGGAATGCACCCATTGGGGAAGGGAGCCTCAAGGGGGCCGCCGAGCGCACGCTTTTTGTGGTGGAAGCCAAGGGGGATAAAAATACAGAAGTGGAAATTAGGATCACGCACAATCTAAAAGGTAAAACCACTGTAGTGCATGAATCGAAAGAATCCTTTGGTTTTCTAAAAAAGAAGCAAACAATGAAATTCCCTGTTCTGTTGAATAATACGATAGAAGGAACCTATGAAGTTTCCGCAAAAATTGTGGGCCAAGAAAAGGCGTTCACGAAAACCGTAAACTTTGCCATGGGCGAATAACGGCCCGCGGCATAAAAAGAGCTGCGGTTTTTTTGGCCTTGTTCCACCGCTTGGCCTACACTAAAAAAAAGCTACAAGGAGTACCTATGAAACTCGCCCTACTTGCCCTTTTTCTCTTTAGCCCACTCGCCCTCGCCTGCCCGGATTATTCTGGCCAATACCAAAAAATAGAGGGGAGCGACGAGTATTCGGACAATATTGAAGAACGCGAGCAATATGTGCACTTTCCTTTGAAATCATTTTCTGTAACCAGCACAAATTGTGAAGCAGTGGTTACCGGTAGATCTGGCCTTCAGCACCATTTGCAATACCAAGCAGAAAAAAATGCTTACGTAGGCACCAAAGACGTGGGCTTTTATCGCTTCATCCTATCTTTGCAGAAAAAAGAATCCGGCCAATTACGCGTGATCTATTCCCGCACACGTAATTTTATGGAAGGCACAGCACCTGTTTACTCGCACTATTCTCTCTACAAATAATTAGGGAGCCAAGCGGCTATTGCGTAAAGTAGGCGGAGGCAAGGCTTCCGCTATTTCGCCAATGCAAGTTTCCGCCCGCACCCCAGAGTAGGGCACGTTCACTTGCGCAAGCGTTGAACCTGTATGCTGGGATTTCCATTGGCAAAGCTTTTCCAATTGGTTCTTTTTCCAAAAAGACATCGCCACTCCCCAGTAAGGCGCTGCCGCCGAAGAGCAAACTAATAACTCTATTTTATCGGTGGCTTGTAAAGGCTCTTGGAGCGGTATCACTACCCTGCTGCTACTAGCTTTTAAATACCCTTGCACACTTTCGAAATAGATTTTTCCATTCCGCCAGAGCCTGAGATTGCGACCACCACCTAAAGCTAAAAATTCCGCGCCCTGTAAACGCCGTAATTCTTCTGTGGAGGGCTGCACTAAGGCACAGAATATCTTATCCTTTTGTTTATCTTTATTTGCCTGCATTTTTTCTTTAAATATAGTTTGCAGCGAAAGAAAAGACATACCGTTTAATTCTTTTGTTACAGATTCGCTCTCTGCCGAGCCAGGATGCAAGCTGCGGAATTGGTCTACGGTGAGATCTGGCAGCCAACGCAAAGAAAACTTTTGCACGTATTCTGTGGCTGGTTCTTTTTTCACCAAAAAAGCGTATGGACCAGCGAGATTTTCTTGAGAATGGAAATTGGCTACAGGATAAAGTTGTTGAAAACCTGGATCTGCACGTAATTGTTCTACCACATTGAGATCCGCGCAAAGCACATAATCGGCTTGGAAAGCGTTGCGAATGAGACCATGGGCATCTCCCACCATGCCACTGCGCAATTCGGCCCGGGCCCGAAATGCCTCAGGGTTCCGAAAATAGAGTAGACTGGGATCCAATACATCCACAACTTTGAATTCCGGCCTAGCGTACATTACATACGGGCTTCGATCCCAATCGCAATTGAATAAAATCCCAGGTCCCTTAGGAAAAGATTCCACGGCCGCAAAGGTAAGTCGGACCCGTTCTGGGCTCTCTTCTCGAATATAATTGCGATACTCTTTTATAAAAAAGCCTGCGGGCACAGCCACTACGGCTAACCATAGGAGCGAAGCTTTTTTGTTCCAAAGTGGAACTTCCCGCAATAAGTAAATGAGCAAAAGGCCGCTTACGGGCACAAAATATTCTCCGCCTCGGCGGCTAAGAAACGCCAATCCCAAAGTAAAGAGCCCACTACAAGTTAAGAAATAGAGTGAGAAATTTTCAGAGCTCCGCCAGGATTTTTTTCCCAACAAAAATATAGCAACAACCAACATTAAGCCCTGAAGCGCCATGTAACGCAGGAAAATATTAGTTGGTAATGGATAGAGCTCATCACCAAAGGAAATATTGCTAAGCTCCTTTTCCATCAAAAATGGAATGCGTGCAATCTCGATGGCTCCCAAAATATTGCTGGGGAAATAGGGGTTCACCACAAGCCCAACCACTAAGCCAAAGAATCCCCACAACATCGATTGCCAAATTTTTTTACGTTCTTCTCCACCTTGCAAAGCACCTAAACCCATGGCGATAGCCAAACAAAGTAAAGGCACATAAAAAGCGTGATAACTCAAAGAAAACAGGAGGGCGCCAGCAAAAAGCCACCATCTTTTTCGTTCCAAAATCCCCATGAGCAAAATAAGAAATGACAAAATAGCCAACACATGGGGCCGCACCATGCTGAGACGAAAAAAAAGATTGGGGGAAAACACACAAAAGAATAAACAAGAAGCCGCCACCCAAGCTGGCAACAGGGTGCTGCCATACAAAAAAATCACAATTGGAATAAGCATGGCGCAAGCCAAAGCAGCATAAATTACACCCTGATCATTATTCAAGCGATAGCCAAGAGCGGTGAGCTGATGGAAAAGAAATTCTTTATCAGGAAAATAGCGATCCCATTTTAAACCAACCACTGCAGGCAAAGTTTTAGGAAACCAGCCATCAATTTCCTGCATGTGGCGGCTCACGGCAAAATGGTAATAACGGTCAGGATCTTTCTCCTGCAGTTTCATATTTTTTGCTAAGAGCAAAAAGGTGCCTGCAATAAGAATGCAACCCAACACTAGAAGAATTCGCCGGTTCAAGGCAGATCCCGCTTTTGAAAAATCAAACAAGAAGAGGTTAGGCAAAATAGCAAATAGAAGAACAAATACATAGCACCCATCCAAAGCATGGATTCTGGATAAGGTTTTTCATAAGCCACAACATCCCGAATGTTAAATCGCTCTAGATTGGGAAAGGTGTAATATAGCGCCTTGGCAATGGCGCGAATTTCGGGCGTAGCTGCTCGCTCGCTCATGGTTTGCAACCCTAAACTACTTCTGCCAATTAAAAAAATGGAAACTGTGATCGAAGCCGCCAGGGTGCTATTCAAAAAAGAAGAGCAAAAGAAAGCAGCCCCAAGGATAATTAGATTCTCCATAAAGATAAGAGCCACGCAGGAATAGAAGCCGCTCGGAAATTTTTCATCAGACAAATGCAAAATAGATAAAATAGCCAAAGCAAAAAGGAAGTGGGAAACAGCTAATACTAAAGCCCCTCCCAAAAATTTTCCCAACACATAAACCGAGCGAGAAACAGGTTTGGTAAGAATAGTGTAAATGGTGCGGCTATCAACCTCTCTAGCCATTGCCACTACGCCTATAAAAACAGAAGTTAAAACACCCGCGATCGAAATGGCCGAAAAACCAAAATCTAAGAGAATTTTTCGGGATTCTACAATCGTGAGAGATGAAAGAAAGTAGGAGAATCCCAATAGAAAAAGCGCCACCACCAACACGATATAGAAAATTCTATCCCGTACAAATTGCCACCAAGTATTTAATGCTAAAGCAAAAATCGTACGCACTTTCCCCTACTCCTTTCCGAAGAGAACCTCTTCTAAGCTTTTTTGCACGGGCCCCAAGCTAATTACTTCGCCATTTTTTTGCCAAATGCGCTCAGCCGCTACTCGTGCCTCTTTGTTACCTTGCACAGTAGCACGATAATATTGACCAGCATTTTGGAATGTAAGCCCGATCTCTGCGGGATTTTCTAAACGAAAAGTAATTTCATACTCATTTTTTTCGCCCCGGATTACTTGGTCTACTTTACCCAAGTATTTCAACACACCCTTTTCCAAAAAAGCGATCTCTTCGCAGAGGCTTTCAATATCACTTAAAATATGGGAGCTAAAAAAAATAGTTTTCCCAGATCGGTTTAAATCTAGAATGAGATTACGCACATCTCTTCTACCCACGGGATCCAGGCCGCTCATGGGTTCATCTAAAATCACAAGTTCCGGATCATTCACCAAAGATTGAGCGATACCAATTCTTTGCAACATACCTTTAGAAAAAGAGCGTAAATAGGTGTAGCGAGAATCTTCCAAACCCACAAGCTTCAATAGCTCTTGGTTGCTTAAGCAATTTTTTCCACTATGTTTTTTTCCATACAAGCTACGATGAAAATTTAAAGTTTCATCTGCCGTAAAGTTCATTTGAAAATAGGGGCGCTCTGGCAAATACCCAAGCCGTGCACGATTGGCCACAAGAGTTGCATCTTCGCCAAATATTTCAACCCTGCCTGAGGTGGCGCTTTGCAAACCGAGTGCTATTTTAATGCTAGTGGTTTTCCCGGCTCCATTGGCGCCTAAGAAACCAAAAATTTTCCCCCGTGGAACAGTAAAAGAAAGATTGGAAACCGAAAGTTTTCCTTTTAAGGTGAGCCCATCACGATAAACTTTTGTTAGCTCTAAAAATCGAATGGCAGCCTCATTGGCCATAAATACCTCTTCGTAATTTATCTAGTTTATCCTGTAATTTCTTTTTAACGCCAGCATCAGAAGTGGCATTGATCATTGTTTGCAAAAGTAGAATTCCATTCTGCAGCTGCCCTTTTTTTTGCAAAAAATGGCTGGCTCTAATAGCCAGTAGAGCAGGGGCTCCGGGCAATTGGGCTCCGGCAACGTATTGCTCTCCGGCCTTTTGTAGCTCATTCATTTCAAACTGGTAGTGGTAAGCCAAATAAGCCCGTAAGCGCCAACGGTCAGGAAAGCGCTCTGTCCCTTTAAGTAAGATCTTCTCTGCACCAATCCTATCTTCTGTGATTACTGAGAGAAAAACTCCCCCCTGTTCATATACCGGGTAAAAATCTGGATCTAACACGGTGATTGTGTCTAGATCCCGATAAATCCAGCTCACTTGATTAGAACCGATCTTTTTAGGAGGCGTTTGCTGTAAGAAACGCAGCCAGAGAAGAGAGCTGACTGCTCGTTGATAACCGAAAGCAGTGAAATTTAAAGTGTCGGCAGAATAGTTGGCAAAGGTTTCATTAAAATCGAAAACGATTTTATCGGTGAGGCGCTCCTGGGGAAATTTTTCCTGCATCCATATAATCCCCGACAACGATAAGCTAAAAAACAGAAGCCACTTTAACATGGGGAGCGCTCACCTTGGTTTACACAGCCCTCTTAAAAATACTGTGGCCTACAAACTTACCACAGTATTGGAGATAATTTTGGTGTCCGTCATAGTCCAACGGTCCATGTTTGCAGCGGAATCTCGAATACAACCAGATCCACCTACGGTAAAAGCTTGCGCGTCACCAGTAAGGTTGGCAGGCAGAGCTTCATCGGCGTTCGTGCAAACAAATGGATTGTTCGCATCAGCAAAGTTTTCATTCGTGTTCTGGCCAGCATAGCCTGTTACTGCGGATCCATGTGCATCGTTCCAACCTACAAAGTAATATCTACGGTTACCTTCAGGCGCGTAACCAATAGCGTCCATGGAAGAGATGTAGGCAGAATACTCGCTGTAGAAAGCTTTCTCTCCACCATACACAGCAGCCAGAGCAATCTTCACTTCAGCCTGCCGTGCTTTTGACTGATAACGGGAGAAGTTAGGAGCAGCGATAGCTACCAAGATGCCGATGATTCCCACTACGATCATCAATTCAATCAGGGTGAAACCCTTCTGCGATTTAGTGATACTCATCATGTTTTTCATACTGCCTCCAACCGAAATCCCATTTACTAGACTAAACTAAACTAAATATATGATACAATATGGCTACGAGTAAATATCTTTTACAAGCTCACTACAGTATTGGAAATGATTTTGGTGTCCGTCATTGTCCAACGATCCATATTCGCAGCAGCGTCCCGAATGCAACCAGAACCACCCACAGTGAAAGTTTGCGCATCGCCAGTGAGGTTAGCGGGTAATGCTTCTACAGCGTTAGTACAAGTAAACGGATTGTTCGCATCCGCATAGTTACCGTTGGTGTTTTGACCAGAGTAACCAGTAATAGCGGATCCGTGTACAGCGTTCCAGCCCACGTTGTAATATCTACGGTTACCTTCAGGCGCGTAACCAATAGCGTCCATGGAAGAGATGTAGGCAGAATACTCGCTGTAGAAAGCTTTCTCTCCACCATACACAGCAGCCAGAGCAATCTTCACTTCAGCCTGCCGAGCTTTTGACTGATAACGGGAGAAGTTAGGAGCAGCGATGGCCACCAAGATCCCGATGATTCCCACTACGATCATCAATTCAATCAGAGTAAAGCCGCTTTCTGCCTTTTTACCCTTTAACAAGTTCATAAATCAGCCCTCTATTCTAAATGGTAGGTTTTAAAATCCTTACCGATACATGCTGCAAGAGCGCTGCCAAAATGGTCTGATTTTAAATCCCAAGAAATTCAGCGAGATAGAAAACACCGATATTTCTCTGAACAAATTTTGCGTTTTTTACGGCCGTAAATTGTCATTCCACAAATCTTTGCTGACAAAATGCGCGCCTGTTTCACTCTATACATATCTCTCCAAGGAGGCAGGGGAGTAAAAAAGGCAAAGCATTAATACATAAATAAAATAAATTTATTTTTACCAGCCCAAGCATAGCGAATAACGCTGACGTGTAAACGGGCGCCCGCCTTGACAATTTTTGTCACTCCACACAAAATAATTCTAGTAAGCAATGGAAGTTTCAGGAAGAAACGGCCTTAGGTGGCGGGAAATCAGGAAAGATTCATGTCGAAGCAATTCGTTGACCTTCTTCTAAAAGAGCAGTTAATCACCCAAGGCGATTACAACGCAGCAGAAGAAGCTTTCCAAAAACAAAAAGTTCCCCACATTAAATATTTGCAGCAGCAAAATATCATTCAAGAACAGCGACTAATTGAACATTTTTCCAAAAAATATTCGATTCCATCTTTTGATTTGAATAAATACCAAATCGATCCTGAGGTAGTAAAAATCTTAAGCGCTGAAGATGCGCGCCGTTTTCGTCTGATTCCATTACAAAAGGCCAAAGGCACGTTGGTGATTGCTCTTTCTGATCCCACGGCGCTTGCTAATCTCGACGATATTAAATTTCGCACACAAATGCGCATTGAAGCGGTGATCACTTCGATCTCTGCATTTGAAGCGGCCATGGATAAATACTATGGCGCAATGAACCTGATTGAAAAACAGGTAAAAGTGGGCGAGGCCGATAAAGTGGAAGATATGGGCCTCAACACAGATAACGCCCATGAAATTAAAGACGCCAACGAAATTGATGCGCCCGTGATTCAACTTGTGAACCAAGTTTTAGTAGATGCGATCAAGAAAAAAGCGTCCGACATCCATATTGAGCCCTACGAAAATGCTTTTCGTATTCGCCTACGCATCGATGGAGCGCTCTATGAAGCCATGCGCCCCCCCTTGCAAGTAAAAAATGCCGTAATCGCTCGGGTGAAAATCATGGCCAAGATGGACATCGCGGAAAAACGTTTACCACAAGATGGTCGCATTAAAATTCGCACCCCCTTTGGTGAAATGGATTTCAGGGTGAGCTCCATGCCCACAGTGTTTGGCGAGAAAGTAGTGCTGCGTCTCCTTAATAAGAGCGGCCTGCAAACGGACCTCATGAAATTAGGATTCGAAAAAGCGGCCCTTGAAGCCTTCCTTTCCGCTATTCATGAACCTTATGGCATGGTGCTTGTTACAGGCCCCACTGGATCAGGAAAAACCACCACCCTCTATTCCGCACTCCAAGAGCTGAATAAAGTTTCCGACAATATTTCTACCGCCGAAGATCCTGTGGAATACAATCTTGAAGGCATCAATCAAGTGCAGATCCATTCGGATATTGGTCTCACTTTCGCTGCGGCCTTAAGAACCTTCATGCGGCAAGACCCTGATATCATCCTGGTGGGAGAGGTGCGCGATTACGAGACAGCCGAGGTCTCAATTCAAGCGGCACTTACGGGTCACCTTGTGCTATCCACGCTACACACAAACGATGCACCATCTTCTGCCACTCGCTTGCTAAATATGGGCGTGGAGCCATTTCTTGTAACCGCAGCCATCAACCTCATTTGTGCCCAGCGCTTGTTACGCCGCATTTGCCCGAATTGCCGGGTAGAAGCACCTGTAAATGTGCAACGGCTGATGGAGCTCGGTGTAGATCCAGGAGCCGCCAAACAAATGAAGCTTTATCGCGGTACCGGTTGCCCTAGCTGCTCAAACACCGGCTATGCGGGCCGGTTCGGCATTTACGAAGTGATGCCATTTACATCCACTTTGAAAGAAGGAGTGTTGTCAGGCGCAAACTCCTTGGAACTAAAAAAGCGCGCTATAGGCGAAGGTATGCGCACATTACGAATGGCTGCTCTCTCTAAGGCTGCCGAAGGAATGACCACCCTGGAAGAAGCGCTAACAAATACTGCTTCGGATTTTTAACGGAGGATTGAAATGGCCCAGGTAACTCTACAGCAGCTCCTAAAGGCAATGGTGGAGCAGAACGCCTCTGACTTGCACGTAACCGTAGGCTCTCCTCCACAGCTACGCATTGGCGGTGTGATGTCGAAAGTAAAAACTGAAGTGATGAGCTCTACGGATACTAAAAATCTTTGTTACGGCGTTTTAACAGATGCACAAAAAGCTGAATTCGAAGAAAAAATGGAAATCGACGTATCGTTTGGAATTAAAAGTCTGGCTCGTTTCCGGGGAAATATTTTTATGCAAAGGGGATCCGTGGCTGGTGTATTTCGCCGCATTCCTTTTGAAATTCCCGATATGTCAGCGTTGGGCCTGCCGCCCGTGATCCGTGATATTGTAAAGGCGCCCAATGGTCTTGTGTTGGTGACTGGACCCACAGGCTCAGGAAAATCCACCACCTTGGCTTCCATCATCGATTATCTTAATACCAATGAACGTGGTCATATCATCACCCTAGAAGATCCAATTGAGTTTATTCATCCCCATAAAAACTGCGTGATCAACCAGCGGGAAATCGGCACCGATACTCACAGTTTTTCTGCGGCCTTAAAACGGGTATTGCGCCAAGACCCCGATTATATTTTGGTGGGAGAATTGCGAGATATGGAAACCATCGAAATGGCGCTTTCCGCCGCAGAAACAGGGCACTTAGTGTTCGGCACCTTGCACACTAACTCTGCCATTCAAACGATCAACCGCCTGGTAGATGTATTTCCTCCAGACAAACAAAACTCTGTACGCCATTTATTAAGTTTCGTTTTGATCGGAGTAATCTCTCAACAATTAGTAAGCAGGCGCACAGGTCGCGGACGCGTTCTCGCCATGGAAATTATGCGCACCAACAACGCTATTCGCAACTTGATTCGAGAAGAAAAATTGGAACAAGTTTACTCTTCCATGCAGGTAGGGCAAACCGAGAGCGGCATGATCACGATGAACCAATGCCTCATCAAGCTTGTGCAAGATGGCACTATCTCCGAGGATGTAGCTCTAAGCTGCACCACTGTTCCTGATGAATTAGTACGTATGCTCACGGCCTCCGGCAGCGCTGGGCCCAAAAAGCGAGGCGCTTAAAAGGAAATAAATCATGCCGAATTTTAAATACGAAGGCCAAAGGAAAAATGGTGAAAAAGTAAAAGCCTCCGTGGATTTGCCTTCGGAATCCGAGGTGCGAATATTCTTACGGCAACAAGGCATTCGCCCCACTAAGATTGAAGCGGAAAGTATCTTCAATAAAGAGATTAAATTTTTTGGCAGTGGCGGCGTGAGTGATAGCGAAATTGCGATCATGACCAGGCAACTATCGGTGATGGTGGGTTCCGGCGTGCCTCTATTGCAAGCCTTCGATATTTTATCCCAAGGGGAAAAAAATCTAACCCTGAAACGCTCCTTACAGAATATTCAAGAAGCCATTTCTGGTGGTAGCCCCTTATGGGAGGCGATGTCGCGTCAAAAAGGGATATTTAATCACCTTTACATCTATCTTGTGCGCGCCGGAGAAATGGGGGGCGCTCTTGATTTGATACTGAGTCGCTTAGCAAAATATCTAGACGATAACGTAAAACTCGTACGCATGATTAAAGGCGCCATGATTTATCCGGCTGCCGTTATGGTTGTGGGTTTTGGTGTTACTTTCGGCTTGCTCACATTCGTGGTGCCACAGTTTGAATCTATGATCACCTCTTCTGGTGGTCAGTTACCAGCGCTCACAAAATTTGTGATTTCTGTATCCCATTTCTGTTCTGAATATATGATTTTTATTTTGGCCGGAACTGTTGGATCTGTAGTTGGCTTCATAAAGTATAAAAGATCCTTTGCTGGTAAAAGGCGCTGGGATCGTTTTGTGCTATCTGTTCCGCTGTTCGGAGATCTTGCCATCAAAGGCGCTACCGCCCGTTTCTCGCGCACCTTAGGTACGATGCTAACTTCCGGCGTGAATCTCATTGACGCCATCGAAATCTGCAAAATGACCATGGACAACGCAGTGATCGAAGATGCATTGGCCAAAGTAAAAGACGAAATTTCTTCCGGAAAAACCATTGCTCTGCCTTTGGCCCAAGCTAAAGTTTTTCCTCCCATGGTGATCCAAATGATCAACGTTGGTGAAAATACGGGAACGCTGGATCAAATGCTCATGAAGATCGCTGATTTCTACGAGGCGGAAGTAGAAGCTGTGGTGTCTGGCCTATCTAAATTACTGGAGCCTGTGGTCCTAGTGGTTCTTGGTGGAATCGTAGCCTTCATCCTCGTGGCCATGTACTTGCCAGTATTTAACATTGCCGATAGTCAACAGGGAGACCAATGATCGGAGCCGCCAGATATGCGCTCGCCTTGGATAGCAATACCCAGGGCAAGATTTCCATTTTTTACATGGCCAGGATGCTCCTGATCTCCCTGGTTTTGCTTTCAACGATCTTTTTGAAGCAAGAAGTTTTAGGCTCTCTGGCAATTGCGCAAATGTATGCTGCCTTGACAGCGTCTTTTTTCTTTTCCGTGATTAACACTTCCTTCTGGGAGCAAACATTAAAAGTGCGGCGGTTCATGCCTTCGCAGTTGCTTTACGATCTACTACTCACGAGCTATCTCGTTTACCTCACGGGTGTGAATGACTCAATCTTCCTCTTCCTCTATTTATTGAATATTGTATTTGCCTCCCTGGTTTATCAGCTGAATGGTGCCTTGCTAGTTTCCTCTATTTCCGGCCTCACGTTCGCTTTCATTTATTACGCCAATAACGACATGGACCAAGTAAATGCTTGGTACAACTTAGCCTGGCACGAACTATTATTCTTACTCACAGCTCTACTCTGCGGCCAGTTCATGGATGAGCTCAAAAAACAAAAACAAATGTTGGAAACCCAACGGGCCAATATCGAACGCTTGGAGCTCTTAAACGATCGGTTGTTAAATAGCATTCCGGTGGGAATCGTGCTCGTAGATGAAAACGAATACGTGCAAAAAATTAATCTCACAGCTCTGGCTAGCTTAAAGCTCACCCATCCCCCCGAAATGCGCTTAAAATACTACGAGCTATTACCAGAACTAAAGGGGATCTTCGGGGCCTGGGATCAAATGACTGAAACACAACGGCTACGTTATCTCTTTCGCGCTACTGCCGATCAGACGCCTTCGCTTTCTGTGCAGTTAGTGAAATTGAATAATCCAGATAACAAAAACCGCCACATCATCGTGTTTCAAGATATTTCCCAAACGCTACAACTGGAACAAAAACTAGAATTCGAATCCAAATTAGCCGCCACAGGTGAACTGGCCGCAGCCATTGCCCACGAAATACGCAACCCCTTAGCTTCGATTTCTGGATCTATCGAGCTTCTTTCTAAACATTTACAGCCTGAAAATGAACAGGACCAGAAGCTTCTAGCTATTTCTTTACGGGAAATCCGGCGTCTCAATCACCTAATTACGGATTTTCTGGAGTACGCAAAACCCAAAGATAGCAGTGCCAACGATTTTAGTGTGGCTGAACTCATCACAGAAGTAGCAGAAGCTGTGCAGCACAGTAGCAATAATCATAATATTGTGATTCTAAACAAAGTTCCCGCCTCTGCCAGTGGCCACGCCAATCGTGAGCGAATGAAACAAGTTTTTTTCAACCTCTTTCTCAACTCGATCGAGGCTGTGGGTAGCGCTTCGCCTCAGATCACTGTGGAAATGAGTGCTGTTGAAGATGGTCTTCTGGTGCTGCACGTGCGCGATAACGGACCAGGCGTGCCTTCAACCATTAGGGAGAAAATTTTTGATCCTTTTTTTACCACAAAAGCGGATGGCACGGGCTTAGGCCTAGCTACAGTGGCTCAAATCCTTCGCAGAGCTAAGGGTGCCATTTCTTTAGAGCCATCCACGAGTGGCGCACACTTTCGCATTCTTTTGCCGGCTTCTTCCACTATGGAAATGGCTAGCACTACCTCTTAGGAAGGATTTTCAATGGCCACTAAAAAAGAGAACGTGCTGGTAGTCGACGACGAAAAGTCGATTCTAGAATTTTTAGAGATCATGTTGGGCAGAGAGGGCTATAGCGTTACCACAGTAGAAAGCGCCACAGCAGCTTTGGAAGTTTTACGCTCTAAAAATTTTGACGTAGTGATCTCGGACATCTCAATGCCCGACATGAACGGCATTGATCTTTTAGGGAAGATCAAACAAACCAAAAGCGATATGGCCGTAATTATCATGACAGCCCACGGCTCCACAGAAAGCGCAGTGGAGGCCATGAAACTCGGGGCCAACGATTACCTCACCAAGCCATTTCAGATCGACGAGATGAAGATCGCCATCGAAAACTCCCTAAAAACCTTGGCTCTTGAAAAAGAAAATCGCCAATTGCGTACGGAACTTGGCAAAACATTTTCGATCGAAAGTATTATCGGAAATTCCGCCGCCATGCAGCCCGTGTTTGAAATGATCAAACGTATTTCCAAAACCAAAACTAATGTGATGATTTTAGGCGAAAGCGGTACCGGAAAAGAATTGGTGGCCCACGCTATCCATCGCCATAGCTCAGAAAACAATACGCCCTTTGTAGTAATCAATTGCGCCGCAATTCCCGAAAATCTTTTAGAAAGCGAATTATTTGGCCATAAACGTGGTGCTTTTACAGGTGCCGTACAAGATAAAATTGGCCAATTCAGCCAAGCCAATGGTGGCACTCTTTTTCTCGATGAAATCGGCGAAGTGCCCCTCTCCATGCAGGTGAAGCTCCTGCGTGCCATCCAACAAAAGAGTTTTCGCCCTGTGGGCGGATCCGAAGATGTTACCGTAGACGTGCGCATCATCTGTGCCACAAATAAAGATTTAGAAGCCATGGCAAAAAATGGCCTTTTCCGGGAAGATCTGTTCTACCGACTCAATGTGATCCAAATTCGCATTCCCCCCTTACGCGAAAGACGGGAAGATATCCCCATACTTGCCGAGCATTTCCTGCGTAAGTTCACTGTGATCATGGGTAAACCTATTAAATCTGTGAGCCAAGAAGCTATGCGGGCCTTACTTGCTTATGATTATCCTGGTAATGTGCGGGAGCTCGAGAATTTAATAGAACGAGCCGTAGCCTTAGAAAATCAATCAGCCATCCTGCCAGAGAGCCTGCCACAAAAACTATTTATGCCTTCCGGCCAACCCACTCCCCAAACTGTTGCTACTACTGAAAAAAGCTCTGGACCATTTGACCTAGAAAAGGGGGTAGAAAATTTTGAACGGCAACATATCATCAAGGCACTAGAAGAAACAAAAGGGGTAAAAAAGAAAGCTGCTGCTCTTTTAGGCATTAGCTTTCGTAGCCTTCGCTACCGCATTGAAAAATATGGTATCGACGATCCTAATCCTGAAGAAAGTGAATGAGATAAGTGATCACTCTCACCGAAATCTTTCTATTGTTTATTTTTCCCTTTGGCCTCTGCGTAGGCAGCTTGCTCAACGCAGTGATCTATCGTTTACCTAGAAACGAAAGCATTGTTTTTCCCCGCAGTCATTGCCCGGAATGTAAGGCACTCATTCGCTGGCATCAAAATATCCCCCTACTGAGCTTTTTAATGCTTAAGGGAAAATGCGCTTCTTGCGGATGCTCCATTTCATTCCGCTATCCAGTTGTAGAGCTATTAACTGCCGTGCTTTTCACTGCGGCCGCCTTATATCAACCCGATTGGCGCGCTTGGCCCTTTGCTTTTTATTTTATGAGTGCCATTGTGGCCTGTACCTTTATTGATCTTAAACACTGGATCCTACCGGATAAAATTACCCTACCCGGCATAGTTATCGGATTAGCTAGCGCATTTTTTGTTCCTGATCACAGCCTAGTGCAAGCTGCACTTGGACTACTTGTGGGTGGAGGCGTTCTCTACGCCATTGCTTGGGCATATTTAGCTGCCACGGGAAAAGATGGCCTAGGGGGCGGGGATATCAAATTTCTGGCAATGGTGGGCGCATTTCTGGGCGTAAAAGGTGTACTAGTTACTCTTGTGGGCAGCTCCGTGGTGGGTTCACTTTTTGGGATTTTTCTCATTTTACTTAAGGGTAGGAAAGGTAATACTGCCATTCCGTTCGGCCCCTTTCTTTCTGGCGGCGCGCTCGTGGCATTTTTCTTTGGCGAGAAAATTTGGCAATGGTACTTTAATTAAATGCCACTTTTTCGTAAGCGCACGATTTTCCATGTGGAAGAAGCCCTTCCTGATCCCGAGGATTTGAAATTACGTTTCCGCCGCCGCGTGCTACTACTCACTTTCATTGGTTTTCTAGTGGTGTTAGCGATCCCCGTGGGCCGGGATCTGCAAGGCGAATTACTTTTGCGCCAAACAGTGCGGGCTTTTGCAGAAAAAATCCTGGAAACTCGAACGCTCGCTTCCATAGGTAGGGAGCCCATCTCGTTGTCTGTAGGTTCCGATAATCGTTCGTGGCGAAGGATCTTTCATGGAACGGGCCAGGATTGCTCGGCCCAAGTTCCTAGCCCCGAAGAAGCCTGGACCTCTCCTGTTACTTGGAAGCTACAACTACAAAAAGAAAACGGGGAAACATTTTCTGGTCATAGCCTTTGTGCCCATCCCACTTTAGGTTTAATGCTAGACTCAGTACCTGTTGCCGAGGGTAAGCTTTTGCTTACCGCCCTAGGAGGCGAACAAAAAAGTGAAACTCCTGTTTCCCTACTTGTGAGCCAATTTGGCGCTGATATCCAAGTAGTTACCCACTGAAAGCATTATCAAATCAATTTGCTCAAGTTTTAAATTCCCCCTACCGAAGCGTTTGTTATGCGCTTCTTGGCCTTCTTTTTTATTTTACTCACTCTGCCGCTACCGGCCAGCGCCGATTGTATGGATCCTCGCCCCGTGGTGGACATCACAGAGCAATGGAATTTTAGCCAAGAACAACAATTAGAATTTTTCCTACCCACTCGTAACGGCTATGGCGGCTATATCACCAAAACGCTAGCAGGCTTTCATTGGACAAACATGGAGCGGCTAGAGGTAAGCTTTACTAGTCACGAACGCGGCTTTAGTTTTCCTTACACCCTATACCGTATGGAAATTTATGTGGGCGATGAATTCTCTCACGTAGATGATTTTTCTCAAGACTGCACTGAAGTGGGCTTGAGTGTGCGAGCCGGTGGCAGCCAAACACTTCCGCTAATTAAAATCCCAGCTTCTGCCCGGGCAGGAGTACAGCCCGTTCGCATTAGAATCTGGGGCAAACATAATTAACATTTCTTCCCCAGTATGCTAGTGCTTAGAGCATGGATCCCAAACCCCATACCGTAGAACTCTTTACAGAAGTTGCCCCAAAATACGAATTTCTCAACGCCCTTATGACCGCAGGCATGGATAGCCACTGGCGCAATGCCATGCTTTCCACGGGCGAAGCAGCCCTGGGAAAAAGACCTCAAACAATTTTAGACCTAGCCACAGGCACCGGAGATGTGGCCAGGCTTATGGCCGAACGCTGGCCAATGGCGCAAGTAATAGGCACAGATCCCACCACCGCCATGCTAAAGATCGCCCAGGAAAAATCAGCCCAAGAAAAATCGCCTAAATCTCATCGCAAAATTGTGTGGGAAGAAGGTGTAGCGGAAAAAATCCAAGCAGAAACCGGATCCCTAGATTTTGTGACCATCGCTTTTGGCTTCCGCAATGTGCAAGAGAGGCAAAAGGCTGTGGGTGAAGTGTACCGGGTGTTAAAACCGGGCGGCGTTTTTGCGATTTTGGAGCTAGGCCTTCCCAGAGCTAAGATCCTGCGGGCTCCCTATCGAATCTTACTACAACAAGGCATGCCTCGTTTTGCGGGCCTTTTTGCGCCAAAGTCACCTTATGAATATTTGGCCAAGTCCATTGTGGAATTTCCCCCACCGGAGGAAATAAAACGCATGCTCACAAAAGCGGGCTTCGTGGCCTTTGCTCCTCGGCCCTTAAGCGGCGGTATGTGCTGGCTTTATATTGGCAAAAAAGCCAACCTGATTTCTTAGATCTTCCAGATTTTTTTTAGAGCACCCTTTAAGGGTGCAGGGCCATTTGTGCTTTGTACGCGCAAAGTAGCCAAGGCCTCGTAATATGGCTGGCGCTTTTGGTAAAGAGCGCGCACATCCGCTTCTGATTTTAAATTCCCCACCAGCAAACGCTCCGGTGTGTTTTTTAGCCGCTGCCAAATCACCTCAACAGAAGCCTCAAGAAAGATTTTAGGCAGCATACTTTTTTCTAAAAGCTCCCTGCTCGGAGCATACTCTACCAAGCCTCCGCCCGTGGCCACCAGGAGGGGCTCCCGGAAATCGCCCTTTTGGATTTTTGCTTCTGTTTCCTGCAACAACGAAAATTCCAAAGCTCGGAATTTTTCCAATCCATGCTGGCCCACAAATTTCACAATGGAAGTGCCCTGTTCTTTTTCCCACACCTCATCGAGATCCAAAAAATGCCACCCCTCTTGCTTCTCTAGGGCGCGCCCCAAAGTGGTTTTGCCTACACCACGAAAACCTAAAAGATATGCGGCTCTCATCCGGGCAACGCCTTTTCCAAAAGATCCAAGGCCTGCCAAAATGCTGGAAAACTTTTGCTCACGCAATCTCGCCGATCCGGGTGCACGGGCATTTCTGTGGAAAGTAAACCAAAGGCCATGGCTAAACGATGGTCACCTTCAGTGGGCAGGAAAATTTCTTTTGTGGGTGGAATCCAGCCTTGGAAATCCACTAATAATCCGTCGTCGCGTTCTTCTGCTTTTGCGCCAAGAAGTTTGGCTGCCTCCACCAAAGCATGGGCCCGGTCACTTTCTTTCCAGTGCAACTGGGGGCAATCCACAATTTCTAATTTTTTTCGCAGTAGCACCGCCGCTGACCATAAGGGCGGTGCAAGATCGGGGTGATTGCCTAAAGAAATAGGCTCGTTATTTTTTAGTTGGCTTAAAAAATAGGGAAAATCCCCGTCACCCTGACGGGATTTTTGGAAAAAAGAACTCAAACGCCAACGATCCCCATACACTTCCAAAAACGAAAGAGAAGACGCATCCTTTTCGATAGCGAACACAAATTTTTTCTTTTTCTCTTCCAGGAAAATTCTCAAATTACGGCCTGTAAACTCACTGCCGATCCCCGCGTCTTTCATCAAGGCAAGTGTTAAGCGTAAATAAGGCTCCGAACGCATTTCGCCTTCGAGTTCCAACGTGTATTCCGAAAGCATTCCTCTATATAAAGCACCAGCGGCGGCCAATAAAAAAGCCGTAGCGAACTGGCTGCTACGGGCCACGGAAATTTTTTTCGGTAAAGCCGCGCCCACGGGTATTTCCATAGGCCAACCGGCTTTTGTTACACCCAAACTAGAGCGCAATTCTTCCGAAGGGCGCTCTTCCAAACGAGGCGTTCCGGAAATGCGCAGCACTTCCCCCTTCATCACGGTGCTTAAAGCTCCCATAATTCTTAAGCCCGTGGCGCCTTCTCCCATAAATAATGATTCTTTGGGAGGCACAAGATCTTTTGGAGGAAAAAGGCTTAAAATATCTTCTTCCTGGTGGGAAGAAACACCTAAGCGCCCTAAAGCTTCGAGGAAAATATCGGTGTCCACATTTTTTGCGGGACCCAAAATTTCTGCGGGCACACCGCAGGCCGCGGAAAGCGCTAAAGCCCGTAGAGTTTCGCTCTTGGAAGTGGGCACAAAATTAAGAACACTATTTTTTGCTTTACCCAAACGATCGGCTCCAAACCAAATCAGATCTTGGCCCCGAGCTTGTTCTTTCCACCATAAAGATCCAGGAATATAGGGAATATTTTTTTCTACGCACCACTGAGCCAAAGGGCTCTCACTGCCTGAACGAGAAAATTGGGCGTCGAGCACCACTCGAAACTTGGGCTGCTGAGGTAACGCTTGCACTAAAGCTTCTTGAAAAGTGCCTGGCCAAGTGGAAACAAACGCCTCTCCCGCAGGGCAACTTTCTAGTCTGCCATCTTCCCGCACCCAAAGAGATACATTTAAATCATTTTTTTCTAGCCACGCACGCACGCCCTGAGCCGCACCACCACCACCGGCAATCACCACTCTCTCGCCCGCGCGTAACCCATAATTTTTTAAAATCGCCGCCACTGCTTGCCCGTCCGTGTTGGCCAATGACCAATCCGAATCTTGAGCCGTGAGGGTATTGGTGGGCGAAGAAAAAGAAAGTTTATAAGGTTTGGTAACGCTCGCGCCTTTTACTTGCGCTTTTTCCATCCAGCGCAAAATATTTTCTCGCCAAAAATCCGTGGCGGGATCCGCTGTGGCGCAATTCACATAACGGGCCATGGCTCCTCTTTGCAAAAAGGCCCGGTTCCAACGTTCTTCGCCATAGCGATTCTCGGGGCTATCTCCCAAAAGCAAATAAAGATCGGGGCGCTGCTTGCTCTGCAAATAAGGCAGCACTGCCAACATGGGTTCTTGCCCAGGGGCCGTGGATAAACCTTTTTCCACTGCGAAATAGGTAACATCTTTGGCTAAACGGGACCAACGCCAAGGCCGGCCCGTGGCGCCCATCGCCACCACAATTTCGATCGGTAAACCCGCCAGTTGTTCAGAGAGTTCCGCGAGCTCCCACAGATCTTCAGAGTTTTTTACGGGGCAAGCGATCTTCGCTCCCGCATTATGTTCCCGTGCGCTGGCCACCAATTCTGGCAAAGCCTGCTTCACTTCCGCCAAAGTGCCATGTAAAGAAAAGAAGGCGTGACGGGAACGAAATTTTCCCTGCCAACGTAAACTCTCCCCCGCCAAACGATCGAGCACAAGCCAATCCAAATCCACGGCGAACCACGGCCGTAGAGCCATCACATCCCGCCACCAAGATTGCCAGGTAACCACATCCCACGAACAGTGACCATCGGCTAAGGCGCCGGATGCTTTTAAGCGTTGGGTGAGAATGAGTCGGGGCGCCATTTCTGCGGGTAGCTTTGCCAAAAAACTAAAAGCTGCTGCGGGGCTCAAATCGAGAAAGTCTAAACGCAACTCACAGAGCACCCGGGGATGAGAGGCAAGTACTCGTTCTAGTCTCTGCTCCAGGATAGACGGACTTTGCTCATTGCCTGTGACGCAGACGTATGTCATAGTGCGAAGAGTTTGCCATGAATGGGAACAGCTTTGGAAAAATTTTTCGAATTACTACCTGGGGGGAGAGCCACGGCCTCGCCCTGGGCGCCGTTATTGACGGTTGTCCCTCCGGTTTACCCTTAAGCCTTGACGATTTTGCAGCAGATTTAGGCCGCCGCCAGGGTGGAGGAGCGAGTTTTTCCACTCCCCGTAAAGAAGCAGACCAAGTGGAAATCGAAAGCGGAGTGTTTGAGGGCTTCACCACTGGCACCCCGATCAGCCTTCGCATCCCGAACCTCACCCAAAAAAGCTCCGACTACGAAGAATACCGCCACACCTTCCGCCCTGGTCACGCGGATCTCACCACTTTCTTAAAACATGGTCACCGAGATCACCGAGGTGGAGGCAGGGCCAGCGCCCGGGAAACTGTGGCTCGCGTAGCGGCCGGCACCATCGCCAAAAAAATCTTAAAAACTTTTGGCGCCGAAGTGGTGGCCTGGGTAGAGCGCGTAGGTGGAGAATCCATGCCCGAAGCGGCCCAAGCGGCGGCACTGGAATTGCCTCTGGCAGAACTGATTGCCATACGCAATGCCTCTTCCCTCCTGGTGCCCTGGAGTGGCGCAACCGCCTGGGAAAAAACCGTGGAAGATTTACGCTCCAAAAACGACAGTCTCGGGGGTTTCGTGCGTTGCCGGGTGGACGGTTTACCCGTGGCCCTAGGAGAACCTACGTTTGATAAACTGGGGGCACTCTTAGGGCACTCGCTCCTTAGTTTACCCGCCGCCGTTTCCGTAGAAATCGGAGGCGGAGAAAAATTAAGCCGACTACCAGGCTCTTTAGTGCGGGATGAAATCCAACAAACTTCCGATGGCCCCCGCCCTACCACCAATCGCCATGGCGGCCTCTTAGGCGGAATGACCACGGGTTTACCCTTGCTAGTGGGCGTAGGTTTCCACGCTCCCACCAGCATCCCGCAAAAAATTTCCACGGTAGATGTGCAAGGCACTCATAAAGAAATCACCGTAGGTGGCCGTCACGACGCCTTCCCTCTCCCCCGGGCCGTGCCCATGGTAGAGGCGATGGTGGCAATCACGCTAGTAGATGCATTGCTCAGGGCCGGTTTGTGTCCGGCTACTTTTTGTGTCGCAACTGCGTCAAACCAGAAGTCATGAATAGCTATAAAAGAATGGTCTAGGAATACCGCTGGAACTACAGAGTTTTTATTGATGGCGATTGAATTTCCGAAACTCTGCCACGAAACAGGCAAGATCCTTTGCCCTTGTCTTAATTTTGCTAGGACTGCCCGGCCGAGCCAGCACTGTCATTTCCAGTTGCCCACCCTTAGATTTTTTGTCCGCCGCCAAAAGTGGCTCCCAACGTTTAGCTTCCAATAAAAATTCTGCGGGCAGCGCTAACCCTAAAGCCCTTAAAGCTTCCGCTGTTAACTTTTTCATGGTCTCGCCTTTTTTGCCCAAAAACGCACTCTCCACTGCCATGCCCCAGAGCACACACTCTCCATGAGATAATCGGCCTTTGGCCAAAGATTCCAAGGCATGACCCACGGTGTGGCCGTAATTCAAGCTTTCCCGGATGCGCTTAGTATCCAAAGGATCCCGGGTCACTATTTTTCTTTTATATTCTAAACAGCGTTTCACTAACGTGAGCAAGGCAGGAGAAACTTCCCCGCTCTCCACAAAGGCATACAAAGCATTCTGTTTACCACCCTGGCCTGAGAGCCAGAGCGCCTTCCACACTTCCCCCGCACCGCTAATGCGTTCGCGCTTAGGAAGCGATGAAAGAAAACCTAAGTGAATCCAAATTTCTTTGGCTAAATAAAAAGTACCGGCGAAATTTTTGTTTAAACCTTGAGGCCCATCCCGATCCACGGCAGTTTTGCCTCCTAAGGAAGCATCCACCATGGCCAATAGCGTGGTGGGCACCAGCACCAACTCCATGCCCCGGCGGTAGAGGGAGGCGGCTAGTGCCGTGAGATCCAAAGTGCTTCCACCACCTAAGCCTAGTAAACTGTGGCTCCGCTCGGCTCCCTGATCGCTAAGCCAATCCAAAACTTTTTCCAGCTCGCGCCAGCGCTTGCAATCTTCTCCCGCTAAAAGCGGCAATTCAGGAAAAGCATTTTGAGCAGGCCATGGGCAGTTAGGATCTTTCAGCAGGAATCCCTGCCGCTTGCCCATTTCTTTTTGGAGAGCCGCCAAAGTAGGGAAAAAGCGGACACGGGTTTCGTTAACGGTGCGGGTACGGAGGAGCATTTAACTATATTCACTTGTGAGGCGGTTGGGAGCAAGAGGGAGATTAAATTGGTATTGCGCAATGCGGAAAAGTCAATCTCTCATAAGTTGGCGTTATGTTCTTTTTAAAACCCACTCCCGCATCAGCTGAACGATCACTGACTGATACTTCCTTTGTTCCTGCTGGGACTTTACTTTGAAACTATTAAGGATGTTCTCGGGAACTCGTAAACTAATGAGCTTGGTTTTCGAATCTTTCCCGTGCACGATCTGACCGAAATCTTCCAAAAACATCAGCACCTGCTCCGGCGACATTTTAGGCGATGGTTTGTGGATTTGTTTAATCTTTTTCACTTAATGCCTCCAGAGCTTTTACGTCTTCCATGTCTTGGGGTCTAGCTGATTCCTTTTTCATTTTGATCAACGAAGAAATAGATAAAATAGGAATTTTATTTCCGCGTATGGAAATATTCTTAACGCTCATTTGGGCTAGATCATGGGTAATGATTATATCTACAATGTGAGACGGGTTTTGCGGGTCAATAAAAGACCAGGCAATAAGATTTTTTTTGGAAATATATTCCTCGCGAAAGCGAAACAAATCATCCGCATCAATAGGAATCCTGCTCTGCAAACGCAGTTCTTTAAGAGCCGACTCTAATTTCGTTAAATTATTTTTTTCGAGCAAAACCACAAGATCCAAATCTATTGTACCGCGAACCGCCCCGTGCATAGCTACGGCGTAGCCACCGGCAATGGCAAATTTGATCTTATTTTGTTGAAGTTTTTCAACCACCTGAAGAATCCACATGTTATGTATATACATGTATATACAAATCTTGTAAAGAATTAACCATAAACTTCCCCCCTTGCCCCACCGATAAGCCCAAGGTGAAACCCTATTTTCTACTTTTTTGCCTATTCCTCCTGCCCTCCCCGCTCGAAGCGGCTGAGCGATTGCGCGCTTTGAGCAGCCAGCTAAAAGCCGCCGCCCAGCGGGCACCGGCCTATGAAAACAAAGAATTTTTCGAAAACTTAAACCCCGGCAAACTAGTAGTTCTGCAAAACTCCCTACCCGAATGGAACGATCAAATAGCTGTGGTTACGGATAAATTTGAAGATGGTAGCGTGCGTGTACGCCTCGTGGACACTGGCAAGCTCGCCCTAATTAAGGCCGAAAACTTAAAGTCCAACCTCTCCACGGAAACCGACTGCGCCATCAGCCACGGTTTTAAGATTTGTAAAAATGAGCGTGTATTCTTCCCCCTCCCCAGCGCCTCTTTGGATATTCCAGAAGCCAAAGTGATCCATGTGTTCACGAATGGCACTGTAGTGGTGAGAGATGGGGGCATGGATTATCTCTTAGATGCGAAACAAATAGGAAAACAAGTGCAGTGTAGCCCACAAAAAGAATCCCTCTGTGTAGAAGATTATGTGTTTGCCGAGGGCTATAAGGATAACCGCCGCTTCTCTTTCGAAGGGCCCGTGGATCGCATTTATTCCCATGGCGTAGCGCTCGTGCGAAGCATGGGTTTACGCTTTCCGATCGATGTGATGGCCTTGAAAAAACGGATTGCCGGTGGCGAAGACAATCGCAATCCCGCCATCATCACAGAGATGCCTCCAGAAAAACCCTTGCCGGTGGTTCCAGAAGTGGAATCCTATAGACTAGAAAACAAAAGAGGCAACTAACTATTCGTTGCCTTCCAAGTAAGTGTAACCATCTAATCCCTGCTCGTAGAAATGCAGGAATTTGCGGCCATCTTGGATGCTCATGCGTTTGCTCTTTAGCGCGTTTTCCACGGCAAAGCGCATGCGCTCCATCAGGGCGGGTTTGAAGTACTCCACGTATTCGAGCACCTGGGTAACCGTATCGCCTTCCACCAAGTGGTCGATCTCGTAGCCGTCTTCTTTGATGGAAACGTACACTGCGTCTGTATCGCCAAAGAGGTTGTGCATATCGCCCAAAATCTCTTGGTAAGCGCCGAGCAAGAACACACCGATATAATACTCCCGGCCCGGATCCACGGCGTGCACTTCGAGAGCATGTTTTACGTCTTTTACATCAATAAAACGGTCCATTTTACCATCGGAATCACAGGTGAGATCCACGAACGTGGCTTTTCGGGTGGGCTCTTCATTCAAGCGATGAATCGGCATCACGGGAAAGAGCTGGCGCACGGCCCAGTGATCCGGAGCGCTTTGGAAAACGGAGAAGTTGCAAAAATAGGTATCGTGCAATTCTTTGTCGAGGGCTTCTAGATCCTCAGGACGCTCCGCCATTTCTTTGCTGTATTTTTGGATTTTTCCAATGATCGCCCAGAAAATTTGCTCGATAGCGGCACGATCTTTCAAGGTGAGGTAACCCAAGTTAAAGAGCTTAATGGAATCCTCTTTGGCTTGGATTGTGTCGTGATAAAGTTCATTCATGTTTTTCTGGGAAAGCTTATTGTAGATCTCCCAGAGCTCCTGCACCTTTTCGTGATCGTCAGGGCTCGGAGCAGGCGGAGCCGCAGTTTTAAGAATTTCGTGGGTGCCGAGTACGTTGAACACGAGCACTGCGTGATGAGCCGTGAGGGCCCGGCCCGATTCAGTGATCACATCTGGATGGGGCAATTCCCGTTCTTCGCAAATGGTCTGGATCGCACTCACCACATCGTTGGCGTATTCTTGTTCGGAATAATTGAGGGAGTTTTCCCAATTGGTTTTGGAGCCGTCGTAATCCACCCCTAAACCGCCACCCACATCCAGCAACTGGAGCTTAGCGCCCATGGCGTAAAGATCCGCGTAAATCCGGCAGGCTTCCTGGAGGGAATCCTTGATGGGGCGAATGCTCGTAATTTGGGAGCCAATGTGGAAATGCAGAAGTTGCAAACAATCCAAAGCACCTTCTTTTTTCAAGAACTCCACGCCTTCCACGATTTCGAGGGCCGTGAGTCCAAATTTAGAGCGGGGGCCCGAGCTATCCACCCATTTACCCGCGCCTTTGTTCTCGAGCTTCGCCCGGAAACCAATGCGCGGTTTGATGTCTAACTGCTTGGCGATCTGAAATAGGAGCGGCAATTCTTGGAAGCGATCAATCACGATAATCACATTTCGGCCGAGACGAGAAGCTAAGAGAGCTGTTTCAATGTATTCTTTGTCTTTAAAACCGTTACAAATGAGCAAAGCTTCTGGATTGTCGAGCAAAGCCAAAGCCACTAAAAGTTCTGGTTTAGAACCTGCCTCCAAGCCCAAATTGGTTTCAGCCCCAAAGCGCACCATGGCTTCCACCAAGTGGCGTTGCTGGTTCACCTTAATGGGATAAACACCGCGGTATTTACCTTTATAGCCAAAGGTTTGGAAGGCGTTCTGGAAGCTTTCCGCCAGCATTTTCACCCGTGTTTCCACGATATCGGGAAAGCGAATCCAGAGCGGAGCCCTGAGGCCCCGATCCACCAAATCATTCACGAGCTCATAGATATCTAGGGATGGTCCAGATGGCCCCTTAGGAGTCACGCAAGCTCGGCCGCTCTCATTAATGGTGAAAAAGCCCGCACTCCAACCGTTCACGTTGTACAAACCGGCGCTTTTTTTTACGCTCCAAGGCTCCAGGGAATTGACAGTATTGCCCATCGAAAACAAGTCTCCCATTTTATAAAGAAGGCCATGTAAACAGCTTTCCCCGCCAGCTACAATGGAAATCTTTTATCCATCTATTGCTCCGCGGCGACAATGGTTTCTCATAAAGTAGGAAAAAAGACAAAAAAGCCGTAAGAGGGCCTCCACTTTTCAGGAGGAATAGAGCATGATTCTTTTGTCCCATGGGAACATACGCGCCTTAGACTGAGCGCGGATTCAATAAGGAGAAGTAGAAATGAGCGAGATTCTGGTAGTTGCCTCCAAGGTAAAATCCTACATTAAAGAAAAAAGCGGAATGAACACCAGCGGGGCTGTGCCCGATGAGCTTTCCAAGCGCGTAGCGGCTCTCTTGGATAAAGCCGTGGAAAACGCTAAGGCCGATGGCCGCAAAACGGTAATGGACCGGGACGTACCCACCAATTTGTAAAATTTTGAAACAGTTCACAGTGCACCGTGCACTGTGAACTGTGTACCGAATGAAGAAAGGAGCCCCCCAAAGGGCTCCTTTTTTTATGAGGGCTTTATGAGTTAGGGCTAGAGTGCCACTACTTCCTGCACTTCCGGCACGGCTTGGCGGATGCGGGTTTCAATGCCCATTTTCAAAGTGGCCGTAGACGAAGGGCAACCAGCGCAAGATCCCTGCATATAGAGATACACCACACCACCCTCAAACTTTTCAAACACAACATCGCCTCCGTCCATGGCCACGGCGGGGCGGATATCTCGATCCAATACTTCTTTGATTTTCCGCTCTACTTCCGTTTCTCCTTCCACAGAGGCTTTAGGCTTCTCGAGAGTTAAAGCGTCCACCGCGGGCTCGCCAGAGCTTACATGATCTTTCAACGCCTCCCGGGTTTTTAGGTCGAGTACTTCCCAATCTCCTTCAGGGGATTTGGTCACGGAAACAAAGTTGCTGCCGATCATGCAAGCTGCCACTCCTGGAATGGCCATCAAACGCTTGGCTAAAGGAGAGCCCTGGGCGGATTTCAGGTCAATAAAGCTAGCGCTCCCCCGGGCGAGGAATTGGTGTTCGTCGAGCACATATTTCAGGGCATTTGGATTAGGGGTGAATTCTAGACGGATATCGAGGTTTTTGCTTTCCATGGGAGAACTCCTTGTAAAAATACTCTGCGTCAAAACCCTATACCATTATTGGCGTTTGATTTCCAAAAACCCTGCACTTCGGTACAATCTGACCTCCGGAGGTACTCATGAAAGCCCTACTGCTACTGGCCCTCGTATCGTGCTCCACCGCCTGGGGAAAAACCGAAAAAGTAAAAGAGTCAAAGCTTCCCAATGGATTGGTGGTCCATGAATACCGCATGCATAATGGTTTACAGCTACTGCTCGTGCCAGAGCATTCAGCCCCGGTGGTCACTTTTCAGGCCTGGTTCAAGGTTGGATCCGCTGCGGAAAAGGTGGACGAAAAATTGCGCAAAACGGGCCTAGCCCACCTCTTTGAACATATGATGTTTCGAGGCACCCCCAAAAACCCGGACCAAGTGTTCGACACAAAACTAAGCGCCGCCGGCGCCGTGGACATGAACGCCACCACCTGGCTCGACCGCACCAATTATTTCGAATCCCTTCCCAAGGAACGCCTGGAGCTGGCCTTTGAATTGGAAAGCGATCGCATGACCAATCTTGTGATCAATGAAAACCTATTCAAAACCGAATTGGGCGCCGTGGTGGGTGAATTAAAAATGCGGGAAGACAAACCTGCCAACGTGGCCAGGGAAAAAGTTTGGGAATTGGCCTTTGAACACTCTCCCTACCGCTGGTCCGTGATTGGCACCCTGGAGGAATTACGCTCTTTCACGGTAGCCGATGCTATGTACTTTTATAAAACCTATTATGCTCCTAATAATGCCACGCTGATTATCTTGGGAGATTTCCAAATCCCTGCGGTGCTAGCCCTCGCGGAGAAATACTACGGAAAACTCCCTTCGCAACCCATCCCACGGCAAAAAGAGGTGGTGGAGCCCGAGCAGACCCAAAGCAAAAATCGCACGCTTCCCCACCCCTTAGCCACCACGGATATTGTGGCGATCGCCTACAAGATTCCTGCCATGAATGATCCAGATATGGCTGTCTTGGATGTGGCGGCCAGCCTCTTAGCCTACGGCAATGGTTCTTGGCTCGAGCAAGAGTTGGTGCAAGAGGGCATTGTGAGCAGCGTTTCCGCTTCGCCGTCTAAAACACTTTTCCCCAGCCTCTTTCAAATAAATTTACAAATGGCACCGGGAAAATCCACGAATCAAGCCATTGCCATCACGAAAGCCGCCGTGGAAAGAATTCGCAACGGAAAAATATCTCAAGCAGAACTCGAGCGGGCTAAAAACCAATACTTGCTCCTTTCCTACCAAGAACTGCTAGAGATCAATAATATAGGTCGCAACCTAGGAGAATCTTTAGTGAGCTCCAACAACTACTTGCGAGATTTTGAAATCCTTGAACAAGTAAAAAAAGTGACGGTGCAAGATTTGCAGCGAGTGGCAAAAAAATATTTTGCGGAAAAACAGTCTAGCCAAATCATCGTGACGCCAGCCAAAGGAAAATAGCCATGAAATATTTCATCTTCGCTCTCCTTCTTTTTCCCCTATCCGCCTCGGCTGTGTTGAAGCTAGAGCAATCGGGCAAAGATAAAAACTATCTCTATGAACAAGATAGCAAGGCCCTCGCCAGTAACCTGCAATTCGTATTTCGCACGGGCAGCCTCGCGGATCCCACGGGCAAAGCGGGCTTAACCTCCGTGGCCTTTGAATCCCTTTTGCGGGGAACTCAAAATAAAGAGCGAAAAGATTTTTTTGCTGCCATGGAACGCTTGGGTGCCGCGGTTTCCGTGAACACAGCCAGCAATCGCACCATCATTTCTTTGGATGTTGTGAGTGAAAACATGCAAGAAGCCATTAAACTTCTCGCCGAAGCAATCTTGCAGCCATCCTTAAAAGACAGCGAAATCAAATCGCTTCTAAATGAAAAATTAGCCACCACAAACCAGGAGCTATCCAACAACCGTGCGATTCTTAGGCGCGTATTGCGCCAAGCTCTTTTCCAAAACACTCCCCTAGCCTTTCCGCCCGAGGGAAATATCGACGGCTTGAACTCAATCACCGCAACTGACGTGCAAGCGTTTCTCGCCAATCATATTAAATCCCAAAACGTAGTGATCGCTGTCACAAGCAATCATAGCGCTCAAAAAATCCAAGCTTGGATTGAGAGTGCTTTTTTGGCCTTCCCAGAAGGCCCAGCCTCTTCACAGCCAACGCCCACACTCACGGCACCCAAGGGCCGCACGCTCTATATTGTGGAACGCAAGGGCTCTAGCACCACTGAAGTGGCATTAGGACAGCTCGGCATTGCTGCAGATCGCAAAGATCGAGATGTTCTAGAGACCGGTTTATTTATTCTCGGTGGTGATATGAGCTCACGTCTGTTTCAAACTTTGCGAGCAAAAAATGGTTGGACATATGGCGCCTATGCAGGTTTTCAAATGCTAGAAACCCCCCGGCGCTACGGTGGGTCCTTCATGATCTATACCTTTCCCCATGCGGAATTTACGGAAAAAGCGACACTCGCGGCGCTGGAAATCTACGCCGACTACACAAAAAAAGGCGTGACAGCCAAAGAATTAGACTTCGCCAAAAAATCTTTGGGTAATTCCTATCCTTTTAAATTTGCCACTTCGAAAGCTCGCCTCACGGCTCGACTCTACGAACACCTAGATGGCGCTCCTGTTTTATCCGTGCCGCAATACCGCACCGTTCTTAAGAACATTAGCCAAACAAAACTCTCTCAATCCGTGCAAGCATTGCATGATCCAGAAAATGTAGTGATTGTAGCTGTGGGTGACCCTGAGAAAACAGAGAGCCTAAAAAATATTCCAGGCATCAAAAAAGTGATTAAAGTCACTGATCCGATGAAAGCGTTTTAAGCAAAAAAGAGCGGATATCGCCCACCTCTTGTTTGGGATCGATGCTGTGTTCTTTTTCGTAAACTTTAAAATCTATTTTGAGTCCCATGCCCTGCAAAGCGTGGGCTTGCTTGCGGCTAGTTTCTAGGGGCAACATCGGATCATGGGTGCCGTGGGTGATTAAAATTTTTTGTTTTTTAGCTACCGCAGAAAATGCTTCTGGATATTCATCTAGGCGGGCCACAAAACCACTTACTCCCACCACGGCGCCAAAAATTTCCGGATAACGGCAAGCGAGCTCCATTGTCATCACACACCCTTGGGAAAAACCGAAAAAACCCATATGCCGATATTCCCACCCGCTAGCGTGAATTTCCTCTACGACCTCAAAAAGAACTTTCCGGCTACGCTCCACTCCACCTGGAATGTCTCCGTAAATATCAAACCAAGAATATCCGGTAAAATAAGGTTCGGGAGCGTTAACCAGTAAATAATGTAAGCCTGGGATATTGAGCATTTTAGGCAAAAATCGATACCCTTCCACACTATCGCCTAAGCCATGGAGCACCACTAATAAGCGTTCTGGTCCACCTTGCCGCGGGGCAATATATGCTGACTCTAGGCTGCGAATTTCTGGGATAGACGGCATTAAAAACCTCAATAAATCAACTGTTTGACCCGATTAGTGAACACAAGGAGCAGTTACAGAATGCCCACGAAAATCTTTTTTGTACAAGACCCAAAATCACCATTTGCCCCAAGCAAATGGAATGGAGCCACCCCCATTGCACTAGACCAAATTCCAGCTATTTCAAAAAATGAAATAGCCGCGAATTCCAATATCCTGCTCCTGGCACCCAACGCACTAAAACAGGATCCAGCCGTGCAAGGAATTTTGGATGCGGGCTTTCCACTTACCACCGCATTTTTTCAAACCCAAGAACAAGCAGATCAATTAGTAGAACCCTTGCGCTTCCTCGCTTCCGAAAATCGTACCACGGGGGTGAAAGATTTGCTGACCAAGGGTAGTGTGATTTATTCCGAAACTTTTTTCAATGCCAGTAAAGCTGGCGAACGACTTGATCTTTGTTTCCGCTTTGCTCGGGAAAAACTCGATCCGAAGCGTGCACTAGAAGTTTGGGGATCCCTACACGCGTTACTCTTTTTAGGAATTCGCGCCCTGCCGGATCAAGGAGAAAAAGGAACGGGCGAACGAGTAGACGTGCAAATCGGTGCCGACTCCACGAACCTCACCTTCACCATCCGCTTTGATTTACCGTCGGACCATTTGCCAGATTTACGACGCCATTCCATTTTAGAAACCCCTCGCAATGCTGTAGATTTTTTCGAATTCCGTTATTTACAAAAAGCCAAAAAAGCAGAAATTTTGGGTGTGTGCTTCATGAACACCCCCACTACCACCGCTGTGGAAGTTCAATCCTTCCATCCCGCAGCGGCCCTGGAAACCAACCAAGATGTGAAAGACTATACCTTCCAAACTTTCGGCGCACTAAGCGGCAGTGCGCAAGAAGAAAAACGCGTGATCAAAGGAGGCTTCAAAAAGAAATTCTCTGACCAAGTAAGCCTCGGAGCCGATGCCAAAGAAACAGAAGAAGTAACAAGAATCAGTGCAGATAAGAACATTTCTGAAAAAGAAACGATTATCAAAGCTGATAACACATCCGCACCTGCTGCTAAAACTGTGGTGATTAGCGGAAATGCAAACCTTGGAAAAGAAAAGTCTCAAGCCTTGTTAGAAAGTAAAATCCAAAGTCTAGAAGGTGCACTGAAACAGCGAGAAGAGCTGATCGCAAAACTAAATAAAGAAATCGAAGAAATTAAAGATCCCATGAAAATGGGAGTGATCACAGGCATCAAGGATAACCAACTAGAAGGCCTAAAAGACAACATTACTCGCCTACAAGGCGAGTTAGCAGAATCCCAGAAGCGCGAAAAAGAATTCATGGGTGTGGTAGACAAAGCCATCCAAGTAAAAGACGACGCCGTAAAAAGGCTTAAAGATTTGGAAACAAAGTTGCGCCAAAGCCAAGAGAGCAATAACTCTAAAGTGATCACGGTAGAAAAACAGCTGGAAGAGCAAAAGCGCCAGAATAAAGAATATCTAAAAAAGATCTCGCAACTCACGGAACAGTTGCAAGCAGCGGGGAAAAAAGCAGCCTAGTTTAGGGTAGTGAAATGTCGGACAACGAAAAAGCCAAGATCATTGTTCTCGATCCCTCCACGAAAACCGTGGATGATCTATTGAAAATGATCGAAGGGAAAAACCAGGCAGATATATTACGGGTGCAAAATCCTGAAGAGGCCTTGCAACTTTCCAAACAACACCAGCCCTGTATGTTAGTGGCTTGCTTTCAAGATAATAGCGATATTCCCACCCGCGTAAACCTTTTAAAGAAGCTCGAAAGCAGCATCAAGTACGGTTTAATCAAAACCCTGTTTGTCTCAAAAATTAAAAATAAACAGCTTAGCGCCCTGATTACCTCTCTTGGTGTTACCGATTTTATGGAAGAGCCAGTGCCTGTGCGCACGGTGCAATTTAAAGCCAACCTCCAGCTAAAAGCCGTGGAAACGATTCGTAAACAGCAGGAACAAAAAAAGGCCTCCCAAGAAAAAATCGTTTTCAAAAAATCCGATCAAAAAAAAGCTGACGACCCCAATGTGAATTCTGAAAACAGCGCCAGATCAATTCCTGCCC
>CAYQES010000023.1:0-49818 GCA_964416595.1 uncultured Bdellovibrionales bacterium | reverse complement strand
TCAGTTGGTAGAGCAGCGCTTTCGTAAAGCGCAGGTCGCAGGTTCGAGTCCCGTCATCGGCTCCAACCGCTGTCTCCCAGCGGAGACAGTGCATTCTCGTTAGGCCAAGGAGAGGTGTCCGAGTGGCCGAAGGAGCCTGATTCGAAATCAGGTATACGTTAATAGCGTATCGAGGGTTCGAATCCCTCCCTCTCCGCCAACTTTAGATCGCGAATAGTTCCCAATCGGGTCCATTCCGGAGACATGAGTTTACCCGCTCGACATTTTTCTAGAAGGGCTGTCTATGACTGAGAATCAAATGACCTTAGATCAGCAATCCAAGGAGTTTTTGTGTTTGCGCATATCTACGAACGACCAAAATGTCGAGAGCCAAAAGTTCGCTCTCCTCGACTCGAGTTAAACAATATCGCCGGCAAAATGCTAGTGGCCTATGCTTTAGTCTCGATATCTATAAAAGGTATTTTTAAGCCGGTACTTTGACTTTCAGGTTGCTCAAATATTTATTGTGTTTGGCCACATTTACACAGCTCTATGCGCCGCTATCCTTGTTCAATAAAAAAACTAAAGCATTTATATAAATGTAAAACCATCTGTATTTTTAATGGTGTACTCGATTATCCTCGCGGTTAAGGTGGGTGTCTAGGACTTGACTTATGGTTAATGGCTAACTATAAACATCGGAAATTATCGGAGCAACTAGCTGGATGAAATGCCCGAGAATGTGTTCCATTATTGGCTACTAAAGATTCAGTGAACTTAGGAGCATTATGAAAATTATAAAAAAATGTGTTTACGTTTTATTTATTAGTGCGCTTTTTAGCCCCTTAGGCTTTGCTTTTTTGGAGGAAAACACATCTTATTTTTGCCGTGGTACAGATACTAAAATTTTTATTAGTAATCGAGTAGACGATCATACTTTTAATTTTATTATTCATTTTGATGTAAACATGCCAAAGGCAATTGGTGAAACAGAGCCCTACTTTGGAGAACTGATCCAAGTTTCTGCAAATAAGGCAACTTTTGAAATTAACATTATGGGGCAAGCTGAAGAGGAGTTTGTAATGGCCGGTGAGCTATCTTCTACTGGTAATTTAGGTACTGTTAAGCTGGTTACAGATGACTGGGCTAACGGAGTGATTGCCGACACTTGCTCCCTAATTAAGAAGTGACTGAAAATTGAGCTGCTGAAAAATATCAGACTCAATAATGGCGGAATTCCTTGAATCAGTGCGGGGCGAAGCAGTCTTCTATTAGAAAACACCAATACGATCGCAGCTAATAGCATGGATCTCGCTTGCGCCTCACAGAAACCATGCCCATATTTCTTCTCCATCCACAAATTAAAGGAAGCGCTTATAATAAATTACCGCCCACCAATAAATTCATCTTCCAATGTTTTTAAGTCCGTTGCTTTTTGAGTCACGCGCTGCGGAATAAGTTCCTTGCCACTCGATTTGGCCAAAAATCTCGTTACGCTGCAACCCAAGCGCTCATTTTTATAGGTGGCCACAGCCAAATGATTACTATTCTCGGTAGTAACGGTTTTATTTCTTACATCCACCCGAGCCTTGCGAATCCAACCGTCTAAAAATCCAATTTTTCGAAATTTTTGGTATTGCTCATGATTCGCCAAGCAATACTCTGCTGACTGCCCTACAACAAAAATACAAGAACATAAATCCTTAGCTGGCGACATCACAATCCCATCGTCAAGACCAGAATTGATTTTGAAAATCCCTTTAAGGATTTGAAAAATGTTATTTAAACCCTTGAACTCAAAAGCCTCGCGCTTTTCGTCCCCAGCGTGGGCATGCAGAGTGAATAAAAGGAGAAAAAAAGCTATTTTTTTCATATCACTTTTTCCTCTCCAAGCTATCCAACAACATTTTAATCATTCTTCCCCTATTGATTTTTGTGCTGGGATCTAAACCATCGTTGCCTAAGCGAACGATAATGAGCCCATAAGAGGGTAAAATTGCCAGGGTTTGGCCCTTATAGCCCATCGCTAAATACATATCTTCTGGTAATCCTGGATAAGGCAGATCCTTATTCATTGGTAATTTTTTATTCAACCACCAATAAGCACCATAGGCTTCCTGATTGAGACGCATCTGATTTTTTTCTTTGATATCGGTGCGGAGTAGGGGTGGGGCAATGGTAAGTGAGAAATCCACCCAGTCTCTCGGGAACAAAGCCTCATTTTCCCAAACACCATGATTTAAATAGAGTAATCCGAGCTTGGCAATATCTGTGGGGGAACTCCAGCCAAAGGAGCCGCCCACGAAAGTTCCAGAGAAATCTTGTTCGAGACTAGTGGAACGCATCCCGAGTTTGTCAAAAAATTCTTCCCATGGGAAATTGTTGTAGGTTGTTTGGTTGTTGATGGCTTTTTTCAAAACTGCCATGGCCAAATGACATTCACCGCTCGAGTAGTTAAAAACGGTTCCTGGGGGATGAACAATCTTCTTCTTTAAAAGAAATTCAGCCATATTTTTATAGCCCTTCCAGGAATAGTTAATAAATATGCTGTCGCTTAAGACAATCGTTGCCGGGTGTTCTTCGTAGTAACGAATCCCAGAGCTCATGTTCATAAGGTGGCTGAGGGTAATATCTTTTCCGTATTTATTTTTTTCTAGAGAGGGAAAATATTCTGCCACCCTAGTGCTGCGGGAAAGTATGCCTTTTTTTTCTGCTACACCAAGTATGGCGTTGACGATGCTTTTACTAAATGACCACAGCATATGCCTTTGCCCAGCTTTATAGCCGTTGGTGTATTCTTGGTAGATTAGGTAGCCATCTTTGATCACCACCAAGCTGTCGGTGGTGTATTTGGCTTTTGGGTCAAATACGTAATTACGAAATTCAGCGAATTTTGCTGGCTGAACGCCTGCGTTCTCTAAGCTTTTTTCTCGCCACTCTTGGGTGGGGAAATAATCTTGGGCGTTTGCTGCTTGCGGCAGAAAAAGCAAGGAAATAAAAAGAATAAAATAGCCCATGGGGCCGTTTCGGCAAAAACGGCCTATTTCTATAGAGGAAAAATTTTCTACTTGCTCCTACTTTGTGCGTGCTGTGCAAGTTTTTACTACGCCTATAGGCCCGTCTAGTTGGAAGGCGGTGAGAGTGAGCTAATATAAATACGTGCTTCTCGTGCAGCTGCTTTATCGGCGGTGTTCCTGGTAGTGCCCACTCCTACTACGTGCCCCACGGTCGCATTCGTATCCTTGCGGTATACCGTGGCTGTGGCTACATAGGTTCCGTCACTTTGTTTTTTTCCATGGGAGATTTCTGCGCCGTAAAAATCATTGTGCATATTTATATTCATTTGCCCTCCAATTTTTCATTGTATCAGAGGGTAAAAGAATGCTGTCAAGCGAGGCCCATTCATTTTTTTGATTGAGGAAGCTCTTCCCTGAACTTCTTTTGGGCGATTTTTTTAAGCGCTACGGCGTTTTTGGTCGCTTTGTCCGCTTTGGTTGTTTTGTTTATCTTGTTCATTTTTTTTGTCTTGGCGGCCTTCGCCCTGTTGGGCACTTTGATCCTGTTGGCTTTGACCTTGGCGGTTTTGTTGAGAGCCTTGGAAACCACCTTGGCCTGTGCTTTCAGATTCCATTTTTTCAGACTCGCTATTTTCTTCTTGGTTACTGCGGTTGTTTGTCATGGCAAACTCCTCTGATAGTTATTAGCAATAGTAATTTATTGCTGTGACTGCTGTTGTTAATTGCAACATGCATTCCAGTGTTATTGGCTGTGCTTATGGGATTGAAGCAACGCAAGGAGCAATGCCAGGAAATAATCCAAACCAAAATATAATGATCAGGGGAAACAAGCCCCAGAGGGAGGGCAAATTTATAAGAGTAACACCCCAAAAACCTCTATGACAGAAGGGAAAAAGTATGTCTTCTAATTCAAAAGAAGGTGAAAAAATCTGTCATTTTGCCACGCTGACGCTAGTTTTTTTCATAGGTTAAAATTTAAAGGCACTTTAAGTTTTTTGCACGATCTACACGGTATTTCTCTCGATAGAAATCCTTCTATCGGCCGATAGGAAAGATATGAAAAACATAATATTTTTATCTCTGTTTTTTACCACCACTGCCTTCGCGAATACTGATTATTCGCTCATGAATAAAGATCCTATCTTTTTGAATGTGGATGAAATCGGTAGTCAGCCTGCTCGAGTGCAAGCTACGGTGCAAGAGTTGATTGGCCTTTCTGAGGAGCAAGAAAAACTTTTAAAATTTGCAGAAAAGAATGAAGAGCAATTTAAAACGAAGGGCTTCATTATTAGTAAAGGTGTGCGTAAGGGGCTCACTCTTTTAAGTGAGCAATTAAAAATTCTTCAGAATACAAAAAATTCAGAAGCCTTATGGAAAGCCAAGGAATTGGCTCAGGCCTATAATTACAGTTTCACTTACCCAATTCCTCATAAAGAAGATCTTGGCAGTATCTTTCGTCATCTCCATCACCACATCGGAGTGGGAAATGATAAAGCCAGTAACACACCCGATGCTGATGGTGGCAAAACGAATCCTCCTAACTCTACTTTTTGGAAAAATAGAAACATAAAAGGCCAAGAGCTTTTCATCGGTTTTGATCGAGCGAAGCGAATGGAGAATCTTGTAGGATGTATATACAAAGAACCCAAAGATGGCTATGGCCTTCGCCCGGGCTTTGGCATTAAATGCGGAGACGAAGAGTACAAACTGAAATGGGGCAACGAGACCAATACGGAACCTTTTAATAGTCGTATCTATCACTTGATGGGCTACAACGCGAACCAAGTGGATTATATGCCTAGCATTGAAGTGAAATACAATCGTCGAATTTTACAAGAATTTAATTCCCGTAAACCTTTATTCACGGATCTAACCGTTCTCTTTGGTTTGGTGAAATTAACCACAATCACCATTGGTGGTGATTATAATAATCCCTTTGATCATATTGCTGGCGCCGTTTTGAAAGATGGCACAAAGCTGAAAACCGATGATCTTAAAAAATCTTTGTTCAACGTAAAATCTAGTAAGCCGGAATTAAAAGACGAAAATTACGTAGATGCCTTTGAAGAAAAAATCCAGTCCTTGGTTTTTAAGGCAGGTAATATTGAATACAAATCTAAAAATATGAGTAACGCTGGCGCTTGGGGCTGGCAAGGCCAAGGCCACGAAGATTTAAGGGAACTAAGGGGCGCAGGATTACTTTCCGCTTGGCTCGCTAATTTCGATGTGCGTTGGGATAACAACCGCTTGCGGATTAAAGAGGAGGGCGACAGCCAAGAAATCGTGCACTTTATTTCCGACGTGGGTGCAGGCCTCGGCGAGGCCAGCAATATGTTTGTGTCTGATGCGAGTAGCCAGGAGGGTTTCGTTTGGCGTTTTACGATTGGCCAACAAGGCGGCAAGATAGAGCATTGTAAGTATGGTTTGGGCCGAGTGATCCAAGACAATTGCCGCAGGCACGGCTATGCCATCCAAGGCTATCAGCCTGTTGAAGCAAATGAAGCCTTTGAGCGGATGACCCTCGATGACGCCCGTTGGATGGGCCGCAGGATTGCGCAAATTTCCCGTACGCAAATCATGGAAGCTTTAGCGGGAGCTGGCTACAATGCGGCAGATTTGTTTTTGTACGCAGAAAAGCTTATCTCTCGCAGAAACCATATGGTGAAAGATTTGCAGCTCGACAGTGAATTCGCCCCCATTCCTTTTTTGGTGGAAGATCCTCGATTTGTTACGAGAGATTTCCGTCAGGAGCCGTTGGTAATCCAAACTACCTCGGGTAAATCCTTCACCATTCCCCATGGAGATTGTTCACTAGTGAAGGGCAAAGTGCGTTGCATGGTGGCTCGTTAGTTTTTGAGTTCCACTAGGCTTAAGCCCGATTGCAGGCTATAGCGAGTAACGGTTCCAAGTTCGGGCAGGATCGCATAATTTTTGATCAGGGCCCGCGCCTCACGCATAATATTTTTTTCGCAAACAAACTTGCGCAAGATTCCATTACGCATCCACTCGAGCACTTCACCATCCTCCAAGCGCTCATCCATCACCATATCGAGAGTGGGAAGGGCTGGCATGCCTGTGGCATAAATATTTAAAACGGAGAAATTATCGTCGAATAATAGCTGGTGGAAGCCCCGTTGGTGGGCTTCTTTTACTCGCTGGGCTTGGTTGATGTGATCGTCGAAAAAAATCAGGGATTTTTTTTGATGGCCAGTAAGGGGAAGTTCGGACCAATCCTTCAAGTGGTAGGTGACTCCTGGATGGCGGTAGCTTAAGTAGTTGTGCTCGATATCGAAGCTGTGAATCTCGGCGTTTGGACAAGCCATTTTCATGAGCCAGGCAGAGGCGCCCCGGAAGGTGCCAGAATCGATGATGAGATCGGGCTGTTTTAGAAAAGCCACGAGAAAGACCCAAAGACCACTATTAAAATCACTGCCACCTTTGTTTTCCACGATCGGGCGGTTTTTGTGCAATTTTTTATAAGCGATTACGGCGTCGTGGATTTTTTCTTTTTCTACAGGTCCAAAATAGGAAGGGTGTTGCTGACAAAAGGGGTAGAGCAGCTCCACTAAGGCCTTTTCTTGGAGGCGCACGTATTTTTTGCTTACAAGATAGTTTTGGTCGTCGCTAATGAGCTTGCGGATCACCATGCGTTGGGGATAGAGCACCCAACGATTGAGTTTTTCTGTGAGGGCCCATTTCCATTTGTTGGTCATGGCTTTCATTGTAAGCTGGCCCCTTTAATTGTTGATAGAAATTCGAAATGCCAAAAATGATTTGGCGATTTAAGCATTTACGGGAAGCAATTTTGATCCTTCCAAGCAGTTAGCGGATATTAAATTTTTCCTATAGATTCTAATTGGTTATCGCACTCCATCCACAATTAAGTGGGCCAGCTTATTGGTGCTTTCACCTCAGGTGGCGCCATGATACATTGCGTTAAATTGTGAGGTAACCTGTGAATATAGCCATTTTTGCCAGTCTCCTTTTTCTCCCTAGCGCCCAAGCGGATTCATTAGAAGTGCATGGAATAAAAGTGTCTGTTTCCCATATTTCTTATTATTCCGACGGCAAGGTTCATAACTTTATGCTCGATATGCCCAGTATTCTTCCCTTTGCTGGTGGCAACTATATGCAAGTGGAAAATATGGTTTATTTATACACCAATGGATCGATTTCGGCTTTGCTTTCCGAACAGGCCAAGAAAGTGAAGTGGCTTACAAAAGACGGCCGCATCTTGGAGCTCGACTGTGGGAAAAAACGGGGCGCGGATGGTATGTCGATAGGCAGAATGGTTACTTTCCATGAAAATCGTGAATATAAGGGCGGTTGCGATTTACAGAAGGAAGTGCTTTTTGCAGATAAGGCCGGAAGCAATATCTTGGTTTCGGGGAGCCTCACCGTAGACCAGAATTTTCATTTGTTGCACGCTGGCCGGGTGGGAGAAGGGGCTGTGTTGCTCACAGGAGAAAATAGGGTGCAATTACAGCCTGGAACGGAACTAAGTTATTATCCGTCTGGCGTTCCTTATTTTTTTACTCCCGCTTTGCAGGAAAAAATCATCGCCAACCAAGGCTCCTATGGGTTTTTGAGTTTTCAGCAAAACACTGGCCGGCCCGTGGTGATGAAGCTCATGGAAGATGGCACCGTGGAGCGGGGGATTCTAGCCCAAGCACTCGCGCACCAGCAAACGGGCTTGCATTTAAAACCTGGCACAGGTGTGGTGTTCACAAAAAAAGAGAGCGATTTGTTGATCACGGAAATGATTTTTTTGGAACCTACTCTCATCGCTGCGAAAGGACATCAAATCCTGGCCGATCGTTTTCAGTGGGATCTAGAGAAAAATTTTTACAATCTCATCGTGGCACAAAACTTTACGTTCCATGCACCTGATGGTCGCAAGATCGCGGTGCCAAAGGGTTCTTTGGTGGGCTTGAGTATGGATTGGGAAGTGGTAGGGATCAGGATTCCCCAGCGTTAGGGAAACGGCCACGGTTCTTAAAAAAATCTAAGAGTTTGTCTTTTTCTTGAAATCTTTCCAGGGCCCACGCGGCTCTTGCGCTATTTTCTTGGGGCCAAGTGGTGTAGCGGCGTTTGTGCACGTAAATTTTGGTGGGGTAAAAAAAGAATTTCAGCAAACTTGGCGCTGATCCTTCATAGGCGATGGTGATGTCGTAGATGGCTTGGATTTTATCTCCCAAGCCATCTAGGGTGGCTTCGAACCCTTTGGTTCGTGGCAAAAGCACGTGGCGTAAGGGAGGCAAATTTTGTTTTTTCGCAAAAGCCTGACTCTTTAAAATTTTTTGAGGAGTGGAGCGAGTGCCTTCTAAAAAAGAGATCACCCAGAAGGGGATATTGTTGGTGCGGATTTTTTTGAAAATTTCGATGACTTTATTTTTATCTGCCGTCCAATTCCTTTTAACAAATAAACAATCGAGGAAAAGTAAACCCCAGCCCACGCCGGGCACCCATTTGATTGGATCTTTTACAAACCATTTAAAGTCCCCTTTTCTGCCCGAAGGGTGAGCAACGCAACCTAAAATAGGGATATCAGCCATGGCTTGGTGATTGGCGATCACAAACGCATTTTCCTGCCAGGGTAAGGTATCGCCAGTTGTGAGGACTTTAATTCGTAGGGGCACTTCGATAGTCCAACGCAAAATGCCAAACCAACTATCAGCGATGAAGCGATTGATTTTGCGAAAGGCGTGAGGGTGGAAGGGTAAAATGAGGAGCGAAAGCATTTGCAGAAAATTCGCAAACAGCACCGTAATGCCCACAATAGATAGAAAAAAGATAGTGATCAGCCAATGGAAGAAAATCATAGAACCAATAGCCTAATTGAACTTAAAAAGAGATGAAAGAGCTTCAGGTGAGAGACGTAAGAAAATCTGAAGAATCTGTATAGGGCACGAGCTGCCTACCCCCTTGGCAGGCTTGGTTATAGAAAAATTTAGTGGAATGGGGCCACCAATCAATGGCGCCCGTTGCCGACGGGAAAAAACTAAAGGCCCGCACCATTGCTAAACGGCAATAGAATCCATACATATAGCTCGCAAAATTTCCCATGCAGTAGAGCACCAGGGCTTTACGAGAAGAGCCTTCTCCTTCTACCAAAAATTCTGGTCGTACCACTTCTTTAGGTAGGTTTTTTTCGTAGCCATTTACTAAGAGCACTTCTGGAGGCTGGGGGATATGGGCGTGGTTGCCCACAATAATATCCGCGCCCGCAGCCACAAGCGATCGGGCCACCTGCATCATGCGGGCGGTGGGGTAGAATTCAAATTCAAACCCCCAGTGCAGGGAAAGAATTTTTACCTGCACATGGGCGGCCTGCATTTCTTGCAATACCTGGTTCATTTTTGAAAGATCCGGCACATTTTCTTCCCGCTCTGGCACTAAACCCGGGATTAGGTTGAGTTGAAGCTTGGAGGCGGCCAATTGCTCCCGGTCATTCACGCCAAAAGTAGCCGCGTAGAATCCAAAACGTATGCCGCCGCGGGCGAATTCCACCCAGGATTTTCCATCCTTTCGTAAGCCGCTATGGGGAATGCCCTGGGAGTCGAGAAAAGCTAAAGTATCGAGGGCCGCGCTATCGCCAAAATCCAAGGTGTGGTTGTTGGCAAAAGAAAGAGCCGCAAGGAGGCTTTTACCTTGATGGGCAAAGGAAGTCACAAGCTGGGGGTCAGAGTTATAGCGGAAAAGATCGGGCAGGAATTCATTGACTGGTAAATTTTTGGAGACCACGGTTTCCAAATTACTTACGAGGCCATCGAGTGAGGCAAGATGGTTTTTAAGCTCTCTAGACAAAAAATTACCCCAGTTTTTGCGGATCCACATAATATCGCCTAAAAAACCCAAAGTGGCTGCGGGAGGGAAAGCGGGCCCGTGGAGGTGTTTACGCAATTGTTGCTGAGCAGAAAAATATTCCACCCTATCCTTCTGCGCCGCTTGGGGCGGAAAGCAGTACTTATAGAGATAGGCTAGCTTATCCAGCACGCTCATCTCGTGCACGCGGCCCTCGGCCCTGGCGCGTAAGCAGGTAGAGATAAGTTCAGGTTCGTGGCGGTAAGGAAAAATTGTCATGGGAATCTCCAGGAACTATAATACAGCTCATATGAGAGTGGCTATTATTGATTTAGGCACCAACGCCGTTCGCTTCGATGTGCATTCCTTGGGTGCAAAAGGCCGGCTCTTGCACCGTGAAAAGTGGATGATCCGTTTGGGCCAGGGTGTTTTCCTGAAAGGAAAAATGGATGCCACTGCTATCGAGCGTGCCGTGCACGCCTTTCAGCATTTTCATCGGGTAGCAGAAAATTTGCGGGCAAAAAAAGTGGTGGCTTTTGGTACCAGCGCCCTGCGGGAAGCCCAAGATAGTGCGCTTCTCTTACGCAAAGTAAAAGAACGTACGGGCATTGAAATCACCGTGATCTCGGGAAAAGAGGAGGCGGAGCTCATTGCCCTAGGGATTTTATCCAATGAAAAGTTACCTCCAGCAAAATTTGGATTGGTCGATATTGGCGGCGGTTCCACGGAGATTTCATTTTGTCGGGGAAAACGGGTGCTGCTGGGCGATAGCTTTCCCCTGGGCACGGCCCGTCTCCAGCAAGTTTTTTTGAAAAAAAGCCCACCAAAGCGCGCCGCTGTTCGGCAATTGCGGGAATATGTAAGAAATATTTTAGGCCAAAAGCGAAAAGATTGGCCCCAAACCAAAACCATCATGGGATCCAGCGGCACCGTGCGCGCGATTGCCAAAATTTTAGGTAAAAAATCTTTTACTAGTAAAGAGCTTTCAAAACTTGTGGAGGAGATGACGTATCTTACCACTTCGGAGCTTTTGCATATTCCCGGTATGGAGCCTAAAAGGGTGGATATGATCCTTGCGGGGGCCCTACTGCTAGAAGAAATCATTCAAACTGTGGGCGCCAATCGCATTATCCCCACAGAATATTCCTTGAGGGATGGAATCCTTGAAGAGCAAAAGCGCATGGCTCGCACCAATAAAAGTTCTTCTATTGAATTGCACTTGGATGATCTTTTTAAGAGGGCAGCAAAATTTGGTCTAAATGAAGAACATTTACGGGAGTTGGTGGATTTTGCCAGCTCGCTTTATGAGCGCTTGCGGCCGATACATCGTTTGAATGCCCGCTGGAAAGCATATTTTCTCTCTGCTGTGATTTTACGCAGATCTGGAGAGATTGTGAGTTTTGCGGGCAGGGAACAGCATGCCTATTACCTTGTGAAAAATTCCGATTTCTTGGGCATGCAAGCTTGGGAGCATGAATTCATTGCTAAGTTATGCCTTTTCCATTCTGGGGGAAAGGTAGGGGATCTAAAGGAGCTTGGAAAAGATAAAGCGCGAAAAGACGCCTTCCATAAAATTTTGGCCTTAGTGCGAGTGATTGATGCTCTAGATCTTGGGCCTCGCACTACGATTCGATTAAAGCGAGTGAAAATTAGTCGAAAACTTATTAGCATTTCTTATACAGGCGTGGGCACCGCAGGGATCGAGCAATTGATGATGGAGCGTAAAAAGAAATTGTTTGAGAAGGTGTTTGGCCGTCAGCTGGTTTTAGAGCGCTGGAAAAACGGATGATCAAAGAGCGGAGTTCCCTTGTAGTGTTGGGCCGCTAGCTCCTCAAAATACCATTGGGCCCGGTGTTGGCGATCCGATTTAGGCATTTTGCTCCAAATGCCTTTAGCGTTAAGCCGTCGCGCTTTCACATTATCTTGCAAATAACCAGGTAACACTACATCGGCTATAAAACGATAGAGCCGGCGATCGAGCACGGGGAACGCAATCTCAAGACGCGAGAAAAAATTTCTGGGCATCCAATCGGCGCTGGAAAGATACATCATTTCTGAATGCTCAAAATAATAAATGCGACTGTGCTCTAAAAAACGATCCACGATGGAAATCACCCGAATGTTTTCCGATAAGTCTTTTACGCCAGGAATAAGGGAGCAAGCCCCGCGCACAATTAGATCAATACTCACTCCAGCTTTAGAAGCGGCATAAAGATCCTCGATGATTTTTTCATCCACCAGGGCGTTTACTTTGGCAATGATGCGGGCCCGTTTACCGGCTTTGGCCGCTTCGGTTTCGGCTTTGATCAGGGAGCGGATTTTTTGATGAAGCTTAGTTGGCGCCGTAACGAGATGTTGGAATTGGGAGGGCACTTCTTGCCGGGCAAGGGAGTCGAAGAAGAGGCGGGCGTCGTCCCCAATTTCTGGATTGGCCGTGAGGATGGAAATATCGGTGTATTGCTGGGCCGTTTTGGCGTTGTAGTTGCCTGTGGAAAGATGAGTGTAGCGGTGGATTTTGCCATTTTCTTTACGACTAATTAAAGTGAGTTTGGCGTGAAGTTTTAGGGAGCCAAAACCAAAATGCACTTCCACGCCAGCTTTTCTTAAATCCTCCGCCACTTGCAGGTTGTTAAATTCGTCGAAGCGGGCCCGGAGCTCTAGCATTACTCGCACTTTTTTGCTAGCCGCCGCTTTTTTGAGTAGATCCACGATCTCGGAAACCGAATCGGTGCGATAGATGGTTTGCTCGATCATGGTAACATCTGGATCCTTTACGGCCTGTTTTAACCAGCTGAGGAAAGAAGAAAAAGAATCATAGGGGTGGTGAAGAATAAAATCTACTTCTCGTAAAGCTGCAAAGAGTTGGCCCTGGTGGCTGGTTTCAAAAGGCATGGGCACTGTAGAGCGTAAAGCTGGATGGGAGAGTGTTTTATCTTCGCTGATAGGCAATGAGCCTACGTAGGCCATTAAGCCGTGGAGGCAAAGGGTGCCCGGGGCTTTTAGGGTTTGCCGTAGATCAAGCCGTAAGTGGTGGGAGGCTTCTTGCAAAAAAGTGGCAGGAAAATAGCCACTATATTGCAAGCGCACGAGCTTACCTTTATCGCGGCTGCCAAGATTTTTACGGATAATATCGGGCACAGATTCTGGATCGCTCTCGGAGAGATCCACCGTAAAATCACTATCGCGGGTGATGCGCAAAAGCCCGGGCCTTCCCTTACCGGGAAAAAACTCTTCCAAGTGCGAGAGCAAAAGATCATCGAGGAAAAAAACATAGGTATGATTGCCTTGGATTTCCCAAAAAGAAGCGGGGATAGTTCGCGGTAGCACAAAAAAAAGATTTTTACTGAGGTAGGCCAGGATCTGTAAGTTTTGTAGATCCCCGATCTTAGAATAGTGGAAAGCACTTTGGGGTAAAAGCTGGGGTAGCACCTTCTCTTGGAAAATTTTTCGGCCAATTTCGTGGGCTTTTTGGTTTTTGAGGGTGCGCCGGGGAAAGAAGATATTTTTTCGTTCCGCTTCTTTTTTGAGCAAAAGGAAGGTGCGGGATTGGCGCAAGCCGAATTTCCGCACGCTCTCAAGCACGGTGCCGTGGATTCTTTGCAAACTTGCCCGGCCTTCTTCGGATTTGGTGGCAGAGATAGAGCGTAAAAGGGAAGCAAAGCGAATCATGAAAAATTCGTCCAAATTAGAAGACGAGATGGACAAAAATTTCATGCGTTTTAACAGCGGATTAGTGCGATCTTGGGCTTCATCCAAAACCCGATCGTTAAATTGGATCCAGCTTAAATCCCTGTGGATAAAAGGCTTAGCGGCATCTAGCAGCAAATAAGAAAGGGTAGGCAAATTCATAGGGAGACTGCTCCTAGAATAAGGAATTTCTGCGCGCTTGCCTAGTTTACTGGGAGAAATCGGGCGGATCCTAATCAATTCCTAACCAAACTTGGGCTTTCTCTACCAATCCCTAACTTAGCTTTGATTCCAATCTAACCTTCTTTTTCTTGAGGTGCTCCATACTAAAAGTATGTTTTTAGCCGACTTTCACCTCCACACCAATAAAAGCGATGGCAAAATGGATTTGCCGGACGTGGTGGATCTTTTTGGGCAGCGAGGTTTTGGCGCCATCGCGATCACGGATCATCTTTGCGAAAGAAAATCGGTGTTGGGCAAAGCCGCGCGATATTTGGGTTGTAGCCTTACGGAAGAAAATTTTGCCCTGCATATGGAAAGCATTCGGCAGGAAGCGGAGCGCGCCTGGAAAAAACACCGCATGGTAGTTTTACCTGGCTTTGAGATCACGAAAAATTCTTTGTCCAACCATCGCTCGGCCCACATTTTAGCCATCGGCACTTCCACTTATGTGGATCCAAATTTAGACATTCCCGATATCTGCCGCGCTATCCGCGCAAGTGGTGGTTTAGCGATCGCGGCCCATCCGGTTTCCACGCGCCGCTGGGAAAAACAAACTTTCCATCTTTGGGATCGACGACACGAACTAAAAAACGAGTTCGACGCTTGGGAAGTGGCCAGTGGCCCCCATCTTTTTCCCGAAGTGCTCCATAGCGGGTTACCCATGATCGCTAACAGTGACCTCCATTTGCCCAAACAAGTTAGTTCTTGGAAAACTGTGCTGCGGTGCGAGCGAAATCCAAAAGCAATTCTTGCTGCGATTCGTAATCAAGACTTACAATTTTCTTTCTACCAAAACGCCGTAGCTCTTCCGGGCCTTTGTGATCCCCTTCCGGTCATTTAAGTCGTTGACCTCAATTTAGTTTCCGCTACACTCTTCTTTTAGTTAGTGACGTGTACATTTATTTTAGGAGGTTTAGATGAAGTTCAAAGTTGTAGCAGTTGTGGCAATGGCAGTGTTGGTGGCAGGAGTGGCTGAGGGCGCAGAAAAGCGTAAGTCTTCCAAGGCATCCTATGAATCTTCTTCCCGCGGTATGGGTGGCGGACATCGCATGGCTGGTTGTGGCCTCGGTTCCATGGCTATTGAAGACAACAATAAATGGGCACAAGTGGGTGCTTCCTTCTTAAACGGCACGGGCATGCAAACTTTTGGTATTTCTTTCGGTACCTCTAACTGCACTGAAGACGGTGTGGCCATGGCTGGAAAAGAAAAAGAAGCTTTCGTAGAAGCCAACTTCTCTGACTTGCGTCACGATATGGCTGCTGGCGAAGGCGAATACCTCGCTTCTTTGGCCCATTTCTATGGCTGCCAAGGTTCCGACGTAAAAGCTTTCTCTGGCGCAATGCATAAGAACCAAGCTAAGTTTTCTGATGTTTCCGCAGAAGGCGCTTCGGATGTGATCGACGCTGTAGTGGCTCAGGAAAACGCTGGCTGCCAGGGTTAGTTTTTAAAATAGTTTAGATGAAAAAGAGCTCCAGGGAACTGGGGCTCTTTTTTTTTGTGTGGTTCAGTTCGCCATTTTTCAAAGATAGCCGATACGCCATGGCTTTGGGGCGCGAAGAAATGAACTCGACCAATTTTTCATTCACAAAATAAGCGACTGCGCCATCACCACACCATTGCCCCTAGGCAAGAAAACAATCCACGTGGCTAGCTATGTAGACAAAAAAATCTTTGCCTGAAAAACACAATAGAGAGGGAGAAATTCGTCAACTAAAAAACATAGAAAAGGATTTTTTTATAGTCCAAGCTTTTACAATTCACGAACCATCTAATCAGTAAAAACTTTTCTATAAGCCCATTACATGACCAAAGCTTTTTTCCTACTCCAGAATCTGCTAACCATAGGCCATGCTGCCCCTCCTGTTTCTGCCACTTTTAGCCGCCGCTGAGCCCGCTCAAAGCAACGCGCCAAACAGCGCGGCTCCCTGGAACTCCGCTTCCTGGCGCGCGCTTCTGCACTACGATGGCACCAGCTCCAACGTGGCCCCAGCCAGCAAACAAAAAAGCAGCGCTTTTTTCCTCACCCCCAACGGCCACGAAAATCCCCAAGCTGAATGGGAGGCCACAGAAAAAATTCTCCAAGAGCCAGACGGCCCTTGCCGCTATCCAGCCCGGGCGATTTATTTCAATAAAAAGCCCGTGGGCCAAGGCCAGATCTGCGAACGCTGGGAAAAATGGAAAAATGCCGTGAGCGCCGATGGCATTGAATTGGTTTTTGCGGCTGCCTTTCTTAATAGCCCTTCTTCCATGTATGGCCACACGCTTTTAAAATTTCCTAAAAACAATGCCCAAGAGCTCCTCCATTACACTTTAAACTACGGCGCAGATACCGAAGGCTCCGGAGGTTTTAGTTATGTGTGGAATGGTTTAACGGGCGGATTCCAGGGCCGCTACGCCACTGCGCCTTTTTATCTCAAAGTGAAAGAATACAATCAGGTGGAGAACCGGGATTTTTGGATTTATTCTTTAAATGTAACCAAACAAGAACTAGAAATCCTCGTGGCACACGCTTGGGAATTAAGGGATGTGGACTTTCCCTATTATTTCCTTCACAAAAATTGTTCTTATTATCTTTTAGAATTCTTGGAAGTGGCGCGCCCTGGGCAAGAGCTTGTGAAAGCTTTTCCCTTGTGGTCCGTGCCCATGGACACAATCCGCCGCCTAAAAGAAAAGGGCTGGATCGAGACAGCGCGCTTTCGGCCTTCTCGCCAAAAAATTCTCGAGGCGCACAAAAAAAATCTTTCCTCGAGTGAAACAAGCGTTGTGGCAAATTTACTAAAAAATCCAAACACGCCCATTCCGCTAGGCCGTGAAGCGCCCGTTTTAGAAGCCGCCTACCAACTTTTCCGTTACCGTACGGAAGGAAAACACCTCACGCCCGAGGAGAAAAAACAAGAAGAACAACTCTTAAAACAAAGGGCCAGTGCCGGCGCTTACAATATTTCCGTGCCCGAAGAGCTGCCTCCAGAAACGGGCCATCTCACAAATCGCGCCTCCCTCGCATACGGAATGAACCGACAAAATAATTTCGCTGAATTCTCCTATCGTGCTTCTCTCCATGATCTACTTTCCCGCTCCACGGGCTTGGAACCCCATAGTGAACTTTCCATGGGAGATTTTCGTTTCCGCTTGGAGCAAAAACGATTTTTTCTCGAGCGCTTTGATTTATTGCGCTTAAGATCCGTAGCTCCCCTCGAAGCTTGGTTTCCCCGCACCGCTTGGTCCTTCCGCACGGGAGCTGCCCGGGCTAAGGAAATGGATTGCACCGCCTGGCATTGCCTCTATGGTTATTTACAAGGGGGCTGGGGAGTGGCTTCCCGTTTAGGTCCATTTTTGTTTTTTGCTCTCGCGGAAATCGATGCAGAAGTAGGGGGAGTGTTTGATCCCAATTATCGCTTGAGCGTGGGGCCAAGTGGCGGCATGCAATTTCCTCTTTGGCCTGGAGCTAGAGTCTTGTTAGAAGGAGAGGCGCGCTACCGGCTCTTAGGAGAAAAGCGGCAAAAGCGCAGCGCACGCCTTGGTATCAACCAAGATGTGAGTAAAAATTGGGAGTTGCGGCTTGAGAGCGAAGTGCATCGCAATCAGCGGGAAGGCCTCCTAAAAGTTTTGAGGTATTTTTGATCTACGTAAGCTTTTACCATTTTTCCCCAATGCCGAATCCGCAAGAGGTGCGGGAAAAAATTCGCGCTCTTGGTAATGGAATCATGGGCACTTTTCTTATCGCTCCCGAAGGCGTCAATGGCATGTTTACGGGCACCGAAGCCCACGCCCAGCCCTTAAAAAAATTCCTATGCTCTCTCGGCGTAGAAAATTTTAAGGAAGTGGCGGTGGATCGTCACTATTTCGAGCGTTTTTTGGTGAAAGTAAAAAAAGAAATTATTTCTGTGGGAGCCACAGTAAATCCTGCTCAAGAGGGAGCGCCGCGAATTCCGCCGTCCACACTCAAAAAATGGATAGAGGAAAAAAAACCCATCACTCTGCTCGACGCCCGTAATGCCTATGAAGTGAAAGTAGGAACTTTCCAGGGCGCCGCGGATTTAAACCTCGATTCTTCCCGGGAATTTGCCCATAAGGCTAAGGCGTGGCTCTCTCAAAACAAACAACCCATCGTTACTTTCTGCACGGGTGGCATTCGCTGCGAAAAAGCGGCGATGGTGTTGCAAAAATTGGGTGCCGAGGAAGTGTACCAACTGGACGGGGGAATACTGCGCTACTTCGAGCAATATGGAGCTGAGTATTTCGAAGGGGATTGTTTTGTGTTCGACTGGCGCTTGGCCGTTGACGGAAAACTAGAACCGAAAGCCCGCTCCGAGCAGGCAAACGAAAGCTTTGGCCGTCACCGTTTACCCTAGGAGTTTACCGCTAAAGGACCCTAGGGAATCCAAAGCACCATGAATCTGTTTCCGCGTGGATTCATTCGTGAGCTTGCCGCTCGCATCAAAAGCTTTATCTGCCATGGGCAACTGTACCTGTTCTGGAATCACCCAGGCCTTGATGCCGCTCAACACGGTTCTCAGATGAATGAGTCCACGGGCGCCGCCCAATGCGCCGGGGGAAGCGCTCAGCAACACCACAATCTTACCCACCCAAAGGTTCTCACCGCGGGTGGCCCAATCGATGGCATTTTTTAAGGCTGGGCTTAGGGAGCCATTGTATTCGGGGGAAGCGATCACCACTACAGGTGCCGCTTTCAGGGCTTTTTGCCAGGAAGTGATGCGGCCGTCTAAAGGTTTTTTCTCTAAATCTTCGTTCATTAGGGGCAATTCGAGGCTTGGCCATACTTGCGAATGGTAACTGGACCCCATCTCGCTCAAGAAATTTTTAAGAAGCTTCAAATTCCAAGAATCTGCACGTAAACTGCCACATAGGCCTAATACTTTTTTTTCCATGGGCCTTAAGCTACCTTACAAAAGGTGGAGCATGCAAGGAGGCAAGTATGCCCGATAAACAACTGACCTTGAGCCAACAATTGGCCCTATTGCCCGCCACGATTCCCGATTCCATTTTGGATTTTTTAGAAGATTTTAATTATGGCACTCCGCTGCAGACCGAATCTTGCCGCGCAGCTTTTGACCCTGAGTACCTAAAGGTTCAGGAAGATAGCATCAAAGCAGACCTGGAAAAATGGCGCGCAGAGTTTGGCAAGCTCCAACAAGTGCAGGTGGACCCAGCCAGCCGCGAAATCCCCGGGGGGTTTTTACTAAAACTAACCTTCGAAAAAGCTGTGCGGGGAATGGGTGTGCTTACACGCTTAAAAGAAAGAACGATCTTAAAAGTGATTTTCACGGAAGGCGAATATAACGAAGCCTCTTTACGTGAGATCCTTAAGAATCCACCGAAGTAGAAAAAACGGGAATCAGCCCTAAATCCCGTGGTGGAGTTTTTTCCCAAACGCTTAAAATAAAACCGCCGTCCCCAGAGCCCGTGGGTTTTGCGGCGAGCGCTCCCCTTTTACGTAAGGTTTCCATTTGTTCTTGCATGACTTGGGGAATGAGCTCCCAGCTTTTAAAGCAGTCGCTCGCTTGTTCAAAGGCTGCTGCCAGCAAAGAAAGATCTTCTCGCTGGAATGCCACTTCCAGTTTCGCTACCGAATCTTCCATTTGTGCATCTAAATCCACGCGTGCAAGCTTCATCACTTTTTCCACGGCGGCTTTGGTGGGGGAGCGCAGGCCGCTATCAAAAAGATAAAGGCTCGGACGCCAAGACGACTCAAGAGGAGTAGCTTTTCCTGCTTGGAAAAAAATCGGGGCGGTTGCTAAAACGGCGGCCACATCGATGCCACTCGATTTTCCGTGAAAAAGATTTTCGAGCTCTAAACCTAAAGAATAAATTTCTTCATCGGCGATTTTTTCCTGCACCAGAAATTGGGCAATGGCCACCGATAAAGCCGCAGAACTGCCGAGGCCCGCCCGGGGAGGAATATTGCTGTGGAGAGAAAATTTCCAGCCGTTTTTTAGGGCCCAGGTTTCTTGGGCTTTTTGCAGGGCTAAGAGAAAGGGTTCAGCCAAGGGGCCAGAAATTTCAATGTCTGGTTTACTGGAGCGCTCCCAGTTCAGCGTGAGCGAGCGACTAAAAAGCGGAGTCACGAGAGCCCGGTGGCCCCGCACTACGGCATGTTCGCCCGCGAGTATGCATTTACCAAAAACGTTCAACGGCTCTCCAATATTCTTACGCCGGGGATGGCGCTGATTTCTTTTCTATACTCTTCGGCTTCTGAAGCTGGCACAAGGAAATGAACATTGGGACCAGCATCAATCGTGGTGATGGGTCCTGTTTTTTTCTCCCAGCGATTTTCCGCCCAGCGTAGAAGCGCCAAAGTTTCCGGGGCAAAATAAAAGAAGGGCGGCTGGCTCGTGTGGAAGAGGCTATGCATATCCCACAGTTCTTCCCAGGAAATTTCTGCCACTCGCCGGAAGCTTCCTTCTTGTAAAGCGGTTTCCAAAAGTGCCAAACGTTTTTGGGCCCGGGGCACCCGATCCTGAAAAAGAGGGGATGTGCGCACTCTTTGATGGGCCTCGGAACTTGAAACTTTTTTAAAACCGCTATCGATCACGGCCACAAGATCCACTAAGGGGGGCAAGTTTCCGGAGACGGCGCGAACGTCTTCCCCCTCCCAGCGGCACCAGGGAGAAAAAAAAGAGCGGCAAGAGCTGCCGGATCCCGTGCGGCTCACCCGGGCCATTTCTAAGGCAGATGGAACCGATGTGCCTTTTATTTCTGCAAAAGCTTTCAAGGCAGTTTTTGTGAGCGCCGCAAAACTGGAAGCCGAACTCGCAAGCCCCGCATCACTTGGAAAATTGTTTCCTGAGCGGATTTCGAAGGAGTCCGTGATTCCTGCAGCTTGTTTTAATTTTTGGAAAAAAGCCACAAAGCGCCCGGTGGATTCGGCCCTTAGGGGAGCGCAATCGGGCAGGGGCTGCCAGACGTCAGAGCTCCCTTTTTTTTCTAGCTCCACAAAGGTGCGAAAGTTTTCCAAGGTAAGCGATAAACTGCCGTTCACGGCTTGGTTACCGCTTTCTTTGCCCATGTATTTAATGAGCGCAATATTGGAGGGAGCCGAATCTTGCCAACGCATAGGAGGGTTCTATAACTCGAAGCGGGCTACCTCAACCAAAGAATCGATTTTCCCCGTGCTTAAGAGCACATCGGCCCCGAGGGCTCCGCAGCCCTTCACGGCTTCCACTCCATTTCTCTGGGCATTCTGCGCCGCGTCTTTTGTAGACTCAGCCACGAGACCTAATTTTTCTTGGGTTTCCCGAAAGCTGTTGAGGGAGCGAAGAAAACGTTTTTTATCGTTTTGCTCAAGCGCAAGAATACCTTCTTGGGCGACCAGCGCTAATTCCGTTAAAGATTCAAGGTTCAAACTTTCCAAATGCGCGTGGGTAGGAATTTTCTGGCCAGTGGCATGGAGCCAAAGAGTAAGACCAAGGTGGGATTTCACGGCTTGGATGGTTTTAGACTTTTGATCAATGTGCAAAAGCACAGGATCTTTCCCTGTGCCATAGGCTTGGGCCAGCACATCGATGCCACTACCTTGGGCCTGTAAAGAGCGATAGAGCTCCCAGGCCTGCCAACTTTCTTGTTCTGAAAAAGAGTTTTTTCCGAGCACACTCAAAAATTCTGCGCCGGATCCGCCAAACCCCCCCCGGCCTCCATGGGGATCCACAAAACCCGGAGGACTACGCCCTAATTTTTGGGCAGCCAATCCTGCAGGGGATTTGGGATGAAAAGAACTCGTGCCGGAAGTGGTTTCAAAATAAGGGCCATGGCAAAGCACGAGAGCTGGACCGCCCACAAGCACGCCATATTCGCCGAGGATATAGGTTTTACTGGGGATCCGCACTGGGGAGCTCCCCACGGAGGCGATCCAAGAGTTCCCGGGCTCGAGTCATGGTGATGGTTTTTTCCCGTTTCAATGCACCTAGAAGTTTTTCCCTGAGAAGGGCCATTTCACTGGGGCGGGCTCCCGCGGCGATGGCCAAATTTGTGGCGTGCAAACTCATATGACCCTTCACGATACCCACGGTAGAAAGGGCTCTTAAAGCCCCTAGGTTTTGCATGAGTCCCACGGCAGCCGTGATGCGGGATAACTCTTCGGCGTGTTTTACGCCGAGGATTCGTAAACAAATTTGGGCCGTGGGGTGAAGCTTCGTTACACCACCCACGGTGCCAACCACGAGGGGAGCCTCGAAGCGGCCCACCAAAGCGCCATTTTCCACGCGCCATTTTGTTACAGGTTGGTAGCGGCCCAGGCGGCTACAATACGCATGCACACCCGCTTCCACGGCCCGCCAATCGTTACCCGTGGCAATCAGTAAGGGATCGATGCCGTTCATCACGCCTTTATTGTGGGTGGCAGCCCGGTAGGGATCCGATTCGGCAAAAATAGACGCTTCTTGGATGCCGTGGCCGATGTCTGGATCGATGCCAGGAATTCTTAATTCGGCCCAGGTGAGTTTTGAGTCCACCAAATTGGAGAGAATGCAGAGGCCGATTTTTTCGCCCGTCCAGCTTGCCAGGAATGGCTTTAAGGCTTCGCACACCTGGTTGATGAGGTTGGCGCCCATGGCGTCGCAGGGATCCATATGCACGTGCAGAACGAGCATCTCGCCCCCGTCCACGCGGGAAACCCGCCGGGTTTCTAAATGCTTTACTCCACCGCCCCTTTGCACAAGGCCCGGCACCACGGAATTGGCGATTTCTAGCAATTCTTTTTCCCGTTTGCGCAAAATCTCCAGCACCACATCACTTGCGGTGAGAGAAGGAAATTGGATTTGGCCAATGATGGTGCGGCCCTTGGTGCCGGTGGTAAGGCTGCTACCTTCAAAGGAGCGCACCCATTTGGCGGTGCCGCTGCAGGCGGCCACTACGGAAGTTTCTTCAATGGCCATGGGGATAGGAATATCCCGGCCGTCGATGCGGAAATAGGTGGCTAATCCTAAGGGCAGGGGAAAGGAGCCCACCAAGTTTTCTACAAAATGTTCCGCCAGATCCAGATCAAAAGGAATTTTTCCTTCCAGGATATCTAAATCCTCATCACTCAAATGACTCATGCTTTTTAAGCGATCGAGCCGCTCTTCGCGGGATAATTTAGAAAATCCTTGGAATAAAATTTCTAGATTTTCTGCCATCGTTTTCCCTTTCGCAAAGCTTCAGGTGTGCGGCAACCGGAACAAAAGAGCGCTACTTTTAACTCAAACTCCATTTGGTCCATCCAATTTTCCAAGGCCCGCTCTCCCTTTAATGCGTGTTCCAAGGCAGGTTTTGCAAAGCCTACTTTTTTGGCCCCTAAGGCAATGGCCTTTGCTGCGTCTAGCCCAGACCGTACCCCACCGCTGGCCCAAATTTCAAGGCGGCTATTGCCCATTTTACCAGCGGCCAAAAGGCTATCCACGGTGTTTTCTCCCCAGCTGGCAAAGGTGAGGGCTGCGGCCCGTTGGGGGCTATTTGCGGGCGCACGGCCGCCTTCAATTCTGCCCCAGTGGGTGCCGCCATAGCCGCTCACATCGATGGCGGCGAGGCCAATGTTTTTGATTTTTTGCAAAGTTTCGCTCGAGAAACCACAACCGGTTTCTTTCAAGATCACGGGCACGGGGCTGGATTTACAAAGTTTTTCTAAGGCTTTGATTCCGCCCTTAAATTGCGGAGTGCCTTCGGGTTGCAAGGCCTCTTGCATGGCATTGGCGTGGATAAAAATGCCACCCGCCTCTAGTGCTTCTACTAAGGCGAGCACTTTACTAAGAGGCGTGAGCACGAGTTGCGATAAGCCTAAATTGCTTAAGAGAAAGGCCCGGGGCGCCGACTGCCTGAGGCGTTTCCATTCTTCTTTGGCATTAGGGTCACTCAGTTCCCTACGTTGGGATCCCACTCCCATGGGCCAACGGCGGCGGGAGGCCACGCGCGCTAGGGTAAGATTTACGTTTTCTCCCTGATGGTGGCCGGCTGTCATGGAGCTAATAAAAAAGGGGGCCGCAGCTTTAAATTTCCAAAAAGCCGTTTCCAGCAGTACTTCACTAAAGTTTAATTCTGGCAGAGCTTCGTGGCGCAGGCGTACGCACGAAAATACATTCTCCGCCTCCATGGCCGGATCCAATGCAAGCCGCAAATGATCGGCTTTTCGACTCTCAAATCGCTCCATATCCATGGTACCTAAGCTATAGAAGGGCGGCCCATTTGTCGAGGGGCATTGCTTCCAGTTTTACTGAAAGGATAGGTTCCAAGGGATGCGAGTATTGCGATTTTCAGGGGATAGGGATTTTCTTCACCGGGTAACGGCAGGCCCCGTGAAATTTTTAAGAAATGGTCAGGGCGCTGGCGGTGTGCTGCTAACGGGGCAGTCGCGTATGATCGCCCAGTTTGATCTTCTGTGTGCAGACGAAAAAGAATTTTTGCTCGTGAGTCCTGAGTCTTGTTTTGCAGCCTTGTTGGAGGGCCTCGAGCGCCTGCATTTTGCGGAAGAGATTTCGCTGCAAGCGGGTGCCTACGCTGGCGTGCGGGTTGTTGCTAATAGTGACCCCCGCGATCCTATCTTTTCTTTTTGTGAAAAAAAATGGCCCGCCCCTGTGCCGGGTTATGAATGCTTTCTTTCTGAAACCCCGGTGCCTTTTCCTGCAGCGTGGAATTTTGATCGTATCGGTGCGGGTGTTCCTTGGCCTCCTCTTGATTGGGATTGCGCTACACCAGCTTTAGAAGCGGGAGTGCTTCCCTGGATTGATCGCCATAAAGGTTGTTACCCTGGCCAAGAAGTTGTGGAATTATCTCTCAATGTGGGGCATCCAGCCCGGGTGCTCGTGGCTTGGGAAGGAAAAGCAGCCCTCAGCCCGGGAGAAAAAATTTCTCTTCCTGAAGGAGGCGAGGGGCTAGTTGCTTCTTCCGCTGAGTGGGAGGGAAATACGCGAGCCTTAGTGCGGGTGCCCTGGGCGAAACGAGGCACACCTGCTGCCGGGTTTCGCATTCTTCCTTCGCCTCTTGGCGCTTCTTGGTGACTTCTAACAGAACTTTGCTCTACACTAGGAACGAAGGAGTTTTTCATGCCCCAAGTAAAAGTGAAACAAGAGATCCCCGGTGAGAGGAAAAAAGTGTTTTCTGCCGTGAAAAAATATTTAGACGGCAAGGAAACTCTTACCAAATTGGGAGCCAGTATTTCGTGGGATGAAAAAGCCTGCAGCGCGGATATCGAAGCCAGCAATTTCTCCGGCAATATTCAAGTGACGGAAAAAAGCGGCAAGAGCATGGTAGAAATCGCCATCGACCTACCGCTTCTTCTCACGCCTTTTAAGGGTAAAGTGGAAGAAGAGTTGAAGAAACACTTAAGCCGCGTAGTGGCTTAAGGATTATCTTCGTCGCCCATTACTACCACCATAGAGTCGTAGGAGAGGTCGCTATATGGCTTTAATTTTTCCGTGATGGTTTGGTAGCTGGCATTGCCTTCCCAAATGGTTTGCAGCATGGTTTTGGCGTGGGGAACGGCCCGGCCAAAATAGCTCGATAAAACGTTAGCAATTACGTCTGCGCCTCTAGTTCCCAAAGTGTCCGTGCGGTCAGCCATTTGTTTTGCTTCAAACACCTGGGAAGCATAGTACGAGTAGGTATTGCAGCTATCCCAGTAGACGATCTGATACTCAGGCGTGAGGCTAAACAGATCTCGGCGCTTATCCATATAAGATTTTAAGCGAGCATTATCAAAGCCTGCTCCAAGCATGGAGTGACCAAACCAGCCAAAAAAACCGTCATGATCCTGGGCAAAGCTTTTGGCAAAAAGTGGCAATTGTGGAATGCCAGATTCTGCGACCAATTTAATTTTTACGTTCAAGCCATCTTTTTTTCCCGACCACTGGTAGCCCAAGAGATGATTGTCGTCGGCCTTGAAATTGTATTCGCTGCGCAGGATGCGAGTTTTTTGAAAATTTTTAGGCATGAGGAATTGGTCTAAGAATTTAGCAAACTCACGGAAATTCATGGCGCCAATGTCTTTGTCTGTTTCTGGATTGGAATTGGCGGGTGAGGGGCCGAAGTAGCCGAAGGCGAAGGTCATCGAGAGCTCTTTGCCTGAAGGAGTATCTCTCACCAAGCGCGAGTATTCAGGATAACTTTCTTTTGTTTGCGGAGTGGGATTAGAGAGTGCAAGAGTTACCACTTGGTAGTGCACGCCTTCTTGGTGGTCACAGCCTGGGCGTCTTACATCCCAGTGGTACCAGAGGAAGCCAATGATCGTGAGTTTTGGGTCGTCACTGCAGCTTTTCCAGTTAGGAGTATTCAAATCATCTTTATGGAAGGGTACGGGCAGGGATACGGGGCCTTGGTGTTTTTTGCTTACGCTATATTTACCGCGGTAGGTGTAATTAAGGTGAATGCGGCCATCCTTTTTAAAGGGATGACTCCAATCTACTGCTATGCTGTTTACTTTTCCTGGATTACCAATTTTACGGCTTGTGGCGGCGCCGATAATGAATTTTAAAGCTGCTTCCACTTGGTATTGGTGTTCATCTTTTTGTTCAGCCGTGAATTTCTTAAAACCTTGGGCTGGGATTTTAGTGTCGTAAACAGCGTTTAGCTCCACATCGTATTCTTGGGTGGAGCGGGAGTGGAAGGCGATGGCGGCCTCTGGAGTGATCAGTGGCAATAGAGCGATAATAAAAAAAAATGTACGCACAGGCATAGGTAAAAAGCTCCAGCGGGTTGAAAAAATCTGTGAGAATCTATCTTGATTGACTCACGTGGTCAATTTATTAAATGAAAGTGCTTAAATTGATAACTTTTAGTTATAAATTTAAAATAAATTCAATAGATTCAATTAGTTATAAATTTATTAAAACGCATCAAATTACTTACTTTTTATGCGTTTTTATTATATTAATGGCGCGCGAATGCGCGTCGCATCTTTTTCGACGTTGCCAGCAATGCTTGAGTGGGAGCGAATATGATTTCGGTTTTTAGTTTCCTAGACTACAAAAAATATTTACGCGCGGAAATTGCAGAGAGAAAGCAAAAAACGGGTCCGTTAAAGGTAACCTTTTCTGATGTGGCAGCTTCTGCAAAAATCCACCAGACATATCTTTCCCGGGTACTTGCTGGCCAAGCAGATATTAATTCTGACCAAGCTTTTGCGATCGCAACTTTTTTAGGCCTAGGCCACAAAGAGGCCGAGTACTTTTTATTGTTGGTAGAAAATCAAAAATCTTCTAATCAAGCGCGAAAAAAAATTCTTTTAGAAAAAATCAATCGCTTAAAGGATCAATCCCTAAAAACCAAGGCCCATTTGCAAAGCCACTTTTTGTCGCCTTCTGTAGAGAAAACTTCGCTGTATTACACAGATCCTATTCACCAGGTGGTGCATATGGCTCTTACTATCCCTGAAGTTGCCCAAGATCCGGAGCGGTTGCGCTTGTGCCTTTGCCTTTCCGTTAAAAGATTTCAGATTATTCTTAAAAATCTCGAAGAATACGGCTTTTTGCGTAGTACTGGCTCCACTTATGAATCCCTGCAAAGCAGCCTGCATTTAGATCCAGCATCGCCCGTAAACGATACCTACCAACAAATGATGCGTTCCTTGGCTTTAGGAAGATTTCCGCTCATTGAGGAAAAAGAAAAAAATCTAGTTTCTGTTATGATTACGATCGATGAAGAGCATAAATCTAAAATCCGGGAAGAGTTCATGTTTTTCCTCAAGAAGGTTGAGGGAATCGTAAAAGATTCTCCTGCCAAAGAACTCTATCAAATGAATTTTGATTTACTGAAGTGGATGTAAAATCTTAAAACTTAGATTGTGCGACCGAGAGTGTGGTTTGAAAGTAGGACAACAGAAGTAGTAAAATCAGACGTCAGCATTAAAATATCGAGTACAATTACAAACTTAGCTGAAAATTGTCTGTCCCCAAATTTGCAGTCTGGGGTGCATGTTTTGTGATGAAGCCAGTATCCAAAGGCAATTGCAAAAAGAGAGAACCTTTTCTCCTCCCTATTGCCCTCGTTCCAATTGCCGCTTTCACCATAAAAAAGCCGTCAACATTCGCTTTTGGAAGCTTCACTCCACAAAGTCAATTAAACGCTTTCCCTATATTGCTCAGCGCTTCCAATGCCGCTTCTGTTCTAAAACATTTACTGCCTCGTTCTTTTGGCTCTCTTATCGCCAAAAGGTTTGGGGCCTAAACGCCTTTATTTTTGCTGATCATAATGAAGGAGTTTCTAAACGCTCAACCGCCAGGCGCATCGGGCATACAGAAAAGATGGTCAGAGTCAGAATGAAAAAACTCACCTCTTGGGGTCTTTTAAAGCACGCTCATATGACAAACGATCTCAAAATACATGAACCTATCGTTTATGATGGCGTTGAGAACTTCTCTTTTAGCCAATTTGATCCCAACAATTTAAACCATGCCGTCGGCAAGAATTCGCTCTTCATCTATGACTTCAATCTTTGCCCCTTGAACCGCAAGGGCCGTATGAGTCCTCTGCAAAAACAAAAAAAACGATGGCTTGAAAAAAAGTTTGGCCCCTATCCACCAGACGCAGTAAGAACCTCGACAAAGAAAATCTTTAACCGTCTCCTTGCTAAAAGCCCTAAGCCATTAGTTATTTTTTCAGATAAACACTTTCAATACAGAAGAGTCGTTGAGATTGACTTAAAAAATCAACCCATTGAGCACCTGACTGTTTCCTCTAAAATTTACCGTAACTTTCAAAATCCTCTGTTTGCAATCAACAATATTGACCTACAGCTAAGACACAATGTGGCGGCTTTTAAACGAGAAACTATTGCTTTCTCTAAGCACAGCATTGCTATGCAAGAAGCGTTTATTGCCCACATGTTGTATCGTAACTACATGCGACCTAAATTCTGGGGAACGCACCGCTCAGATCCATTATCTTCAAAAAAATCTCCGGCTATGGAATTAGGATTATTTAGTAAAATTTTAAGCTTTAAAGAGTTTTTTAAAGAAAGAGTGCTGCCTACTCAAATTTCTGTTCAAGAAGATTGGTTGCTGTTCTTGCAAAGAATAGATCCTTTGTCTAGAAGGCCCATTGAATCTGTATGTTTATAACCTATAAACCACTTCTTCAATGAACGAAGGGCTCGCTTAAGCCATCTCATCTGCCTTCAAACACTCACAATAATACCTGTGCCTCTATCGCACTAGGTCACTCGCTACAGACAATTCACTAAAAATCCCTAAAACCACACTCTCGGTCGCACAATCTAAATTTACGGCAGAAAGCTCTGGCAATAAGCTTTCCCCTTTTGCAAAAAGGCCAAGCCTTTTTCATGCCCAAGATGCACTGCTACATAGTGGGGCGCGCCCAATTTATTTAGGGTTTGATGTTCCCATGTCTTAATATTATCGCACAGAGCCTTTTCGGCCTTAGTAGATAGATACTCTGATTGATTTACGAATAGATATTCGATCGAATACTTTAAGGATCTTTGGGCCTGAGCTTGTCTGCCCAGCTCTAAAAACACTTCTTCCGGCGAGCCATTGGTTAGTAGGTAATCTAAGAAGGCCGATTTCACATCAGTAGTAATATTTATGTAATAGATGCGCAATTGCATCAGTACGGATTGAATCTTCTTAAAGGCCTCAAGGCGTAAGCGATTACGTTTAGCGAGGTGGGCGTTCTCAAAGCTGGTGGTTTTTTCGTAGGAAAAAAGTATGGAGAAGAAATCGAATTCACTGAGTCGGTCATAAATGGACGCAGACCAATAGCCATTCATCTCAAGGGTTTCGTAAAAATCTTTGGATAGGAGGCTAGCCGTGATTTTACGGGCTTGATTTGAGTTATCTTGGCCCATATCCATGCCCAAGAGGTAGGTGGCTTCATGCAAAACTAAAAGCGCAAGATTGATGAAGGCTTCTTGGGGCGGAAGGGTTTTCAACATCTTTTCTAGATTTGTGCGATCCACATAAACCACAGTGCGGGGCAAGCTATTGGGGATTTTTTGTTGGAAACGAATGGCCAATTGCACGGGTTTGCATCCTTTGGGATAGATGGCACTGCCTACGTCATTATATAGAGGCAAGCTATCTACTAATTGCCAGCCGCTTTTAGAAACCACTTCTAGGGCCTTAGCTAGCCGCTCGGTGAGAATGGGAGAAATAAACCGCATTCTGCTCACTACATTCTGTTGCAAGAACGAATGGGTATTTAATTTTACTTTGCGAGCTTCCGCTAACAGCAATTCTCTTTTTTCGATTAATTTTGGGTTAGAGCGAATTTTGTTGTTTACGATTGTTTCTACAAAATTTTCTGGCTGGAAAAAACGCAAACGATCTTTGTGTTCAAAATAGTCTAACGTGTAAACACGGCCATCACATTCAATGCCACCACCACCACCACCAGACCAGCCGCCATCTGCACGGGCTTGAGGGCCTGCATTTTTTAGCAGGGATTGGAGGTCTTCTTGGTTTTGGATTTCACTGCCAGCTTGTTCCCCACTACGAAAAAAATTTTTCTGGGTTAATTGATCCAGCTTGCCAGAGAGTTCAATCGGCTCGGCTTGGGTTGGGGTAGTGAGGAAGAGGCATAAAAAAGTAATATAAATAAAGGGCCTTATCATGCGGCGCATAATAACAGATTGTAGCTGTAAATACAGGCCAAAATACGGACAAGTATATTTATAAGAGCTGATTATTTAGGGGTATTTATGCAATAAAAAGCTGCCTCACTCAAAAGGCCGATACCCCCTTCTGCTTTCACGGCAGAAGCTATTTATGGATGAATAGAAGGGGAGAAGGAGCAATCCTTCTCCTTTTTCTAGTTCATCTGCACATTTTTTAGGTGCAGGTTATCCATGGCGTTCAATTCAAGGCCCTTTACTGTGGGCGAAACTAGCACATTGAGCGCGTCCACAAAGAGCGGAATGATTACGGTGTCTTTTTCCGTGAGCAGCACTTGGGCTTTTTTGTAGAGAGCTAGGCGTTTGGGCAAGGAACTTTCGCCTGCGGCTTGCTCGATGAGCGCATCGTATTCTTTATTCTTCCATTGGGTGTAGTTGTTGCCGCTATAGGAAGTGAAGAGGTTAAGGAAGTTGTCCGGATCTGGATAGTCTGCCCCCCAGCCCAAGCGGAACATGGGCGGCACGTCGGATTTTAGGCGGTTCAAATAGACTTTCCAGTCTTCGTTTTGGGCCCGTACATCCACGCCCAAATTCTTTTTCCATTGGGATTGCAAGCGTTCAGCGATCACTTTGTTATCGTCGCGAGTATCAAAGAGGAAAGTGACCGCAGGGAAGCCTTTACCTTCGGGGTAACCTGCTTGCGCTAGTAGGGCCTGGGCTTTTTTCACGTCGAAATCCAAGCCTACTTTTGGTTCATAACCAGGCATGCCTTTGGGCACCCAGCTCGTGGTGGGGATTTGACCGCCCTTTAGGAGCGATACGATTTGTTTGCGATCCACGGCATGGGCAAATGCTTGGCGTACGCGCACATCGTTAAATGGTGGCTTATTGATATTGAAGCCGTAGTAGTAGCCCCTAAGGAAAGGGAAGTTACGATAGGCGGGGTTGATTTTCAGCCGCTCGATTTCCAATGCGGGCAAGCGGGAAACGTAGTGCAAGGTGCCGCTTTCGAACATATTGATGGCAGTGGTGTCCTCGTTCACGATGTAGGCGTTGATTTTTTCCAAGGCGGGTTTGCCACCGAAGTAGCGGGCATTGGGCGTGAGAGTTACTTTAGAGTCGTGTTTCCACTCAGCTAGTACGAAAGGACCAACGGTCACAAGATTCTTCGGGTCGGTCCATTTGTTGCCGTATTTTTCGATGAGATCTTTACGGATAGGGTAGGTAACCGTGAAGGTGGGGATGGTGGAAAAGTAGGCGGCTTTTTTATTCAGCGTTACCACCAACGTTTTATCATCCACGGCTTTTACGCCGATCTTCGAGGGATCCTTTAACTTGCCTTCGTTATATTCCTGCGCGCCCACCAGATCGAAGAGGAAGTAGGCATATTCGGAGGCGGTTTTGGGGTTGAGAACTCGTTCCCACGAATCCACAAAGTGTTGGGCCGTGAGGGGCACTCCATCACTCCAAACCAAACCATCTCTTAGTTTATAGGTATAGGTTTTACCGTCTTTAGAAACGGTCCAGCTTTTGGCCAGGGCCGCCTTAGGTTGCAATTTATTATCGTAGGTGGCTAAGCCTTCCATGAGATTTTGCAGCAATGTGATCGAAACATTATCGGTGGCTAAGTTCCAATCCAACGTGGGCGGCTCCGAATGGATTCGCATATTGAATTCCTGCTTGGCAAAAGCCGGGGTGGAAAGGAGTAAAAGGGCAGTCATGAACAATGTTTTCACGTAGAACCTCCGTTAATAGTTATTTGCATAGTTGGAAAAAGGCTTGCAATGCAAATAATCTTTTGTACGCTTGTAGTTGTAAGGGGTTGTAAGGTGGTGGGGGAGTATGGGGAATAAACTATTTAGCGAAGTAACGGAGCTTACAGGCTTGCCCGAGGATTTGATCAGCGAAGAGCTAAAATCTTTGCTGGAGCGTAAGGGCGTAGCACCGGAGCAGGTGACTATGGAAAGCCTACGGGAAGCCTTGGCGGATTATTTAACGCAAGTGGTGTTGCAGTTTGAGTCGGAAGTGGAAGAAGGCGAAGAGCTACCCGAACTCCAAGAGCTTCCTTCTTGCGCTACGAAACAGTGATCTTTACGTTCTACGAAGGCGCTGGGCCAGTACTCTGCGAACCAAGCGCGCAAGGGCTTGGCTTCTTCGAAGGTAAAAACGCAAGCCCGGGCCTTGGCCGAATCTTTTGTTCCCGCAATATACCAAGCCAAATGTTTTTTCATCTGCACGGGCGCGAGCCGCGCCGGCATATGTGCTTCGATCAAATCTAGATGGCGCTGGATTACTCGGAATTTGTATTCATGTTGGGTGAGTGGGGCGAGATTTTCGAATTCGGGGTCAAATACCCACGGCCGGCCTAGGGCTCCACGACCAATCATCACCGTGGCACAGCCCGTTTCCGCCATCATGCGGTGGGCGTCGGCGTAGGAGCGCACGTCTCCATTGCCGGTGACGGGGATTTTTACGGTGTTCACGACTTGACGGATGATATCCCAAGGGGCTTTGCCGGTGTATTGCTGGGAGCGGGTGCGAGGGTGAACGGCGATGCCATCCACGCCTTCTAGTTCCGCGATGCGCGCGATCTCGGGGGCATTGATGGTGTGATCGTCCCAGCCGCCGCGGATTTTTATGGTGAAAGGAATTTGAATCGCTTTACGAATGGCTCGGAACACTTCCGCGGCTTTTTGCTCGTCCCGCATGAGGGCCGAGCCCGCACCGGTTTTTGTGATCTTCGGCACGGGGCAGCCCATGTTGAGATCTAGGATGTCCGCGCCCCTTTCTTCCAGGATACGGGCCGCTTGCGCCAGCACATCTGCTTCGCCCCCAAAGATTTGTATGGCGATGGGCTTTTCTTCTGGCAGGTAGCCGGCTAGGGCAACGGTGCGTTCGTTACCGTGTACTAATGCCTTGGCGCTGATTTCTTCCGAAGTAGTGAGGGAGGATCCAAGCTCTTTACAAATGAGGCGAAATGGCACATTGGAAACACCGGCCATTGGCGCTAGCCTACAAGGACCGGGGACGGGTATTTTTCCAAGTGTCATGTATATGGGCATGGAAGAGGCAATCTAAACTGGATTTTTGCTTGGTGTCAAATTTAAGCGGTGATGTATAATGAAAAATGGCTTCAAGTCTGGTTTAGCTTTTTCCGATCAAATAACCAGAGCTTAGCGATTTTAGGAGTGCTTCCATTATGAGCGACCAAAGGCCTTCTCTCTACATCCCAAACCCCATTGTAATCGAGCAGACCCCCAGAGGAGAGCGGCAGTACGATATTTACTCCCGTTTGATGCTCGACCGGATCATTTTTCTCGGCACCGAGGTGAATGATACGGTGGCCAATCTCTTGATCGCCCAGATGCTCTTTCTCGAGAGTAATGATCCGGATAAAGACATTCACTTTTATATCAATAGCCCCGGGGGTTCGGTGAGCGCGGGTCTTGGGATTTATGATGTAATGAAATTTGTTCGCTGTGATATCAATACCTATTGTTTAGGAATGGCCGCTTCCATGGGCTCCTTCCTCCTCTCTGCGGGCACCAAGGGTAAACGTTACTGCTTGCCGAACGCTCGGATCATGATACACCAACCGCTGGGTGGCGCCCGGGGTCAGGCTTCGGATATCGAAATCCAAGCCAAAGAAATTTTGTATTTGAAGCGGCGTTTAAACGAAATGCTAGCGGAGCATACGGGCCAGCCTATTTCAAAGATTGAACAGGATACGGACCGGGACAATTATATGAGTGCCGACGACGCTGTGAAATACGGCTTAGTGGATAAAGTATTGAAGCGGCATGATGATGCGATTTCTAAGGAGAAGCTATGAATAAAACCACGGGTGGTAATAATAGCACGGGCACTTTGTATTGTTCTTTCTGCGGCAAGAGCCAGCGGGAAGTGAAGAAGTTAATCGCAGGCCCGAGTGTTTATATTTGCGACGAGTGCATCGATCTATGTAATGACATCATCCACGAAGATTCCGCGAAAGATGCTCCCGCTAAACGCGCTGGCACCGATAGCTTGCCAAAGCCCGAAGAAATCAAAAAGCATTTGGACGAATACGTGATCGGCCAGGATCGGGCGAAAAAAGTTTTGTCCGTGGCTGTGTATAACCACTATAAGCGCATTAATAATTCCGGTGGCAAGGGCGCAAGCGGCGTGGAATTGCAAAAATCCAACATCATGTTGATCGGCCCCACGGGTTCCGGCAAAACTTTGCTCGCGCAAACTTTGGCCAAGATGCTGAACGTTCCTTTCGCCGTGGCTGATGCCACCACCCTCACAGAAGCCGGCTATGTGGGCGAGGACGTAGAAAACATTATTCTGAACTTGCTGCAAAACTGTGACTTCGACGTGCAGCGGGCGCAAAAAGGCATCGTATACATTGACGAAGTGGATAAGATTTCCCGTAAAAGTGAAAACCCTTCTATCACCCGGGACGTTTCCGGGGAGGGTGTACAACAGGCACTGCTCAAAATCATCGAAGGTACCGTGGCCAATGTTCCACCCAAGGGTGGCCGTAAACACCCCCAGCAGGAATTTATCCAGGTGGATACCTCCAACATTCTCTTTATCTGCGGTGGAGCCTTCGTGGGCCTCGACCAAACGGTTTCCAACCGGGTAGGCAAAAGCTCCTTGGGCTTAGGTGCCAGCGTGAACTCCCGGAAAAAAATGAGCAACAACGAACTTTTGAGTTCGATTGAGCCAGAAGATTTAGTGAAGTACGGTTTGATACCGGAATTCGTGGGTCGTTTACCCGTGGTGGCAAGCCTGCAAGAGTTGGATGAGCCGGCCTTGATCGATATTTTGACGCGTCCTAAAAACGCTCTTGTGAAACAATACCAAGCGCTCTTTGCCATGGATAATGTGCAGCTCGATTTCGACGAAGGCGCCATCCGGGCCATCGCCCACGAAGCGATCCGCCGTAAAACTGGCGCCCGGGGCCTCCGGGCCGTGGTGGAGCAGCATATGCTCGATGTAATGTACGAAATTCCAGGCGCCAAGAACATCAAGGCCTGTAAGGTGACCAAGGAGACAATCCTGGAAGGCACCCGGCCCACATTGGTGTACGCGGATCCTACGCCCGTAAAATCTGCCGAAACAGAGAACGAAGAAGAGATCGCGTAAAGACCCAGGCACCCCTTGACAGCGCTGGCCCCCAGGCCCTATGTTCAGGCTTATTGCTTTAAGGCTTAGGAGATTTTTATGGCCCGCGTTACCGTGGAAGATTGCTTACAATTTGTGGCTAACCGTTATGAGCTCGTGCACCTTTGCACGAAGCGCACGAGGCAATTGTTCCGGGGCGCCGATCGTTTGGTGCACTCTAAGAACAATGAAGTGGTAACGGCCTTGCGGGAAATCGCCGCCGGCAAAGTGCGTTTGATCGCACAAGAAGTTCATCACCCGGAACCAAATCCTAGCCTCACCCAGTGATCTATTTTTTCCTGCTCGCGCTTTTGTTTTCTTATCCGCTGGAGGCGGCGGAAAAAGCCATTCCCTATTTGGGCCCTGGCGCCGATAAACTTTCCAAAGAAGAGTACGAGCGGATTTATAAAAACTACATCCAAACCAGTGTGCTCTTGGGCTACTCCTTTTTAGAAGGATCCTTGGAGCCCTGTGATCAGGCTCTTGCCACGATCTTTCGCCAAGCGGGATTTTTCGGGTATCCAGTTCCAGCCGATGCGCAGGGCGTGCAGCGAAAAGTGCGGGTGGATGCTAAGGCCGGCGAGAGTATTGAGACATACGAGCTCGGTGGCATGCTGCTGCAGCTTAGCCGTAGACGGGATACGAATTCGCCCACGCGTTTACTGTGGATCAACTCTGGTTCCACGAAGGCGAGTCGCCGTTTGGCTGTGACGGCGAAAAAAGAAACGCTCACCTTAGAAAAAGATAAAATCACGGGATTAGAGCGGGTGAAGGGGATACCTGTGGGTTTTCCCCATCCTTATTTAAATAAAATGGGGCAGGGGCTGCTCGTGAAGATCTTGCGCTTCAATGGCCAGAAGGCCTGCCAGCCCTTGGAATTTTCCGATAATGCTTGGAACAACGGTTTTGATTTAAGCAGTGACCGCTGCCGGGAACTGCAGAACGAAGCGGTTCTTGTGTGGACCGAAAAAATGCAACCCTCAGAATTCAAAGAGCGCGAACTAACGCGCATGAAAGAAAAAACCTACCGTAATATTCTCGCGCAAGGCGTGAAAGAGGCCGAAGCCAAGCGTTTAGTGGATAAACATTTTGTGCCGCCTGTGACAAACGAGATCAATATCGTGGGCACAGCCATGCGCAATTTAGCCCAGTGTAATTTGATGGCCATGGGCGAGAAGGCGCGGGCTACTGCGCCCAGTGGAGGCGAAGCCGGTAAGCCTAGCGGCAGCACGCCTGGAAGTGGTTCGGCTAAATAGTTTTTATGCTGTGATTTTGCGGCGCATGGAATTACTTTCGCAAATTGCCTTCGACTTCCTTGATCTTCGCATCCAAATTCAATAGATCGCGCTCGAGCTGGGCAATCACTGCTTTATCATGCGCAATCTGGATGGGCAATTCCTCTAGACTATACATGAATACTCTTTTTGCCGATAAATATTTTTCATTTGTTTCTAAAGAGTGTTTTGCTTGCTTTAGCTTATCTATGAGCGTAACGGAATAATTTTTGTAGGCGCGCAAGATCAGGGTCTTTGAGGTGCCTTCCGTAACAGCTAATCCTTTTATATCGGCCGGTGTTTCTAAGTTCATGGCTTCAAGCCCAGCCACCGGATCTAAGGGTTTTTGACCCATTTGAGCAAAGTTTTCGTATAAAGGATCTTTTTCCCAACCGCAGGCGGTATAAGAATTCTTAGGATCTAAGATATGCGGTGGAATCAGGGGAGAGCTCGCTGGTTCGTTTTGCGGTAGCAAATGATAATTACAGTTGAGGTAGCTTAAGGCTTCTGGCTTTCCCTTTTCCACGCAGACTTGGCCCGTGGTGCGTAAAAAGTATTCATCCCGTGGCATTGGCTGAGTCATGAACTGCGGATCCAATAGATAGGGGACTATTGTTTTTCCATCGCTGACCATAACCTGAATCAACGTGTGATAGCCCATATAGTCGTAGTAGCGGCCCGTGAGCTTATTTTCCCGATCCCTATCCATGGCGATCAAGGTGGGGGAGTGCTCGATTCTTACGGTGCTCGCCGCATAACCAGCTTCGGCCAGTGTGTAGGCCAAGGCTGTGGCCCGCAGATGGCAGGCACCGCCGCCAGTGCTGTAACGCAAATGGGGATCTTTAATAAAGGCCGCGAACATTTTATCCAAAGTGGATTTAGAGATGGTCGGCGCGAGGTTTTTGTAGCACTGAGAAAATCGGTTCGCTACGCAAGCCGCCGCGAATTGTTGGGTGAGGAAGTTTTGCCCATCCAACTCTACTTGGAGGCGAATTCTTTCGTCTTGAGGGACATGGTTTTTAACCTTATGAAATTGATCCCTCATTGTGGATTCGCGGGCATAAACCTGGGCCAATGCATTGCAGGAAAGGTGTTGGGGCGCCGGGGACTGGCTTTCAGAGAGGCAGGGCGCCGAACTGGCCGTGGGCGCTAACCCGCCTGAACGAATTAACTGTATAACCTGTAGAATCGGACTCTCGGCCCAAACGCTCCCGGACCAGAAAAAAAGGAAAATGGCGAAAAACAGGAGATTCATGGGCTACGTATCGGCATTTCCTGGCTATTTCCTTAATTTACTGAGGAGGTATGATTTTCTCTGAGCCTGACCGGCGATGTAAATAAACGCCCACAATCGTTTGTTATTTTCCCCTAGAAGAGGGGCTGAGATAAGCTGGGAATTCAGGTGGCTTGCGTATTAAAGCGATCCGAGCAACTGCAACAACTCATCTTTGGATAAATCCGCATTTCCTGCAGCATTGCCGATCACGCCTTCGGCTAAGGCCCGCTTCTTTTTCTGGAGCAGCAAGATCTTGTCTTCCACCGTATCCCGCGCCACGAGGCGATGGATGAATACAGGATTTTCTTGGCCGATGCGATGAGCCCGATCTGCGGCTTGGTCTTCGGCGGCCGGGTTCCACCAAGGATCCAGAATATAAATATGATCGGCTGCCGTGAGGGTGATACCCACACCGCCGGCTTTCAGAGAGAGGAGCATCACTTGGGGGCCATCTTCTTTTTGGAATTGGCTCACCACTTGATCTCGATTGCGGGTGGAGCCGTCGAGGCGAGAGAAGCGGATGCCTTTGGCCACAAAACGTTTTTCTACTAGATCCAGAAGAGAAGTCCACTGCGAAAACACCAGCGCCCGGTGGCCTAGATCCAAACTTTCTTCCAGGGATTCCATCAATAATTCTAGCTTCGCAGATCCATAAAGCGGATCCATTCCGGAGCCTGGCACTAAAAAGGGGTGGCAGCAAGCCTGCCGTAAACGAAGGAGCATTTCGAGGGCGGCGAACACGGACGCGCCAGCTTCCAATTTTTCTACCACTTCTTTTTTGGAGGCGGCTACGATGCTGCGGTAGAGGTTTTGTTCTTCTTCGGAAAGATCGCAGTGGAGCACTACCTCCGTGCGGGGAGGAAGTTCCGGAGCTACTTCGGTTTTTTTCCTGCGCAAGAGAAAGGGCTTGATACGCTGGCGCAAGCGTTCAAGTTTTCGTGTGTTGCCACTACGGATGGCTTCGCCGAAGCGTTCTTGGAATTCGGAGCGTTTCCATAATAGGCCGGGATTTAAAAATTGGAATTGGCTCCAGAGATCGTCGAGCCGGTTCTCGATGGGCGTGCCCGAGAGGGCGATACGGAATTTTCCTTGGCAGCGGTGGGCGGCTTTGGCGATTTGGCTGTCAGGGTTTTTGATCACTTGGGTTTCGTCGAGGATCACAGTATCCCACTCGATGGCCGAGAGTTTTTCTTGGTCGAGCCTGAGGATTCCATAGCTCGTGAGCGTAACGCCTTCGCCTAAAGTTCGGTTTGGGCCGTGATAGAGGGATACTTTTAGAGAGGGGCGAAATTCTTGGATTTGATCGGCCCAGGATTGGAGCACGCTCGTGGGGCAAACCACTAAAGTGCGACCCTCGATGCAGGCGATGCTCTGGAGGGTTTTTCCTAAACCCATATCATCAGCGAGCAATGCGCCGAGGCCCGCCTCTTTCAAAAACAAAAGCCAGTCCACGCCTTTTCGTTGGTAAGCCCGCAGGTTTGCTTTGAGATCTGAGGGAAGGGCGGCGCGAGGGATTCCTTCGCTGCCTTGTAAGCGCGCACAAAGAGATTGGATGCGCTCGGGCACTGGAACACCCTCTTCTTCGCAGAGTTCCGCAAGATCCGGTAAAAAATGGCGGGGTAAACTTTTCTGCTGGCCTCGGGCGAGCAGCATGGCTTGCACCCGGTCCGAGTGCTTCAATAGCCACTCGTGGGGAAGGGCTGCCCAGCCTCCACCATTGAGTTGCACAAAAGAACGGTTTTCTCGCCAAGCGGCGAGCACTTGGCTTGCATCCACGGCACCGGCGCTATCGGGCAAATGAAACCCTAAGTGAAGATTTTCTTCTTCCCAGCTCACATCGGCGCTGAGTTGGCCTTGCACGGTGAAAGCCGTGAGACCGTTGCCGGTGCATTCCCAGTCTCTCAATTTCGAAACAAATAATAGTGCAGATTCATCTTCAAAGAGACTTTGCCGGCCAACTTGAAGTTGTAATTCTTGGTGCAATTTTTTCCGCCATTGCTCTTCAGCAGCTAAATCCCGTTCGGGCACTTGGGCTTCATCGAGCATCACAAGTTCCTGGCCGCGCACTTCGGCCACGGGCGGAGAGCCATACACAAGGGTTGGATACACCGAGAGACGGTTCGAATTCTCCGCCTGCAGGTGCAAAAGAATTTTGCATTCGTGCTTCGCCACTTTGGGTAAGCGCTTGGTTTCCACGTGCACCACCATTTTGGCTTCCAAGGAAGGCAAAATCTCGGACGCAAAAAAATGGAACTCGGCAGGAGAATAGGGGCGGAAGGCCGAACGTTCTTTGCTTGTGAGCGCAGGTTCTCGCACGGCCTTTAAAGTTCTTCCACAAAGAGCGGCACCATTTTTAAACAGTTGGGAAACGCTGCTATCTCCATGCCACTCCAGCTTGATGCCGGGGCCGAATTCTTCGTCACTCACTTTGGCCTGGGGGCTCACGGTTTGCGCGGAAATTTCCACGGCCTCATCCCCATATAAAACCCGTGGGCAAGATTGGAGGGCCGCGAGCAATCGAGTGAGGGTGTAGCGGTCTAAAGGATTTTGGTAGGAGCCGCCCAGCACGTGATCCACGGCAAAATCTTCTCGGCCGGCGATTGGCGTGGATTTATCGTTGATCCGGCCGCTCTGGAGGCCGCCAACTAAAGAAACTAAACTTTGATTGTGAAGGCGCTCGGATTTTTTTCCGCGCACCAGGAAACGATCAAAGTAGAGGTAGCCACCTTGGGGAAAGAAACGGTATTCCAGTTGGGCGGAAGCGTCCACCTTCATGGAAGGAGCGTCGGGCTTTTTGGCTTTTCCATCCCGAAAAGCCAAGAGGCCGCCAACAATATGGGCGCAGGGGTCGTTCCGGTCACCGCAGTCGCAGTGCCAGTCTTCTTCTTCTGGCCAGAGAGTGACTTTCGGGGAAACGGGAGGCTTGTGGTAGCGGAGGAGAATTTCCGTGGGTGTGTCGGACTCGAGGTAGAAGGTTCCGTCTTTGGCCAAAGAAATGCCACGGGACCATACGGCCGGTAAGGCTGCTTCTTGGAGAGCGGTCTGTAGCAACTGAAGTTTCCGCATAGGGACCCCTCACTCTACCATGATTTTATCCGTTATTTGAAATTAGCTTGGCCTTCGTGCACTAAACTACCGTTCAGATGCACCCGGTAATAGATGGGACAGTTTTTAGCCATCATGGCGCTTACTCCGCAATATTTGGTTTGGGAGAGAGTGACGGCTTCCACGAGACGGGCGGTTTGGGCCTCGCCCTCCAAGAAAAAATCGAGCTGCACCGAGGCAAAAACCGCAGGGTGCCCTTCCGTCACGGGGGCATCGGCTTCAATACGGAAGGAGCTATAGGGCTGTTTGTGTTTATTGAGGTGGCTGATCACATCAAGCCCCGTACAGCCCGTGATGGCCGCTAAGCAAAGTTGCTTGGGGCTCAAAGCAGCTCCATCCCCATGGGGTGGTTTAATATCCATGGGCACGGAATTTGTTCCGTCGGTGGCGTCTAGGTGGAATTTTTGGGTCCAAGTGGTTGTAAGTTTCATGGGGCTATCACTAGGTTTACGAGTTTTTTGGGCACATAAATTTTCTTTTTAATTTCTTTGCCTTCCGTGAATTTCTTCACATCAGGATTAGCTAATGCTTGTTGTAAGATCTCTTCTTCCGTGGCGCCTGCGGCCACTTCAAATTGACCCCGAAGTTTTCCGTTCACTTGCACCGCAATTTTTAAGGTATCCGCCACGAGGTAGGCTGGGTTGGCTTTGGGCCAGGGGGCCGAGGACACGGATTCCTTATGTCCAAGTTTTTCCCAAAGTTCTTCGGCCAAATGGGGAGCAAAAGGAGAGAGCAAGATGGTAAGGGGCTCGAGGATTTCTCTATGCAACACCTTGGCTTGCGCAAGTTCGTTCACGCAAATCATGAACTGAGAAACGCTAGTGTTAAAGTTTAACGTTTCAATATCACGGGTCACTTTTTCGATAGTTTGGTGCAATGTTCGAAGAGCGCTCTCGGGAGCCGCGCCTTCCGCGAGCACGAGTGCTTCCCCATCGCCCCCGTGGGCGAGGCGCCACAGCTTTTGCACAAAACGGCTCACGCCTTCGATGCCGCTGGTATTCCAGGGCTTAAATTGTTCCAAGGGGCCTAAGAACATTTCAAAGAGCCGCAAGGTATCGGCGCCGTATTGGTCGCAAACGCTATCGGGATTCACCACATTGAAAAGGCTTTTGCTCATTTTTTCTACGGCAAAGCCGCAGCGGTAGAATTCTTTGCCGTCCGCGTTTTCGAGGATGAATTTAGCGCTTTTATATTCCGGGCGGGAAGCCTGGAAGGCTGGGATATTGAGGATATCGTTGTGCACGAGGCCTATATCCACATGTAATTCCTGCACCTGGTATTGTTTTTTGAGGCCCGCGCTTACGAAAGTGTTGGGGTCACTTTTTAAGCGATAGATAAAATTCGAGCGGCCTTGGATCATGCCCTGGTTCACGAGTTTCTTAAAGGGTTCATCGAAGGGGGAGAGGCCGATATCGAAAAGGAATTTGCACCAGAAACGGGAATAGAGGAGGTGTCCCGTGGCGTGTTCGGAGCCACCAATATAAAGATCCACTTCCCGCCAGTAGTTAGCGGCTTCTTTATCCACCAAGGCGTTCGGATTATGGGGATCCATATAGCGCAAATAGTAGGCAGAGGAGCCCGCAAAGCCCGGCATAGTGGAAAGTTCTAAAGGAAAGCCCTCTTTTGTTTGCCAATTTTTCGCCCGGCCCAAGGGCGGTTCGCCCGTTTCCGTAGGTAAAAATTTATCCACAGCAGGAAGCTCCACGGGCATTTCATCCAGTGGAAGAATGTGGGGTAATTCGTTTTTGTAATACACGGGGAAGGGCTCGCCCCAATAGCGCTGACGGGAGAAGATCGCATCCCGCAAACGATAGTTGGTTTTAGCCACGCCTAAGCCCTTTTCAGCAATTTTTTGAATGGCTTTCTTTTTGGCCTCGGGCGCAGTCAAGCCGTTCAAGAAATCAGAATTTACGATCACGCCACTTTCGGATTCAAAGGCTTCTTTTGTAAGATCGCCTCCTTGCACCACTTCCCGAATCGGAAGCTTAAAATGCTGCGCAAATGCATAATCTCTCGAATCGTGCCCTGGCACCGCCATGATGGCGCCGGTGCCGTAGCCGCCGAGCACGTAATCGGCGATCCAGATGGGGAGTTTTTCTTTCGTAAAGGGATGGATAGCGTAGGAACCCGTGAACACGCCGCTCACTTTTTTTACGTCCGCTTGCCGCTCCCGTTCCGTGCGTTTTTTTACTTCCTCGAGATAGGCGGGAACTTCTTTGTTGGTGCTTAGTTCAGCCACGAGGGAGCTTTCTGGGGCGAGCACCAAAAAGCTTACGCCGAAGAGTGTGTCGGGCCGGGTAGTGAACACGCGGATTGTGGGGCCGCCTTCCACGGCAAAATCCACTTCGGCTCCTTCGGATTTTCCGATCCAGTTGCGCTGCATTTCTTTGATCGCATCGGACCAATCAATTTTTTGCAACCCCTCCAAGAGGCGATCCGCGTAAGCGGTGATGCGCAAGGACCATTGCTTCATGATCCTTTGCTCAACAGGGTGGCCGCCCCGCACGGAGAGCCCATCCTTCACTTCATCGTTGGCGAGCACGGTGCCTAAGGCCGGGCACCAATTCACGGGAAGATCCGCTAGGTACGCAAGCCTGAGGTTTTGCAAAATCGCTTCCCGTTGGTGATCATCCCAGGAGTTCCATTCTTTGGCCGTGAACACGGGTCCGTAGGCGCCCGTGGGGTTGCCTTCTTTTAAAAAACGTTGGGTAAGTTCCGAGAGCGGGCGGGCTTTATCGGCCGTTGGTTCATAGTAGTGTTCGAAAAGTTCTCCGAACACCCACTGGGTCCATTTGTAGTAGGCGGGATCGGAAGTGTTGATTTCTCGATCCCAGTCGAAAGAGAAGCCCATGCGATCCAATTGTGCCCGGTAGGTTTTGATGTTTTGCGCCGTGGTGATCGCCGGATGTTGGCCCGTTTGGATGGCGTATTGTTCCGCGGGTAAACCAAACGCGTCCCAACCCATGGGGTGGAGAACATTGAATCCTTGGTGACGCTTGTAACGGGCTACTATATCGGAAGCGATATAGCCCAAGGGGTGGCCCACGTGTAAGCCCGCACCTGATGGATAAGGGAACATATCGAGCACATAGTATTTGGGTTTCGAACTATGGTTTTCTGCTCGAAAGGGCTTAGTTTTGGCCCAATGGCTTTGCCATTTTTTTTCGATCTCTTGGGGTTGGTACGGCATGCTGAGTACCCTATCATTTGATTGTGAGAGAAAAAAGAGGCAAGGAAATTAGGGTCTTTAAGAATTAGTACCGTGAATAAATACAGAGGTAATTTATCCTGGGAACTATTGAAGTTTCTGTGAAGTAAAATTGCCGCTGTAAAACCTGCCTTTAACCTCTCACAACCCTTGTTTTTTTTTATATTTCTCGAGACCATACCGATAGGTTGAGTAAATATAAGGGGGAATTTATGAGTAAAAATTTAGCGCTATTACTAAGTGGCTTTTTACTAGTGGCTTGCGCGAACCAAGGCAACAAAATGGGAGATTCTTCTTCTGTTGATCGCAAAGTGGCCAGTGATGCCACCATTCGTACTTCTTCTTGCCCTTTAGCGAATGAGATCAAAGAAGCTTTAAGAAATGGCAAAGGCGTGATTCTTGTGGCGCAGAACCAGGAAATTTCTGGCGAAGACGAAACCTACGGGGATTGGAACGAATATCTGACATACACTTTGCAAGATCACTCACAAAATTACCAAATTTATGTTGTGACTCCTGGAGTGTTCAAGGCATTGACTGGTAAAAAAGATGCGGTGGCCTACAACACTCTCTTCTTGAAAAACGGATATGAAAGCTATTTTAGTGACGGTCCCATCGTAGAGCCTCAAGTATACCTCTACGTGAACTCTCAGTGGAGTGCCCGTGGTCATCAAGCTTATGTGAATGGTCGTGAGTTCAGGCCTTGGGCGCCCGCTACTACAAAACTAAAAATCAAAAAATCCTGCAAAGCGAGCTAAGTCCTTTTAAGGCGGCGCATTAATTACCTAACGCGCCGCTATTTTTTTTTCCTGCCTATCCTTATCTTGACTCTTTCACCGTGTTTTCGTAACCAATCCTCTACACTTCATTCTTAGAGGCAAAAAATGCACGAAAGTTTATTTAACCTTCCCTTAGTTGTTGGTCCGTTGGCATTGGTGATTGCGCTGGCACTTTACGTTCGCGTGAAGGCCCAGCCCGAAGGCAATGAAACCATGAACCGCATCGGCAGTTATGTGCGGGATGGTTCCATGGCTTTCTTGCGACGGGAATACAAAGTGTTGGCTGTGTATTCCCTCGTGGTGATGGCGCTGCTGTTTTTCGCTCTCGGCTGGGCGGCGGCGGTTTGTTTTTTTGCCGGCGCGTTTCTTTCGCTCTTGGCTGGTTTCTGCGGAATGAAAGCCGCTACCTACGCCAACGTGCGCACGGCACAGGCAGCCCGGGAAGGTTCCAAGCCCAATGCTCTACTCACGGCCTTGGATGGTGGCGCAGTGATGGGGTTGGCTGTGGCCGGTCTTGGTCTCTTCGGGATTGGTGGCCTCTATCTTTATTTTAAAAACACAGCTCATGCCAGCACCGTGCTGCATGCTTTCGCTGTGGGCGCGAGCTCCATTGCGCTTTTTGCGCGGATCGGTGGCGGAATTTACACAAAGGCGGCCGATGTTGGCGCCGATATCGCCGGTAAAGTAATCGAAAATATTCCGGAAGATGATCCACGTAACCCTGGCGTGATCGCCGATAACGTGGGCGATAACGTGGGCGACGTGGCCGGCATGGGCGCCGATATTTATGAATCCATGGTGGCGGCTATCGTTTCCGCCATGGCCATTGCCATGACCATTCCGTTGGAAGGCCTCTCCCAATTAACTTTGGGTGATGTGGACCCAGAATACAATCGTTGGTTGGCTGTGCTCTTGCCACTCTTGTTATCCACGATTGGTCTATTCATTTCTTTGATCGTGATTTTCATCGCGCGTTTGATGAAAAACGGCAATCCAGCTTCTGTGCTCCGTAACAGCCTGCTCATCACGCCGATTTTGCTCACGGCCGTTTCCTATCTGGTGATGCCGCTCATGAATGCTTCCCAAGCGATCACAATCGCACTCGCTGCGGGCGCCTTTGGTGGCGGAATCATTGGTTTGGTTACGGAATACTATACGGCTTCTACTCCGATCCGGAAAATCGCAGAAGCTTGCACCACAGGAGCAGGCACCGGTGTGATCCGCGGTTTGGCGGTGGGTATGGAATCCATCGTAGTTCCCATGGCCGTGGTAGCCTTGGCCGCAGGAATTTCTAACCACTACCTTGGCCTCTATGGCATCGCCATCGCTGCCGTGGGCATGCTCGGCGGAACCGCCGTGGTGATGACAGTGGATGCTTACGGACCGATCGCCGATAACGCCGGCGGCATTTCCGAAATGAGTGGTTTAGGAAAAGAAGTGCGAGATATCACTGACGAGCTGGATGCTGTGGGTAATACCACCGCTGCCATCGGTAAAGGTTTTGCGATCGGTTCCGCGATTCTCACAGTATTGGCGCTTTTCTCTGCGTTCAATATGGAAATCAACCATGTGCGGGAATTGAATGGCCGTGAAGTGATGCACCTTGAACTCACCAATGCGAAAGTGCTGATTGGTCTCATCATCGGTTCTATCTTGCCGTTCATCGTGGGTGCTTCCACCATGACAGCCGTGGGCAGAGCCGCGGGCGCCATCGTGCAAGAGATTGGTCGTCAATTTAAAGAAATCCCTGGGCTTCTCCAAGGCAAAGCGGAACCAGAGCCTGGAAAAATTGTGGACATCGCCACCATCGCTGCTTTGAAAGAAATGATTTTTCCCGGCACCGTAGCGATCTTTGCTCCCATCGTGGTTGGATTCCTGCTTGGCCCAGCCGCTTTGGCTGGCACCTTGGCCGGCTCCCTGGCCGTAGGTGCTACCCTGGCGCTCTTCATGGCTAATGCGGGCGGCGCTTGGGACAACGCCAAGAAGTTTATCGAAAAAGGAAAGCTCCCTGGCCACAAAAAAGGCTCCGATGCTCACAAAGCCGCCGTGGTAGGCGACACCGTTGGCGATCCTTTTAAAGATACCTCGGGCCCTGGCATTTCTATTTTGATCAAGGTGATGGGTGTGGTTTCTCTTCTGATCGCGCCGCTGATCGCTTTGTTATAGAAGCGTGAAGTACGTTGTTCTAGTTTTGGTAGTAGTAGGTGGAGCGATTGCGTATTTTTTGCTCCATCCTTCTACGCCAAAAGTAGAAATTACTAGTTCACAAGTAGTGGCTCCAGCCCAAAGACTCGAAGAAATTTACCAAGCCGAAAGTAAACGCATCGGCGCCAAGGATCCAGATCCTGCGCTTACGGAGAAGCGCCTCACGGAAGTAGCGGAGCGCTTAAGCCTAGAAGAAATCCATTGGCTAGAAGCCAAAGCACTCAACTCCAAAGAACAAATCGACGGAAGAGCCTTTGCGACTTATCTATTGGGGTTAAGAGGCAAGGGCGATAGTGCCGAAAGTTTAGGCCGCTTGGCGCTGGCAGAGATCCCGAAAAAATCTGAAAAAATGGAGCGGGAGCTTAAGATGCAAGCGGTGGCCGGTTTAGCCCGGGTTTGCACGAAGGTTACTGAAGCCCGAGATGGATTGCTCGACGTGGTAGAAAAACAGGCCGATGAGCTGCTCCGGGAGCGGGCTCATCGGGCGTTGGCGGGTTGTAAGGTGAAACCTTAAGTTACTGACCGCTGGTGCTGAGCGGATCTTTGTAGTTGGTAGAGGTCTTCGCTTCTAGGTTAGTGGGCTCCTCATCGGTGGGGAGCTTGGTGGCGCTAGTATCTTTCTTCGCAAGTTTACAATGTTTCACTGCCTCATCTTCATCACCGGCGGCGCAAGCTGCATTCATATTTCGGATATGCGATAGAATTTTATCTACCGAATCCTTCATGGAGGAGCGGGCATTGCCAGCGAGAGTATCTAGCTCGGCCATGGCATCGGTGGCACAGGCGGCGAGACGTTGTTTTTGTTTTTCTTCAAATTCAATTTTTGCGTCTTCTTTCAGTTTTTTTAGTTGGTCATTAGTCAATCCAGCAGTTGTAGCATCAGCTAAATCAGCAAGGGACGTAGAGGGGGGAGTTGCATCTAATGCCCTAGACTCACAACTTGCATAATTATTCTTAGCGTCTCTTTTTGAGTCTTTATCAGGCTCTTTTTGGCTCTTATGTAATAAATTTTCCAAGGGCCCGAGCACTCGGCTAAATTGGTTTTCACAAACTGTGGCTTGGTCGCAAGTTAAGTTATTTGTGATGCCTGATTTATCGCCCTCTTTGATTAAGCAGAGGCCTTTCATCACGGCGGCTTCTGAGGTTTTGCTATTCATTGATGTAATCCGCTCGTTCATGGCGGTGGTAGCGGTTCCTACGGATTCCATATCTAGTTCGGTGATGGCACCAGTGCTGGCCAAAGCGGCTTTCATATTGGTGGGCATTTTATAGATGCCGGTGGTTTCGTCTTTTGTGAGGGCTTCGCCTTCCACGGTTTTGGTGGTGAGGCCAGTGCCGGACACGCCAAGGGCCGTGAGGTTACCACTTAAATTATTAATGGCAGAACCCATGAGTTGGCTCACCCCAGAGAATTGTGCAGAGATGGCAGTCATCACGGTATCCACATTGGTATTGTGTTGGGTCACGAAATCGTTTCTTTGGGTGGTTTGTGATTCTGCCTGGGTTTTGTGGTGGTCCAAGGCTTTATCGAAAGTAACCATACATTCATTAAAGCCCACGCAAGCCATTTGCTGGGTGGAAACAGTGGGTTTTCCATCTTGGCCGAGCACGATGCTTTCCATATTGAGAATGGTAGGGGTTGGTTCGTGGGTGAAGTTGTCTCCGTTGTCTAGGCCAATGTTTTGGCGGGTTCCGGAAAGCCCAGAAGAAAGAACTACGGAGATTTTTTTGAGGCAATCGAGAGATTCATAGGGATTGCTGGAATCCACGGAAGCGCAATTGGCTGAAAATTGGGCCATATCCCGGTTATAGATTTTGTTAAAAGAGGTACCAAAGGATTCCATGGCATCCGTAGCTCGGGCCATAATGTTCCGCACGTCGTTGGCGAGGGATTTTTCTTTTTCCAAAACGGGGTTACCGGTGATGCCCGTTTCGATTTCAAACTCTTGCATGGTTTTATCAAAGCAATGGCGGTACCCGCGGTTCACGGCGGATAATAAATCTTCTTTATTGGCAGAGCCCCGCAGCTCCATGGAATTGAAATTAGCCATCACGCGGCTGAGCATGGCTTCAAAACGATCCCGTACTACGGCTTTAAATTGTTCGGGTTTACTTGTATCTACTTTCGCCATCACGGCGGTGGTGGATTTAATGTCGCCCACGTTTAAAACGGCGCGCACGCCAAGGTTTTGCAAATTGTAAGCGGCGGCGGCTTTTTGTGCTCCGGTTTTAGGATTGCCACGCAGATAAGCTTGTACGCAAGCCATGGCAGAAGTGGCGCCTCTACCACACTCCACCACATCGGAAGTATAGCAGGTTTGCACTTTGCCCATAATGCGGTAGTACCAGTCGTTTGCAATGCTTACCCGTTCTTGCTTTAAGCCGCGGATCTGTGCAGATATCTGAGCAATCGCATTGCCAACTTCAGTGTTCATGCTTTTCAAATTAGCCAATTGTTTTTTAAAGCCTGTTTCAGGATCATTGATGGCTTTATCGAGGCGATCAGCAATATCAGTATGATTTTTGATGAGTTTATCGCGGGTGTTCCAAATTTCCAT
>CAYQES010000022.1:45947-50015 GCA_964416595.1 uncultured Bdellovibrionales bacterium | reverse complement strand
TCTTTGTTCAATTCTAGAACATCTTCCTTGCACCTTTTTCCTCGCACATTAAAATTTTTATTGCAGCATTCTCTGCAGGGTGCGCACGCTGATATTTAGCCGCTCGGCCACGTGGGCCTGGGTGGCACCTTTTTGTTCAAGCAATAGGTTGATCACTTTCTTTTCTAAATCTTCTTTAAGAGTGCGTAGGCAGAGTTTTTCGTCTAGGTGGATTTTAGTAACCAGATCTAGCCCATTTTCTGCGGGATTGGCCGAAACGCTTGGGATTTTGGTGGCAGAAGAGTAAAGCGAAGCATTGGCTTGTGGGATGGGTTCTGCTTGCAGGCGAAAATCTGCAGCTGTTAATTCTTTGTTACTGCTAAGAATAACGGCCATACGGCAGGCATTTTTTAGTTCGCGCACATTTCCTGGCCAGCCATATGCTCGTAATTTGTTTTCTGCACAGGGGTTTAAGTGGCGCTCGGGCAAATGGAATTCCTGGGAAAAATGACGAACAAAAAAATTGGCCAGCAATCCCACGTCATCGAGCCGTTCTCGTAGAGGTGGCACATGCACCACTAATTCTTGGATGCGATAGTAAAGATCTTCCCGAAATTTCTTTTCTTGCACCAGCCACCATAAGTTTTTGTGACTAGCGGCGATGAAACGCACATCGATGCTTTGATCTTTGGTGGCGCCGATGGGGCGAATGGTGCGTTCCTGCAGCACCCGCAAGAGTTTAGCTTGTAAACTAAGGGGCAACTCACCGATTTCATCAAAAAAGAACGTGCCTTCGTTGGCTTCTTGTAGCAGCCCGTTTTTAGCATGGATCGCACCGGTAAATGCGCCTTTTACGTGACCAAAAAGTTCGCTGTCCAAAAGAGTTTCTGTAAGATTGGCGCAGTTAATGGCAATAAATTTTCCTGTGCGACCAGAATATTGGTGCACTAACTGGGCGATTTCTTCTTTGCCCGATCCACTTTCACCTTGTAGCAGCACCGTAATATTAAATTTGGCTATGCGCTTCACTTGATCGATTACTTTATCGATGGCGGGGCTCGCATGCAGAAAGTGCCGTTCTTGGGTTTTAAGCTTTTCTTTGAGATCGCGATTTTGTTCCCGCAGTTGGTGAAAATTTCTTTGTTGCTGAAGTGCGAGTACCGCTGCCCGTGAGGTAATTTTAAGGGCCGCTAGTTCTGCTGCAGAAGGTTCCCGCGCAGGCAAACTGCGGCTGGCAATATAAACCACCTGATTCGGTTGCGTGGAAACGGGCAAAGCCATTGCATAACAGATCGCAAACTTATGTAAACTTTGCGATACTTCGCTATCATCCCGTTGGATGTGCACTACGGGCTCCATTTTTTGCAGCGCTTCGAAGATGAGAGTTTGGGAAATCCAAAGATCCGCGGGTCGAAGGATTTTTTTAGTCCGATCCATGGCGAAAATCGGCTCTACTTCTTCTTTCACATCACAGAACACGGCCTGCTCCATATTTAAGTGCATTAGCAATGGATGCAAAAGATTCATGGCGGCGCTGCGCACGTCTTCCGATTGACTCACATTGTGGATCATTTGTAATAGCTGAGCGCTTAAATCCACAGAGACCTCCTGACCGCCGATTGCTGCGGGTTTAAAAATTCTAAGCAGAATTTTAAAGCAGTACTATCTTTTTCTTCCAGGGATTCATGGGGATCTACAGAAGAGAAGCCGGGAGTGCCTGGATTGCTGTAGTCTGCTTGGTTGTGCTGGGCGAGGTGGCAAGAGGCTTCCCAGTCGATGAGCGTTATTGTCCAATTTTTTCCTTCTCCAGCAGCGAGAATATTTTTCGGACTCAAATCCAAATGTGCGTATTGCCATTTTGTGTGAAGCTTGGAGAGGGTTTCTTCTAAGCTGACCGCAATACTTTTTTTCTCTGCATTGCTCCAAATCGAGCGTCCTTCTTGCAGCGAAAGTCCCGTAATTTTCTCTATGCCCAATATTTTTATTGGCCCTTTTTCCAAGGCAAAGTAGAGTCGTGGGGAGAGACAGGATCCGTTTAGGTGAATCAGCGCGCTCATTTCTTTGAAAAAATATTCTGTCATCCGTTGCGAAAAGAGCTTGATCACCAAATGGCGACCACTGGCACGCTCTCTGCAGTAATACACAGGAGAACGCAAAGACAGGGGCTTGAGTACGACATAATCGTCGTGAAGAGGGAAGTTTTGTGAAAGAGAAAACTCCATTCTTGTCAACGTACGACAAAACTGTCGCCCTGTCTACGAGAGCTCAAGGCGCCATAAACGGAATGCTGTGTGAGGTTTGATAGTTTATGAAGTTTATTTATCTTTTGTTTCTATTCTTATCGCCCATGGCGTTAGCTGCGCCAAATAAATCAGACACATATTTTTTCGCTGCCGCAAGCCTTGGCAAAGATATGGCGGATTGGATTGTGGAGTTGCAGCCAGCAGCGCCCACTTCCCTTGCTGTGGTGGACATTCGCTTTGAGCCGCCCCTGAACCAAGATTTTGGCATCATGCTGGAAACGGCTTTTATGGAGCGCCTAAAAGAAAATTCGCAAATCAGGGCGTTAAGCTGTTTTCAATGCCGATCCGCTCGGGCTACGGTGATTGGGGATCAAGTTTCTATCACCCGTGGAATTCCTAATATCGAAGAATTGAAAAAAATCGCTCAGAGCATGGGTGTGGAATCCTATTTAATTTTAGACACCCGCAGATCTGCTACTAGCACCATTGTTTCTGCCCAATTATTTTCTGGTGCGGGCCCCCTGATTGCTAGTCGCAATTTTAGTGAGCAAACTTTAGATATCGACGGGGGATCTGCCATGTTCGGCTTGGTGGCCACGGTGGGGATGGGTATTGGGGGAAAAGAAAAAGAAGAACAAGATCCTTCCGGTGCGGCTGATGTTTTTCTACTGCAGGAGTTGGGCGACGGGCGCAAGGGGGGCATCGTAGTGGGTGGTTTTGCTGGAAATGGCGGGGGCGCAGGCTACGCCCTTCCCACTTTAGGATGGACCCAAAGGCGATCGCTTTTTAACTTGCGAGGCCTAACACAAATTGGTGTGGGGCCAGGCTTTTCCACTAAGGGTTTCGGTATTGCTGGCCGCTTGGCCCACCATTTGTACCTTGGTTATTGTGTGTTTGGGTTAGAGGCGGCGGGTCTCATTCCTGTTTCCTCCAAGAGTGATAAACAGGCTGCAGATTTAATTTTGGGAATGAGCATCGGCTTTGTTTTAGGAAGGTAGTATGAAGTGTATTTTTCTTTTTTCTTCCCTCTTTATTTCCGTGGCTTCGGCGGCTACTCCGCAATCCATAAAAGTGCGCCAAGATGGCAATAATTTTATTTTAGAATCGCCATACGGAAAAAAAGTACTTTTTGGTGAGATGGGATTTGAGAATGTGCGCGATTTTGAAGTCACAATGCCCGTAGAGGCGCTTTACCCAGAAAAGCCCGTGGCCTCCGGTGATCCGGCCGCCATGCATAATTTTAAAACCGATACTGAAGCGCTCATTCGTGGGGCCAACGAGGCTTTTTTGGCGTCAGATTTTAAGGGGGCGTTGGGCCACGTAAACCAGATTCTCGAAGTGGCGCCAGGCAACGTGCGCGCATTGATGATGAAGGGCTCGCTCATGCATCTTATGGGCGATAAACAGCTCGCCAAGGAATCTTGGAAAAAGGCTCTAGAATTAGATCCGGCCAATCGTGAAATCAGTCGTTTGTTGGAGAAGTACGAATGAAACATCTATTCCTTCTTTTCACTTTTTTAGTGGCGGCCAGTGCCAGGGCAGAATCAGCAGCGGAAATCGAGCAGCGGATTCAGGGGCGGCTTACACAAATCCTAAGCCGCGTTTTGCCTGAGCAAAGTTTTCTTGTGCAGGCGGTGCCACAGGGCACTGAGCGGCAATTAAGAGAAGTGGTAGAGGGGGAAAGCGTAACCAGCTCTTCTGCTCGAAAAACAAATTTACCTACCTTGCCGGGTTTTGTGCAGCCACCAGAATCCTCGGGGCCCGCGGGCACAAACCGCCAAGTGTACCGCATGCGTTCTGTGTATGATCTTACTTCCGTAAAAGTGCATTTGCTGGTGGATAATGT
>CAYQES010000022.1:0-45937 GCA_964416595.1 uncultured Bdellovibrionales bacterium | reverse complement strand
ACCAAATTACGAGTTGTCTTGTGCTGGTAACGGTTTCTTTCGTTTTTAACTTCAGTTTGTCTGATTCTCTTGATGGATGATTTATGGTTTGCCATTTCTATTTTAGGACTGCAAAGGTAACAAATCTTTATTAAAAAATTAACCTTGCGCAAAATACACTTTATCTACTTCCCGCGCAAAATTGCTCGGACCCGCAAAAGAATCTTTCTGGAAGGATTGGAGCTTTTCTCCAGCTTGGCTCGTGGCAATTTTATCTTTATTGGCGGCCGCGATTTTTTTCCTACGCGCCCGCAAACAAAAAAACATAGCGCCTCAAAGGCAAAATTATTCAGAAAAACAGAATTATCCAGAAGTGTACCCTGAACTTTTGAATAAAGAACCAGAACGGCCATTACTGGAAGAAAAGAAATCCCTGGCCCTGCCCGCTTCTGAGCAGAATCTATTGCCTCTCGGGCGTGAAGCAAAAACAGATGCAAATAATGCACAATCTTTTCCTCCGCTTCCAGCCACCGAAGAATTTGCGGACCGCCGGGTGGAACTGCTGGAGTCGTTTTTGCAAAATGCGGAAGTTTTCTGCAACTACTTCAAGAAGCTGGGAGATGGGTCCCAATTGGAACTCTATGCGGGTTTACGGGGGCCAGCTTTTGATAGCTTGCTAGAATCCCTTGGGCTAACGATTCCTAAAGATGGTGTTCCCGGGCTTGCGCCCAATGAAGATCAAATTGCATTCTATAATAAAAATTTTAAAGAGTTTTTAAAGTCTTTTGAGTGGCAGGAAAAACAGTTTTTTGGTTTCTTGCATCAGTTGGATGATTCGCAAGTGGTGAAACTAGCTGAACAACAAAATCCTATAGTTACAGCCGTGATTTTGAATTTCTTGGGGCCAGATCGCTCCGCCATGGTTTTAGATCGCTTGTCCAGCAAGTGTCGGCTGGAAAGCTTGGCGCAGCTCGAGCATTGCCGTCATCTGCCTGCCGAAGAGCTAAAAGAAATGGAAAATCATGTACGCTCCTTGGCAAACGCTATGCCACGCATGGGAGCTTTCCAGAGAAATCTTGATTTAAAATTCTGGTCTCGTTTGCTGAGCCAGACAGAAAACCAAGAGCAAATTCTTTTAGATTTAGAGCAACTGTATCCCGCCCTTTATCCTAAATTGGCGCGCTATCGCTTTAAACTGGAAGACATGCCAAGTCTGCCAAAGCCCTTAATTCAGCGCACTTTAGACCAAGTGGAAAATGAAGAGTTGTCCGCTGCTTTGGTGGGCGTGCCGCCCGATCTTGTTGATTTTGTGTTGAATGAATTGAGCCAAGAGCGCCGCGAGCTTGTGGAAAATCAACTCTTAATGAATCAGGGTTTGCCCCTGGCTGTTTATGAGGAACATAAAAATTCCCTGACCAAGCGTTTTAGAGAGGTGATGGCATGATCCATAAACTATTGGGCTTCCTTATTTTGTTAACTTCTCTGGCGTTGGTATTTTTGTTTGAAGCATCTGCCACCTTCAGTGGCGCGTTTAGAATTTTCCATTGGCCGGCCGTGGTGCTCACGGCTTTGGGTCCGATTGGCATTGTGCTGATGTGTAATGAATGGTCGTTGATCAAAAGCTCGGTGAAGCACTTTTTTTCTTCCAACCCAAAAGCATTGACCATGCAGAATCAATTTGAAGCCAATCTTATGCATCAGGTGACTCACCAAATTTATCGAATTGGCACCAAAGCCCTCGATCGCCCCTTGCAGCAGGAAAAGCTTTCCCAAACTCTGCGCCGAGTGTTTCGCCGCCTCACGGCCCGGGTGCCGCTACTAGATATCATTGATCTTGTGGAAAAAGAGCGGGAGCGAGTGTACGGGGAAATGCAAAGAGAAATTCGCGTAGTGGGAATTGGTTTGCGGATGGCACCTTCGGTGGGCATGCTTGGTACTATATTGGGCATGGTGCAGTTACTGGCGCATTTGCAAGATCCTAGCAATATTGGGGCGCATATGTCGCTCGCGTTGCTCACCACATTCTATGGTTTGTTTTTTTCTCTAGTGCTATGGAACCCCATACAAAACCATTTCGAATCGGTGCTAGATATCAGGATGCGTGGTTTTGACCAATTGATCCACTGGCTAGAAATTATGGAAGAGCGGAAACCGATTCAATATTTCGAAGATAATATTCGTGGAGACGAGGGAAAAATAAAAGAGGGCTCAGAGAGTGAGACAACTAAAGCTTTAGGCAATCCGGTTCTTCCCAAAATAAAACCTGCGGCCCAACCTCCTTCGCCTTTCAATTAAACGGCCATTGTATGCGATCTAAAATACGAAAAGAAACAACGACTAGTGACGGAGAGTTTCTCTGGCTCGTTAGCCTCAGCGATTTGATGATTCTGCTGTTTGTATTTTTTGTGGTGCTGTTTAGTTTTTCTTACACTAAGCTAGACGCCCAAGATTTTGCTAAGATCAATGCTAAATTTTCCGGGCAAACTCCGCTTTCCCCGCTAGACGAAATCCAATCGCGTTTATTGCAATGGACAGTGGATAAAAATCTGTTGGATTCTGTAAATGTAGAAAAGAAAAAAGATGCGCTCATTTTGGAGATCAAAGAAAAGCTGCTTTTTTCTAGCGGCGATTTTCATTTGAAGGGGGAGAGCAAGGAGCTTGTGAAGCTGATTGGCACGGCTCTAGAAAAGGTTCCTGCTCCCTATCGCATTGGTATTGAGGGCCATACGGACGACATGCCCCTCAGAAAGGCCGGGTACGTGGAAGACAATTGGGAGCTCTCTGTGCGCCGGGCCCATAGTGTGTTGCAGGCCCTAAATTTTCCTCCCGAACAAGTGGAGCGAACGGTAATCATGGGTTACGCCCATACGCGCCCCCTGGTGGCCAATCGGGATGAAAAGAATGTGCCGATTGTGGAGAATCAGGGAAAGAATCGCCGGGTTACAATACGAATTTTTTGAAATGGCGGGTAATTGCAGCGCGTAGAAATGGGTAATGTAAGAACTCAAATTGCCGTTATTGGTGCAGGGCCGGCCGGCCTGACTGCTGCTTATCTTTTATCAAAAGAAAAATGGCCCACTTTGGTTTTAGAAGCGGATCCTCATTATGTGGGCGGTATTTCTAAAACGATATCATATAAGGGGTTCTTATTTGATATCGGTGGCCATCGATTTTTTTCCAAATCCCAAGAAGTAGAAGATCTATGGAGCGAGATTTTACCTAACGATATGCTCGAGCGCACCCGTTCGTCCAAGATTTACTATAAAGAGCGTTTTTATCATTATCCCCTGCAACCCCTGGAAGCTTTATTTAATCTGGGCTTGCAGGAAGCCGCTTTGTGCATTTTTTCTTATTTATATTTCAGGCTCTTCCCTCGAAAAAATCCGAAAAATTTTGAAGATTGGGTAAGCAATCAATTCGGTGCCCGTTTATTCCGGATTTTTTTTAAAACATACACAGAAAAAGTGTGGGGCATGGATTGCAAAGAAATTTCTGCCGATTGGGCTGCCCAAAGAATTAAAGGGCTATCCTTATTTTCTGCCATCGCTAATGGATTATTGCCCAAAAGGAAATCAACAGATCGCAGTCAGATCATTAAAACTCTGATTGATTCTTTCCGCTATCCCCGTAAGGGCCCCGGCATGATGTGGGAAGAGGCCGCGAGGAAAATGCAAAAAAATGGCGGAGTGCTCTGGCAGGGCTGGAAGCCGCGCTCACTATCTTATGAAAAGGAGTGGGATACTTGGATAATCCATGCTGTAAATCATGCCGGAGAATCTAGAACCATAGAATGCAATGAGGTGATTTCCTCTGCAGCTCTTGGGGATTTAATGCCCCTCCTTCAGCCCAAGGTGCCTGATTCCGTGATTCAAGCGGCACACGCTTTACGTTACAGGGATTTCCTCGTGGTTACTCTCATTGTAAGGGGAGAAAATGAACGTTTTCAGGATAACTGGATTTATATTCATGATCCCTCGGTGAAGGTGGGGCGGATTCAAAATTTTAAGGCTTGGTCGCCGGAAATGGTTCCTGATCCGAGCTTAAATTGTTACGGATTGGAATATTTTTGTTTTGCGGGCGATGGGCTGTGGAACGCTACAGATGCGGAGCTTTTAGAGCGAGCAAAAACGGAAATCGTTCAGCTGGGTTTGGCCACAAGAGAAGATATCCTCGATGGCTGCGTGGTGCGACAAGCAAAGGCTTATCCTGTTTACGACGATGCCTACGCCAAAAATGTAAACATTTTGAAGAGCTATATGGCGCAACATTTTCCCACATTCCACTTTGTGGGTCGTAATGGAATGCATAAATATAATAACCAAGATCACGCCATGATGACGGCAATGCTAGCCGTGCGCAATATTCTCGCGGGCCGCGCTCTTTTCGACGTATGGACGGTGAGCCAAGATGCGGAATACAACGAGAACGAAGTAAATAAATCGCATGCCAACAACGGCTTACGCTTTGTTCCCGAACGGATCAATATTTCGCATTGAAGTTACAGCGCCCCAGCCATCATGGATGGCCTTTAGCTTCCCTTAGCTCTTTGTGTAAATTTTTACGCTCTTGTTTGTGTTCTTGGCGCATGGCTTTTCGCTCCTGCCGCTGTTCCTGGCGCATTTCTCGTCGGGCCTTCCGATTTTCTACACTAGCAGTTGTCAGACTAGGCAATAGAATGGCTCCCATCACGGTTAGAGCCAAGCACTGAGTAGGTGTTTTTGTGAAGAGTTTCATAGGAACGGGCCTCCCCTGATTTAAGGTTAATGAACCATTATATATAGATTGGGAGGCTGGCCACAATTGTCTCTTTGGCGATACAAACGTAAGTGTTTATAAAGGCAGGCAAAAAGTGAAAGCTGCCCCTTTGCCGGGTTCACCTTGCAGATGCAAAAAACCCTTGAGGCACTCAGGCCCCAAGGGTTTTTTCTAACAAGAAAATTAGTAGTCTCTGTTTTTCTCGAAGAATTTCTGCAATCGCTTCAATGAATCTCGCACTGTAGCGGTGTGATAGAGTGAATTGTTGGCAGGGTCCACCGTATAGTTTTGAACTTTTCCTCCAACTACACTCAGACGGAAATCATGAACCGGCTGGAGTTTGGTGAATTGCATATGCGCTTCTTCTTCCAGCACTCCTTGATTCAGTTGGTATTCTGCGATGCCTGTGCCCAAAACGTTTTCCACTAGCCGTTCCATGGGGCGAGCACCAAATTCCGCGCTTCTGCCGAAGCGGGAAACGTAGTCGTAGATCCCTTGGTCCAGAGAGCTGGTCCAAGTGAAGGTTTCCTTCATCTTGGCCACCTTCTTATCCAGGAGTGTGCGGGCCAATTGCACGAATTCCGCATCCGTGAACGGCTTGAAGATACTGATCGCATCAAAGCGGTTCAAGAAACTCATGCGGAAGGATTTTTGCAGGTCATCCATCACCAATTCACGCAGGTTCGGGGCATTGGGATTTTTTAGGATGGTATCGGAGGCTGCGTTGGTTGTCATCATGATGAAGGCACCACGGGCAAAGAGTGGCCGTTGACGGCTGTCATAGAAAATTCCTTCATCCATCATGAAATAGAGTTGGTCCAACACCTCAATGGACGCTTTATCGATTTCCTCAAAGAAGTACATCGCGTAAGGCGTGTTGGTGAGGTGGTTGGCCAAAGTTTCTTGGAAAGTTTTGAAGGAAGATGGCTCCTTGTATGAAGTCATATCCATCGTGATTAGGCGCATGCCCATATAGTAAGCCATTTGCTTAGCGATATAGGATTTTCCGGTGCCCGTGGGGCCCGTAAATAGAATGGTACCTACGGGTTTTTCATCGGTGCGACCGGCCACGTATCCATTTTTAGCTAAGCGCACGAGATCTTTTTTCCCCTCGGTCACACCCACCACATCGCCATCTAATTTGGCGGGGAGATCTTTGATCACAGAGTAATCTCTATCCATGATCCATTGGGGAACTTGTGCCACTGTCATCACGGCTCGGCGCACATCTTCCCTTTTGAACTGATAGCTGGGGGAGGGGGCGGATGCCATGCCGGTAATGGAAGTAATTTTGAAGCCTTGTTTATTTCCACTGCTATCGGTTTGGAGCACGAGTTTTAAGGAGTTCGTAGGATAAAATCCCGTAGAAAACGCGCCTTTATTTCCGGTGAGAGATTCGAGCTCGGCTCCAGTTTTTCCGTCGTAGATTTTTAGGAAATCGTAGCCTTCTTCCACATCAAATTGACTAAAGTTCAATTGTAGCTGTTGTACTTCGGGTTTATTGATCAAGAAAGTTACACTAACGCCATTATCATAGGGATGTTTCGACTCTACCACTTCCTGGAATTCGATGGGTTGACCACCGCCACCCGAAGGAACGTGACGAATCATTTGGTTGAGCACAGAAATGGAACGATCTGGCTCTTGGCGGTTCGGTTGGTAAAAGCCAATAGTGGTTACCAAATAGTTTAAGTCCTTTTCCAGCAAGGTAAGATTTGGATAGAGCGTGGCCAAATAGGCTTGCACCAAAATTTTGGTTTGCGCTGCTTCTATGGGGGGCAGGATGATTTTATCCGCGAAGGATTCCATCACATAGCCGTGTTTAGAGCGGATAATGTCGTTGTATTCATACTTATCGCTATAGGCCACGGTGCGCATGCGGCCGGAAGTGAAGTTAGCCACGTATTCACGTTCAATGCCTGTATCGTCATTGCTGTGGGAGCCAATGCCGATAAGGGAGCCCATAGATTGTAAGTACATCACCACATCTTTGCTATTGGAGGGGGCTAGGATTTTTTCTTGCCAGTATTGATCCACTTCGCCCACATACTTGTGGCCAGATTCCACCTTGGAAACGTTGATGTCCACATGCCACATGCCTGCGGGGCATTTAGAATTGGGGCGATTGGCTAAGCGAGCAAATACATATTGATAAGCTAGAGAAGATTCGCCTACCAATAAAACAGATTTATTGGTGCTGTTGCCGCAAACGATTTCTTCGATGCGATCTACGATCGGATCAAAGATATCTACCGTTTTCATTACGCGGCTTAAAGGCTGCCAACCAGCATGCACGGGATAGGCTGCGCTTCCGGGGCCCATGATGAAACCACTTTCTGTGAGAGTTCTTAAATCAGGAGGGGCTGCCGAAGCGGTTGCAGAAAATACAGACAAAGCAATAACAACGAAGATCTTTGAAAGCATGGGGTTCTCCTTGTGAAAGCTTAGCCCTTTAGGCCGAGCAGGGAGATCATGGCAACTCTCAAAGAGGTGGTCAAGAAATCTTGTATGCCACGGATTGACGCCAGCGAGAAAAAACAACGGCTTCTTTTTAGGAGAGGCCGCCGAGTGGTTTCAAAAAGTAAGAACTTTACAGAGCCATTGTAGAAAAAATCAAAGAAGAGGCGTGCGGCCGCCAAGTGCATGAAGCCATCGCGGAATAAGGAAACAAGCGATTGGCTCAAGATGGAATTGAACGTGCCGAAGGCCACGAAAAAAAGAAAACGATGGCGTGTTTGCCGAAGGAAATACACCGGGCCACCTAAAAGCGAAGCAAAGAGGGTCATAAAAATACTAATGAGCGATTGGGTGTGGATGCGAGTTCCGCCCGTTTCTGTGCGCACGAGAAAAGCATGTTCTTCTTGGCCTGTGATCACGGGCCATAGAAAGCGGGTGCCCGCCTCTGAGGCAGTAGTGATGGCTGTATTTACTCCCGTAAGTAAGAGAATGCTAGATCGGTGCGTCATCCAATAGGAGGACCAAGCCAAGATCGGTCGCACTACGGGGGTCTGCACAAAGGAAACTGTGCTCCAAAAAAGAACAAGCCAAAATCTACCGGCCGCGAGTACTGCTTTCATGGGCCTTTCGCCGTCTTAATAAAACCCTGACGGTTTAAAAATGATATCTTAAAAAAAGGGGCTGTCGAATGGATTTTTGCGGCGTGCGGCGTAGAGGAGCGTGAGAAAATAACGCAAATTGTCTTATGCGCGCTGACGAACTAAACGCTGGCGCGTAAACAAAAGTAGAAAAGGATTTTACCTCTCTAGCTGCTGTAAATTTTTTGTTCCAATTTGCACCAGCCTTGCTCTTTCCCTGGTGAGGATTTGGTCAGAATTATGTGTGTTCTTTTCATTAGAATCGCCGAGGGCAAATTGGATGAGTGCGGGTGCAATTTTTCCCGTGATTCCAAATTTACGAAAAACTCCATTTTCCACCATTTGCTGGGCCGCCGCGTTGCGTTCCTTAGCCAGATCAAAGGACAACAAATGATTCACTAAAATCACGGCGGACAAGCCAGGCACGAGGTGCCCCACAGATTGCACAAGGAGGGCCGGTTGCAAGCTTGGATTTTGTTTCATGGCCACTTGGAGCAAGACGCTTTCTAGCCCGTGGGCATCTCCTTCTAGTACTAGACTTTGGATCTGGCTATTTTGAGTCAGGGCCACAAAGGAGCGGGCCTCTACGCTCTCTTTTGTGCTTAAGGAAGCTAATATAAGACTCAGGCAAGCAATGAAAAATCCCACTTTTCCTTCTTTCTTTCTAAATTATGGACTGGAGCTTAAGGTGAGGCAAATTTTCCTAACAGAATCCTAATTGGTTTTTTGGTTGCACTAACTCTAGCTTGGGCTCCAAGGGGGATCTTATGAAAAAACTAATCACTGCTTTGTTTTTGTTTTGTGTGTTCGCTGTTCATAACAACGGATGGGCTTCTTCTGAAAAGGGAGACTATTGCGTTAACGATATGAAAAAATACATTCGGGAAGCTACGGGTTTAGAACCAACTGTGGTTTCCGTTACGAAGGATCAGTACAGCTGTGAGCTCAATAAAAGCGGCATTGGAACTTGTTATTGGGTGCGTACCAACCTATGTAACGGTTACTTTGCTGGCCGCACATCGGTTCCACCCACAGAGTGCAAGTCTGCGTACTATGGAAGTCGCCCTCCTTATATTCGCCGGGCCTCGTTCTGGGCCACCGGAGAATGTAAAGCGCTCTTAAGAGATAGAGGCTAGAGATTTTGCAGCAGGCCTTCTGCCCATTGAATTTCTTGGGCGTTGGCCTCTCGGCACTGGGGAGGGCGGAATGATACGTCTTCCCCATTTTCTTTTTTCTTATCGTCGCGAAAAAATAGACGATAGTTTTCTGTGAGAGCGTCCACTGCGTCTTCATGTCCGGGACTTCTGCTGATGGGTCCGGCGGATAAATAAGAATGTTTTATGATGGTAAGTGTAGCGTCGGCCAGATAAGGCGAGCCGGGTTCTGTGGGGCGCCGGCAATTGAGTACGCGAAAATCAGACTTGGCCTGCACGCATTCCATGCCTTTGGCCAGAATGGTTTCTTTGCTTTCTAGCCGGGCGTTTCTTTTTAGAGATAAAAGTGCCCAGTTTCCGGTGCTGCTTTTTAGGGCCACGAATTTAGTCAGCCGGCTATCCGGCAGGTTGGAGTCCGTGCAACTGATGGCTGAGGGGGCGGCCTGGGCAGATAGGCTTAAAAGGAGGGGGAGCCAAATGGTGCGAAGCATAAAATTCCTTTCCTGGAGCCCTTCAGTATCTTTTTATTAAAAAAACATCAATAAAATCATAATTTTAAAGAATTTTCTTAAAAAAGTTAAAAAAACTTAACTAAGTAACCGAAGCGGCATATACTTGATCTATATGATCAAGATAAAGATCGCCCCTGCGCTAGTGTTGGTGGTTCCATTACTCTTAGGGGCTAAAGTCCATGGCGGCGTTACCTACGAGCAAGGCAAAGCCGTTCCGGTTCTTGGCACAAAAATGGGCGCCACGGTACAGGTGCGCACCACCGTTAGCCAGCAAAGCGAAACTAGCGTTAAATTGCAGGCCATGGGGAGAGTGTTGCAGGCACTATTTGCGCTCACCACGCCCCCAAACACTATCGATGGCGTTACTTACACAGAAGTATATTCCTTCGGCAAAAAAGTGTTTTCTAAGAGCCACTATTTTTACACTGATGGCACCCAATTTTCCGTAGGTTTAGCTCCCACGCAGATCCGCGTTCCTTTCATTGTTTATCCTGTTGGGCCACTCACTTTACACGTGGATGGTGGGGCCCGCTTCCAAGCCAACCTTAGTGCGAAGAATATGACCAATATTTCCTTCCCCATCGAATATTCCGAGCCCGGTATGCAGCTTTCTGCAGTGGCGGGCGCCGCGGGATTTGTGGAAGGCTATGCCAGGTTGTTCATTATTCGTGGGGGAGTGGGGGGGCAGCTGGATTTGGTGGACGCTCGCCTCGACGTAAACTCTCGATTCTCTCTCAAGGGGGAGCCCACGTTGGTTACCGCATCGGCCATCGCCCAATTTTTAAAGGGCCGATTGTATGCTTTCCTCGACATGGGCTTTTTCGGCTGGCGGCGCCTATTGGATGAAACACTTTACGCTTGGAATGGCTACTGCTTCGCTACTGCAGATAGGAAATGCCCAGGCAAATGAAAATCCCTCTACCTTTATTAATTATTGCTGTAACTGTGCCCGTAGCTACTTGGCTAGGTTTGGGATCACAAACTCCTAAAACATCCACTCAGGGCACTCTTTCTACTACCCTTTACTCCCCTCTTTCCACTCCGCTTGTATTTTCACCTCAAGCGGGTCAGCGCTATATCTATGATTTTGAGCGCAAGATCGTGATCAGTGGATTGGAGGCGGAAAACTCTGAAATCGTTTTCCGTGGTGAATTTTATTTAGATATATTGGAAGTCAATGCCAAAGAATTCGTGGCGCTGGCCAGTGAACATATTCAGGGTCAGAAGCCTTCGCCCGTTGTGCTAAAAATAAAATCCGACAGTAAAGCCGAACGGATAGAAATATTCTCTGGTTCTAAAGCGGCGCGCACGGAAGAGAGCCGGCAACATGAGTCAGTGGTAAAAGATTTATTGGCGCTTCTACTTTTCCCACTGAAATCCGATACGGTGGGTGCTTTCCAAGCTAGGTTTGAGCCGATGCCTGCGGCGGATGGCTTTTTGTTTTGGCGTAAAATAAAAACTCAATATATGGAATCTGGCGTGAAGCCGGAATTGGTTTCTTCTTTACACCTCTTGAAATGGAGCGAGGCCTTAAAATTTCCCCAAGAAATTAAAGGAGCAGAAACAACCCGCTTAGGCAGAGGCGATTTTATTTTATCCTCCGAAGCCTCTTATCTCATTCAATTTAAAAAAATGTCGGCCATGGGGCAGATTTCTAAAGCACTCTTGGCAGATTTAAATGAGCCACAACCACTCACACTTAGCCCCGAGCGCGGTTCCATGGAGGAGCACCCCGATTACAGCAAGGTAAATTGGCCTGATTTATTAAAACAGCTGCAGAGTTTAGATGGAATGGATTCTTCGGAGCAATTGCAGGTGTTTGGCGACTTAATCAAAATGCTGCAAAAGGATCCCACTAAACTCAATGATCTTTTGGCGCTTTTAAGGGAAAGAGGAGCGGTAAAATTGGGAGCCAATTCTCCGCTCTTTCAAACTGCCGTGGGTGCGTTAGCCACTTTGGGCACAGCGGAGGCCCAAGCGGCTTTGCGGGATCTGTATAAAGATCCAGAAAATCCCGCCTCTGGAAAAGGTTCGATTTTGGGAGCATTCACTACAACCCAAGCGTCACTGAACGAAGAGACCAGCACTTTCTTGGCTGATGCCATGAAGGGCGAGGTGGATCGGGATTTATCCCAAGGCGCGGCTTATGCTTTGGGTGCTTCTTTAGAAAAGGCCCAAGGTGCCCAGGCCGCGAATGCGGTTCAGCAGTTATTGGATGCGTGGGCGCAGCAGTCGAGCGGTAGTGATTTAAATGAGCAGTTGGCGATTCTGGATGCCATGGGCAATAGTGGCCGCAAAGAATTTTTCCCCGTTTTATCGTCGGTAGTGCAAAGTAGCCGCCCACTTACTTTGCGCAACAAAGCCATTTTTGCATTACGGTTTATGAATTTTTCCGAGGCTCAGCAAGTTTTAGTTTCCTCGCTGAGCGATGCGGACGTGAGTGTGCGCTCTACTTCTGTTTCGGCTATGAAGCTGGCCACTTGGTCAGAAATCTTCCGCCAGCCCTTGGAAAATTGCGCTGCTAGCGATACCAACGCCCAAGTGCGAACCGCTTGTGTGGAAGCGCGCAACCAAGGCCAACAAACCGTAGCGCAAAATTAATTATGCTCGGTTAAAGCGATCGATTTTTGTTTGCGCCACCGTACCACCAATGGCCGCCCCCAAAAATAAACCCACTTCCGAGAGAATAATGTGCACGCCCAGGGCTGCTCCCACGAAGAAATCCGCATAGGGGAAGTCCAGGGTGGCTAGCAGCACCCATAAAGCTCCCGCAGAGATTAATCCAGGAATTACGGCGGCTAGTACGGCCCGTTTTGCTGTGCCGATCATATAACCACCCACTGTGCCTGCTACCAAGCCGTTTAGGGCAGGTAAGAAAAATAAACTCACTGCTAGCACCACCATCCAAACACTACCGATAATAATATTTTTTTTATTTTCTTTTTCCGTGGTGGCGGGCACTTCTGTGAGCGTAGCCTCCACCAATTGGGGTTCTTCGCGCACGATTGGATTATGGGGTGGATCGTGATCTTCCACTACAGTTGGTCCCTCTCCATGGCGAAATGAACTTTTTGCTTGTTGCATAAAAAATACCTCTTTCTTGTAGCCAATCCTTCCAGAAGAGAATGCAATTCGAGTGCCTTCTCTTCTGGAAGGTTTTGGGGAATTTCTCCTCTCTATGCGGCGAGCACGGCGCTCATGGAGAGGCAAGATGTAGAACAATCGCGGCAAGTTTGCGCGCAATCTGCTAACAACTCATCTTGTTGGAACGGCTCACAGCTGGCGGCGCAAGCGTCGCAAAGTTCTGCACATACCGCACAAGTACGGTTATGGTACTTCGAGTGAGAGAGTAATAAAAAAGCGTTGGTCTGGCAGAGTTCTGCGGTAACACGCAAAAGCCGCAACAGATCCGCTTCTATATATTTCCCGCCTTTGGTGATGCAGTATTCGAGGGCGTTTGTGCAAACCGCATAACACTCTAAACATTTTTTTGCGCAGGCCTCGGCTGATTTTGATCTTCTTGTTGTTTCCATATCTCCTCCTTAAATGGAACTCGGGGAAGAGATTTACGCAAAAGATGGGCCAGAGAAGGTGTGGCGAAAAAGAAGTTGTTGTAGGGGAAAAATAATTGTTGCAGCACTCTGTATCGAAAATGAATTTCCTTGCATTCATCTCATTTTCTCGGATGCAGAGATTCTTGTTTCTTTTACCTATAATGGCCACCAAATTTATTATTCGGTGAAGAACTTGGGTGGCGGGAAAATTTCTTATTTCCATACAATAAATATGGCTACTGGAGAAAGTTTCAAGGAAGAGTTTCCTGATTTACAGACTGGTCCGAACTGTAAAGAAATTTAGACTGAAAGTTTGTTGATGCACTGCGAACTCGCTGCGAGTTCGCAGTGCGCTATTTAAGCACCAACTGAAACTCAGACTTCGCCACCGATTTCCCATTCACAAAAACTTCCACTTCATGTTTCCCGCCATAGTATTTACGGGTGGTGATCTGCTTAAAGGCATGCTGTTTTTCTAGGATTAATTTTTGCCTAGGTAGAACATTTTTTTTTGTCCACTTAAAAACTTTGGCTTTTAGTTCGCCATTATTTTTGCGGTGATGGATGGCGTAATCTACGAGCCATGCTTCTTTACGGGTACCACTAGCTTCGATTTTGATCCGTAATTTTCCACCCATTCTTACCGTAAGAGGGCTGAGAGTTAAGCGTGGATTTTTCACTTGAGCCGAGCGAAATCCGAGCAACGCCAACGCACCCGGATGCCCGGCTTTCACTAAACTCCGGCAACTGTGGCGGATAATCCATTGGATACTCGGGCAATCGGGAAATTCTTTTTTCCACTGCGCAAGCTCCCGTACTAACCAATCCCCATGATCTTTGGAAAAATCATTTAAATGATTGGCCACAGATTTTCGTACATAGAGTTCGGGATCCTGCCGAAGCTGTTTTAAAATCCCCAAACACATTTCAGGATTTTTCTGAAAGAGCGGCAGCCGCTGCCCCCAAGGCAAGCGGGGGCGGGAGCCTTCCGAAGCCAAGCGGCGCACGTGCACATTTTTATCCAGAGCCCAAGCTTCCATCACCCGCAACGTTTCCTTGGGATTCTGCAAAAGAAAGGGGCGAATCGCGAATTCCGCGGACATCACAGAAGTTAATTCTTTCAATGCCTCCAAAGAAATCCGTGGCTCTTCTAAGCCGTACTCTTCCACAAATTGCGTGAGTGGCCAGGCTTGGAAGCCCGCTAAACCATCAGAATTTTTTTCCGAGCGAATGCTTGCCAGTAAAATCCCTAGAGCGCGCCTGTAATCTTTAGGCAAAAATTCCCGCAATGCGGAAGCGATTAGTTTTACCCGGGCCTTCATTTCTAAATCTGAAAGTTCCCGCAAAATAAACTTACAAAACTTTTCTGTGGGAAATTCTGGATGGTTTTTTTGGATGATTTTCGCCATCGCCCGGATCTTGGGCGGAGCATACATTTCCTTAAACTTTTCCATTTTTACAAAATGCGCTTACCGAAAGCCGAGAGAGCCATTTCCACCGCAAGATCTGCCGTTTGGTTGGAGGTGTCCAATACAGGATTCACTTCCGTGATATCCATGGAGAGGATTTTTCCAGAATCATGCAGAAGTTCCATGGCTAAATGGCCTTCGCGGTAAGTGAAGCCGCCACGCACGGGGGTGCCTACACCGGGAGCAACGGAAGGATCCATGGAATCCACATCGTAAGAAAGATGGAAACCGGCTGTGCCGGTGGTGGCGATGCGGATCGCCTCTTGGATCACGTTACGCATGCCCATTTCGTCGATATCGCGCATGGTGAACGCACGCACGCCCATTTCCTTGATATTATTTTTTTCCCCTGGATCCAAATCCCGGATGCCTATTAATACTGTGCGGGAAGCATCTACCATGGGAATATTTTCGCTCAAGGCGAGGAGATCTTTGTGGCCAATGCCTAGGCCGTGGGCCAAGGGCATGCCGTGGATATTTCCGCTCTGGGAAGTTTCAGGCGTGTTGATATCGCCATGGGCGTCGAGCCAGATCACACCCATCTTTTTATTTTGCTCAGATAAAAATTTTGTCACGCCAGCGATGGAGCCGATAGCTAAAGAGTGGTCCCCTCCTAAGATAAGGGGAGTGCGTCCTTCTTTCATGGCTTCATACACTTCTTGTTTCAAATGCTTCACGGTGGCCACGATTTCGGGCAAGTATTTGATGCCTTTGTCCCGCGGCTTGATCACTTGTTCACGCACAGTCACAGGCACGTTACCAATATCTTCCACCTCGTAGCCTAGCTTTGCTAAACGTGGACCAATATTCGCCACACGTAAAGCCGAAGGGCCCATATCCACTCCCCGGCGGCTGGCACCAAGATCTGTGGGAACGCCAATAATGCGGATTTTTTTATTCTCAAACATGCTTTGCACTATAGGCGAAACGCTCGCAAAAACCAAGGCCCAGAGCAGGAGGGAAATATATAACTATTTGAAATGATTATTATTGATTTGATGCGTTATCTGTTTTTTAGCGCCATAATCCTGATCGCTAATCCCCTCGGCACAAACGGAACTAAAAACACCAAAAGCGCCATCGTAAATCCATACACAGAGCGCCTTCGGCCTTTATTTGCGTCATGCAAAGCTTTTTCCACCACATCGGCCGCATTGGCCGTGAGGAATTTATTAAAAGGTTCTGCGTCTCCCACTTTATCGCGCATGAAATTATTTTTTTGAGCCACAGAGAAAAATTCTGTGGAAACGGGGCCGGGGCAAACGGCTGTCACGTGAATTCCCCTGGGAGCTAATTCAAATTGCAGGGCTTCGCTTAAGGAAACCACAAAAGCTTTAGTGGCTGCATACACCGCAAAATTCGGCGCCGGGCAAAAACCTGCGCTCGAAGCAATCTGGATCATGCGTGATCCTTTTTGCATATAAGGAATGGCCATATGACTTAAGCAGGTGAGAGTGCGAACGTTGAGATCAATCATCTGCAATTGTTCGTCTAACCCAAGTTCTGCGAACGGACCAATTTTGCCGTATCCCGCATTGTTCACCAAGAATTCAATTTGTGGTGCTTCGTCAGACAATTTTTTATTCAAAATAGCTAAGTCGCCCTGATTTATGAGATCCAGAGAAAGCACGATGCCTTTGGACTTTTGAAAGTGCTCGGAGCTTGAACGCATGGGCTCGCTCCGGCGGGCAATCATCCAGATTTCGTCTAAAAAATAGCCTTTCTCGATTTGGCGCACGAATTCCAGGCCCAAACCTGAGGAAGCGCCCGTTACAATAGCTATTTTTTTCTTTGGTTTGGGAGTGGTCATAATTTGTTGTAAACAAGTAAAGAATGCAAGATTTCCACGCCGATTGCACCATCAATCTCCTTCTGCAGTGTCAGGGCAGATCCGCTAAATATAGTTGGGTGTGTTCGCTCGTAACCCGGGAGAGTGTGCGTTTGGTTTTGGCCCGCAGATTTCTGGGGCGTGTTTCCCGGGAACAAGCGGAATGGAACGCCACCGTGTTCGGTTTGCGCCAAGCCCAGCGCTTGCTCCAAGAGAAAGTAGCATTGTGCGCGGATTTTTCCGTAGATTTGAGTGATGCTGGCCGCTCCCGAGATCCAGGGGTACAATTACTAAAGAGCGAAGCTCAAAAGATTTGGGATTCGTTTCGGTTGAAAAAAATGGGGAGAATTTCTCCCCAGGAATTACAGGTGCTTAGGGAAGAGGAGAAAGAGTGAAAAAGTTTTTTTGGATTTCGCTTTTGTTTATATTCTTAACGCCTTTAGCGGAGGCCGGCAAAGCCACGCCTTTTCAGGGTTGGTACGAGATTTTGTCGATTCAGGATCGGGCAGAAAAAAAAGAGTACTTTCTTTTGGTGGCCGATACATTGGGGAATATCTGGGCGAGATTCGGAGAGGGGCCCTTACCTCCTGATTTAGAAAAATACCGCCATGAACCCAGTATTTTAACGGGGTTTACGAACAGGGGATTTACCCTTCTTAACTTAGAGAGAAGTGCGCTCATCACCGAAAATTTTCTTATTGTTTCGGGTGAGGGCGAAGATCGTTTAGAGCTTGCCCGCCGGCCCGACGGTAAATTTGATATGGGAACTCGGCAAGGCAAGCGGATTTCTCTGTATCTTTTGGCTCCCCCTAAGCAGATCCCAGATTATAATTGATTCTTCCCCTCTAGATCGCTTACAACTGCCCCAGGTGGCGGAACGGGCAATCGCTGCCCTCCCCGGGTTAAACTGGTGGAGGGGGGAGGAAAGTCCGGGCTCCAAAGAGCAAGGCGCTGGCTAACGGCCAGGAAGGAAAAACGAGTAACACGTGGACCCGTTTTTTCTTACGGAAAGTGCAACAGAGAAGAGACCGCCTGCATTGTAAAATGCAGGTAAGGGTGAAACGGTGGTGTAAGAGACCACCGCGCTGGCTGGTAACAGCCACGGCAAGGTAAACCCCGCCTGGAGCAAGACCAAATAGGCACGCGTTTTAGGGCTGCTCGCCCGAAGCGTGCGGGTAGGATCGCTTGAGCCATCCGGTAACGGATGGCCTAGAGGAATGATTGCCGCTCTTGGAAACAAGGGGCACAGAACCCGGCTTACAGTTCCGCCACCGCTTTTTTTCCTGCTTTCAGGTAGCCTGAAGCTTCTTTTTTTCCGATAAGATTTCGATGAACTCTAATCTGGGCAATCAGAAAAACCTGCGTATGTTCGCGGCTGCGATTATGGGAGTTGTATTCCTAGGCCTCGCGTTTTTTTTGCATCACTCGCTCAATTCCGCCCAATTCAAAAGCGCAGATGGTTTTGATATTTCTGGGATTTGGGAATTTCATAATGGACCCTTAGGCAATCCAGCTGTGTTTGAACACAAAGTGAAAGTTCCCGATCCGTTGCCGGACGAAATACGCACCTCTTTAAAAGACGAATTTTGGTATCGCACAGAATTTTCTTTGCCAAAAGGTTCTACCGATCTCGCGCTCTATTTGGGCAGCGTAAAGGGTGTGAACGAAGTGTATTGGAATGGAAAATATTTGGGTGGTGGCGGGCGGGTGAGTTTAGGCCTACACCGAATTCCGCCCCAGTTTTTAGAAGATAAAAATATTGTTTTGACAGTAAGGGTGCAGAAGAGCGCCACTTTGTTTCCGGGCATTGTGCATTTAAATCGCATTTGGCTGGGGAATGCTTCGGAAGTGGAAGCTTTGTTGAACCATTACTATTTTGAGATTGGTTTGAAGCCTTTATTGCCAGCCACTTTCAAGCTCGTGCTCTTTTTCTTTTTTCTAGGATTTTTTGTGGCGGTGCCTTTTAAGCGGGAGTATTTTTCCTTCTCGCTATTTGCGTTGTTCTCGGCTCTTTCTTCGGCGTTTTTCTCCCGCTTTTTGCCGGGTTATGAGGATATTTACTTTCGTCACGGCTTTATCTTTCTCTTTTCTGTTTTATCGCTAAGCTTCGTTCCTTTAATGGCTGCAGATTTTTTCCGGCTCACTTTGCAGCAGCGTTCATTTGCTCGCATCTATGGTGGGGCTCTAGCTTTGATTTTTATTTCAGCAGCATTCTGGCTTGCGGAACCTGAAAAGAAGATGGGCCTTTATCGCTTTACCAATATGTGGTTGCCGCTTTTGGCGATTCTGCCGGCGGTGGTGATGGGAGTGTTTACGGCGCGGGGCCTAAGCTCCTCCCTAGCACACAGAAAAATCCAGATGTATATTTTCTCGGGGTTTCTATTGATTGGAATGTTGGCGTGGAGCTCTTACGCCAACACCTTCTTAAAATTTCAGAAATTCTTTTATCCAGAATTTTTGGATCTTTTTCTATTCACCGGACTAGCCTTTTCTATGGCTATGGATTTCCGTTTTGCCTCTGTACGCTCCGAAAAAGCAGGCAAGGCTGTGCCGAAATGGTTCAGGGGTTTTCTTGCTGGTTCTATTGATAGAGTTACTTTAGAGATTCCACTACTGGTTTTAGCCGTGGATACAGTGGCCTATACAAAAAAACTTTCACAACTTTCTGAAGAGAAGAAAAAACAATTTCACGAAGATATTCGCTCTCTACTTGCGCCTCTTACTGAAGAGTTTGGCGCCCAAAAAATCTCTGAGCGCGGGGATGGGGGCATCTTTGCCTGGGATATGAATAATCAGGTAGAACAAGAGAACTTAGAGCTGATTTTGGCGGCTGCCCGCCACTTAGTGGAAAGCCGAAAGGATAATGTTGTGCTATTTCGGGTGGGAATGGCCTGTGGCTTGGTGAGAGCAGAAATGCGGCAGGGGGATTTCTCTTTCTTAGGAGAGGCCCTTAATTCCGCGGCTCGTTTAGAGGCTATGGCGGAACCGGGCACGGCTTTGGTGGATAAATCTTTATACGTTTTGGTTACAGATCAAAACATTGATTCAGAAAAAATTAAGGCCGAGATCAAAGGGGTTACCTATGAAGCTCGGCCATTAAAAAAATCCGCTTAAAATAAATACTATTTATTCACATTGAGAGGTGCCACTGCAAGCATACGCACTTACCGAAGTGGAACCTGCTTGCTCAGCCACGAAATAAGAACCGGCGGCGATGGTGAGTACAGCTACCAAAGTATAGATAATCTTTTTCATGTGATGCTCCCCTTGTGTTGTTGCGTTCTTACATAGGTAATCGCAAGCGATGGGCCAGCCTTTTGGCTTAAAATACCCCAAGAAAATCGAGCCTGTCTCCGCCGGGAGACAGGGTGGAGCGCGGACATTGCATTTGGAAAATTAAGATTAAATATCTGAAATTATTATCATTTTTATCAATGTACATATCTTTATCAATACTAAAATTCTTATCCATCCATATTCAAATACATATATTTTGACAGCGGCCGCCTACTATGGGAAACCGCCCCCCATGCCCACAAAACGCATTACTGCCAATCTCCCCGCGTCCCTTTTAGAAGAAGCTCTCGCAGCCACGGGCCAGGGCATCACGGAAACCCTCGTGGCGGGGCTCGAAGCCGTGGTGAAAAAACAAGCGCTCGCGCAGCTCAAAAAAATCCAAGGCAAGGTGCATATCGTGGCAGATAAAGGCAGGAAACATGCCGGTGACTGACACCACTCCCTGGGTGGCTTTTTTCCAGGGAGAATCTTGCCCGTTTTTGGAAACCGCACTTTTGGCTGGCACGGTGGAAATTCCTGCGCTCGTGAAACTCGAGGTTTTAGGGAATGCGCTAGGAAGAGAGCGCAAAAATCTAGAGAAGATTTTTTCGAACCTTTCGCTTAAAGGCACAGATCCAGAGCATTTTACTAGGGCCGCTCGCTTGAAAGCCACGCTAGAAGAAAAAGCGATTTTCTTGAGTGCCCGGGATGCCCATATTCTGCAATGCGCTTTAGACGGCGATGGGCTATTGATCTCGAACGATCCACTATTTGCGAGGATCCAGAAATCTACTGGTGTGCGCGTTCAGATGTGGTAGTTAGGAAACCATGAAGGCTCAAGAGGATATTTTCGCCCGGATTGCCCGGCTCAAAAAAGAGCGGAATGCCGTGATCCTGGCTCATTATTACCAAGATCCCGATATCCAGGATGTGGCAGATTATATCGGGGATAGCTTAGGTCTTTCCCAAGAGGCGGCCAAAACCCAGGCCGATGTGATTGTGTTTGCCGGCGTGCACTTCATGGCAGAAACCGCCAAGATCTTAAATCCAAATCGCAAGGTGCTCTTGCCCGATCTTGAGGCTGGCTGTTCGTTAGCGGATTCTTGCCCCGCTCCGCTCTTTCGGAAATTTAAAGAGCAACATCCGGATCACGTGGTGGTGAGTTACATTAACTGCACGGCGGAAGTGAAGGCCGAGAGTGATTATATTTGTACGAGTTCTAACGCAGTAAAAATCGTGCAATCGATTCCTAAAGATAAAAAAATTATCTTTGCTCCGGATAAAAACCTCGGCCGCTACGTGATGCAACAGACAGGCAGAGATATGTTGCTCTGGCAGGGCGCGTGCATTGTGCATGAAACTTTTTCTGAAAAGAAATTGATCCAGCTGCAAGTGGAACATCCGGATGCTGTGGTGATTGCGCACCCAGAATGCGAAGCGCCGATTTTGGCCCGGGCGCATTTTATTGGATCCACCACAGCGCTTTTGAATTATTCTTTAAAGAGCGACAAACAGAAATTCATCGTGGTTACGGAAGCGGGGATTTTGCACCAAATGCAGAAGGCTGCGCCTAATAAAACTTTTATTCCTTCCCCGCCGAATGCCAATTGCGCCTGCAATGAATGCCCCTATATGCGCCGAAACACTTTAGAAAAAGTGGCCATGGCTTTAGAAAGCTTGCAACCGGAGATAGAGGTGCCTCACAATATTCGGGAGCGGGCCTTGGTGCCCATCCACCGCATGTTAGATCTGAGTTAAGATGAGTTTGACTACGCAAGAAAAGAAACACTTATCCATTGCCACTATTTTAGTGGTTTTTTTATTGGTGTGCGACCAGTGGTTAAAAGTTTGGGCCGTGAACACTCTGAAGGGCCATCCTGGCTATTCTTTTTTAAACGATGTTTTACGTTTTGATTATGCGGAAAACCGCGGAGCTTTCCTCGGCATGGGCGCGAGCCTTCCGGAATGGGCATGGACCTGGTTTTTTGTGATCTTGGTTTCGGGAATGTTGCTGTATTGCTTTTACTTGGTGTGGTTCTACCGTGCGCGTTTTTGGGCGATGCTGGGCCCCACTTTGGTGATCGCCGGTGGCCTGGGAAATTTAGTGGACCGGGTGAAACAAGGTTACGTGGTGGATTACGTTCACATGGGGTTTGGTTGGCTGCGCACGGGGATTTTAAATTTAGCCGATGTGGCCATCACCACGGGGGTGCTGATGATTTTTTTCTTACTTTCGCTGGAAAAAAAGAAAACCTAGCGAATTCCCATTTCCGCGATATCGCGATCGGTAATCCCTAATAAATAAAGAATTGAATCCATACTTTTGTGGGTGATGGAAGTGCCTACCATGGCTTTGGTGAAGGCCTTGGCATTAAAAGCGATACCAAGGCCCGCTTTTTTGAGCATTTGCATGTCGTTGGCGCCGTCGCCGATGGCGATCACTTGATCTAAGAGGATGCCTTCTTGTTGGGCGAGCAACTCGAGTAAATCGGCTTTGCGTCTTCCGTCCACGATCAATCCTTGAAGGCGTCCGGTTACAGTATCACCATCGAGCTCCAAAGAATTGGCGTACGCATAGTGAATGCCTAATTCATTTTTTAAGCGTTCCACAAAATAGGTAAAACCGCCGCTGATGATGGCAATGCGGTAGCCTAAGCGCTTCAGCACTTTGATCAAGCGCTCGGCACCGGGGCTGTATTCGATTTTGGAGTACACAGTGTCCAAATCTTTTCGGCTCAAGCCTTTTAATAAACTCGTTCGGCGAAGGAGGGATTCTTGGAAATCCATTTCTCCTTCCATGGCCCGCTTGGTGAGTAGGGATACTTCTTCTTTTTTCCCTAAGAGCTCGGCAAGTTCATCAATCACTTCACCCTTGATCAAGGTAGAATCCATGTCGAAAACCACGAGGCGTTTCGAGCGGCGGTAGAGGTTTTCTTTTTGGATGGCTAGATCTACGCCGGGAAAATCGCAAGATACAGCCAATAATTTTTCCGTGATCTCGGCTAAGTTTAAACGAGCGGCAGAACTACAAATCAATTCGATGGTGGAAAGGCCACCGGAACTTAATTTGTGAATGGAATCGATATTGGTACCCGTGAGTGCGATCGCTTTCGTGAGCTCGGCCACAAGGAGGGCGGGGATTTCTTCGGCAATTACGGTAACCACGAAGCGGCCCGCGGGATCGGGCACGGTGGGTAAGCCTTGAAGACGTTCAAATTTTACGTCCATATGGAAGGGCGCTAAACTTTCCCGGATTTTATCTTCAAAAGTGGAAGCATTATTGGTGGAAATTTCTACAAGCACCATGAGACTCAGCAATCCGTGGGTTACAGCTTGCTCGATATCCAGTAAACGTGCTTCTTCGGATGCAATGCAAGCCGTAATACCGGCGGTGATTCCCGGACTATCAGCCCCCATCACTTTCAGGAGGAGCTGCTGGGTCATGGGTTGCCGTGGTGGCCGCGGGGAGGATTACCTCGGGAAGGTCCGCCATTTCTGCGACCGCGGCGGCGACCGCGGCGCTGTTTGTTATTTCCTTGTCCGCCACCACCGCCGTGGGAGCGGCCATGATTTCTTTGTGGAGGAAGAAAACCTTCGCCATTAATGCCCACGTGACCCGAAGTGGGAGGGGCATCTAGGCGATTACCGATATTGTCGTCAATGTCGTCTTCGTGTTCTTGCCCTTGAGAATTGTAATCACCGAGTGCCGCGGGTTGTTCGCCGGGCATGCGAATGTTTCCGATGGAATCTTCATCTTCCACATAAGGCGGAGGATTCTCTGTTTCAGATTGGCTCGGACGAAATTCTTGGCGCTCTTGATTTCTGCCCCGGTCGTTATTATCCCGGTCACCACGGTCTCGGCCGCGGCGGCGATCGTTATGGCGGTCTCGATCTCTGCCACCACGGCGATTGTTGCGGCCAGCACCGCCGCCGCTGCTGCGTTCTTGGTTTTCTTCGTTACCACGGGCGGCGGAACCTTCGATTTCTGGTTTGTAGTTGTACACTAAATTGGATTTTAGCAGGGAGTGATCCACTGGTTGATTGGGAATGCCGGAAGGGCGGAAGGCCCGAACAGTTTGGTTTTTGCGAGCCCAGCGAATGGCAGGTTCTTCGGAGAAAACGGGCCGGAGAACTGGCGCATGTAGCGGACCATTCCAGACCATGGGTTTGTCAGGGGGGGGTAACCGTTGGGGTCTCGAGTTCTCCCGTCTGTCTTCACTTTCCTCTGGGGCTTCTGGCCCTTTTTCCGATGGTGATTCTGAAAAATCTTGATTGTCCTCTTCGGAGTGGCGACGGGGACGCTCATTGCGCTCATCTCTAGGAACAGGACCACTTTCCCGATCTCTGGGGGAGCGGCGGCGTTTGGCTGGATCATAATCCGCTAGCTCTTGCATCCAATCGGGAATGGCTTTGTTTTCCATCTCCAAAGCGAGCTTGGCCATTTTAGCGGCGAGCACGGCGGGTGGATGTTGAAAGAGGCGGCCGATGATGCGCCGAGGTGGGCCTTGTTCCAACCACAAGCCACTCATGCGGCTAAAATAAAACAAAGCGCGCATGAGATGATCGGTTTGAGCCCGGGAGATGCGCAGGTTGCGTAAATAGAAATTACGCAAGGGTTCGCAGCTCAAGAAATATTTCATGTCGGGCAGATGATTTTTTTCGCCCGGTTGTAGATTTTCCCTATAGGGCAAGAGTACCAAGGGTTCCACGAGGGGCAACATCATCAGGGCTAAGCCCATATCTGCGGAATGGCGTTCCGGAGTGGGCAGATCTTTAAATTTATCCCAGAGGGCAGCGGTGGATTCCCATACTTCTTCCGCCACAGTTTCGAACCAAGGCATGATGTGAGGCACCAAGCCCATCTTGCGGCTTTCTTGCAAGAAAGCACCGAGAGAGTGATCGTTACAAACTTTTAAGAATTCTTCTCGGATGCGATCTTTAGACGTTTCTACCAAGAGAGGGCTTTTCTCCCGCATGGCATTTTCCAGGGCGGGATCGTACTCCAATTCCAATTTCATTTTATGGCGAATGGCCCGCAGGATTCGGATTGGATCTTCTTCCATGCGCACCAAGGGATCGCCGATGGAGCGGATGATGCGTCGATCGATATCGAGTTTGCCTTCTACATAATCTACAAGCTCATCCGCATCTGGATCATAAAAGAGAGCGTTGATCGTAAAATCTCTTCGCAGCGCATCTTGTTCCGCATTGCCAAATTGATTCAGGTCCGGGTAGCGTTTTTCCCGCCCTCGTTCTTCCGGAAGATTGGTAGGGGCAGAAGCGGCTTCTTCTTCGCCGGCGATGGGTTGATTTTCTAGAGGTTCATCGTCCAATTCCGCAATTTCTTCGTCGGTTTGCACCACGGGGCCCCGGAAGGTCACGATTTCGTAGCGACCACCATTGCGCTCCAACATCACATGGCGAAAACGGCGGCCAATGATGCGACCTTGGGGAATGATGCGCTTGATTTGATGGGGGGTAGCGTTAGTGGCGATGTCGAAATCTTTGGGGTGTTTGCCGAGGAGGAGATCCCGCACACTTCCTCCTACAAAATAGGCAGAGAAGCCGGCCTCCTTCAACATTCGATAAAAATGTAGAGCGTTAGGGTCAATAGCAGCTTTGTCGATCACTGGGTGTCCTTTTTATGCCGGCAAAAGGCCTCGCTGGATGCTGGCGGGCGCAGTTGGGAAGATCCCATAGGTGCCGTATGATATTCCGTTTATCATCAGGCCTTCGGGCCTGGATACGCCCCTCTTCTCGAAACAAATTCCATCGAGGAGAAGCGAGGTCGCACATCCAATGGAGCAACCTTGACTTATAGGAATACCACCGAGCCCTTATCCCTCGCAAGGAAAAGCTGAATCCGCTTGGAATCCCTGAGGAATTCTGTATAAATTATAGGGCATGACCCCTTGGACAGTGTACAACCAGCAAAATGTAAATCAGGTGCAAGAAGGCCTTTTGGGCGTATTTCAATTAGCTCGGGGCGAAGCCAATATTGCGTATGTGGGTCGCGCCGATCAGGATCTGCGCCAATCGCTCTCGGAGCATTTGGATAAAGGCTATACCCATTTTCAATGGGTGCAGTTGCCTTGGACCAAGGAGACTTTCGAAATGCATTGCCGCCTTTACCATCATGCGGGCGGCAAGCGGCGTTTGGATAATTTAGATCATCCCTATCCACCTGAGGGAAAACTTTGGCAATGCCCTGTTTCTGCTACCACAGCGGCTTTGTGTGAATTATAAAACTTCCTTCCTTGACAACCCCCCTCTCCCATAGCAAAGAGACATAGGGAGACCCATGCCACAAAAAAAGAATAAAAAAGCGAAGCCAGAAAAAAACAAAAAGCCTAAGCCTAAAACCTTGAGCTCTGCCTTAAAAACGGCCGCCAAAGGCGTGGCTAAAAAGGTGGGTTCGGCCCTAAGCAGCAAACCGGCAAAAAAAGGCCAAAAGCCAAAGGCTCCGGTGAAGGCCGCCAAAGCCGCTAAACCGCAAAAAAAGCTGCCACTGAAAGCTGCTGATCTTAAGAAGAAAGTTCCTGAAAAAGCTCCTAAGCCTGTTGTGGTCAAAGGAAAAGCTGCCACTAAAGTAGCAGCACCTGCCCTTCCTGCGGGCAAAGCACAAGGCAAGAAAAAAATCGAAGTGGTTTTGGAAGTTCCAGCGCCTAAGGGCGTAGCCCTATTGGGTAAAGAAGGAAAGAAAAAAGCCAAATCGGAGCAATCCTCGAAAAAGCGTTGTCGGGAACCCGGTTGTGATCATGATCCGGCTTTGGGAGTATTTTGCCGTCTTCACTACATAAAAAACTGGCGCAAGATCAAACGCAAAGAGGCTATTTTGGCCAGTGGTCAGTTGAACAATTATGTGGAAGAACTGGTGAGCAAATATCCCGATAAATATTTGGAAGTGATCCGCCAAGATCTAGCCTCGGAAAAAGACTGGTCTAAGGTAGTGGTGGATTTAGAATTGGAATCTTCGGATGAGGATGGCTCTGGCGAGGAAGATCTAGAGGGCCTAGCTGAAGGCGGCGCCCGTCGCGAGCGAGATTTCGACGACGATAGCAGCGACACCTTTTAAATTTTCTCCCGGGAACTAAGCGGGTACCTGGAAAATTGTTTTTTTGCTTTTCGTGAAACAGAGCGAAAAGAAATCTACTGATTTTATTGAACAATCGACGTGGTTTACACGGTGTCCGCTTGACGTAGCCCGACGCATAGCTACAATTTAAGAAGCCGCTTGCGGAAAAAGGATTTTCGAAAGGTCCCTAGGGAGGGGAACCATGCTGTTTGGTCTCGGCGCTAAACCGATTGTCGGTCTCGACATCGGCTCTAGCGCAATAAAACTTGTAGAAGCAGAAAAAAAGCGCAGTGGATGGGTTGTGCACAACTTCACAAGCGTAATGCTGCCTGAAGATTCTATCATCGACGGTGAGATCGTAAATCATGCGGCCGTGGTGGAAGCGATCAAGAATCTCGTGAGAGAAAGCTCCATCAACACAAAGCAAGTGTGCACTTCCGTGGCTGGTTCTTCCGTAATTATCAAACACATTACCATACCCAAAACCGGGCCCAAAGAGCTCGAAGATCAAGTGTATTGGGAGGCAGAGCAATATATTCCTTTCGACATGCAGGAAATCAGTTTGGATTTTGATGTTGTTCAAGAAGACATGGGCGACGGAAAAATGGATATTCTGCTGGTAGCGGCCAAAAAAGATTTCATTGAGAAACGTTTGGCCACTGTGAGGGAGTGTGGTCTGCAACCCAATGTGTTGGATGTAGATGTGCTCGCCTTGGCCAATGTGTTCTGGGAAAATTATGAAATGACTCCCGATAATGCGGTGATTCTGGTGGATGTGGGAGCCAGCCTCACCAAAATCAATATCGTGAGCCACAATACTACTTTGTTCACTCGGGATGTGGCTGTGGGCGGAAAAAATCTTACCCAAGAAGTGCAGAATAAATTGGGGATTTCGTTTCAAGAGGCGGAAGTATTAAAAGTGGACGCTTGCAGCACGGGTCAAATTCCCGAAGAGGTGCTGCCCCTGGTAACGGCGATTTCTGAAAATATCGCCTTAGAAATCCGCCGGAGTCTGGATTTCTACGCAGCCTCTCCCGTGCAATTGCCGGTGACAGGCGTTTTCCTTTGCGGTGGCGCTAGCCGCATTCCTGGCTTGGTCAATATGTTGGCAGAGATTTTAGGTTTGCCTATCGAATACTTAAATCCTTTCAATAAAGTGGCGTGCTCTGGCCGCCAATTTAATGAAGAATTTTTAACGGCGATCAGCTCCAGTGCGGCAGTGCCAGTGGGGTTGGCTCTGAGGAATGAGGCCTGATGATCAAGATTAACTTGCTCGGCAGAAAACAGGCAGCAGCGGGTGGCATGCCATTTGGCCTAGACGAACAATTTTCCAAATTGGGCTTTAATGCCAGTGATTTCCAAGAAGCTCGCCCAGGGTTGATTCGCTTAGCGGTGTTATTGGTTGGTTTTTATCTGGCAAGTTTTCTTCCTAATTATTTTCATCAAACAAAATTAGAAGAATTGAATGCAAAAAATGCCAAATTGACAGAACAAGCCAGCGCTCTTACGAAAGAATTAAATGCACAAAAAGGCATTCGTAAACAAATGGAGCAACTCAATAATGAAGAAAATGAGTTGCAGCGCCAATTGAACGCTGTGAGCAATTTGCAGAAAGATCGCAGCCTCGCTTTTCGCACCATGGATAATGTGATTATGTCGCTGCCCACCAAAGTTTGGTTGAACCATGTGGACTATAAAGATCGTACCGTTGTGTTAAAGGGTGCTTCTTGGGAATTCTTTTCCATCCATGATTTTGTGAAGTCGATTAACGAATCTATCCAATACACCAACGTGATCTTTAAAGGCATTCATGCGGAGCCGCCTTCTACTTATGCGCCCGGTATACCAGAGGCGCTGCAGAAGGTGAAAAACTTTGAACTGGAATTTAAAGTGAAAAAATCGGGGGATTCCTGATGGGGCAGCTGAAAGGAATGCTGGAAAAGCTGCAGTGGGTTCACGTGGCCTTGATTGTGGGGCTATCGGCCGCTTTCTTTTATTTCACTCTGGATCAAACGGAAATCGATATCGCCGGTCAAGGAATTATTTCAACGCAAGAAGAAATCAAAAACCTGCAAAAAAAGATTGGCGAAGCCAAAGATTTTGAACAACAGTTTGCCGCTAAGAAAAAACGCTATGCGGAATTGGTAAAAGAATTGCAGCAACTGCAAGGCGCCTTGCCTAAGCAATTTTTCTTGCCCGATTTACTTTCGGATTTGTTGCGGGAAGCGAAGCAATTGGAGGTTGAGATCATTTCAATCAAGCCAGACGCTGCAGAAACCCCCGATGAATTGTATAATTCCTTGGGTTTTTCGATTGAAGCCAAGGGTACTTTCCTTCAGTTTTTTATTTTCTTGGATCGCTTAGCCAATATGAAGCGTTTGGTGAGCGTGCAGAATTTCACCATAGAAAGAGACGGTCTTAAACAAGTTACTTTAGGTGGATCTGAGGGTCCGTTTTCTAGCACAAAACTCACCGGCGGTAGCACTGTATACCCTGGGATTAAAGGCAATGTGCGTGTGGTTACTTACCGCTATCGGGAAAAACCCGCGGTGGATACTGCAGGCACTACGGGTGCCGCTCCTGATCCGGGAAAGCCAGCACCGAAGGCTTCCAATAAGAAAGGAGTGGAATAGGCATGTGTAAGGAATATTTTTTCCTAGTGCTGTTATCACTACCTTTGGTGGCGCAGGCGAATACCAATCTTTCCATTGAAGAATTTTTGCAGAATCTTTCTACGGTGCCTGAAGTGGTTACCCGCAAGGATCCTTTTGTGGCTTTGACTCCACCCTTCACGTTGCCGGAAAAAGCCGTTGATGTGGGGCTCAATGCGCCAGTGCTAGAGCGCTATCCTGTGGCTCAGTACGGGATTGTAGCTACGCTTTTGGGAGATCAGTATCCGCGGGCATTGGTGAAATTGCCAGAAGCGGAAAATGGGAAAGTTTTGATCGTGAAAGAAAAAGATAAATTGGGATCCAACGGCGGTGTGATTGCCAAGATTTTAAAGGATGGATTGCTCGTGATGCAAAGCCAGAAATCACCTTTAGGGTTTGTGGAAAAAACTCAAGTTATGTTGAAGGTTGGATCTGGAATGGGCGGAGCCCAAGATAAGAAATAAGACTCTACGGAAGGGAGTGCATATGAAAAATCATTTGAAGTTTGGGGTAAAATTATTGGCCCTGCTTTTTTCCTTGGAAGCTTTTGCTGGGGTGGGGGAAATCACTAAAATCGATTTTGTTCCCACAAAAGATTCGGCCCGCTTGGTGTTGCACTTCACTGGCGCTGGAAAGTTTCGGGTGTTTCAAAGCGAGCAACAAAGCAATGTGATTTTGGAGGCCGAGAATTTGGTTTTGCCTGCGCGCCTCACTAAGCTGATAGATTCTTCCACTTCTGGCGGTCCTGTATTGCAACTTACCCCCTACAATTCGGCTAATGCTGGCCGCTCAATTTCCAAATTTGTGCTGCAGCTAAAAGGCCAAGCAGAAGTGGTTTCTTCTGAAATTCCGGGCAAATTTGTGGTGGAGTTGAAGCGCAGATCTTTTGTAAAAACCCCGCTTAAAAAATTACCCACACTTTCTCGCAAAGGTTGGAGCGAAACTGACAAGGTAAAAACCCAGGATTCTGCTATCGATAAGAGTGAAGAAGTGGCCACGAAATTGGTGGAAGTGTTGAACGCTGCGCCGGAAGAGAAAGTGTATACAGGCACCAGGGTTACCTTTGAAGGAACTAACGTAGATGTGCACGATATCTTTCGTTTGGTGGGGGATGCTTCTGGTCTCAACCTCGTGACCGATAGTGATGTGGCATATAAATCCAATTATTCTTTGCAAAATATTCCTTGGGATCAGTTGTTGGATCTTGTGATGCAACAAGCCCAGTTGAAGGCCGCGATTACGGGCAATGTGGTGCGCATTTCTACGATGGCTAAGTACGCCGCGGAACAACAGGCTAAGTTAAAAGAAATCGATCTGGCGGATGAGCTGGAGCCGGTTGTGATGGCCGTGATTCCGTTGAGCTTTGCTACGGCGGAAGAAATGAAGCGCATGATTGAAACTCTTTTGGTGCGCAGGGATATTCCGGCGCCTGGTGCTGCTGCCGTTGCTCCAGCTGCTGCCGCTGCGGCTGCGGCGGCAACCCCTACTGCCACTGCCGTTCCTGGCCCCACTCCGGCTGCGGGTACTGCGGCTGCACCCAATACAAAATTGATCCAGGATTTCGTGCGGGGCCGGATTGAGGTGGATTCTCGTTCGAACTCTCTGGTGATCACGAACACCCGGGAAACCATTGAGCGGGTGAAGAAGTTGGTGAAGGAATTGGATGTGGCGTTGCCGCAGGTGTTGATCGATGCGAAGATTATTATTGCCACTGAAAATTTTTCGAAGAACGTAGGCGTAAGCTGGGGCGGGCGAGCTACCAGTTCAGGCAGTGGCCGTGCAGGTGGAGCTGGCGGATTTAATTCTAGCCCTATTTCTTTAGGAGACAATGCTTCTTCGGCAACGGCAGTAGCTTCTACAACAGCTGCTACTGCCGCTACTACTTCAACCTCTAGTTCAGAATTTTCTGTGTCGCCCGGTACTGGTGAGTCTGCTGGTATGGCCTTCGGATTTCAAGTGGGCGCTGGCCGCCATGGAAATCTCAGCGCCACATTGAATCTAGCCGAAGTAAATGGCGTTAGTAAAACTGTGGCTTCGCCCCGGGTGATTGTGAACAATAAAAAAACTGCCACAGTGGTGGATGGACAAACTTTGCTACTTAATTCTGCGGCGGGTGCTAATGCGGCGGGAGAACTCAATCAAATTGCGGCCTCCTTGAACCTTACAGTCACACCTCAAGTAACAAGCGCCGGTTCTGTGCTTTTGAACATAAACGTAAAAAAAGACCAACCCATTGGGACAGAGGCTGTAGAAAATAAACAATTGCAAACAGAAGTCCTGGTGGATAGCGGATCTACTTTGGTATTGGGGGGCGTATACCAAAGTACTCAATCTAAAAAAGAAAGAGGTATTCCCGTATTGAAAGATCTGCCCTTTATCGGCCAATTGTTTCGCACCAACGAAGAGGGAGATGTGAAAAACGAACTCATGGTCTTCATCACGCCCGAGATCCTGGATCCCAACTCTCCTGGCCTCGGCAGCATGGAAGGAACCCAGCTCTGATGGCCGACGTTTTTGCTTTGCTTTAGCCTCCAGGATATAAGCAAAGCATGGTGGAGAAAGAACCCTATCAGCTTGGCCTAGCGCGCAATCAAGGACTGCTCAAGCAGCTCCAGGAATTCCAGCGGAATCCCCGCTCCCTTGTGTTCGTTCCCCTTGCCGATTCCTATCGTCAACAGGGCTTGCACCACCAGGCTCTTGAAATTTTAGATGAGGGTTTGGCTTTTCATCCGGATCTCTCGAGTGCCATCCTCAGTAAAGCCCGCTGCCTCTATGATCTCCGTAGATATGCAGAAGCGCTGCAGATCACCAAAGAGGCGGTTCAGAAAAATCCGGAAAATTTACGGGCCCATAAACTCCAAGCGGAAATTTATGTTCGTCTTGGGCAGCGTAAAGCCGCCATTCGTGCCCTCACCCATGTGGTGTTGCTATATCCCCAAGATCAAGAAGCTGTGCGGGCCTTGGAGGAATTGGAGAATCTTGACTCCAAGCAAAATATTTCCCTCACGCACCTCAGTCGGGCTTCCGTGGATACGGCTCCTACGGTGGGGAAAATTGAGGATTTTCAGGTGGGTAGTTTAGGGGATCTCACAGCGCTGCCGGCGGAAGCGCTCCAAGAGGTGGTGGATGTGGCACCTGCCTTGCCCGCCGAGGCTGAACCAGAGCCTACCTTCGCTACCCGCACGATTGCGGAACTTTATTTACGGCAGGGCCTGAAAGCCAAAGCGATCAGTGTGCTGCGGAAGCTCTTGAAAGACGATCCGGCCCATGAATGGGCCAGAGAAACCTTGCAAGAGCTGGAATCTGATGGAATAGTGCTCCCTGCGCAAGCTCCCACCCCAGTTTCTAATCGCAAGGCTTCGCTAGCTAAAAAGGCGAAGGCGTTGGAGATTTTACTGGCCCGGGTGCGCCTCTTACGGGGCGTTGGCGCCTAATCATTTTGAGGAGACATAAAGAATGTACGAAACTGGCGATTTTCGAAAAGGCCTGAAAATTGAATTTGAAGGCTCTCCTTATGTGATCACGGATTTTCAACACGTTTCTCCGGGCAAGGGCGCCGCTTTTACACGCACGAAAATGAAAAGCCTGCTCACGAACAACACGATTGAGCGCAATATTCGCAGTGGTGAGAAAGTGGGCGTGCCCAATATCGAAGAGCGCCAATACCAATATATGTACGCCGATAACGAAGGCTACCATATGATGGACCAGAAAAATTTCGAACAAATCGCATTGTCCGATGAACAAGTGGGCGATCGCAAAAACTTTTTCCAAGAAGGCTCTACGATTAGTGTGCTGTTTTACAATGATCGCCCGATCACGGTGGAAGTTCCTACTTTCGTGGTGCTTACGATTGTGGAAACCCAACCGGGCTTGCGTGGTGATACGGTTTCTGGCGGTTCGAAGCCTGCAAAATTAGAAACGGGCGCAGTGGTAAATATTCCTTTGCACTTGAACGAAGGCGATAAAATTAAGGTCGACACCCGTGACAATAGTTACGTGGAAAGAGTGAGCTGATCTATGTTGCTCAAAGAGCTAGAAAAGATCATTAAGATCGTCGAAAAATCAGAAATCGCGGAACTAGAGTGGGAAAAAAATAAGGAGCGCATTCGCATCCGCAAAGATTTCCAAGGTCCAGTTCCTACAGTTACCTATAACACTGCGATTCCAGCGCAAGCGGCTCCCGCAGCGGCTCCTGTGACCCATGCCCCGGTAGCTACAGATGCTAAGGCTAAAGAAAATGCCCGCACGAAAGAGGTGCTCTCGCCTTTTGTGGGAACTTTTTATGCCTCTCCTTCCCCCACGGCGGCTAAATACGTGGAAGTGGGCACTAAGGTGAAAAAGGGAGATGTACTTTGCATCATTGAAGCCATGAAGATCATGAACGAGATTGAAGCGGAATTTCCCGGCAAAGTGGCAGCGGTGCTGGTGAAAGACGGGCAACCCGTGCAATACGGACAACCCTTGTTTCAAATCGAACCCTAGAGGTTTTGCTGTGGTTGGAAAAATCCGGAAAGTTTTAGTAGCGAACCGGGGTGAAATCGCACTGCGGGTTATCCGCGCTTGTAAAGATTTAGGGCTAGAAACCGTTGCGGTTTATTCCCAGGCCGATGAAAATTCCCTGCACGTGAAACTTGCCGATGAAGCGGTTTGCATTGGTCCACCGCCTTCTAAATTATCTTACTTGAATATCCCTTTTGTATTAGCGGCGGCTGAAGTTACTGGAGCCGATGCAATTCATCCGGGGTACGGATTTTTGTCGGAGAATGCAGAATTTGCGCGGATCTGCGGGGAATGCAATATCACATTCATTGGCCCGAAAGCGGAAAGTATCGCCTTGCTCGGAGATAAAGTAGCGGCGCGGGCCACGGCGATCAAAGCGGGCATTCCACTTTTGCCGGGCACGAAGGGCGCGGTAAAATCTTTGGCGGAAGCGGAAAAAGAAGCCAAGCGCATTGGTTATCCCGTGATGTTGAAAGCCAGTGCGGGTGGTGGAGGCCGCGGCATCCAAATCATTCATAACCAAGAAAAATTGGTTTCAGCTTTTGATCGAGTGCGAAGTGAGGCGGGCGCGGCGTTCGGAAATTCCGATGTTTACATGGAAAAATTCTGTGAGCGTCCACGACACGTGGAAATTCAGGTGGCCGCGGATCATCATGGCAATGCGATTCATTTAGGGGAGCGGGATTGTTCGGTGCAAAGGCGCCACCAGAAGCTAATTGAGGAGGCACCTTGCCCCGTGATTTCCGAGGAAACCCGGGCCAAGATGGGTGAGGCGGCTTTACGTTTGGTGAATGAAGTGGGTTACCAAAATGTCGGTACCGTGGAATTTCTTTTGGATTCTGATCGCAAAAGTTTTTACTTCATGGAAATGAACACGCGGGTGCAGGTAGAGCATCCGGTCACGGAAATGGTAACAGGTATCGATATCGTGAAATTACAATTGCGGATCGCCGCTGGTGAACCATTGGGTATCCGGCAACAGGATGTGAAGATCCAAGGCCACAGCATAGAGTGTAGGATTAATGCGGAAGATCCGGACACAATGCGACCCTCTCCCGGAAAAGTGGAAAGCCTCCATGTGCCCGGTGGCTTTGGTGTTCGCTTCGATACCTTCCTTTACGACCAATATACTGTGGTTCCGCACTATGATTCTCTTCTGGGGAAGCTGATTACCCACGAAGAAAACAGGGATTTGTGTATTCGCAAGATGTTGCGGGCTTTGGAAGAGCTAAAAATTGGCGGGATTAAAACAAACGGAGCGTTTTATTCCCGAGTGTTACAAGACAAAAACTTCAAGGATAATCAATACGATACCAAGTTTTTGGAAGAATTCTTGAACAAGAAAAGCTAAAATAAAAGAGATAAGTTCTGCTCCAAGGAACGGGGCGTAACCAGGGTAGGAGACCCATGTCGAAACTTATTTCTGAAGCCGACAAGCTTTTGGAAAAGGGCAAAATTCCGGAAGCGATCGAGAAACTAAAATCGGCGCTTACGGCAGAACCCTTAAACCAACTCATCGCCACCAAACTCGCCAATGTGTACGTGGATTCTGGTCACTTAGAGAGTGCCGTGAAAGTTTATGTTGGTTTGGCGGGGCGGTTGAGTGATGCGGGTAAGTCACAAATTTCCATCGCCATTTATAAACAAGCGATTGATCTCAATCCGAACGATATTCCGTTGAAAGTAAAATTCGCTCAGGAGTGTGAGGGCGTGGGCAAAGTGGGCGACGCTCTGGCCCAGGGGCAAATGGCTTTGCAATATTACTTAAAGCGAAAAAAATATTTCGACGCGGCTAATTTGCTGCCGCTCTTGGTGCGCATGCAGCCGAAAGACGAGAAACTCAAGGCTTTGTGGATTGAAGTGATTCAATGGTCGCAAGCGGAACAAAAGCTGCCGCATTTGTTGGTGGCATTTTGCGGTCCACCGGGAATCGTTTCCCAAGAGTTTTCTGTAGGTGGAGAGCCAACTGCTCTTTCCGAGAGCTTGTATGATTCTTTAAAGCGCCTTGTGCCGTTTTTCCCCCGTGATCCAAAGCTTGCTTATGCTGTGGCTTGGGCTGCGCATCGCCGAGGAAATCAGCGAGATTTCTATCACCTATTGCGAGAATGTTTGCGGCGCGACCCAGACTTTTGTTTGGCGCTTTTATTATTTGCGCGGGTTTTCGCGGAACAGCAAAAACTGAATGAATCTTTGTTCGTGTACAAACATTTGAAAGAAAGAATCGGAGCCGATCGCTCTGTGGATATGCTTACCCTGAATCGACTGGTAGAAACTTTCGTAGAAAAAAATGGCTGGATCAGCTTCACAGAAGGGATGGGCGTAGATGAATTAGATGCTGCTTCTTTTTTGAAAGCGGTGAAGGGGCAAGGAAAAGAAGCTGCTGCAGAACCTGCGTCAGAGAAAGAAGTTGCTCCACCAGCTCCTGCCGGCACAAATCAAAACACATCCGCGCCCCTTTCTCCTGTGGGTTCATCTGCGCCTAAGCCTTCGAACGCTTCTTTTTCAGAACCTGCGCCTGCTGAGATTGAAATTAGTATCGGTGATTCCAGTGGGGAAACGAACGGCAATTTGGAAGTAGAATTTTCCAGCGGGCAAACAAAAGTGTTTACTGTGGAAGAAACGAAAGTGATGGCGGCGCCAGCCCCCGCCCCATCGCCCGTGCCTCCAGCTCCAGAACTGGAAGTGCCTTTAGAAATTGCCCAAGAGCAAAAAGCAGCTCCGGAACCCGAACCCATCGTGGAAGCTGCGCAGGTTATACCACCAGTTCCGCAGCCTGAAGCGCCAATAGTTCCTCCAGAGCCAACGGGCTCAGATGAGAAAACCGAAATTTTTAGTCCGATGGAAGTGGTAAATGCCACAAGCAGAATGCCACAAGCTATCCCTTCTGTAGAAACGAAGGAAATAGTGGTTTCTGAAGATTTACGAATACCGCAAGAGGAGGCAACGGTGTTGGTGAAGGCTCCGGTGGGCCCAGAGCCTTTAGCGGGAACTGCTACGGGATTATTTTCGCCTGTGGAAGTTGTGGATGCGATTGCGGCCAGTCGCAAGCCTCTCGAATCAGCCATTCAGCCAGCGCAAAAAGAGGCGCCAGCAGAAGCAACTGTGATCACCACTCCAGAGCCGATCCTGGCCGATGAGTCAGAGGTGCCCGGTGGAGCTGCGGAAGCCGAATCCACTTTAATGATTCCTACCTCCACTCCAGAACTAGACGCAAAAGTTTTTATGAAGATTCCCAGCTTGCAAGAGGATCCACCCGCTGCTGTAGCGGTTCCTTCAGAGCTTGTGGTGGAGCAGGAGCCAATCGATCTTGGTGATGATTTATTAGAGGGACCCACAAAATTTATTGTGAATGAACCTGAGCCTGCTTCCACGAAGCAATTGTTAGCAGAGATAAAGCGCGACACAGAAGAGAAGCCCGCAGAAAATGTTGACTCGCTACTCAAACAAGCAGAGCGCTATATTGCAAAAAGAAATTATTATTTAGCAAGAAAGGCCCTTCGCCATTCTCTAGGTTTGGGCGCCGATGAGGCGCAAATAAAAAATCGTTTGCGTGATATTCGTAAGCTAGAAATGCCTGATAGTTTATACCACACCTCTTCTTCCGATAGTGGTTCCAAAGAAGATCCTGTAGATGTTTTGGAGCGTTTGGAAGAGGCATTGGATTTAAAAGAATCAGAAACAGATAGCTCGGGCGAATTAGGCACCACGATTGAAGGGCAGCTAGAAAGAATACTGCAGGAAAACGATCCGCGCACCATTTTGGATTTTGGTATTGCTTTACATGAGATGGGCTTGTTTCGCCAGGCAGAGACAATCTTTTCAAGATTGGTGGCAGAATTTCCTGATATGGCTTTCGATGCTTACTATTTGTCGGCGATTTCTAAATTCGCTCGAAAAGATTACGCGGGTGCTGCCTCTATCTTAAAAAAACTTAGCGCAGATGGCGGCAAAACAGAACCTGAAAAAATCCAAATTTATTATACTCTCGGAGAGCTTTTTGAAAAAATGCGCCGGCCCGATAGCTCTAAAGAATTTTTTAAAAAAGTAGCAGAGATAGACGCTAATTACCGCAATATCCGGCAAAAGCTGGAAGAGTAGGGAATGGGAAAAAGGATTTTTGGGATTTTTTTGCTTTTGATATTGGCTGCTACAGCCAGCGGGGTGGCTTATATTCAATCGGAATCCTTCGCTCGTTTAGCTAAAGCGAAACTCCAAGAAGCCGTGGCTCGGGATATGGGGCTGGAATTAAATTTTGATCGCTTGAAGGTGGGCATGTTGCCGCCAAGTGTTTCCCTTTTGCATGTAGATTTGAAAGTAAAAGAAAAAACGAATTCATTGGGGCTTTCCACAAATACGGTGTTCAAAGTTGATCGCTTAGGATTTTCTTTCCGTATGATTCAGGCGTTTAGTCGCGGAATCGCAGTAAATAAAGTTTTCATGGATAGGGGTGAAGTCCGGCTCACGGTGCCTAAGAAAAAATCTTCCGGCCCTGCTGAAAAATTAAGTGATCTAGTGCATAAACCAATTAGAGTGCCACTTGCTGATGGTTTTGTGGCCAATATCCGCCAATTAGAGCTTAAAAATACAGTGTTGGATATTTCTTGGTCTGAAGATGGCCAACCCTTCCATGCTTCTGTTGGCAATGTGGGTTACTTGGCGATAACCCCCTCCTCTGAAGGAACCAATCTTGTGGCCAACTTAGAAGAGTTGGCGCTAGACACACCAAAAATTAAAGAAAAACTGCAAGTGCTCAAGTTGAATGCAGATGTTCGTAAGGACCAAATTACTCTGGCTACTTTGGATGTGCAGCGGCGAGAGGCTGCGCTCCATGCTGCCGGTAAAATCACGGGCTCAATCGATGATTTATTAAATGGAAAACCAGAAATTGATTTGATCGTGCGTAGTCCGCTCGCTGAATTTACGGATTTTGAGCCAGCCTTTCGCTCCTTCCAGGGTGAGTTGTTAGCAGATGTAAAATTGGTTGGCCGCCTCCAACAACCCATAGTGCAAGGCAAGTTGGAGGTGGATCGATTTCGCTATTCAATGTGGGAATTAGATAAAATCCAAGCCGTGGGTTCTTTTGGCAACGGTTTGCTTACGCTAGACACTTTATCTCTGCAAAAAAACGCAGGTCGCATCTACATGAAAAGCAAAGCGGAGATTCCGATTCCCTTTCAGCCAGAATCGCGCTCTTTAACCTTGCATTTAGAAAACGCAAAATTCGAAGAATTTTCCGGAGATTTAAAAAAGAGCGTAAACAATTTGCGGATGAACCTAAGTGGAAGCTTAGGCGTGAAATTGGATTTCTCTCAGGAGGCAAAATTATCTTCCATTCAAATTCAGCCAGATTTATCTGTGCGCGATTTAGAATTAAATAACCAAATTTTTTCTAAGCAGCGGCCCTATAAAAAAATATTCCAAGTGCAACCCTTCCAGCTCAATGGTTCAGTGCTATGGCGGCAGGGCGAGGTGCGTGTGCAAGAAGCCAAGGTAACCTTGGGCTCTGGTGTGTTAGATGTGAAGGGAACTGTTAGCAGTAATAAAGGATTTGATCTAACCGCAATCACCCCTTCCGTAGATGTAACAAAAGAAGTGGGAGAAATTTCTTCTATTCCAATCATGGGCGTGGGTGGCGTTAGGGTGCATGTGCGTGGGCCGATGGAAGCGGTATCTATCGATTTCGATGTAAAACAAAAGGACGTAAAATTTCTAGGATTTGATTTTGGCGAAGTGGATGGTCGTATAACTTATGATGAAAAAAATTCTTATATTCATCTGAGTGACGTAAAGGGCCGGAAAAATTCCGCTATTTATAAGACAGATGGCAGGGTGAACGTGGGCGAGGGCGATGATATTTCTATCACTGCTTCTTTTGCCGAAAGTGATCCCAATGATCTTTTTACAATATTTGCCAAACAACTCGAAAAGATCACATGGCTGCCCAAAGGGATGGGCGGCACTGTAGAGGGAACAGTAAAAGTTGGCGGCGGTTATTCCCAGGGGCTTGAATCTCTGCAAATTTCTACCCTCGTGCACGGAAAAAACTGGAGTTATGTGGGTGAAATATTACATGAAATAGATGCTCGAACTGAACTGAATAAAGGTGTTCTGAAGGCACAGATTATTAAGGCAAGAAAATATGAAACCCCAGTGAGCGGTGAGATTGAGTACAAGCTCTCTGGTGAGATGAAATATGTTCTAGACATTAAAAAAGGCAAACTGCGCAGTTTGGATACAGTAACTGCACTGGGATTTCCTGTGGATGGCCTTTTTTCTCTTCATAGCGAGGGCCAAGGCAAATGGGAAACGCTAGTAAGTGATACAACTTTTGAACTTAGGAATTCTTTTGTACGCACAAAGCCAATGCCATCTGTAGATTTTGCTTATCAAACAAGGCCCGATCATTCTGATTTTCAATTGCGTTTTGGCGCTAATGCAGAAGTTACAGGCCGGATCGCTCACAGTGCTAAAGCAAACTCCTCCGCTGCATTAAGATTTGAGAATGCAGAATTTGACTTCCTATTGTGCGCTCTTAGCCGCCGCAATTGCACGGATCCAAGTCTCACGATGCTTATGAGCGCCGAGGGCCAATCTTCTTGGAAGGGGTCTGATTGGAAAGCGATGACAGGAAGCGGAGTTTTTCGATCTGTTGAGATGGGGAAATCTGGTTTTCGTCTACGATCTCCTTCTCCTGTTCCGATATCGGCTAACCAAGGTGTGTTAGAGATTGCCAAATTGTTATTGGAGGGTGAGCAATCGAAACTGCGGTTGCGTTTAAAAGGAAATGTAGATGGCACTGGCTTAGACAATCAAATACAGGGTGATGTTTCTTTTCGGTTGCTCGAACTCCTTTCTCCTGTGATTGAAGAAGCAAGCGGTAAACTTGGAATTGCTTTAGGCCTTACAGGTAATTTAAATGACTCCCGTTTTAATGGTCGTATTGATTTACATGATGGATTCTTGCGATTAGCGGGTGTGGATGCACCGGTGGATGCTATAGAGGGCGCCATTCGCTTTGCTGACAACCGCGTGACTATCGATACAATTACCGGAGAAATCGGCGGCGGTTCCGTGCAGGCATCCGGTACTATGGATTTGTATTTGAACAAAGCTCCCCGCTTTGATGTGGATTTGTATTTAGCCAATAACAGAGTGAAATTTTTTCCTGTAAACTTTGCAGAAATTTCTGATGGGAAATTGAGTTTTACTGGGGAGAAAGCGCCATATCTATTTGGCGGAACTGTACGCATGAAGCGCGTGATGATGCGTAATAATTTCGATTTAGGTGGCGCCAGAAAGGGCACGCAGAATGCGAAGTATTTGCCTGAAAAAGTGGGTGGCTCTAAATCCTTTTATGAGATTCGCATCAAAGCTCTCGCAGAGAGCGGTGTTTTTGTGGATAACAATCTTCTCAACGCGGAGTTTCGCGGTGAAGTAACGCTTCTGAACAACTTTGAATTTCCCCAAGTAGTGGCAAGAGCCGAATTGGTCCGCGGTAAACTCTTATTCCGAAACACAGCTTTTGCCTTAGAGCAGGCTTACATTCGTGTGCCCAATCCAGAATATTTCAACCCTCAATTTTCCATCGGCCCCGGTGTTGCCACGGTGGATAACTATCGAATTACTATTTTTGCCAGCGGCACCATGGATAAGCCAAAGATTTCTCTTTCTTCTTATCCTTCAATTCCGCAAGAAGATATCGTTTCTCTCTTGGCTTTCGGTTATCGCGGAGAAGATGCCCGGAAAATTGATCCTAACAATACTAGTGCTGTTACATATTCTGAGGTTGGATCCATTTTATTGGAACAAATGCAACTCAACCAAAACTTACAGTCCAAAGGGTTGCGAGTGGGCATTGTTCCTGCTTTGAATGAAACCGAGGCCAGCATCATTCGCCCCGATAGCACACAAACAGCCGCCCCCAAAGTATATTTGCAAACACAAATTATGAAGAATTTAGAAGCCGCTTTTGGTGGCACCGTGGGCTCAGCCCAAGGCCAATCTTTGGATGGTAAATTAGAGTATAAAGTTGGCCGTAAGGCTTCCGTAAGCGCGGTGTACGAGCAAGCGCCGGCGGGCTTAGACGCCACCGAAATCAACAGCTCCTATGGAGCCGATTTAAAATTCCGCTGGGGGTTTAAGTGATGAGATGGCTACTCATCCTTTTACTATCCTTAGTGCCGATGGCGCGAGCCGAGAATATTTTAAAGAATCCCATGGATGCCCAAGATCTACGTGGTGAACGCGTAACTGAGGTAGAATTTGTGGGTGATCCTTTGCCGGAAGTTTTGCAAAATAAGTTTATTGCTTTAAAGAGGAAGGCATTTAGCCCAACAGATATTCGCAATCTACTCCACTGGCTCCATGAAAACGGCTACGATTCGCTTTTGGAGGTTTCAGTGCGCCAGAATCGTGATGGTGGCATAACTATCACAGTGAATTCTCGGCAAAAAAAGCACGTCACAGAAATTCAATTCGAAGGAAATCATTCTGTATCCGCCAATATTTTAATTCCCGCTATTGGCTTGAAAGAGGGCAGCGAATTTGAAAAAGAATCCTTAAAAGAAGCGATGGAAAAACTTTCGCTCTTCTATAGCAAGCAAGGATACCTGGCCACCGAAATCTCTCACGCTTTTGATTCAAAAACTGGGATTTTGAAATTTTTCATTAAAGAAGGCGAGCCAACGCTGCTCCATAAATTTGAGTTTTCTCCCTTATTGAGCGTGGAGCGCAAAGATTTACGGCAGCGCTATGAAAATGAGATCCAAGAGGCCTTTGGCCTAAAAGTAGGCGACCGCATTCAAAGAGATAAAGTGCTTGATGGTATCCAAGCGGTAAAAGATTGGTTGCGAGAGCACGATTTCCTCATGGCCAAGGATCCTAACCTAGAATACAAAGTGGACGAAGAAGGCAAAGTAGGCCTCTTTCTCAATATTCAGTATGGTCCGAGAATTCGTTACGGTTTTCGAGGCAACCACCAATTTAGTTACAGGGAATTAATGGTGTTGGTTGGGGAAGTAAAAGAGGTTTCCTCTGGCAGCGATTATTTAGCTGCTGTGAGACGCAGGGTTTTAGAGGCGTATCGGGAAATTGGTTTTGCAAATGCACAGATTACTACTTTAGTGCGCGAGGATCCATCCCGCGGCATTCGTTATGTGAGCCTGGTCGTGGGTGAGGGTGAAAAGATCAAAATTCAATCCATTCACATCGATGGCGTGTATTCAATGAGCCAAGCGGAAGCTGAGAAGAAGTTCAAGGAACTTTCTAGCCGTTTGGTGCAGCGAAATTATTATCATGAAAGCGGAATCAACCAGGGCGCAGAACTTTTTGCCGATTACCTTCGTTCCCAAGGTTATCTCTCGGCCAAAGTAGAGTTTGTGAAATTTGATTTCAACGAGAATCGCTCCAAGGTGGTGGTTTCGCTTCTTGTAAATGAAGGCATTCAAACCAAGGTGCAAGAAGTAAAGTTCACAGGCATCAAAAGTTTTAGCGATGAAGAAGTGCGCAATATACTTGGCCTAAAACCAAATATGCCTTTTGATATTTTCGCATTTGAAAAAGGTCTTGTTCTTTTAAAGGAAAAATACCAAGAAATCGGAAATCTCAACGCTCAATTTCTCAATGAGGGTTCCGATACGATCGTTCGTTACAGCAAAGATAACAGCCAGGTTTTTATTCTCTTAGAAGTGGAGGAGGGGCCTGTTTTCCGCGTTGGTGAAATCGTGGTGCGCGGAAACCAACAAACCCATGCTCGGGTGGTATTGCGAGAACTGCCGTTCATCACCAACGATATCCTTACCACTCCCTTGCTCAACGAAGCGGAAGATTATTTGCGGCGATTAAATTTATTTTCCACCGTCACCATCAAGCCTATCGATAAATTAGGCTCCAACGATGTGAAGGATATTTTGATTTTCGTAGAGGAAAGTTCACCCGGCAGTTTTGATATCGTGCCTGGTTACCGAAACGATCTTGGTTTGCGGCTCGCCTTTGAGTTTGGTTACCAAAATATCGGTGGCTGGAATCGCTCGATCAATGCCCGCGCTGTATTCAATCGCCGCCTGGAAGCCTACCGTTTCCCTGAATATAATTTCTCCGTAGGTTTTCGGGAGCCATATTTGGCGAACTGGCCCGTTATTTTCACTGCCAACCTCACGCTTTTTAACCGGCAATTGCCGAGCTTTGATGCCAACGTGAGTAGGGCCACGGTAGGTGTGCGGCGGGATTTAACCAACACCCTTTCTGGTTTGTTGGAGTACAGTTACGAGCAAATCAAAATCGAAAATATCCGCGGTTCAAACTATGATGCCAGTGATGCGGGAACCGATTTCATTGGTTCCATCACTCCTGGCTTGATCTATGATTCCCGCAATGATCGCTTCAATCCTTCAAAGGGAGTAAACTCCATCAATCGTTTTGAAATAGCTTCTAAGGCTTTTGGTTCTAAGGACGATGTGGGCTATTACCGGTTCACTACCTTCAATTCAACCTACTTTCGTTTGTTTGAAGATCTAGTTTGGGCCCTAGCTGTGAATGTGGGCTGGGAGCGCTCCAATATTGGCCCTCCGGTGCCTCAGCCCATCCCTACTTTTAAGCTCTTCCGCTTAGGGGGATTGGGTTCTATCCGTGGTCTAGCGGAAGACTCTTTGGAAGTGGAAACAAATAAAGACGTTTTTGGTACCTTGGGATTCTTAAACTACCGCAGTGAATTGCGGATCCCCCTGGCGGGAAGCCTAGGAATGGCGCTCTTTTTAGACGCCGGTAACCTTATGGTCGATCGTTTTTCCTTCGACCCTAGTAATCTGCGGAGTTCCGTGGGTGCGGGTATGCGTTACAATACCCCCGTGGGGCCCGTGGCTCTTGATTTTGCCTGGGCATTGCAGGGCCGCGATACCGTGGGCGACACGACAGTGAAAGATATGTCCTCCCAGCGTTTCCGAGTGCACTTTTCCATCGGGTCCTTCTAAAAGCTAATGTTGACAAAAAAACACTGTTTTTATGGGCCAGGGGAAAGGCCTTGACCTGCCGCCCCCCTTGCCATATCTATAGGGCTTTCTCGAGATGTGCCCGAGGCCGTTCGCTGTACGGGAACCCTCTAGTTTAGGAACGATATTTTATGGCTACGTATTTTACGAAAAAGAACGACATTTCCCGCAAGTGGTTAGTGGTAGACGCAAAAGACCAAGTAGTTGGTCGTCTTGCTTCTAACCTAGCAACATTTTTGATGGGTAAACATAAAGCAGAATATTCCCCGCACTTGGACACTGGCGATTACGTGATCGTGCTCAATGCGGAAAAGGTGAAATTCACCGGTAATAAGTGGGATGATAAATTGTATCGTCGCCACACGGGCTTTGTAGGCGGAATCCGCACCCGCACAGCAAAAGAAATGTTGCAGAAAAAACCTGCTGACATTCTTCGCATCGCTGTGAAAGGCATGCTTCCCAAAAATCAAAGCTTGGCCCGTCGCCAGCTGATGAAATTAAAAATTTATACGGGAGATAAACACCCTCACGCCGTTCAAAATCCGAAGGCCGTGAAGATCAACTCCTCTGGAAAGGTAATGGAATAATATGGCCGCTGTTCAGCAAATCCACGAAATCGGAAAACGAAAGACCGCCAAAGCCCGCGCTTACTTGCGTAAAGGCACTGGCCAAATCGTGGTGAATAAAAAGCCCATGGACGAATATTTCACCCGTCCTACGAGCCGCTTGTTGGTGCAACAGCCTTTGGTGCTCACCAATTATTTGGGTAAATACGATATATTCGTGAACGTATCCGGTGGCGGCCCTTCTGGCCAAGCTGGTGCCACTCGCCACGCCATTGCCCGCGCATTGTTGCAAGTAGATCCAACCACCCGCGCAGTGTTGAAAAAAGAAGGTTTGCTCACCCGGGATTCCCGGAAAGTGGAGCGGAAAAAGCCTGGTTTGGCTGGTGCTCGCAGACGTTTCCAGTTCTCCAAGCGTTAATCGAGTTGCCTCAGGGCAAAGAAAAAGCCACCTCAAAAGGGTGGCTTTTTTGTTTTTCGCTTTTGCGCGAAAGTATGAAGTCTATGCATTCCTGCCCGATAGGGTGCACTGATAATA